>CAZBJI010000029.1:0-58945 GCA_964492175.1 uncultured Polyangiaceae bacterium | reverse complement strand
TCGGCGTCGATCTCGCGCGCTCCCTCTGGGACGGTGCGCTCGGGCGCGCCGTCGGGGAGGTCTACGCGCCGCTCGCGGCGCGGGTGCGGCGCGAGCGTCTCCTCACGAACGCCTCGAGGTCGCGCGTCGACGAAGAGCTCGAGCGTCGCGTGCGCGCGGCGCTCGTCGAGGCGATCCCGCGCGCGGTCGAGGGCTTGACGGCGCGCGCCGCCGGGGCGCCGGCCGTCGACGGGGGCGGGGGTGACGTCGGCCGGGATCGAGAGGCCGTCGCAGCAATGGGCGCGCTCGCCGCGTGCGCGGCGGCCGCCGACGGCCAGGATCCGCTCGTCGTGCCGCTCGAGCCGCTCCTCGAGCTCCCGCTCTTGTGGGACGCGACGGGCCGGCGACGGAGCGTCGCCGGAGCCCGCCGCCTCCTCCGCTCCGGCGGCACGATCTACCTCTACGAGGGAGAGGCGCCGCTCTCGGCCGAGCACCTGCCGTTCGTCCGAGACGTGTTCTGGCTGCGAGGAGAGACCGCCGAGGCCTACCTGCGAGCGTCTCCGTCGCGGCCCTACTCGTCCATCGCGAAGGACGTGAAGCGTGGCCTCGAGCGGCGGGCGCGGGCCCTCGCCGGGCCCCCCACGCCCCTGGATCTGCCGGCGTGCTCCACCCACGTCCTCCTCCGTCGAGAGGTGGCGGAGAACGGGTTCCGCGCCACGCTGGCGCTGACGGCGGGAGGGGTGAAGGCGCAGAGCTGCACGGTGCGTGCCCTGGTGGACGGGCGGCTGCTCGAGACGGTGGAGCTCGGGGCGGCTCCGGGCGGCGTCCCCTTCGACGCGGTCGTCGAGTGGCCGGAGGTCGTGGTGGCGACGCGCGCCTACGACGGGGTCCAACGTGGCCCTGGGCTGGACCGAGCGCTGGACCGGGTCGCGCGCCTCGCGCGCCGCACGCTGCAGGACCACCTGCGCGAGCTCCCCCATCATCACGTCGCCGCGCTGCGCCCCATCGCCGCGGCAGCGATGGCGGCGAGGCCGGAGTCCTTGCGCGACGTGCCTCTCTGGCCGACCCTGGGCAGTGAGGCGCTCGCCACGACCGACGCCCTTCGCCGCACGCTCGACGCCGAGGGCGCGCTTCGCGCGGTGACGCCGGCGGAGGCGGTGGGCCTGGCGGACGTGGTGCTCCCGGCGTCGCCGGTGCTGATCCTCGACGGTGCGGACCGCCGCGCGCTGCGGATCGCGCTCGGCGCGGACGTCACGCTCGTACCGTATGCGGAGCTCCTGCGCGCGGGCCCGACCAGACCGGACGATCTCGCGCGGATGCTCCGCGAGCGACCGGAGGCGCAAGAGGCGCCGATCTGCTGGGTCACGGTCGACGGCGTCGGGATGGCCGCCGCGCCGGCGGTCCGGTCTCTCGTGCTCTTCGCGCACCGCGGGACGTTGGTCCACGAGGACCAGCCCGGATCGTCCCCGAGCGTCGCCCTCGCCGTAGAGGACGAGCGCGCGCTGCCGGGAGGGCGTCCTCCCGCCTCGCCCGACTTGCGTCAGGTCGCGCGCGCTCTCGCCGCGGAGCTCTGCGGGCGCTCCGACGTCGACGTGCTGGCCGCAGAGTCCGGGCCGACGCGCGCGTTCCTCCTCTCGTGTGTCCTCGACGGTCTGGTCGTCGAGTCGAAGCGCCTCGCGGCCGTCCCGCTGTTCCCGTGGATCGAGGACGGGCAGGACGCGGGGCTCGTCAGCGCCCAAGACGTGGCGGCGCGGAGCGCCGGCGACATCCCTTCGGTCGAGGAGACGCCTCGCCCGCGGGTCCGCGGGCTGAACGTCGTCCGGGCGAGCCCGCGCGAGCGAGACGCGCTCGCCGCCCTCTCGGGGCGGACCGTGTCGTCCGCCGCTGGCCTCGTCGAGCGCCTGCGGCGGCGCGCGGCGCGGTTCGCCGAGCGGGACGCGCTCCTCGGCCGGGCGAAGCGCGCCCCGGGCCCGCCGCCGCACGCCCACCTCGACTTCCCGGTCGTGGAGCTCCCGCGTCGGGCGGGGGTGACGCGCGCCGTCGCCGCTGTGCTCGCCGACGACGTCGGCGCACGCGTCGCGCACGCGAGCGTGCTCTATGAAGGACGCGACGCCGCCGCGACGCCGCTCCCGACCGTGGAGGTCCCGATCACCCTGCTGATCGACGTCGATCGCCTCGCGCTGTTGCCTCCCTCCTCGGGCCCCCGGGAGCGCCAGCTCCGGGCGCTGCGGCTCGGCGCGTCGTGCGCGGTCACGGAGCTCTCCCTCGAGCTGCTGCGCGGGCGAGGGCGCAGCGCCCTCGAGCACGAGGGCTGCTTGTCGATCCTGACAAAGGGAGCTACGGGTCCAGGGAAGGCGCGCGTCCTCTCGGCGCTCGCGAAGGCGGACGTGTCCGTCCGGACCGTGCAGGGCGACCGAGCCGCGTGGTCGCTCCTCACCAGCTCGCGCGTGGTCCGCTTCGGGCGAGACATCCATCTGCCGTGGCCGCGAGCCGCGGAGGCCGCGGGCCTCGACGCGCCGATCTTGCACCTGCCGACGGACGGCGCCGGCGCGCTCCTCGCCGAGCTCCTCGCGGCGACGGGGAAGCCGACGCTCGACGTCTCGGCGCAGCTGGCGGCGCTCGTCGAGGCTCGCCGGGAGGGCCTCGAGCCGGCCGCCGAGTCGCTGCGTGATCCGCCGGCCCACCCGAAGCTCCGGATCAGCTTGCGCAGCCTCCGCGTCCCCGGTCTCTCGGGGCAGGTGGACCTCATCCCGGGATCGGTGTCCGATCTCACCCTGACCCGCGCGGACGAGCCCTCCGTGCGCGTGACCGAGGCGGAGGTGGCCGCGCTGCCGTGCTCGGTCCGGGGTGTCGTGAAGCTCACGGGCAAGCTCTCGCGCGCGCAGGCGCTCACCGGGCTCGCGGTCGGGCTCGGGCGCGAGCTCCGCGGCCTGGTCGACGATCTGGACGCCCTGCCGCCGTTCGTCCGCGAGAAGCTGCGCCGGCACGTCGTGAGCGAGCTGGCCCGGGGCAACCGCGTCGCGGCGAGCGTTCGGGCCGCCCCGCTGTTCCCTTCGTGGAAAGGGTGCGTGTCGCTCGCGCAGGTCGAGGCGGGGACTCGCGCGGACCTCCCGATCGCCGAGCACGTGCAGCTCGCGCGCGCGCTCGGCCGCAAGTCCCCGGGGGCGCCACGCATGAGCGACGCCGACCGAGCGTCCTCGATCGTGGTCGCCCGCGTGTCCCGCATCGGAGAGGGGGAGGTCGCGATCGTGCACGAGGGAGGGAGCGGCGACGGCGTCGAGCTGCGGCACCTCGGCTGCCGCATCGGATCCATCGAGCGGCTGCTCGGCTTCCCCGCCCGAGGGGCGCTGGAGGTCCCCGTGCTGCTGCGCGCCGAGCTCGAGGCTGAAGCGCTCGATCCAGCGCGACATCGGGCGATCCTGGAGGCCGCGGAGAGCGCGCTCGTGGCGGCGCTCGAGAGGATGACCGCGGCGCCGCCCTCGGCCACCGCGCGGCGGTTCATCGACCACGTGGGCCGTCGGGGGCGGGTGGTCGGCTGGGCCTGGCTGCCGGATCGGAACAAGGCTCGCGTGGTGACGCCCGCGGGGGAGACGCGGCTCGATCTCTCGGTCGGCGCGGCGCCCTTCAAGGTGCCCGTGTCGGGTCACCTGTTCGTCGCCGACCGGGCGGAGGATCCGGCGATGCAGAGCTCGCTGTACGAGTCCGTGTGGGCGCAGCTGTCTCCGCTCGCGGCGACGCTGCCGCCGCGCCGCGCCGAGGAGCTGAGCGCGTACCTCCACCTCGTCGGCGAGCCCGCCCCGGACGCGCCCCCGTGGGCGAGACAGGTCCGAGAGTCGGTCGCGCGCGGCGTCCCGCTCGTGGTCCGGCTCCAGTCCTCGGAGCTGACCTTCTCGCCCCTGGTCGTCGGCGCCGAGCACCCGCTCGGAAGGGCGTTGGCGCTGTTCGCGCCCGCCCGGAGCTTCCGCTTGCTCGATGACACGTTCGACGCCTTCGACGCGAAGGACACCCCGCCTGCGCCGCGCGAGGGCAGCGAGGGCGAGACGGAGTTGTCCGGCGAAGCGACCACCCCGCCCGCATCGCCCGAGGCGCCCGCTTCGGCGGCTGCGGACTTCGGCGAGGAGGGGCCCCCGCCGCGCCTGCTCGACAGCCTGCTCGCGCTCTTCGGCGCGCACCCCGTCTGGAACGCGCCCGCGTCGCACCCGCTCGTGCGCCACCTCGAGCACGTGCTCCCCCGGCTGCCGATACCCCCCGACATCGGGGTGTCCTTCTCTCGCGGGGGCCGGCCCATCCGGTACGAGGGGGGGCGCGTCGTCATCGATCCGAAGGATCCCGTGGTGCTCGCCCTCGCGCAGACCAAAGACTTCGCCTCCATCGCCGCCGCGATCGTGAGCGAAGTGAACAGGGCGCTCGACTCCGTCACGAACGCCGAGGAGGCGAGGGCTCTGCAGGCGCTCCTCTTGGAGACGTGAGGTGGGAGGCGGGCGCCGAGCGTCTTCGGCACACGGCTAGTGTCCTCGCCCCACGGATTTCGATCGGTACCTCCCACCCCCGCGACGGGGCGGGGGGGTGGGAGGTACCTCCTGATGCCGCCTCTCTCCTGATGCCGCCTCTCCGTGCTCCGTCCTCGACTTCCCTCGGGTACCGCGACCCATCGAAACCGATGGGTCGCGGTACTAGAGACAGGCGCGCCGAATGGAGGTAGAGTCTCAGACGTAACTCATGTCTGAGCGACGCCAAGAGGCGCCTCGGACCCGCCCTCGGAGTCGCCATGGGACGCGCTTTTCGCTTCATCTCGTCCTTCGCCCCGGTGCTCGTCTGCGGCGCGCTCTTCGCTGCCTGCGGAGACGACACCTTCGTGAACGAGAACCCGCCGAGCGTCGGCGGCTACGATCCGGGGGGCTCGCCCACCGGGTCGGGCTACGGGGCGAACTACGGGACGGGGGGCAGCGGAGGCGGCGAGCCGCCGCTCATGTGCGACGACGAGTACAAGCTCTGCGCCGCCGAGTTCACCTACGCGGACGCGGGGGAGCAGTCGGTGGAGCTGCGGGGGTCCTTCAAGGGCGATGGCTGGACGAACGGCGCGCCCATGACGAAGGAGGGCGCGGTCTGGAAGGTCACCGTGGACGTCCCGTGGGACGTGGACGTCCAGTACAAGCTCGTCCTCGACGGCACGACGTGGATCACCGATCCGGCCAACCCGAACCAGGTCGACGACGGCTTCGGGGGCTTCAACAGCGTCTTCTCCGGGATCACGTGCCCCGACGCCTTCAAGTGCGCGCCCCCCATCCTCGGCTACGACTGGCGCGACGCCGTCATGTACTTCGTCCTCGTCGACAGGTTCCTCGACGGCAACCCGGCGAACAACGGGCCGAGCATCCCCGGCGTGGAGACCCCGGCGGCCTACCAGGGCGGGGATCTGGAGGGTCTGCGCCAGAAGATCGACGCCGACTATTTCACCGAGCTCGGCGTGAACACGCTGTGGCTGAGCGTGCCGTTCGACAACGCGGACGTCGCGGGCGTCGGCGACGACGGGCACAACTACAGCGCCTACCACGGGTACTGGCCCAAGGATCTCGCGCAGACCGAGTCGCGCCAGGGCACGATGGCCGAGCTCCAAGCGGTCGTCGCCGCGGCGCACGCCAAGGGCCTGAAGGTCATCGTCGACTACGCGATGAACCACGTCCACGACACCTCCCCCGTCTACCAGCAGAACCCGGACTGGTTCTGGCCGAACCAGAACGGCGGCAACAACTGCGTGTGCGGCCAGGGCTGCGGGTGGGACGGCGCGGAGGGCAAGCGCTGTTGGTTCCGGGACTATCTGCCCGATTTCAACTTCACGAACGCGCAGGCGCGCGCGTTCTCGGTCGACAACGCGATCTGGTGGATCCAAGAGACCGGGATCGACGGCTTCCGTCTGGACGCGGTCAAGCACATCGAGGACGCGTGGATCACCGACCTGCGCTCACGGGTGGAGACGGAGATCGAGCCGACCAGCCAGCAGCACTTCTACATGGTCGGGGAGACCTTCACGGGGGACAAGGGCACCATCGCCTACTACGTGAACCCCTCCACGATGCTCGACGGGCAGTTCGACTTCCCGCTCCGGCACGCCATCGTCGGGGCGGTGCTCGCGCGGTCGCAGACCATGTTCGACCTCGACGGCTTCCTCGGCGGCAACGACGGCTACTACGGCGCGGGCGTGATGAGCACGTTCATCGGCAACCACGACGTCCCGCGCTCGATCCACTTCGCGCAGGACCAGCCCGTCTGGACCGACCCCTGGGCGGGCGGCAAGGAGAAGGCGTGGAGCGGCCAGCCGGGGCTGCCGAGCGGCATGAGCGCGTTCGAGCGGCTCGCCACGGCGTACGCGGTGATCTTCACGCTCCCGGGCGTGCCGCTCATCTACTACGGGGACGAGGTCGGCATGCCCGGCGCGGGGGATCCGGACAACCGGCGCTTCATGCAGTGGTCGGGCTACTCGCAGGGGCAGCTCTTCCTCAAGGCCCGCGTCCAGGCGCTGAGCGCCGTGCGCGCCGCGCACCCCGCGCTCCGGCGCGGGGCGAGGCAGACGCTCTTCACGTCGCAGAACGCCCTCGTCTACCAGATGACGGACGGCAGCGACGTGGTCTACGTCGCGCTCAACCGCGGCGACTCCCAGGAGACGGTGCAGAACCTCCCTGGCGGAGGGCTCGTGGACGAGATCGACGGATCGGCGCACGCCGGACCGAGCCTCACGCTGGCGCCGCGTTCGGCGCGGATCCTCGTCGCGAACTGAGCGATGCGCCGGGGCGCGACCCGCGTGGTCGCGCCCCCGCCGAGCGGCTCGTACCGCGACCCATCGATTTCGATGGGTCGCGGTGCCCGAGGGAGTCGAGGAGGGAGCACAGAGACCTCGTCGCGGGGGTGGGAGGAACCGATCGAAATCTGTGGGGCGAGCTACTAGCCTAGGGGAGCTTGCGCCGCCTCCTCGCCGCCGCGTCGCCCCTCGCGCTCGCCGTCGCCCTCGCGGCTTCGTGCAGCTCGCCTCCGCGGCGAGATTGTTTCGCGCGCGTCTGGGTGTCGAGCGCCAGCTCCGACGTCTCGGTGCGCGGGAGCTGGGACGACTGGCAAACCGCGCACGAGCCGCAGCCGGAGTCGGGCGCGCGCCTCCTCCGGCTGGAGCTCGACCCGGGAGAGCACCAGTACCTCCTCCAGCGCGGCGAGGAGCTCTACGTGGACCCGGCCAACCCGCTGACTGGGTTCCGCGCCGCAGACGGAGAGGAGGTGTCGGTCCTGCTCGTGCCCGACTGCTCGAAGCCCTCCATCGCCGTGTGGGACGTCGAGGCGTCCGCGGACGGTACGCTCTCGGTGCGCGGGCAGTTCCTCGCCTCGAACGAGGAGGAGCCGCTCGACGAGGGGACCCTCCGTGCGGTCACCTCGGCGGGCGTGCGCGTCGGCGTCGCGACGGTGGACGCGTCGACCGGCGGCTTTACGCTCCGGGCGACCGGTCTGCCTCGCGGCAAGCACACGGTCCGGATCGAGGCGAGCGACGCAGGCGGCGTCGCCGCCGACCCGGCGCGCGTCGCGGCGTTCGTCGCGCCGGCGGCCGAGTCGTGGCAGGACGGGCTGGTCTACCAGATCATGATCGACCGCTTCCGCGGCGACGCCGGCGCCCCGCTCTCGCCGCCGCCCACCCCCGGATCGCGCGCCGGCGGGACCCTCTCCGGCGTCCAATCCGCCCTCGAGGACGGCACGCTCGAGGCGCTCGGCGTGACGGCGCTCTGGCTCTCCCCGGTCTACACCAACCCCGACGCGGCGCGGCTCGGACGCGACGGGAACCTCTACGAGGGCTACCACGGGTACTGGCCCCTCGAGAGCCGCGGCGTCGACGCGCGCCTCGGCGGTGAGGCGGCGCTCGACGCTCTGATCGCGGCGGCCCACGAGCGTGGGATCCGTGTGCTCTTGGACATCGTCCCGAACCACGTCTACGAGGAGAACCCCCTCTACGCTCAGAAGCTGCCCGACGGGTGGTTCACCGAGCAAGGGTGTGTCTGTGGCTCGGAGGCGTGCCCTTGGTCGGAGAACATCGAGACCTGCTGGTTCACCGAGTACCTGCCCGACCTGCGCTGGCGGGCGCCAGGGACGATGCCGCACGCGGCGGAGGAGGCGCGCTTCTGGCTCGAGCGCTTCGACGTGGACGGCTTCCGGGTGGACGCGGTGCCGATGATGCCGCGCGCGACCACGCGGCGCATCGCCCACGAGCTGCGCACCACGACGGATCCGCGCGAGGCCACGTTCCTGCTCGGTGAGGTCTTCACCGGGCCGGGCGCGGGGGCCCTCGGGCAGCTCGGCGCCTACCTCGGCCCCGCCACGCTCGACAGCGTGTTCGACTTCCCGCTCATGTGGGCGCTGCAGGGAGCGATGGCGGACGGGGACGGCGGCTTCGACGAGGTCGAGGCGATCCTCGCAGCCGGTGACCTCCAGTTCCGAGGCTCCGGCGCGGTGCTCGCGCACATGCTCGACAACCACGACACCGCCCGGTTCTTCAGCGTCGCGAACGGAGACGCGTCCGCGGATCCGTGGGGAGCCTCCCCAGCGGCGCAGCCCACGTCGGCGGAGGCCTACGCGCGCCAGACGCTGGGGCTCGTCGCCCTGCTGACGCTGCCCGGGCTCCCGGTCCTCTACTACGGCGACGAGGTCGCCCTCGCGGGCGGCTCGGACCCCGACTCCCGCCGCGTCATGCCCGAGGACGACGCGCTGCTCGAGCCGCAGCGCGCGGTGCGCGACGTCGCGCGGACCGTCGGCCAGCTGCGCAGGTGCTCCGAGGCGCTCCGGCGCGGCGGACGCAAGGCCCTGCACGTCGAGCCGCGGGTGTGGGCCTTCTCGCGGGGCGACGACGCGGCCGATGATCGCGCGCTCGTGCTCGTGCACGCCTCGACGGGCCCCTCGGCCGCGCAGCTCCCCGGAACCGCCCTCCCGGCGGGGAGCTACGTCGACGTGTTGAGCGGCGCGGAGGTGACGATCGATGCGGGCAGCCCCGTGGAGGTGCCACCCCTCACCGCGCGCGTCCTCGTCCCTTCGTCGTCGCCCTGTCGCTGAGAGCCGCGCTCAGAGTGTGGTAGAGGCGCGGGTGATGACCGAGCCGGACGTCGTCAAGGCGCTCGAGGCCCTGGGCTACAACCTGAACGAGGGGAGGGCGTACGCGGCGCTCCTCGCGCGCGGCCCCTCCACCGGGTACGAGGTCGCCCAGCACGCCGGGATCCCGAGGTCCGCCGTCTACTCGGTGCTCCGGAAGCTCGTGGCGCAGGGGGCCGCTCGGCGCACGCCCGGCCCCCCCGAGCGCTTCAGCGGGACCCCTCCGCAGGTGGTCCTCTCCCAGCTGAAGAAGCGGTTCGACGCGTCGGCGGAGTCCTTGCGGGACGCCGTCACGCGGATGGAGGTGGCGTCCTCCGTCCCCGACGTCTACGGCGTCGAGGGCTACGAGCGGATCCTCGAGGAGGCGCTGGCGCTCGTCCAAGGCGCGAAGAAGACGCTCGTCGTGAGCGGGTGGCCGCGCGAGATCGAGCGGCTCTCGCCCGAGATCGCGCGGGCGGACGGGCGCGGCGTCTTCGTGGTCGTGTTCTCGCACGGCGCGCTCCCTGAGTCGGTCGCCGGCACGCGCTTCAGCTACGGCGCGGACGAGAAGCAGCTCGAGGCCTTCTGGCGGCACCGGCTCGTGGTCGTCGCAGACGACACGCGGAGCCTCCTCGGCGCGACGGAGCGGCTCGCCGGAGATCGCGCGGTCGTGAGCTCGACGGCGGCGATCGCCGAGATCACCGTGAGCCAGGTCGCGCTCGACATCACGCTCCTCGCCCAACGCCACGACCGGGACGTCGGTGACGTCCTGGCGCGTCTCCTCGGGGACCGCATCGGTCGGCTCGACACCCTGCTCACCGGCCCGGTGAGCGCCGAGGTCGGCAGGCCCATGGGGCGCGCTCAGCGCCCGACCCCCCCGAAGGCGCCGCGGTCCAAGCGGCGCTCCTAGCAGGGTGCGAGCAGAGTCTTGCTGAGAGCATCATGAGCCGACGGATACCCTCGGCCCGACCCGGCGCCTTCGGCGCGGCGCGCGGGGCCGAGGGGGTCGCCCGCCCTCCCGCGGCGGCGTCCGAGGATTCCTCAGCGGTTTCAAGGGTAAGACAAGGTGGGGCCCGGCGGGAGGTCGCGCCGAGCACGACCTCGGCGGGGGAAACGGAGGGGATGGATCTCGTATGATGGGTTCGATCCCCCGGAGGAACCCCATGCGCGCGTTTCGTCTCCTAGCTTCCGTCCTTCTCCCCGTCGCTGCCCTCGCCTCGTTCGGCCAGGGGTGCGTGATCTCCCAGTGCGACAACGGTGATCCGAACTGCACCGAGTTCGAGTTCGCGACGCGCTACGAGCTCGCCCCCGAGACCCAGTCCGTCGCGTGGGTGGCGGGCACGCCCATCCAGATCATCAGCCCCAACGGGACGGTGACCGTCACGCAAGGGTCGGGCGCCTCCGTCGAGGCGACGTTCACGCCGTTCACGCTGCACGAGGACAACAAGGAGGACGCCGCGCGCAAGGAGATGACCGAGAACCTCACGGTCTCGGTCGCCGAGTCGGGCGGAAAGATCGTCGTACGGGCCGACAAGTCCGGCGACGCGAACGGGGGCACCGGCGCGGACATCACGGTCCGGCTCCCTGCGGGCTTCGATGGTGCCTTCGAGATCAGCCAGAACAATGGCTCGGTCGACGCCGATCTCCGCGGCTCCACGCCGGCGTCCACCAAGGTGGTCAACGACGGCGCCGGCGACCTCGCCGTGCATGGCGCGCAGGGCCCCCTCGAGGTGACCGCGAGCACCGGCGACGTGGAGCTCTCCATCGCGGCCTGGCCGACCTCGAACGGCTCGGTCTTCTCCGACAACGGGGACATCACGATCACCGTGCCGGCGGCGGCCGACGGCACGATCGAGCTCGTCACCGACTACGAGCTGACCGAGTCGGGCGTGCCCGAGACCTGGGTCGCGACGAGCAACGGCTACACCATGAACACCGGCGCCGGCGCCACGGTCAACGTGACCGCCGACTTCGGCGACATCGCCCTCTTCGTGGAGTGACGGAGGCCGAGCTCCACCGCGCCCTGGTCTACGTGTACTTCGGGCTGGGCGCGGCCACGCTCGGGTTCCTGTCCTTCGTGACCGCGCCCTACGGGCGGCACAAACGAGGTGGATATGGCCGGGACGTCCCGCAGCGCCTCGCGTGGGTGCTGATGGAGGTCCCGGCCGTCGTCGTCTTCGCCGCCATCTACGGCGCCGGGCGGAGCGCGACGGACGTCGCGCCCCTGGTGATGCTCGCGCTGTGGCAGGTCCACTACGTCCAGCGCACGTTCCTCTTTCCGCTGCGGCTCCGTCCCGGCAAGCACACCCCGAGCTCGGTGGTGGCCTCTGCCATCGGCTTCAACGTGCTGAACGCGTACGTGAACGCGCGGTGGATCTCGGAGCTTGGCACCTACCCGGACGCATGGCTCCGAGATCCGCGCTTCTTGGCCGGCGCCTGCCTCTTCGTCGCCGGGTTCGTCCTGAACGTGCACGCGGACGGCGTCCTCGCGCGGCTCCGGGGACCAGGAGAGACGGGGTACAAGGTGCCCCGCGGGGGGCTCTTCGAGCTGGTGTCCTGCCCCAACTACCTGGCCGAGATCCTCGAGTGGGCGGGCTGGGCGTTGCTCACCTGGTCGCTCGGCGGCGTGGCCTTCGCGTTCTACACCCTGGCGAACCTGGCCCCGAGGGCGCTCGCGCACCACCGCTGGTACCGCGAGCGGTTCCCCGAGTACCCCCCCGGGCGCCGGGCGCTCGTCCCCTTCGTCCTCTGAGGCGGTCAGCCGTAACTCTGACAAGAGACACGGACCCTGAGCCGTGCTACGAGGTCCTCCCCGGAACGACTCGGGCAAGGGGCTCCCCATGCGTCACATCGGTCTCATCACGGTGCTGCTCGCGGCGAACGTCTCGTGTGCGGAGGGCGGACGGTTCGAGGCCGCGGGAGGGGCGGACGTCGACTGGAGCGCCGGCGCCACCGGCGGCGGCGAAGGCGGATCCGGAGGGAGCAACACGACGTCGACAGGCACCTCGGCGACGGCGGGCGGCGGCGGGGACGGCGGCGGCGGCGCTTCGTCCCAGACGAGCGGCGGCGGAGGCGTCGGCGGGGGCGACGAGACCCCGCCCACGGTGCTCGCCGTGTGGCCTACCGACGGCGCCGTCGCCGTGCCGTCGGCCACGAAGGTGGAGGTGACGTTCAGCGAGCCGATGGACGCGACCACCCTCGACGCGTCGACGGACGGATCGTGCTCGGGCGCGATCCAGCTCTCCTCCGACGACTTCGCGTCCTGCGTCGCGTTCTCGGGTGGCGTCGTCACGGCGGACGACCTCAGCTTCTCCCTCACGCCGGCGGCCCCGCTCGGGAGCCTCGCGGAGCTCCGGCTCCGTGTGACCACCGCGGCGCAGGACCTCGGGGGGAACGCCCTCGCGCAGACCTTCGAGACCCCGACAGGGTTCCGCGTCGCGTTCCGGCACACGATCACCATCGACGGAGTGAACGACTTCGTCGCTTCGTCGGATCTGGTCCCGGCGTCCACGGCCGGCGCGAGCCTCTACGTGACGCACGACGAGTCGGCGCTCTACGTGGGCCTCTCGAGCGTGGACATCGCCCCCGGGGTGGCGGGAGACAAGTTCCTCTACTTCCTCTTCTCGGTCGACCCGTCTCTGGCGACGGGCAGCGCAGTCTCGAGCGACGGCAAGGCGAAGTTCGGGGCTGGAAAGAAGGTGAGCTACCACTGGAAGGAGCGCATCGTGGGGGGCAGCTACAGCGAGTTCCGGATCGGCGACGCGGCTGGCTGGGCCGCGGACTGGGGCCCGCAGAACAAGACCGTGTTCGTGACCACCGGCTTCGCGGAGGCGAAGATCCTCCTCACGGAGCTCGGCGGCGCGGCGCCGTCCAGCGTGTCGGTGACGGCGTACACGGTCGACTATGGCGGCGCCGGCGGTGACGGCTGGGTCTACAACATGCTCTCTGGCGCGACCGACGGGCCGGCGACCGCGCCACGCGACCTCGTCCAGCACCTGCGCCTCTCGCTCCCTGCCGACGCGGCGCCGAACGATCCGTCGCACGTCCTGCCGTTCTGACGGCGGGCGACGTCGGCGTGCTCGGTGCGGGGCGTGAGGATCGAACTCACCGGTACCTGCTCGTCGGGCAGGCAGGACCACCAGGTCGCGTGCCCCGCGGGGCGTCACGGGTGCGGGGCGAGAGGATCGAACTCTCCTTGCCTGCGTGTGAGGCAGGTGCCTTCACCAGAGGGCGAGCCCCGCGGCGCTCAAACATCCGTCGCTGCGGGTGGAGTCGAGCCACCTCGGACTGGGTTCATGGGACCCGCCGTTCAACCCGAATCGCAGCGGAGCGGTGACCGGGAATCGCACCCGGATCTCGAGGCTGGCGACCTCGCGTTCTCCTGTTTGAACCACCACCGCGTCTCGCCTCCCCGCCAGGACTCGAACCTGGAGAGCGGGCTTCGTAGGCCTGCGTCTGATCCCTCAGCGGGGAGATCGCGCTTCGCGCGGGAATCGAACCCGAGGAGCCACATGGACAGTGGGGCCGCGACGCCAGTCACGACGCGAAGCATGGGGTGGGCCGTCGTGGAGTCGCACCACGTTCTCCCGATCTTCAGCCGGGCGCTATCACTGGACCAGCTCACGGCCCGAACCCACGCAGAGGAGCGACGGGGACGGAGAGCGTTCCCTGACCGTGTACGATCCGCGCGTGTCCGAGGCCGAGCTCTGCGCCCTGCTCCTCCGCGTGTTCTGGGAGCGTGTCCTCGCGTTCGATCTCGGCCAGCGGGTCCACGACGTCCTCCGCGGCTCGCCGGAGGCGCGGGTCCTCGCCGTCGGGAAGAGCGCCGCGCGCATGCTCGCGGGCGCGCAACGCGTAGCGCGCGACGTCCTGCTCGTGCTCCCGGAGGGCGCCGAGATCTCGTGGGCGTCGCCGCGCACGCGCGTCATGTTCGCCGACCACCCGGCGCCCACGGAGCGGAGCGTCGCCGCCGCGGAGGCGGCGCTGGCGTTCGTAGCCGAAGGCGGGGACGTGCTCGCCCTCGTGTCGGGCGGGACGTCGGCGCTCCTCTCGGCGCCCCTCCACGAGCTCGGGCTCCCAGGCAAGCGCGCCCTCCACGCCGCGCTGCTCCGGGCGGGCGTCCCGATCGCGGACATCAACGTGGTGCGACGCCACGCGTCGCGGATCAAGGGAGGAGCGCTCGGCGTCGCCGCGGCGGGTCGGGTGCGCACCCTCATCGCGAGCGACGTCCTCTCGGGCGGCGCCTACGACGTCGGGTCCGGCCCCACGGTGCCTGACCCGACCACGGTCGCCGACGCCGAGCGGGTGCTCGCCCGCTGCGCCCTCTCCGCGCCCCTCGTCGAGACGGTGAAGCCGGAGGACCCCCGCGCCGCGCGCCTCGAGCACCAGGTCGTCGCGACCCCGGCGGACCTCGCGGCGGCGATCGTCGCCGGCCTCGAGGCCGCGGGCCTCACCGTGTTCCTGCTGCCGCCCTCCGAGGCGCCGGTGGAGGAGCTGGCGCGCGCGTACGCTGGGTTCGCCGGCACGCTGAACCCGGGGCAGGCGCTCGTCCGCGCGGCGGAGCCGGCCGTCGCGATGGGCGCCGCCGGCGGGCGCGGCGGGCGCTCGACGCACCTCGCCGCCCTCGCGGGTCGGTCGCTGCCGGCCGGCGTGGCGCTGCTCTGCGGCGCCTCGGACGGCGTCGACGGCGCGAGCCTCGGCGCGGGCGCCGTGGTGACCCGGGCGGTGCTCGCCGATCACGACGTCGACGCGGCGGTGCTTCGGTTCGACACGGGGGCGCTGCTGGAGGCCGCGGGCGCGCTGATCGCGACGCGCGGACCCACGGGCTTGAACCTCTGTGACGTCCACGTCGTCGCGCGTGCGCCCGCCTGATGGCGACCGGCAGGCTACGGACCGTCGCCAGCGATCGCAGCGTAGAAGAATTCGGCGAGCGCCGCGTGGCCGAGCGTGTTCGGGTGCGTGCAGTCGCCGGCGTACCAGCTCGGGCTCCCGTCGTAGCCGTGACCGTCGAAGTAGCCGTGCATGTCCATGAGGGTCTGCCCGGCGGCGGAGACGCGCGTCGCGATCTCGCCGTTCCAGTTCGCGAAGAAGGCGTCGGTGGGGATGGCCGGCAGCCCTTGGCCGAACGCGCACCCGTTCTGCCCGAAGTCGCCGTCGCCGTCGCTCGCGTCGTAGATGTTCGCCTCGAACACGAACACCTCGACGCCCGCCCCGAACTGGCCTGGCTCGGTGAGGTCTGCGAGCGCCGCCGCGATGTTGTTGCCCATCGTGGTCCGCGCCGCCTGGTCCGTCCCCGCCACGATCTGCGGGAGGGCGTCCTTCATGTCGTTGCCGCCGCTCGTGATCGCCACGGCGACGGGCCCCGGCAGCGTGCTCGGCAGATCCGCGATTTGGCCGACGAGCGCACCGGTCTTGGAGCCGCTGTCGGCTTGTCGGTGGTAGGCGATGGCGCCGTACTTGGTCTCCAGCTTGTCGCGAAGCAGGTTGTAGTAGAACGGTCCTTGCCCGCCCCCGTCGCTGATCGAGTCGCCGAGGACGACGAGCGTCCCGAGCGTCGGGAGCCCTGGGTTGCCCGGGCCGCCGCCCGAGCCCCCGGCGCCGCCGACCCCCGCGGTCACCACGCTCGTCGCCGCGGTCGCGCCGGTGGCGGCGTCTGCGCCGGTCGTGCCGGCCGCGCCGGTGGTGCCGGTCGCCGCGTGGGCGCCGCCGCCGTCGTCGGCGTCGCCTCCTCCTCCCGAGGATCCCGCCGAGCCATCACAAGCTCCCATGGCCGCGGCGGAGAGCGCCGCGAGCCCGATCCAAAGCAAGCCGGACCAACGCATGGAGAACCTCCTTGGAGCGCCCCGCGAGGGCGGGGGCTCGGACGCGCGCGCGGGCGATCGACGGACGAGACCGCGGCTTCGAGCGTGGTGCAAATGTGGTTCCGTGAGTCCGCCGCCGAGAAACACAAGACTTCCGTGCGTGAGGTGGTGCGCTTGGATCATTCCGCCTGAGCCGGACGTGATCCAGCGAGCCGCTGCGCTACGCTGCCGATCATGCGCGTGCGGCTGGGCGTCCTCGTCTGCTCGCTCGGCGCCGCGTGCGCGCCGGTGCCGGACGCGGCTCGCGCGGCGCGGACCGGCCCGGACGGATGCTACGCGTGCGCCGAGCTCGAAGCGGAGGCGCCCCGAGTCGCGGAGGCGGACGGCGCCGCGGCGCGGTCCGCGTCGACCGACGCGTTGGCCTTCGAGGTCCCGGAGCACACGAAGCGAGACCGGTGGTCGACGACGCGGATCGGCGCGGAGCCGGCTGCGGCGGCGCCGCGGCCCAGGCGGGCAAAGAAGGTCAGCGTCGAGCTCGCGAGGGCGCCGTTCGCGGACGCGGCGCGGATGCTCGCGGACGCGGGCCGGTTCGACCTCGTCCTCGAGGCGCCATCGGCGACCGAGGTCACCGTGTCGCTGCGCGACATCGATCCGTACGACGCGCTCGTCCTCATCGCCGAGGCGAAGGGCCTCAGCGTCCGAACGACGCGTGGCGTGGTCGTCGTGGCGCCGTGAGCTGCGCCCAGCGCTCCTCGCGCAGGGCGATGGTCACCCGAGGGCGGATCGTCACGGGAGGGAGCCTCGGTCGGGCCGCGACCGTCAGGGGAGGACGCGCAGCTTCCCGGTGGTCAGTCCATCGAAGAAGTCGTGGCCCTTGTCGTCGACGACGATGAACGCCGGGAAATCGACCACGTCGATGCTCCAGACGGCCTCCATGCCGAGCTCCGGGTACTCGAGCACCTCCACCTTCTTGATGCAGTCCAGGGCGAGCCGCGCCGCCGGGCCGCCGACCGACCCCAGGTAGAAGCCGCCGTACTTCTTGCAGGCCTCCGTCACCACGCGGGACCTGTTCCCCTTCGCCAACATGACGAAGCTGCCGCCGTGCTGCATGAAGAGATCCACGTAGGAGTCCATGCGGCCGGCCGTGGTGGGTCCGAACGACCCCGACGCATAGCCCTCGGGCGTCTTGGCGGGACCGGCGTAGTACACCATCCGCTCCTTCATGTACGCGGGGAGGCCCTCGCCGCGGTCGAGCCGCTCCTTGAGCTTCGCGTGCGCGATGTCTCGGGCGACCACCATCGGCCCGGTGAGGCTGAGCCTCGTCTTGACCGGGTAGCGAGAGAGCTCCGCGCGGAGCTCGCTCATGGGCCGGGAGAGGTCGAGCCGGACGACGTCGCCCTCGAGGTCGGCGTCGGTGGGGTGCGGCAGGTACTGCGCGGGGTCGCGCTCGAGCGCCTCGAGAAAGACGCCATCCTTCGTGATCTTGGCGAGGGCCTGTCGATCGGCCGAGCAAGAGACGGCGATCGCGACCGGACATGACGCGCCGTGGCGCGGCAGGCGCACCACGCGGACGTCGTGGCAGAAGTACTTGCCGCCGAACTGCGCCCCGATGCCCGTCCGCCGCGTCACCTCGAGGACCTGCTCCTCGAGCTTGGGGTCGCGGATCGCGTGCCCGGTCCTGGCATCGCCCGCCGTGGGCAGAGAGTCGAGGTACCGCGCGGACGCGAGCTTCGCCACCTTGAGCGCGTACTCGGCGCTCGTGCCGCCCACGACGAGGGCGAGGTGGTACGGAGGGCAGGCGGCCGTCCCGAGCAGGCGCACCTTCTCGTCGACGAAGGCGAGGAGGCTCCGCTCGTTGAGCAGCGCCTTCGTCTCCTGGAAGAGGAAGCTCTTGTTCGCCGAGCCCCCGCCCTTGGCCAGGAAGAGGAGCTTGTACTCGTCGCCGTCGGCGATCTGGATCTCTATCTGCGCCGGGAGGTTCGTCTCGGTGTTCTTCTCACGGTACATGTCCAGCGGGGCCAGCTGCGAGTAGCGCAGGTTGAGCCGCTGGTAGGCGTCGAAGACCCCCTTCGCGATCGCCTCCTCGTCGCCTCCGCCGGTGAACACGAGCTGACCTTTGTAGCCGTGCACGATGGCGGTGCCCGTGTCCTGGCACATGGGCAGCACACCCCCGGCAGCGACGCAGGCGTTCTTCAGCAGATCCAGCGCGACGAAGCGATCGTTGGGGCTCGCGTCGGGATCGTCGAGGATCGCGCGCAGCTGCGCCAGGTGGCCGGGCCGAAGCAGGTGGGCGATATCCTTCATCGCTTCCGCCGTGAGGAGCGTCAGCGCCTCCGGCGCGACGCGGAGGAACGTGTGTCCAGCGGCCTCGAACGTACCGACGTGATCCTTCGTCACCAGGCGATAGGGCGTCGTGTCTTTCGCGAGCGGCAGGATGGGTCGGTGCTCGAAGGTCGTCATGACGCGCCGAGTCTTGCATGGCGATCTGCCAGGGTCTAACGTCGCCGGCTCGCGCGGCGCCGGCGCCTCGCGCGCCCTCACGCCCTCGCGCGCCCTCACGCGCCCTCACGCGCCCGTCCGCGGCTGACGGGGGTGGGGGAGCTGCCCGGAAAATAGTCCCGCCGGGAGCGGTTCGTTGGCCGTAAACTCGCGCATCGTGGCGCCCATGCACCCAGAGCCCATCCCTCCACTTGGCAGCACCCTCGACTTCATGCGTCTCCTCTGGTCGTTGGCCCACGGCCTCCAGAGCCGCTCGAAGAGGATGGAGGCGGAGCTCGGCGTGACGGGCCCGCAGCGCCTCGTGATCCGCATCCTCGGTCGCTCGCCGGGGGCCTCGGCGGGGGCGCTCGCGCGCGCGATGTGCGTGCACCCGAGCACGCTCACGGGCGTGCTGCGGCGGCTGCAAGCGCGCGGTCTGGTGGAGCAGCGGCGGGACAACGGTGACGCCCGGCGGAAGCTCTTCGTGCTCACCGCGTCGGGCAAGCGGCTCGACACCTTGCAGGCCGGGACGGCCGAGGCCGCGGTCAGGCGCGCGCTCGGGCGCGTGAAGCGAACGGAGCTCGAGCTCGTGACGCGCGCGCTCAGCACCGTGGCGGACGAGCTGGCGCGCCAGGACCGGTAGTCGCGCGAGCCATCAAGGGGAGGCCTGGGAGCCGGCGGAGAGCTCCTCGTCGAGCGCCCGCGCGAGGCGCTCGTACTGCTCCACGCTGTTGTAGACCTGCGCGGCGACGCGGACGAGCCGGCGCGGAGGCGCGGGGAACGGCACGATCGGCACCTGGATCGCGTGCCGGGAGCGCAGCGCGGTCTGCAGCGGATCGAACGCACCTGCGCTCGTCGAGTCGGGCAGCGGCACCGCCGCGAGCGAGCCGATCATCGAGTCGGGGCAAGGCGCCGGGACGCCGAGCGCGTCGCAGAGCAGGTCGCGCGCGCGCAGCGCGAGCGCGCGGTTGTCTCGCATGACGCCCGAAAGCCCCTCGGGGTGGAGCGTGTCGAGGAACTCGTACGCGCGGGGGGCGCAGAGGATCGGCGTGGGATCGTGCGTCCCGGTCCAGTCGAACTCGACGTGATAGCGCGACCCTCCGTCGAGCGGGGCGTTCGCTCCGTGGCTCGTCACGACCGGGCGCGTGGTCGCGCGGCGATCCTCCGCCGTGTAGAGGAAGGAGGCCCCCTTGGGCGCGCAGACCCACTTGTGGAACGCCCCCACGTAATAGTCCGCGCCGAGCCGCGACACGTCGACCTGGAGCATCCCCGGCGCGTGCGCGCCGTCCACCAGCGTCAGCGCGCCCCGCCGTCGGGCTTCGCGCACGATGTCGTCGATCGGCAGGACGAGCCCCGTGGGGCTCGTGACGTGATCGGCGACCACCAGGCGCGTCCGCGCCGACATGACCCCGACGATCGCGCCCGTGACCTCCGCCGGATCGTGGAGGGGGAAGGGGACGTCGGCGACGACCACGGCCGCGCCGGCGCGGTCGGCCCACCTGCGCGCGGCGTTGTTGCACGCGTTGTAGCCGTGGCTCGTGACGACGATCTCGTCGCCGGGCGCGAGCTCCAGCGAAGCGAGGATCGAGTTGACGCCGAACGTGGGGTTGGGGACGAAGGCGAGGCCGAGCGGGTCTGCGCCGAGCCTGGGCGCGAGCGCCGCCCGCGCCGCGTCCAGCCTGCCCTGGTACTCGTCGCGCAGGAAGCGGACGGGATCGCCCTCGAGCGCGGCTCGGAGCGCGGCCTGCAGCTCGAGCACCGGGCGCGGCGTCGAGCCGAACGATCCGTGGTTGAGGAAGGTGAGCCCCTCCTCGTGCAACCAGGGCGAGGTGGGCGTGGCCATCGCGAACGGATGCCCCGCCCCGCGCGGCGCGACAAGCGATAGGATGGCAGCGCGAGCGAGGACACGGATGAAGATCGCCCTCTGCTACCCACCCCCGTGGAAGGTCGCCCCGGCCGGCTCGGCGGTCGACTTCGGGGAGGACGGCCCGCCGCCCGGGTACCGGCTCGGGGACTTGGACGCCGACTTCTATCAGATCCCCTACGGGCTGCTCTCTCTGGGCGCCCAGGCCAGGAGGGCGGGGCACCAGGTCAAGGTGCTGAACCTGTCCTCGTACACCTGGGACAAGGTCGAGCAGGTGCTCGGCGCGCTCGACGCGGACCTCTTCGGCCTCTCTTGCTGGACCGCGAACCGCCGCGGCGTCGCCCTCGTGGCGCGCGCCATCAAGGAGCGGCACCCGCGCGCTCACGTCGTGGTCGGCGGCCCACACGCCACCCCGCTCGGACCGGAGCTCCTGCGGCACGTGCCCGCGATCGACACGGTGTGCGTGGGCGAGAGCGACGTCACGCTGCTCGAGATCGTCGACCACCTGGCGGCGGGGCGCGCGCCCCTGGGCGTCCGCGGCACTGTGTACCGCGCGGAGGGCGAGCCGGTGACGGCTCCCCCGCGCCCGAACCTGGACGATCTGGACCGCCTCGCGTCGCCGCAGGACCACTTCGCCACCCACATCCTCATGACGTCGCGGGGCTGCCCGTGGGCCTGCACCTTCTGCGGCGCGGAGAGCTCGTGGGGGAGGGGCTTTCGGGCGCAGTCGATCGAGTACGTCCTCGGAGCCATGGAGGCGGCGCTCGCGAAGCTCCCGGTCCGGATGATCCAGATCAAGGACGACACGTTCACCACGAACAAGAAGCGCGTCCTCGAGCTCTGCCGACGGATCCGAGAGCGCGGCCTCTCGTTCTTCTGGAGCTGCGACACGCGGGTGGATCTCCTCACCGAGGAGCTCTTGCGCGAGATGCGCCTCGCGGGGTGTCAGCGCCTCTCCCTCGGCGTGGAGAGCGGATCGCAGCGGATCCTCGACGCTATCGACAAGAAGATCACCGTCGCCGAGATCATCGAGAGCACGGAGCTCGCGAAGAAGGTCGGCATCAAGGTCCGCTACTACATGATGCTCGGCAACCGCGGGGACACGGCCGAGACGTTCGGCGAGACCCTGCGGTTCCTCGAGCGCGCCAAGCCGCACGAGTACATCTTCTCGTGCCTCTCGATCTACCCCGGCACGCGAGACTTCGACGACGCCGAGGCGGCCGGCTGGCTCGACCGGCGGGTCTACTTCGAGGAGCCGTTCCAAGAGCTCAAGACGCCGTTCGATTCGTCGGAGGAGGACACGGCGCTGATGAACGCGTGGTTCTCCGAGCACAGCGGGCTCCAGACCGCGCACGTCCCCGACGCCGCGGAGTACCGCGCGATCTTGGAGCGGCTCGGGGACTACCACGCGGCCCACCTCGATCTCGGCGGCGCGCTCTACCACGAAGGCGATCTCGCTGGCGCCGAGCGGCACGTCCGTCGCGCGCTGGAGCTTGGCTATCCGTGTCCAGGGCTGGCGCACAACTACCTCGCGTGCATCGCGAAGGCGCGGAGCGACCTCGACGGGATGATGGAAGCGTTCAGCGTGGCCGCGAAGGTGGACCCCCAGCACTGGGTGCTCATCAAGAACGTGAACGCCGCGCGCGCCTGGTTCAAGGCGGGGGGGCCCAGCAAGGGCTCGCCCCTGGATCTCGAGGCGCGGCACGACTTCCAGCTCCTCGAGCGGACCGCTCAGCCCACGCTCCCGGGCCCGCTGCCCGAGGGCTGGGAGGCGTGGGAGGAGCCGCTCGCTCCGCCGCGCGAGCAGCCCGCTGGCGGGGACTACCTCAAGACCCCCGAGCTCGAGGGCTCGAAGCGCGAGCTCGGGCGCCGGGGGAAGCTGCGCGTGGTCGACTGAGCCGCCCGGATCACCCGCCGACGCAGGCGCCGAAGGTCTGTTCCTCCGCCGTGCACCCCGAGCCCTCGTACGACGGACCTCCGTTGCCGCAGGAGAAGCTGTCCGGGCCCTCCGCGATCGCGCAGTCCACGAACGCGAAGAACTCGTCGTGGCAGTCCATCGGGATGTTGTTCATGAGGGCGTCGTTGCACTCCGTCAGACACTCCTGCTCCGTGTAGGGGCAGTTCGGGAGCATCGCGGCCAGGGCGACGATGGCGGGGCAGGTGTCGCCGCAAGCCATCGAGCCGCCGCCGGTCGACGTCGCGGCGGTCGCGTTCGTGGTCGAGGACGTCGCGGAGGCGTTCGTCGCGCCGGTCGCGTTCGTCGTCGTCATGCCGGAGGTGGTGGCCCCCGTCGTCGGTCCGGTGGTCGTCGGCCCGCTCGTGGTGTCCCCACCGCCCGAGCCCGAATCGTCCCCACACGCGCCGAGCGCCGCGACCAACACCCCTGCCGTCACCGCACAAGAGAGAAAGTTCTTCATGCGAGTACGCTATCGACGTCGACGCCGCTTCGCAACGGCGGACCACGGCCCGCGAACGCCTCTCGGCCCTCGCGGACTGGCGGACGGACCATCGGTGCGGGCGCTCAGACCACGAAGTCGAGCATCTGCAGCTCGGTCATGTACCCGCTCATCGCTTGCTTGTAGTCCTCGATCAGCAGATCCAGGCGCAGCAGGACGCCGTCGGTCCCAGTCCGCTCCACCTTGCCGCTCACCGGGATCTCCCCGGTGGGCAGGGCGAGCACCATCGTGGCCTCGGCGCCTGGAGCGAGGCCGATGCTCGCGTCCACCTTGAGGAAGCCCTCGCTGAGCTCGACCACGGGGATCATCTTGCCGCCGTTCATCCGCACCGACGCGGGGTGGCTCACGAGGGGCGAGACGCGGTAGTGCGACCGGCGGTTGTGCTCGATGAGCTCGTCGAGCCTGTCGCAGAGCGGCTGCGAGATGGGCGTCTCGTCGGCGGCCAGGATGATCTCTCGGAGCTCCTTCATCGCCTTCTGCGTGCGGATGAGGTTGTCGCGCATCTCGTCGAGGCGCTGCTTGTCACGCCGCACCTTGTCGCCGACGACGTCGAGCAGCCCCTTGTAGAAGAGAGACGCGAGATCGACCGACTTCGCGAAGAGGCGCATGAGGGCGGTGCGGTCCACCTCGAGCAGCAGCGAGTCCTTCGTCGCCGTGGCCGTGGTGTTCCGCGGCACCCCGGTGAGCGCTCCCAGCTCGCCGATGGGCGCGATGGGCCGGACGATGATCTTCGGCTCACGCGCCTCGGTCAGCTCGATCTCCCCATCCTCGAGGAGGCTGAACTTGGAGGGGATCTCCCCCTCGCGGAAGAGCACGGCGCCCTTCGCGACCTTCCTCGGGACGAACGCGGCGAGCAGCTCCGCGAGCTGCTCCTCGTCCAGGGCGCGGAACAAGGGGAGGTGGTTGAGCTGGGCTGCGGTGATCGTCACACGTCCGGTCTAGTCCAACCGCGGCCCGTCCGGTAGGGGCGTCGCTCCGGCCTCCGCCGTTGGGCGCTCTCGGGTCGACCCGGCGCTCAGCGCTCGCTCGACCACTCGAGGACGACGCCGGGCCCGCCTCCACCGCGGCTGCCCGCCGCTCCCCCGACGCCGAAGAGTAGGCCGCGGCTGTTCTCGATCAGGTAGAGGGCCTCTACGTCGGCCTCGCTCCGGCCGACGTCGGCGGGCCGCCGCTCCGCGCGGATCCGCCCCTTCCCATCGGCGAAGTAGCGGTCTCCCTCGTAGCGCTCGAGCCGGCCGTAGGTCCGGGGCTCGCTCGTGGGATCGCTCCAGGCGGCCACCCGGTCGAGGAACAGGAGGTGGGGGAGGTTCACGGAGAGGAAGCTGAGCGTCAGGAGGCCCATGTGCTGGGGGAACTCCGCGGCTTGGGTCTCCGGCAGGTTCGGCTCGCTGACGAAGCGCTCTCTGCCGACGTTGTGCATGCTGAGGAGATCGAACAGGGCGCCAGGCCCGGCGCCCGAGAGGACGGTGCGACGGTCCGAGATGGGGCCGAACATGTGGATGTCGACCGAGTCGGACCCGCTCTCCGACGAGACGTTCCGGAGCGCCCACGGGGGGAGCTTCTTGGAGAAGGTGAGGTCCAGCCAGCCCTGAGGGGCCTTGTCGTCGAAGGTGAGCGAGCCCCGCGCGAGCGGGTGCATCTTGCCGCCGAGAGAGAGCTCGCCGCCGCGCATGTCGAGCCTGCCGCGGACGGTGCGCCCGGAGGGCCTCACGGCGATGGTCAGCGTCCCTTCGGGGTGGAGCTCGATGGGCGACTGGAGGAGCTTGGCGCCTCTGGCCACGCGGACCTCGATGTCCATCCCGGTCTCGACCGTCGGCCCTGCCCTGGGGTCCGAGGGGGGCGGCGCGGGGGGAGGTGGTGCGGGCTTGGGGGGCACCGCGAGCTTTCCGACCGCCGGGCCGTCGCCGACGATGGTGACGTCGCCCCAGTGGACCTCCTCCGGGTTGTGGGCCTTGTCGAACCGGTCCGGGATGAGGAGGGCGAGCCTCTTCACGTCCACCACGGCGGTCTTCACCGGTCGGTCGAGCTCCATCGTGGCGCGGGCGTCGAGGTCGAGCGTCCCGCGCGGTGCGTCGGCCAGCCCGACGACGCGCGCGCCGAAGACGAGCCACTTGTCGGCAGAGAGGTGGAGGTCGAGCGCCGTTGGCCGGAGGTCCTTCAGCCGAACCTCGCCGCGGACCTTGAGCCAGCGGTCCTTCACGTCGCGCGTGGTCTCGTGCGCCTCGAGCGTCTCGAGGGCGATCCGGTCGTTCGACAGCGCGAGGCGGAGCTCCACGCGTTCGTAGGAGCGCTTGGTCCCGGGGATCCGGAACGTGCCCTGGTGCAGACGGAGGCCGCCGCCGAGGTCGGCGCGCTCGATCGAGGGGCCGGAGGGCCCCTTCTCGAGCTCGATGCGCGCGGACAGATCGCTCTCCACCGTCCCGGTGAACGCGCTCCGCGCCTCCTTGGCGACGAACGCCGGGACGAGCGACGCCAGCGGGATGGAGGGCAGGGTCGCCTTCGCGGCGACGGTCACGGGCTCGCCGCGCCCGTAGCCCGCGATCGCGGCGCGCGGGACCTCGACCTCGACCGTGCCCTGGGTCGGACCGGGGACGCCGAGGCTCACGCCGACGACCGCCCGCGCTTGGTCCAGCACGACCGAGAGGGCCGCGCCGCCCTTCGCGCCGTTCGCCATCTCGACGTCGCGGACGCCCACGGCACCGGAGAGAGTAGGCACCTTCGCGGTGCCCGCGATCTCGATCGCGCCGCCGAGGGTGCCTGGCGCGGACGCGAGCGCCGGACGGATCACCGAGAGCGAGGCGAGGGGGCGGTCCGGTACCCGCAGGGTCAGGTGGAGCGGCGGGTCGATGCCGCCCTGCTTCACCCGGGCGAACACGTCGGTCCCTCCGAGCCCCGCGTCTCCGACGAGCTCCACGAGGGGCGCCCCCGCGAGCGCCGCGCTCACGTCGACGTCCGTCTTCCCCGGAAGCAGCGAGAGCTTGGCGTGCAGATCGATGGGCCCCTTGCCCCCCGGACTGGCGCCGGTGAGATCGAGCGTGAGGTCGCCGGTGGCGCTCCGACGGTCGCCGCGGACCGCGATGGAGCCGGAGAGGACGCCGCCGACGCCACGGACGCGCTCGAGCCGCTCGAGCGGCGGCAGCGAGGCGAGGGGGAGGGGGCCCACCACGGCGCGCACGTCGTACGTCATCGCGCTGGCGCCGCCGAGCAGAGGCGACACTGGGAACTTCGCCTTCGCGTCGACGGCGAGCGCGGGGCGGTCCTCGCTCAGGCTGAGCCGCACCGACGCGTCCGCTGCGGTGCCCTGGCCGGCCGCGCTGTCGACTCGCGCGGCCACGTGCAGGGTCTGCTTGGCCTCGCCGACGAGCTTCTTGGTGGCGAGGCTGAGGTCGAGCGAGCCCTTGGGGCGCGCGACCGTGCCGTCGAAGCTCGCGCGGAGGGCGATGTCCCCGTTGGGCTGCTCGAGCACCGGCGCGAGGACGCGGAGGGCAGAGAGGGGCGGCAGGGGCAGGAGCGGCGAGTAGCCGGCCAAGCTCATGAGCGTCCGCCTCGGGACCTCCACGTCGGCGCGGAACCGCCCTCCCGCGTCGAGGCCCCGCTTGTCCCCCGAGAGCGAGAGCGGCAGCTCCGCCTTGGCGCGCAGGAGAACGTCGGCGGGGCTGTCCTTGTCCGCGACGGTGAGATCCAGCCGGGCGAGGGTGCGCGTCACGTCCACCACGGCGCGGAGCGCCGCGAGGGGCAGCTTGGCGCCGGTCTCGCTGCTCCGGATCGTACGGGCGGCGATCGTGACCTTCGCCTTCGGGTCCTCGGGCGTCCCCGAGGCGACGACGTCGACGTCGACCGCCGCGTCGAAGCCCTTCGGCAGGGTCCTGCCGCGCAGGCCGAGCACGGTCGACAAGAGGAGCCCGTGGACGCTCAGCCTCGCGTCGAGGGAACGAACGGTGACGGGCTTCTCGCCCTTCTCCTTGTCGCCGCGCAGGATCGTCGCGGAGGCGTCGACGCTGACTCTGGCGCCGAGGACCCCGATCTTCTTCGCGCGGACCGAGACGTCCAGCTCGCCCCCCACGGCGCCCTTCACCGAGACCTTCAGGTCGTCCTTGGGGAGGGACACCAGGCCGCGCGGGACGCGGAGCAAGCCGACCGGGAGCCCAGCCTCTCCGAGCGCCGCGAGCGCGCTGTCGGAGTCCCCCGCGACACCGAGCGTGAGATCGATCTCCTTCGACCCGAGCGCCACGCGGCCGCTCGCGCCGACGTGCTGCCCCAGCGCCTCCACCTCCAGCCGCGTGACCTCCACGCGGCCGCCCGAGAGATCGGCGCTCGCGTGCAGGCGGTCGACCGGGATCCCGCGCACCTCGAGGCCGCGGCCCGTCAGGTCCGCGTGGGCGTCCATCGTCTCGGCCGCCTTGCCCTGGCCCTTCACGTCGAGCCGGAGCTCGCCGACCTTGGCGGCGGGCACGCTGAGCCCGGCGCCGACGATCTTCGTCGTGTCGAGGTTCGAGAGGGTCGCGCGCACGTCGAACGTGGGGCGCTCCTCGCGGAGCTGGCCGAAGGTGCCGGCGACGTCGACCGTGCCGCCGCCGACGGCGAGGTGGGCCTTCAGCTCCGGCGCGCTCGGCGAACCGCCCAGGTGGACGTCGAGATCCGCGTCGGCGCGGAGGACGTCCTTGCCCAGCAGCCCGTTCAGCTCGGAGGCGACGACGCGGAGCCCGACGACCTCACCCGCTGGGACGCCCGCGAGCTGGCCCTCCTCCGTCGGCGCGCGCACCTCCACGGCGGCGAGCGTCAAGACGCCGATCGCGAGCTTCTCGAGGTCCACCGCCGCGCGCTCGGCTGCGATGTCGAGGGTGATCCCCCCGAGCGACACGTCGACCGCCCGCTCGATGCCGCGCGGCTTCACCGCGAGCTCGACCCGGGCGGAGAGGGGCAAGAGCGCGACCTCGCCCACGCCCTGCTCCACGCCGACGTGGAGCCCGGTCTTGAGATCCCTCACGCCGAGCGACAGCCCCGACGCGGGCTTGTCGAGGCCGACGCTCGCCGCGATCTCCGGCAGATCCACGCGGAACGTCTTCGTCGAGCGCTGCATCCAGACCGAGCCCGAGATCGCCACGTCCTCCACGCGGAGGGCGGTGCCGTCGGGGGAGAGCACGGAGACGGCGACGTCGCTCACGCGAAGCGATCGGATGACCACGGGCTTCTTCAGCGTGAGCTCGTACGGCTCGAACAGGCCCGTGAAGTTGCTGCCCTCGGCCTGCTTCACGACGTCGACGCGGACGCGCTCGACGGTGATCTCCTCGAGCTCGACCGTGTCGCCTCGGACGATCGCGCGCCAGCTCGGTCGCACTCGGAGCAGCCCGAGCGAGAGGGCTCGCCGGCCGTCTTGGCCCTCGATCACCACGTCGCGCAGGGTCAGCCCGCCGAAGCCGAGCTCGAGGCTGCCGACCTTGGCGGTCCCGTGGACCTGCCTCTGGAGGCGCGCCTCGACGCGGGCCCGCACGCGCTCTTGCCCCGCGTCGGTGGAGAGGTACCCGACCACCGCGAGCACCAGCACGACAGGCAGGAGGATGAGGATCGCCACCACCTGGAGCACGCGCCGGAGGACCCGGCGGGCGCGGGATCGCGGCGGTCTCGGCTTCGACCTGCGCCCCTCGGCGGCCGCGTCGTCCTCTTCGCTGGTGCGTCGCTCGGTCATGCTCCCGCCGCGCGAGCAGGATACGTGAACGCTCGCGCGAGGGGGCGACGCATCTCAGAACGCCTCGCCGAGGCGGAAGAACACGTGGATCGGCGCGGCGTCGATGCCTTGCACCTCGCTCTCGGCGAGGATGCGGTAGCCGGCGTCGATGGCGAGAGGGAGATACCAGAGGCGCAGCCGCGCGCCGAGGCCGGCCGCCAGCCACACGCCGCGGGCGAACGGGTTCGCGTCCCCCGAGACGCCGCCGAAGTCGGAGAACAGGATCCCGCCCACCGGAAGGCGCGGCGGGAGCAAGCGGAGCTCGACGCTCGACTCCACCACGCTGGTGCCGCCCACCGCGATGTCGGTGCAGAACGTCTCGAAGCACCGCGACACGGTGGGCGAGAAGAGCTGGCGTCCGTAGCCGCGGAAGCCGTGCGCGCCGCCGGCGAAGACGCGAGCGCCGAGCGGGACCCCCTCGTCGTCATGGAGGAGCACCCACTCGGTCGACGCGCGCAGCCCCACGCTGACGGGAGGCGCGAGGGGGATGAACACGCGCACGTCCGGCGTCAGATCCAGGCTCCGGTGCGTGCCGATCGGATCCCCGGGCGAGAAGCCCGTGTGCAGGGCGAGCAGCTGCCCGCGCATCGGCTCCACGGCGTCGTCGCGCGCGTCCCAGACGAGCGACGCTTCGAGCTCGGCGCCGTAGGAGTCCTCTCGAGAGGGCAGCGCGAGGTCGCGGCGCTCGGTCGCGGAGAACGGGCCGAACCCCTCGCTCTTCGACCACACGGCCAGGAGATCCACGTCGAGGAAGAAGCCCTTCGAGAACGTGGTGCGGACGCCGGGGCCCGTGCGCAGCTCGTGGAGGTAGGCGCTCGGGAAGAGGTCGCCGCGGTACTGCGCCGTCGTCTTGAGATCCCCGAGGCGCCCGAGCGCGCCGGCGTGGACGGTGCGGATCGCGGCGTCCCCGTAGACGCCCGAGGGATCGTCGGAGGGTGTGCCGAAGAGCCAGCCGTAGCCAGCGCCGCCCTCGAGGATCAGGTGGCCCATCGGCCCGAGCACGTCGCGGAACCAGAAGGTGCTGGCGAGGAACGTGTCGGCGCGGGCCGGATCGATCTCGGCGCCGGCGCGGAGGCGGAGCTTCACGCGGGGCGCCTCGACGACGTGGATCGTGACGTTGACGCCAGGCGGGAGCTCGCGCGGGACGAGCTCGCCGTCCTCGCCGATCTGCTCGTCGCGGAGCTCGCCGCCGGTGTCCGGGACGGTGCCCGGCGCGATGAACTTCGTGTCGGTGTCCACCCGCACGAAGGCGGCCGCGTAGGAGCCGGAGTCGAGGAGGTCGCGCACCACGCGCTCGCGTAGGTCCTCGTCGTAGCGCTCGCCCACGACGAGGCCGCTCCGGCGGACCACCTCCTCCGCGGGCACTCGGACGTTCCCGTCCACCGCCACGCTGGCGATGACCGTCTCCGGACCGGCGTCGACGAGGTAGTGCACGTGGATGACGCGCGCGGCCCTGTCGACCCAGAAGCGGCTGTACACGTTGGCGTGGCCGTAGCCCTGCCGCCGGAGGTGCTCCTGCATGTCGATGCGGTGCTTGCGGAAGAGCTCCAGATCCACGTCGCGCGCGCCGGTGGAGAAGGGCGCGAGATCCTCGAGCGCCTCTTGCTGGTCGGGCGGGGCGTGCCGGATCAACCGCTGACCGACGACGTAGCGAGCGTTCTCGCGGACGCGGTACGTCACGGTCGCCTCGCCCGAGCCCTCGGCGAAGGAAACGGCCGCCGGCGAGACCTCCACGTCGAAGTAGCCGTGTTGCTGCCAGAACGCCTCGATGCGCCGCCGGTCCTCCGCCTCGCGGAACTCGCTGTAGGTGCGTGGCGTGATCAGGAACGTCCCCGGTCGCATGCCGAGCCGCTCGAAGAGCGCGCCGTGCGAGAGGGCGAGCTCGTCGTCGGGGCTCGCGGCGAGGATCTCCACCTCCTCCACCGGCACGTCGGTCTCGCCCGGCACCTTCGGCGGCCGCTCTTGGCAGCCCGCCGCCGCGATCGCCATCCACGCGACGCAGAGCAGCGCGGAGAGCCTCACGGTCGCGGGACGTCCACCCATGGGCGGCGGAGCATAGCCCCTGCGGAGGGGCCCGGTCAGCTCGCGGCCTTGGTCCTGACCCGGGCGACGATGTCCTTGACCATCGAGTCGACAGTGACCCGCGCGAGGCTCTTCTTCAGCGACTCCTCGGCGCGGCCGCAGACCTCCTCGAGGTACACGGCGAGGGTGGGGCCCACGGTGCAGCGCGGGTTCGGGCCCGAGGGATAGCCCCCGAAGAGCACCTCTCCCTCCTCGATGGCCTCGTAGGCGTCCCGCAGCGAGATGGCGGTCGCCGACCGCGCCAGGGTGACGCCGCCGCCGACGCCGCGCTTCGTCTCGACCAGGCCGGCACGCCGGAGATCCCCGAGCACACGGCGTACGACCACCGGGTTGGTGTTGATGCTCCTCGCGAGCTCCTCGCTCGTGACCGGCTCTCCGCGATCACGCGAGGACCAGGCGAGCATGCCAAGGATGTGAACGGCGAGGGTGAAGCGGCACGTCATGCGGGGATCGCCTTGTTCGCTCGGGTGCGGCCCGGGCGAATCATCCAACGATTGCACATTTCCTACGCTCCGCACCGCAGGTTCGTCAAGCGCCCGGACGTCGATTACCCTACGAGCGATGACCGCGGTGCACCTTTCCTGGAAGGACGGCGTCGCCACGCTCGTGCTCGACGATCCGAAGCGCAAGAACGCCATGAGCCCCGAGCTCGGCGACGCGCTCGCGGCTCGGGTGGCCGAGGTCTCGGCCGAGCCATCGCTCCGCGCGGCCGTCCTCACCGGCGCCGGCGGAGCCTTCTCCTCCGGCGGGGATCTCGACATGCTGGCGAGGCTGCGCGCCGCCCAGCCCGAGGAGACGCGCGCGTTCATGCTCGGCTTCTACGCGAAGTACCTGTCCATCTTGGACCTGGGTGTGCCCGTCATCGCGGCGATCGAGGGGCCGGCGATCGGGGCGGGGCTCTGCGTCGCGCTGGCGTGTCACATCGCGGTCGTCGACGAGGCGGCGAAGCTCGCGCTGAACTTCGTGGAGCTCGGGCTGCACCCCGGCATGGGCGCCACCTACTTCGCGCCACGACGGCTCGGCCACCAGCGCGCGACCGAGCTGCTCCTCACGGGCCGGCGCTTCGACGGCAAGGAGGCAGCGCGCATCGGCCTGGCGCTGGAGGCGGTGCCGGCGGCCTCGGTCCTTCCCCGCGCGCAGGAGCTGGCGACGACCGTCGCGTCGCGCGGGCCGCTCGCGGTGCGCGCCCTCGCGGTGCAGCTCGGTCCCGACCGCGAGGCGCTTCGACGCGCGCTCGCGCGGGAAGCAGAAGAGCAGGCGCGGAGCTACGCCAGCGAGGACCTCGGCGAAGGGCTCCGCGCGGCGGCCGAGCGGCGGCCGGCGCGCTTCTTGGGACGCTGACGACGCGTGGAGGAACCATGATCGACGACTCTCTCTTCGTGGCGCGTGGGAGCGAGCTCGCGCCGATCGTTCACGAGGTGCTGGTCGCGGCGGGCACCCGGGACGTGTTCCGCGCGCTCACCACGGAGGAAGGGATCGCCGAGGTCGTCGGGGTCCGGTCGCTCGTCGAGCTGCGCGTCGGCGGCGCCTACGAGATCTACTTCGACGAGGAGCAGCCGCCCGGGCTCCGGGGCGGCGAGGGATGCCAGGTCCTCGCGTACGTCCCCGAAGAGATGCTGGCGGTGAGCTGGAACGCGCCGCCCGAGCTGCCACGGGCCCGCGCGAAGCGCACCTGGGCGGTGTTCTTTCTCTCGCCGGACGGGGCCGGCGGGTCTCGCCTGCGCCTCGTGCACACGGGCCTCGGGGAGGGCGACGAGTGGCCGGCGGTCCGTGTGTACTTCGAGCGCGCCTGGCCGCGCTTCCTCGACATGGTCGTGCGCCGCTTCGCTGCGCCTGCGGCGGTGTGACTCAGGCGCGGCGCGCGGCGAAGAAGCCCTTGAGCAGGCGCGCGCTCTCGTCGGCGAGCACGCCCGCGACGACCTGGAACCGGTGGTTCAGCCGCGGGTCCTGGCCGATCCGGAAGAGCGTATCGACGGCGCCGGCCTTGGGATCCGCCGCTCCGTAGACGACGCGCTCGACGCGCGCGTTGACGAGCGCGCCCGCGCACATCGGGCAAGGCTCGAGGGTCGAGTAGACGGTGCACTCGACCAGCCGCCAGCTCGCCGTGGCGCGGGTCGCTTCCCGCAGCGCCTCGACCTCGGCGTGGGCGGTCGGATCCGACGCCACCTCGCGCCGGTTCCGACCGCGCCCGACGATCACCCCGCCCCGAACGACGACGCAGCCGACCGGGACGTCGCCAGCCTCGGCCGCCTGCCTGGCCTCCTCGAGCGCCTCTCGCATGAAGGCGTCGTCGTTCACGGTGCGACCACCCGTGGCATCGAGGTCCGGCTCCAGGGTACTGGCGCGCCCAGCATGATTCGAACATGCGACCCCAGGCTTCGTAGGCCTGTGCTCTATCCAGCTGAGCTATGGGCGCTCGGAGGACGGCGGTCTACGCGGCCGGCCTGGGGCTGTCAAGCCGCTCCGAGGTCGCGGGGGAGGGGGCCCGGCTCCGTAACTGTCGATGCCGATGGACAAAACGGCAACGCGCGGTGCTTCCCCGAAGCACCGCGCTCCCGTGTGCCCCTTCGTCCTGGGCACGTCGCCGTAAGCTCACACGATTCCTGCCGCCGCCCCCTCGTACGGACGTGGGCGTGGGCACCGAACCTCAGAAAGACCAGAACTTCACGCAGCAGAAGCGAAAGTAGAAGGTCGTGTAAGCGATACGGCCAGCGTTGTCCAAAAAGCGCTCAAGAAGGAAAGCCGCTTAAGAAGCCAGTCAACGTGCCGAAGGAAAGGAAGGCAGAGAAGCGAAGTTGAAGAGCTAAGCGAAGGACAGCCTCCCTCAGCAGGACCCGTGCCATTCTGGCAAGGCCAGGGAATAGACAGGGAGGGAACCGTGCTTCGCCGCAACTCCTGCGCGTCCGAGGGTTGACCCCAAGGCATCCGTGTCAGACCTGGGCCCTGACTCCGCAATCTTTTCAGGGGAGCGCGCGGGGCTCGAAGAGGTGCTCCCGGGGCGCCTCGGCGTGGCAGCGCGCGCAGAGCGGCAGCTTGCCTCCCGCTCGGATCAGCCCATCGGGGCCGGCGACGAGGTACTCCCAGTCGCCCCCTAGGCTGAAGTACCCGGGCTCGCGCCTCCGCATCGCGTAGTAGAGGACCGCCGGAGCGCCTGCATCGGGGGCCAGCACCTGGAGGATGACGGCGCCCGGCGGCATCGGGCCCCGCCCGAGCCGCCCGTAGCCCTTGGCCGCCTCGTTGACCCGGATCGACCCCGTGAAATCCCCGGCCGGATGGGCGCTCCGTACCTCACCGGCGACGGTGAGGGAGTCGAGGGCGTCGAGCTCGGCCAGCCGCTCCGGCGCCCGGGCCGCGCTGGGCGCCGCGGTCGCGGTGGGCTCCAGGGTGGGCTGCGCCGAAGCGCACCCGAGCACGAGCAGGCCGAGCAGGAGCCGAAAGCCGACGCGGCTCGCCACGTGAACCAACGACGAGCCTCGTGCTCGGCACTTCGGCTTGCGCAACCTCGAGAGGCGGCCGAAGAGAAACGCCGTGTGAGTGTCGTTCTCGACTCGCGCGGGCGAGCCGAGCGAATTCCGTGTGCCAGGCACCGCTCTGTCTGGAACACTACCGCAATGTCGAGAGCGTGGCTCATTCCCCGCCGCCGCTTCCTCGCGCTGCCTGGGCTCCTGGGCGCCTCGACCCTCGCGGGGACGGCGTGGGCCGCGCCGGCCAAGGGGCGAGCGTGGCTCGGGGTGGAGCTCGCGAAGGCCGAGGGCGGCGTCCTCGCCAAGCGCGTCATGCGAAACTCGCCGGCCGAGAAGGGCGGGCTCAAGACGGGCGACGTGCTCCTGGACATCGACGGACGGGCGGTCGCTGCGGTCGGGGACGTGGTCCGCCTGGTCGGCGAGAAGGGGCCCGGCGTCACGATCAAGGTGCGCGCTCGACGCGCCACCGACGACGTGACCGTGTCCGTCGCCTTGGTCGAGTTCCCGGGAGAAGAGGAGGTGCTCCGGCTGGACAAGGTCGGGACCTTCGCGCCCGAGTGGAAAGGGGTGAAGTCCGCCCAAGGCGACGTGACCGAGATCAAGAAGCTCCGCGGTCGGGTCGTGCTCGTCGACTTCTGGGCCTCGTGGTGCGTCGCGTGCCGGCTCACCACGCCGGTCCTCAACGACCTCTTCACCAAGCTCGGCCCGCAGGGCCTCACCGTCGTCGGCCTGACCGACGACGCCGAGGAGGCCGCTCTCAAGGCGATCGCGAAGCTCGGCATCAAGTACCCGGTCTGCTCGGCGACCAGCGCCGAGACGTTCTCGGCCTACGGCGTCCGCAGCCTCCCGACCTTCTTCCTGGTCGACAAGCGCGGGGTCTTCCGGGAGGTCGTGATCGGCGCTCAGCCCGTGTCGGTGTTCGAGAAGACCATCACCAAGCTCCTGAAGGAGTCCGCGCCCTCCTGATGGACCGGGTCTTCTCCGAGCTGCTCTGGGCGCTCCGCCGCTCGGGCATCGAGATCTCGACCTCCGCCGCGATCGACGCCGCGCGCGCCGCCGAGGCCGTCGGGCTCGAGGACCGCGGCACGTTCTACGCCGCGATCGCGGCTACCGTCGTCAAGCGCCGAGAGGACCTGCCCCGGTTTCGTCGAGCCTTCGATGACTTCTTCGACGCCGACGCCGCGCATCCGAGCGACTTGTTCGGCCGCCTGCGGGCGCGCGGCGTCGACGACGTCGGCCTGGACGCGCTCCGGCAGCTCCTCACGGCGCTCGGTCAGCGCTCCGGCGCCGAGGCGGAGCTGCGCGTCCTCGCGTCGCTCGCGGGGCACCCGGGTGAGATCGACTACCTGCTGCGCGGGGCGGGCGTGAAGCGGGTCCTCCGCCACGCGCACGGGGGAGCCACCCGCGGCTTCTTCGTCGAGCGAGTGGCCCACGAGCTCGGGGTGTCGCGCGCGGCGAGCGCCGTCGGGCGCCTGGGCGACGCGCTGCGCGACGCCGTCGGCGCCGAGCGCGCGGCCCTCGCCGAGGCGGCGCTGCGCGAGGAGCTCGAGCACGTCCGCGCCCGGATCGGCCGCCTCATCGACGAGGGCGCCGCGCTCGACGCGGGCGTCGGGGGCGACCGACCCCGGGACGCCCCGTTCTCCTCCCTCGACGAGGCGGGCGCGGCCGACGTGCGGCGCGCGCTGCGGACGCTCGCCGCGAGGCTCGAGGGCGGCGCGCGCGCCCGACAGCGCACGGCCACGCGGGGCCGGGTGGACACCCGGCGCACCCTGCGCGCCGCCGCTCGGACGCTCGGTGTCCCGGTGACCCTCGTGCACCGGCGGCGGCGGAAGGATCGGCCCAAGCTGATCGTCGTCTGCGACGTCTCCGACTCGGTCCGCCCGGCCGCGGCGTTCTTGCTCGAGCTGTTGGCGTCGATGAGCGAGCTGTTCGCCGGTACGCGCACCTTCGTGTTCACCAACGAGGTGGGGGAGACCACCCACCTGTTCCGCAGGCTCCCACGGGATCGCGCCCTCGCCGAGATCGCCAGCGGGGCGGTCGTCGCGATCTCGAGCAGCTCCAACTATGGACGAGCGCTCCGCGACCTCGAGCGACGCGTGGCGCGGCGGCTCGATCGGAGGACCACCGTGGTGATCGTCGGGGACGGCCGCACGAACCTCCACGGCGATGGCGCCGACGTGGTCCGGCGCCTGCGCGACAGGTCGCGCGGGGTCCTGTGGCTCTGCCCCGAGCCTCGCGCCACGTGGGGACAGAGCGACAGCGCCATGCCCCGGTACGTGCAGGCGAGCACGGAGGTCGTCACGGTGCGGTCGGGGCGCGAGCTCGAGGACGCTGCGCGGCGCCTCCTCAGGTTCCGCGCGTGAGCTTGGGCGGAGAGGTGCCGGCCGGGGCGGCGACGCCGAGGGAGACGGCCGCGGGGACCTGGCTCGCGCGCGACCCGGAGAAGGCGCGCGCCGAGCGACAGCTTCTGCTCACCACGCCGCTCTGGATGGCCGCCGTGGGTGGGGTGATGCTCACCGGCGCCCTTCGAGCGTGGGGGGATCTCGGGTACCTCCTCTTCTCGGTGGGCGCGGTCGCGCCGTCGGTCCTCGTCCCCTGGCTCTCCCCGCGCGCCCGGCGCGTCGCCGACGGACCTCCCTACTGGATCAAGCTCCACCTCTGGATCGCGATCGTCGTGTTCTTCGGGACGTACTTCGGCACGCACTACTTCTTCGATCTCATGGGCATGCGGTACGCCTTCGACGTGCGTTGGACGTTCGACGCGGCGCTGGTGGGCCGGAGCGGCCAGCGCGTGCCGGTGTTCATGTACCCGCTCACCCAGGCGTACTTCGTCAGCTACTTCACGGCGCTCGTCGTGGTGTACCGAGGCGTCACGCGGCGGTTTCGCCTCGGGTGGCTCGGGCGCGCGGGCTTGGTGCTCGCCCTCTCCTACGTCGTGGCGTTCGCCGAGACGTGGTTCATGGCGACCGACGGCATGGCGGACCTCTTCTCGTACGCGAAGCGCGACCGCATGCTCGCGATCGGCTCCTTCGGGTACGCGACCTACTTCATCGTCGGCTTGCCGCTCGTCGCCCGCATCGACGAGCTCGGCACGACCACGGTGCGTGAGGTGGTGCTCTCGGCCTTGGCAGCGTGCATGGGCGTCCTCTTGCTGCTCGAGGGCTGGGCGCGCGTGGTCGGTCCTCTCTGACAGCCCGCTCGGATCTGCTACGGTCGGGGCGTGGCCGGAAAGTCCCGACTGCCCACCCGAATCTCGAAGGCGGCGAACGCCGTGATCCTCGTCGGCGCAGACGGCCAGCTCGTGGAGACCGTCCGCCAAGCCACGCTCTTCGCCTCCGGCGGGCGCCTCGTGCAGGCCACGCTGAAGGATCTCGCGACCTCCGCCGCGGAGCTCCGGCCCTACGCCATCGTCGTGCCGCGCGAGGTCTACGACTTCGGCGGCGGGGAGCTCGACGCGCTGGCGAAGGACGTCGGCGCCGGGTTGCTCGTCGTCGCCCACACGATCCAGGTCGAGCTCCTCATCACGAGCCTGGGGGACGAGGCGGCGCGGCTGGGGTGAGCCGCTCCCCGCGGAGCCCGCCCATCGCGAGGCTCGGGCCATGCCGTGGTTGTCGCCCGGTCTCGGGTTGGGTACTGGCGCGGGATGTCCCTCGAGAGCAAGCTCGCCGCCCTCCGTGCGCGCGTCGTCCTAGGGGGCGCCCCCAAGTACCACGAGAAGAACGCAGAGCAGAAGAAGCTGTTCGCCCGTGATCGGGTGAGCGCCCTGCTCGACGCCGACTCCTTCACCGAGGACGGGCTCTTCGCGAACGCTCGGGACGCCGACCTGCCGGCCGACGGCGTGATCACGGGGGTGGGCCGCGTGTCCGGGCGCCGCGTCTGCGTGATGGCCAACGACTCGACCGTGAAGGCCGGCTCGTGGGGCGCGCGAACGGTCGAGAAGATCCTCCGCATCCAGGAGACCGCGATGCGGCTCCGTTGTCCGCTCCTCTATTTGGTCGACTCCGCCGGAGCGCGCATCACGGATCAGATCGAGATGTTCCCCGGGCGCCGCGGCGCGGGCCGCATCTTCTTCCACCAGGTGAAGATGAGCGGCATGGTCCCGCAGGTCTGCCTCCTCTTCGGGCCCAGCGCGGCCGGCGGGGCGTACATCCCGGCGTTCTGCGACGTCGTGGTGATGGTCGACGGCAACGCCAGCATGTATCTCGGGTCGCCCCGCATGGCCGAGATGGTGATCGGGGAGAAGGTCACGCTCGAGGAGCTCGGCGGCGCGCGGATGCACTGCTCCGAGTCCGGCTGCGGTGACGTGCTCGTCTCGACGGAGCAAGAGGCCATCGCGTGGGCCAAGGCGTACCTGGCGCTCATGCCGGGGCACGAGGGGGACAAGCCCCCGCGGGCCGAGGCTCGCGCGCCCAAGGCGCCGCCCGAGCAGATCGCGAAGGTCATCCCCGCCGACGAGAACAAGCCGTTCGACATGATGGGGGTCATCGACGCCATCGTGGATGCGGGGAGCTTCCTCGAGATCAAGAAGCGCTTCGCGAAGGAGGTCGTGACCGGGCTCTGCCGCATCGACGGGCGGGTCGTGGGCGTCGTGGCCAACCAGCCCAAGCACAAGGGTGGCGTGCTCTTCGTCGACTCGGCCGACAAGGCGGCGCGGTTCATCTGGCTCTGCGACGCGTTCCAGATCCCCCTCCTCTACCTGGCCGACGTCCCGGGGTTCATGATCGGCACCGTCGTCGAGAAGCAGGGCATCATCCGGGCGGGGGCGAAGATGATCGCCGCGGTCAGCGAGGCCACGGTCCCGAAGCTCTCCGTCATCGTCCGCAAGGCCTACGGCGCGGGGCTCTACGCCATGTGCGGGCCCGCGTTCGAGCCGGACGCGTGCCTGGCGCTCCCGACGGCCTCCATCGCCGTCATGGGCCCGAGCGCCGCCGTGAACGCCGTCTACTACAACAAGATCCAGGCCGAGCCGGAGGGCCCCCAGCGCGAGGCGCTCGTCGAGCGCCTGCGGGCCGAGTACCGCGAGGACATCGACCTGGTGCGCATCGCGAGCGAGCTCATCGTCGACCACCTCGTGCAGCCCGAAGATCTGCGCGCCGAGATCGTGCGGCGCTTCGAGGCGTACGCGGACAAGGAAGAGCCGAGGCCCCGCAAGCGCCACCTCGTGCCGCCGGTCTAGCCCGGGACGGCGGGCGCCCTCCGGGGTATGCTTCGCGCGTCCATGCGCCGCGTCCCGCTCTCCGCGCTCGCCCTCTCGTGTGGGGTCGGGTCCGCGCTCGTCGCCTCGCCGGCCGAGGCCGATCACCCCGCCGTCCGTCTGGTCCGCTTGCTCGAGCCGTTCGATCGGCCCCACCCGCTGGCGGACGAGGGGGGGCGCGTCGCCGTGCTCGGGCGGCTCGCCGCGGGCCAGAGCGCCGCATCCTTCGGCATGCGGGAGGTGGCACCCGGGATCGGTGCGATCCGCCTGACGCCCCTCGAGCTCGAGACCTTCGGTGCGCTCCACCCCGAGCTCGCGCTGTCCGTCGGTCCGGGGACGAGGCCGCAGCTCGATCGCGTCGCGAAGTGGATCGGCAAGCAAGAGTTCGAGGACGCTTCGGGGCCGGGCCTCGGGAAGGGTCGGGGCGTCGTGGTGGGCGTCGTCGACACGGGCATCGACGTCACGCACCCGGGGTTCCTCGACGGAGCGGGGCGCACGCGGATCCGGTGGCTCCTCACCTGGGGTGAGCCGGCGGGACGGCATCCGGAGCTCGAGGCCGCCTACGGCTGCACCGATCCGGCGCAGGCGCCGTGTGCCGTCTACTCGTCGGAGGACATCGAGGCGATGCTCGCGAACGATCGCGCGGTGCCCGACGACGCGCGCGACTTCGTGGGGCACGGCACGCACGTGGCCGGGATCGCCGCGGGGAACGGGACCTCCAGCTTCGGCGAGGGCCCGTTCCATTTCGGCGTCGCCGAGGAGGCGACGCTCGTCGTCGCGTCGCCCAGCGTCGGTGGTGGGTTCGGGGACGACCAGGTGCTCCGCGCGACGGCCTTCATCTTCGATCGCGCCGCGGAGCTCGGCGCGCCGGCGGTCGTGAACCTCAGCTTGGGCAGCGACTTCGGGCCGCACGACGGGACGTCGCTCCTCGAGTCCGGGCTCGCGAGCTTCGTCGGGGACGACAAGCCCGGCCGCGCGATCGTCGTCGCGGCGGGCAACAGCGGATCGCTCTTCGAGATCGGCGGCGAGGGGCCGGCCGGCATCCACACCGAGGTCGAGGTCCGGGATCACGCGCCCGTTCGGGCGCCGATCGCGGTGCCGGACGCGTCGAAAGGAGACGTCTACGTCTGGATCCGCTACCGCGAGGACGACGATCTGCGCGTCGGCCTGGAGGGCCCCGACGGCACGTGGATAAGCCCCATCTCCCGGGGGGAAGACGCGGGCTACGACAGCGGGGACGGGACGACGGGCGCCGTCGTCAACGACCAGCCCGGCGAGTCGTCCATCCCCGAGGGCGCGAACGGCGCGGTGGTCGTCTGGAGCGGCGAGTGGGAGCGCGGGGGCGAGTTCGCCATCTTGCTGGAGGGCAACGGACACGCGGAGCTCTGGGCCTCGGCCCAAGGCGAAGCGTCGCGCTCGGGCGCCTACTTCCGGCACGGTCAGAAGAGCGGGAGCATCAACACCCCCGCGAGCCACCCCCGCCTCTTGGCGGTCGGCTGCACGATCAACCGGCACACGTGGCGTCCCGTCGACTCGCAGGCCATCGAGCTCACCCAGCTCGGGCCCGACACCGACATCGTGGACGACGAGCTCTGCTACTTCTCGACGGGCGGCCCGAACCCCAACGGCGTCCCCAAGCCGGAGCTGCTCGCCCCGGGCGCCTTCGTCGCGTCCACCATGTCCACGGACGCCGATCCGAGGACCCATGAGGGATCCATGTTCGACGGGTCTGGCTGCGAGGAGGGCTCGGCCTGCTACCTCACGCAGGATCGCTACGCCATGGCCGTAGGCACGTCCATGAGCGCGCCGGTGGTGGCCGGGGCGATCGCGCTGCTCATGGAGAGGGATCCGACGCTGACGCAGGCCCGCGCGACCGAGGTGCTGCAGGCCGCGGCGCGCCGGCCGGCCGCCGCGATCGAGCCACCCTCGATGATGGGGGCGGGCGCGGTCGACCTGCGGAACGCCCTCGCCGTGCTCGAGGAGGAGGCGATGGGCGGCTCGGCGCCAGACGTCGGTCAGAGCTTCTGGGTGCTGAGCGCCGAGTCCGTCCGGCCCGATCCGCGGTGGCTGGTGCGCGGCACCGTGCAGCTCCGCCGCGCCGACGGCTCGGTCGCGAGCGGCCTCGACGGCGGCTCGCTCCGGGTGGAGGTCGACGGCGGGCTCCTGCAGCGGCCCGTCCTCAAGGAGAGCCACGGCATGTTCTCGTTCGCGGTCGCGGGGCGGCGGGGGAGCGGCGGCTCGGTGATGAAGGTCCGCGTGACCTACGCGGGCGAGCAGATCGGCGAGGAGGTGACGCTCCCCATCGGCGTCGATCCATGGGCGTCCACCGGCTACGAGGTCGACGGCGGCTGCGCGGTGGTCCCTGGCGCGCCCCGCGCCCCTGCTTCGGCCCTCTGGCTCGCCGCCGCGGTCGCCTGGGCGGCCCGGGCGCGGCGGCGCGTCGCGCGCCGGGCGTGACGTTCTCGCGCCGCACGGACTGGGACCTCTCGGAGAGCCCGCTCGCGGGTGGGGTGGCCGCGGTCCGAGCGTCCGGCCGACCTCTCTTCGATCTCACCGTCACGAACCCCACCCAGGTCGGGCTCACCGAGCCCCTCGCGCTCGCCGGGCTCGTCGCGGACGCCCTCGCCGACCCGCGCGCCGCTCGCTACGAGCCCGAGCCGTTCGGGCTCCCTCTCGCCCGCGCGGCCGTCGCGGCCTCCTACGCCGAGCGCGGGACCGCGGTGGATCCGGCGCGCGTGGTCCTCGGCGCCAGCACCTCCGAGGCCTACGCGTGGCTCTTCAAGCTGCTCGCGGATCCGGGCGACGACGTGCTCGTCCCCTCGCCGTCGTACCCGCTCTTCGGGTACCTCGCCGCGCTCGAGGGCGTCACGGTACGGTGCTACCCGCTCGACCGCGCGGAGCGGTTCCGGCCCGACGCCGCGGCCATCGAGCGGATGGTGGGGCCGCGCACCCGCGCCGTCGTCCTGGTGCAGCCGAACAACCCGACCGGCACGCTGGTGTCGAAGGACGACGCGCGTCGGATCGACGAGATCGCGGCGGGACGAGGCCTCGCCGTCATCTCCGACGAGGTGTTCCTCGACTTCGTGCGCGGCCCCCTCCCGCCCGACAGACGAGGCACCCTGCTGGGCGGGGCGCGGGCGCTCACGTTCGTGATGAGCGGCCTCTCCAAAGAGTGCTGCGCGCCGCAGCTCAAGCTGGGCTGGACCATCGCCGACGGCCCGAGCGAGCTGGTCGCGGCCGCGCTCCGTCGCCTCGAGCTCGTCGCGGACACGTACCTCTCGGTGGGGACGGCCGTCCAGCTCGCGCTGCCGCGTCTGCTCGCGGCGCGGGCGTCGATCCAGCGAGAGCTCTGCGCCCGCCTGGAGCGAAACCACGCCTCGCTCTTCCAGCTCCTCGAGCCGGCCGGCGGCGCGGTGCGCGTCGCGCCGTCGGATGGCGGCTGGACGGCGCTCCTGGAGGTCCCGCGTGTCATGTCGGAGGAGGCGTGGGTGCGCTCGCTCGCCGAGGACGCCGGGGTGCTCGTCCAGCCAGGATACTTCTTCGATCTGGACGACGGCGGCACGCTGGTCGTAAGCCTCCTCGTCGCGCCCGGGGTCTTCGACGCGGGCGTCTCCGCGCTCGTACAGGCCGTCGTCGCGGCGATCGCCTGAAGGGGGCGCTCGGGGGCACGGGGAAGCAACCTGGTGCCTCGCCCGACAGAGCTCGATCGGTTCCTCCCACGCCGCGAGCGAAGGGGAGGGGAGGAACCTCCAGATGCCGTCTCCGTGCTCCTCCATCCGATTTCCCTTGGGCACCGCGACCCATCGAAATCGATGGGTCGCGGCACGAGGCGCCGCCGCAGGCGTGGCTACGGCCGGATCGTGACGCGCGTGGGCGTCCCGAGATCGGGGATGGAGCGCACCCCGTGCCACTCCTCTGGGAGGCGGGGCTCGGTCCACGCGAAGATCCACTTCGAGTCGCGCGGCGAGAGGTTCACGCAGCCGCCGCTCTTGAGCTCGCCCCACGCGTCGTGCCAATAGGCCCCGTGCAGCGCGTGAGGGCCCGAGAAGTTCTGCACGAACTGGACCTCCGCGTGCACGATGCTCGAGTCGGTGCTCGAGACCATCGTGGCGGTCCGAAACTTCCCGTCGACGCGGAAGGTGCCGATGGGCGTCGAGGCCGTCGAGATCGGATCGTGGCCGGGGACGGGCAGCCCGCCGCGCCCCGGCGAGATCAAGGTGGCGAACACGGGCGTCTCCCCTTCGTACGCGACGAGGGTGCCCGTCAGCACCGAGATGTCGAGCCACGTCCGCCTCCCGGCGGCCTCGTCGCTCCGGTACGGGACGACGGTGCGCCGCGTCGCCACGGCCGCGTCACTGGCGAGGACCCACACGCCGGCCTCCTTCGTCTCCAGGTACACCTGGCCGCCGGCCTTGACCTCCTCGCCCGTCAGGCCGACGGACCCGAGCCTCGGAAAGGTCTCGGCGCTCGCGTGGAAGCCGCTCGCGTCGCGCTTGTACTTGGGGCGGTCCTTCTTGCGAAAGAACGCGATGGGCAGCGTGACCCTCTCGTCCAGGCGAACGCCCTCGAACTCCGAGCGCGGATACGGCTTGACCCTGTCCTTGGGGACGAACGCGTGGTCGCTCGTGTAGAGCCACGTCCGGCCTTCCGCGTCGAAGCTGTCGGTCCACGCGACGGTGGAGCCACGCGCGACGCTCGAGCGCGCCTCACGGACGAGCGGGGAGAACCGCGGGAGGTCCGGCGGCCCCTTGCCCGCCGGAGCGGCATCGATCCCGAGAGCGGTCAGCTTGCCGCGGTGCGCGTCGAGGTCCCACTCGCGCCGCCGCTGCTCGGCCTCCGACGGGATCGCGTCGTAGCGTGGGGTGCCGACCGACTCGCCGTACTCGTAGGGGAACGGCGACGTCGTCTTGGCGGCGTGCGCTCGGAGGGCCACGAACTCCGGATCGTGCGGGTCGAGGGTGGTCTCGGCGCCGAGGCACACGTACCCGAAGGGCTCGACCCGGTACCACGCGTCGCACCCGGGCCCGATGACCTTCGCCTCGTCCGCGCTCCCGTTGTGCAGGCGGACCGAGCCGCCCAGGGTGAGGTAGCCGATCCAGCCTCGGCTCGCGCGGGGCGCCTGCTGGATCCAAACGAAGCGCGCCTTCGCGTAGATGCGATCCCCGGCCGGCGTGGGCGGGACGGCGTCCGGCGGGGCGGGCGCCGCTCGTGGCGCGGCGGCCCCCGCGGCGGCCGAAGGATCCGCGCCCGCGGGGCTCGGGGGCGCCGGCGCCCCCGGCGCAGCGGGAGCTGCCTCGCCGTGGGCGTCGCTCACCCCGGTGGAGCGCGACTCGGCCAGCGGCTCGCGCGCCGTCGAGCAGCCGGCGGTCGAGCCGGCGAGCACGATGGCGAGAGCCTTCCACGCGCGTCCCACGATCGACGCTTACCAGCGCGGAGGGCCACGGGCCAGCTTCGGCGCTCGGGCCGCCCACCCTCCTCTGCCGTTCGCGCGAGCCAGGGGACCCGGCGCATGGATCGACCGGCCCGGCGGTCTCCGGGCGCGCCCGACGCCGCTGCGCTTGCCCGCGGCCGCCGCGCGTGGTCAAACGGGCCCCATGGAGTTCGAGCTGACGGAGACGCAGCAGCTGATCGAGCGGACGACGCGGGAGTTCGTGGACCGCACGCTGCGCCCGATCGCGTCCGAGCTCGACCAGACGGAGCGCTTCCCGGCCGAGATCCTCCGGGAGCTGGCGGGGCTCGGCATGATGGGCGTGAACCTCCCTGCGTCGCTCGGCGGCGCGGAGGCCGGCGTCGTCGCGTACTCCCTCGCGATGATGGAGGTCGCGCGCGGCTGCGCCTCCACCGCGGTCACCATGGCGGTCACGAACATGGTCGGAGAGGTGATCGCCCGCTTCGGCACCGAGGAGCAGCGCCAGCGCTACGTGCCGAAGCTCACGTCGGGCGAGATGGTCGCCGGATCCTTCGCGCTCAGCGAGCCCGAGGCGGGGAGCGATCCCGGGTCCATGCGAACCACGGCGCGCCGCGACGGGGACGGGTGGGTCATCGACGGTCAGAAGCAGTGGATCACGAGCGGCTCGCACGCGGGCGTGTTCGTCGTGTGGGCCCGCACCGGGGAGCTCTCCGCCGGGACCCGCGCCATCACGTGCTTCCTCGTCGAGGGCGGCGCGCCGGGGCTCAAGGTCGGCAAGCACGAGGACAAGATGGGCCTGCGGGCCTCGAACACGGTCTCGCTCTCTTTCGAGGGCGTGCGGGTGCCGGCGTCGGCCCAGCTCGGAGAGGAGAGCGGGGGCTTCAAGATCGCCATGATGGCGCTCGACGGCGGCCGGATCGGCATCGCGTCCCAGGCCCTCGGCATCGGGCTCGCGGCCCTGGAGGAGGCGGTCGCGTACGCCAAGGAGCGCAAGCAGTTCGGCAAGCCGATCGCGGACTTCCAAGGGATTCAGTGGCAGCTCGCGGACTCGCGCACCGAGCTCGACGCGGCGCGTCTGCTCACGCTCCGCGCGGCCTGGCTGAAGGAGCAGGGGAAGCTGTTCAGCAAGGAGGCCGCGATGGCCAAGCTCTACGCGAGCGAGGCCGCCGGGCGCGCGGTCGACCGCTGCCTCCAGATCCACGGTGGGTACGGCTACGTGAAGGACTTCCCCATCGAGCGCCACTACCGGGACGTCCGAGTGACGCGGATCTATGAGGGAACCAGCGAGATCCAGCGGGTCGTCGTGGCCCGGAGCGTCCTCGCGTGAGCTACCATCAACGCTTCTTCACTCGCAAAACGTAGAAGCATTGCTACGTTGCGCCAAGGAGGCCTCGTGAACCGCCCGATCAAAGAGATCCTGAAGCTCCTCTGGCGCTTCTTCAAGGAGTACGCCTGGAAGTACCTGCGCCCCTACCTCTGGAAGCTCGCCCTCGCCTTCGGCGCGTTCATCGCGCTCCTGGGGGTGCTGACGCTGCTCGTCATCAGCGCCTGCTGAGCTCGCGCGGCGCGTCGCGCAAGCCCCGCGCCGCGCAAGGGCCTCGCGGGGGAACCGGCTCGTCAGGCGCTACTCGCCCAGCGTCATCTTGGCGGCGTAGCTGCCCGGCGAGTTGAACTTCACCTCTTTCAGGGCGGAGACGACGCACGGGGCGGCCTCCTCGGTCTGGGCGCCCTCGCCCGCGACGCCGACGCTGAGCACCGAGCCGTCCGTCTCCACGTAGACCGTGGCCTTGAGGGGCCCGGCGCCCGCGCTCTCTCGGCACTTGGAGACAGCGGCGAGCGCGGCGCTCACGCTCTTGCCGGCGTCGGCGGCGCTCCACGCCACGGGGGACCGGACGTCGTTCGACGGGTCGAAGGTGAACTCGGTCTCGGCGATGCCCTCCTTGCCGCCCTGAGGGGCAGGCCAGCTCTTCTGGCGGACGACGCCGAGCATGCACTCCTCGGTCCCGCGATCCCCGAGCGTCGAGTCCTTGAGGTGCGCAGACTTCACGCCGCCGCCCCGATCCACGCGGAGGTGAAACCGGACGCGCCCGCCGATGAACGGGACGCGCCCTGCGCCCTTCTCGAAGCAGCGCATGAGCTCGCCCTGGGACTTCTGGAACGTCTGGAGGACCTGCGACTCGTTGAGGGCGCCGATGTCTGCGTCCATGGTGACCCCAGACGCGCGCCGGCCCGCGCCGTCGTCCGGCGTGTCCGGGCCGGGGTCGGTCGGCCCGGGCGTGGAGGAGCCGCAGGCGAGCAGCGTGAGGACCAGCGCGGGGTGCAAGCGCAACATCACGCTCGCGAGATAGCACGAAGCTCAGCCTCGAAGGAGTGCGTTCGCGACCACGTTGCGCTGGAACTCGCTCGTGCCCTCGTAAAATTCCGTTATCCGCGCGTCGCGGTAGTGACGCTCCATCGGAAACACCACCGAGTACCCGTAGCCGCCATGGATCTGCAGCGCTTTGTGCGTGACCCGCGTGGCCATCTCCGAGGCGAAGAGCTTCGCCATCGAGCTCTCGGCCGTGTGGCGGACGCCGAGGTCCTTCATGCGCGCGGCGCGGAGGACCAGCAGGCGGGCGGCGTCGAGCTCCGTCGCCATGTCGGCGAGCATGAACTGGATGGCTTGGTGCTTGGCGATCGGCTCGCCGAACGCGTGGCGCTCCTTGGCGTACGCGACGGCGCGGTCGAGCGCGGCCGCCGCGATGCCGACGGCCTGGGCGGCGATGCCGATGCGGCCGCCGTCCAGCGTGCTCATGGCCACCTTGAAGCCGTTGCCGGAGCCGCCGACCACGTCCTCGCGTGCCACGCGGACGTTCTCGAAGAAGATCGTGGCCGAGTGGGCGGCGTGGATGCCGAGCTTGTGATCGGGGGCGGCCACGCTGAAGCCCGTGGCGCCGCGCCGGACGAGCATGGCCGTGTGCTTGGGCTTGTCTGGATCCGGATGCGAGATCGCGAACACGAGCACGTGCTCGGCGTGGGGGCCGTTCGTGATCCAGTTCTTCGCGCCGTTCAGCGTGAACCCACCGTCGGGCGTCGCCTCCGCCACCGTCTTCATCATGCGCGCGTCCGACCCGCTCGAGGGCTCGGTCAAGCCGAACGCGCCGAGCATCTTGCCGCTCGCCGTCGGGGCGAGGACGCGCTCCTTCTGCTCCGGCGTACCAAACTTCACGAGCGGATCGCAGAAGAGCGAGTTGTTTACGCTCATGATGACGCCGGTGCTCGCGCACGCCCGGCTGACCTCCTCGACGACGAGGGCGTAGCTGACGTGGTCCAGGCCCGCGCCGCCGTGCTCGACGGGGACCGCCATGCCGAGGAAGCCGAGCTCGGCCATCTCGCGCACGATGTCGGCCGGCCAGGTCGCGCCGCGGTCGAGCTCGGCGGCGCGCGGCTCGATGGCGCGGCGCGCGAAGTCCCGGGCGGTGGCTTGGACGAGGGCTTGTTCTTCGGTCAGTTCGAAGCGCATCGGCGGAGGACTCGAGGGCGACGCGGTGAGGGCGTCAGAGGCCCAGCGCGCCCGCGACGAGGCGGAACGCTGCGAAGGCGAAGAGCGCTCCTAACACGGCGCCGACCAGGAGGAGGGTCCTCTTCTTCCTCCGCTGCTGCTCCATCCGCCGGCGCGCGACCATCTCGGCGAACGCGCGCGACGCGTGGTGACTCTTCGGTCCGGTATAGGGGTCGAGCTGCAGCCGGTCGCCGGAGGGGGCTGGCGCCTGGCCGCGAGGGTTGTATGAGCCGGGATCTGGAGTCACGACGCGATGTCAGAGGCTAGCAAACCCACCGCGGTCACGCCTGCTTTGCAGCACCACCTCCCCGTGATCGTCAGCAACAACGCGGCCATGGCGAGGGAGACGGAGGGCAGGGATCTCGACCTTTCGGTCCTCACGCGCGGCGTCGCCGCCCTGCTGGCGGACCGGAGCAAGGGCTTCTACCTCGTCGCCGCGGACGCGAGCGGCGAGGTCGTAGGGCAGCTCATGGTGACGTTCGAGTGGAGCGACTGGCGGAACGGGACCTTCTGGTGGATCCAGAGCGTCTACGTCGCGCCGGCCGCGAGGCGCCGCGGCGTCTACCGCGCGCTCTATTCGCGCGTCCTCGAGCTCGCCCGCGACGAGGGCGGCGTCTGCGGCGTCCGCCTCTACGTCGAGCGCCACAACGCGACGGCGATGGCGACCTACCGAGGCCTCGGGATGAAGGCCTCGCCGTACGAGATGTTCGAGCTCGAGCTGGACTCGCCGCCCGGAGCCGTCACTCCGTGAACGTCGCGCCGCCCTGACGGCCCGAGCTCCGCGAGGGACACGGCTCCAGGGAGCTAGCTTCCGCCCGCGCCGCCGGTGCCCATCCCCTGGTTGCAGGGATCCATCTGCGCCCCGCACTCGGACGAGCAGGCCGCGCAGACACACGCGTAGATCGGCCCGTAGGAGTCCGCGGCCGCGGGGTTCATCGCGTTGCAGTCCGCGTAGCACTGCGGATCACTGCAGCCCGCCGCGCACTGGCCCCACGCCTGGCAGTCGGGATCGTTGAAGCAGCCCTGGAAGCAGTCCGCGCCGAAGGCGCACTGCCCGCAGCCCTGCATGCCGCCGCCGCCGCCGCCGGTGCCGCCCTGGCAGGCCCCGAGGCACGCCGCGAGCGCCGGCGGGGGAGCCATGTTGATGATGGCCTCGGTGAGGTCGGCGCACGAGGCGTCGAGGACGCAGCCCATCGGGCACTCGGTGTTCGGATCCTGGCAGTCGATGCCGACCTGCCCGCACACGTCCAGGCCACACTTGGCGAGGTGCGCGCAGCCCTGCTCGCAGGTGTTGCCGCCGCCGGTCGAGCTGGAGGTGACGGCGGCGGTGGTCGCGACCGTGGTGCTCGTGGTCGGGCCCGACGTGACGCCGACGGTCGCGCTCGCGCTGGTGGTCCCGCTGCCGCCCCCTCCGTCGACGGTGTCGACGTCGCTGCTGCAGCCGAGAGCGAGAGCGAAGCAGGCCATGACGAGGTGTCGGGTGCGCATGGCGCGGCATCCTGGCGGTGCCGCGCCCGAGCCGCAAGGGGGGACAGGGGCGCGCACCGCCCGAGGATGCTAGATTCCGACCTCAGCCGATCATGCTCACCTGCAAGGAAGAGGCCCTCCGCTGGGTCCATCGCTACGCCGCCGGCGGCGCGATCTTCGCCGCGGTGCCGCTGCCCGTCTCGACCGCGCCCATCCTCGCGGCGCTCGAGACCCACATGTTCGCGGTCATCGGCGGGATCTACGGGGACGCCCCCACGACCCCCCTCACGGCGGCGGCGACCGGGACCTTCGCCGCGCTGGGGACGGGCCTGAAGCACGTGGCTGCCGAGGCCATCCGGTTCGTGCCCGTCGTGGGGCCGCTCATCCGGTGCGTCATCGCTGCCGCGACGATCGAGGGTATCGGCCAGGCGATCGTCGCGCACTACGAGCGGAAGTACCCGGGTAGAGTGTTCACCAAGGAGTCGTGAGCACGGAAGACTGGCACAAGGTCGACGTCCTCGAGCGAGAGGGCAAGAACCTCACCGCCGAGCCCGACGTCGCGACGACGACGTACGGCAGGGACGCGGAGGTGGAGGCGCTCGCGTGCGCGCTCGCGGGGCGCAAGAGCGCGGTGCTCCTCGGCCCGCCCGGGGTTGGCAAGACGGCGGTGGTGCGTCGCCTCGTCGAGCTCGTCGCGCGCGCGCGCGTCCCGTCGCTCCGCGGCGCCAGCGTCTGGGAGATCGCCACGACGGGCCTCGTCGCCGGCACCCGGTACACCGGCATGCAGGAGGAGAAGATCGCCTCGCTCCTCCGCACCGCGCGCGCCGACCGGCTGATCTACGTGAGCGACCTCTGGAACCTCGCCATGGCGGGCTCCTACGACACGAACCCCCGCGGGATCTACGATCTGATGCGACCTGGCATCGAGGCGGAGCGCATCGTCCTCTTCGGCGAGATGAGCGCGGGGCGGTGGGAGAAGCTCTGCCGAGAGTTCCCCATGCTCGAGCGGGACTTCGCCACGATCACGGTCGAGCCGACGGACGAGGACGCGACGAAGGAGATCCTGGCGCGCGCCTCCGCCGACCTCGGGGCCGACGTCGTGTTCGACCGCGCGGCGCTCGACCGGATCTACTCGCTCGCCAAGAAGTTCCTCCCGACCCAGAGCTTCCCCGGCAAGGGCGTCGATCTGCTCCGCAGGCTCGCGCTCGCGCGGCGCGGGTCGGGGGCGCCGCGGGGCGGCGCGCCGATCGACGACCTCGCGGTGGAGGAGCTCTTCGCGAAGCAGACGGGCCTCCCGATGCACGTCGTCTCGCCGCGGGTGGAGGTCTCGTACGCCGAGATGACCGACTTCCTCAGCGAGCGTGTGCTCGGTCAGGACGAGGCCGTCGGGGCCGTGTGCGACGTGCTCGCGCTGTACAAGACGGGCCTCTCGAACCCCGACCGGCCCATCGGGGTCATCCTGCTCGTAGGGCCGACGGGGGTCGGCAAGACCGAGCTCGCCAAGGCGACGGCGGAGTTCCTGTTCGGGAGCCGAGACCGGATCTTTCGCGTCGATCTCTCCGAGTACAAGGACTACCACTCCTTCGAGAAGCTCATCGGAGACCCGAAGAAGGGCACGACGGGGCTCCTCACCGACGCCGTCCGGAAGAGCCCGTTCTCGGTCATCTTGCTGGACGAGTTCGAGAAGGGGCACGACAACATCGCGGACCTCTTCCTTCAGGTCTTCGACGACGGGCGGCTCACCGACGCGTACGGCGAGACGGTGGGCTTCCACCACGCCCTCATCCTCGTCACCTCGAACGTGGGCTCGGACGCCGCCGCGCTCGAGCACGGGATCGGGTTCGGGGGGGAGCGCAAGGCGACGCCGGAGCGGATGGAGCGGGAGGTGCGCCGCGCGCTCGAGCAGCACTACCGCCCCGAGTTCCTGAACCGCATCGACCGGGTCCTGTTCATGCGCCCGCTCGGTCGCGCTGACCTGCGACGCATCGCGCGCCGCGAGCTCGGCAAGCTCTACAAGCGGGAAGGGCTCGTGGAGCGCGACCTGCTCCTCGAGGTCGACGACGGCGTCATCGACCTCTTGCTCGACGAGGGCACCGACCCGAAGTACGGCGCGCGACCCCTCAAGCGGGCCATCGAGGAGCTCCTCGTGATTCCGCTCGCGCGCGCGCTCCTCGGCGGTGGCTCGAGGCGCTTCCAGCTCCTCCGCGTCGCGCGGGAGGGGGGGGAGGTCACGCTCAGCTTCGAGCCCACCGAGGCCTCGCGGCGGCTCGACAACCTCGAGCGCCGCGCGCGCGTGAGCGACGGCGAGGGCGGGACCGTCAGCCTCTCGCTCGCGGACGTCCGCGCCGGGATGGCCCGCCTCTACGAGTCGCTCGCCAAGCTCGAGCTCGTCGCCGACCTGCAGGGGATGCGGCGCGACCTCGCCGACATCGAGGCGCGCGAGGCCTCGCCCGCCTTCTGGGAGGACGCCTTCGGGCGGAGCGGCATGCTCGTCCGTCGGCACCGCCTCTCCGTGGAGATCCGCCGCCTCGAGATCCTGCGCGGGGAGCTCGACGCCGTGCGCGAGCTCTCCGAGGCCTCCTTCCACGACGCCGACGACTCGGTGGCCCGGGAGCTCACGGACGCGTACGCGCGGCTGCTCCGGCGCATCGGCCGCGCCGAGCGCGAGCTCCTCTCCTTCGACGAGCGCGACCAGGGCGACGCGCACCTCGTGGTCACGCCCGCAGGGGCGCACGAGCGGGCGGCGGCGTGGGCGGTGGATCTCGCGCGGATGTACGCCGCTTGGGCGCGCGACCGCGGCTACGACGTCGAGCTCGACCTCGCCGAGGACGGGCTCTGCCACGTGCACGTGCTCGGCCCCTACGCGCTCGGCTACCTCCGCGGGGAGGTGGGGGGACATCGGCTCGTCATGCCCCCAGTCGATCGAGGGCACCGGCGAGGCGAGGCGTACCTGGCCCGCGTGGAGGTGCTGGCGAAGGGCGAGGAGCCCGAGGCGGCGGCCCACGTGGACGACGTGGCCCCGATCCGCAGCTACGACCTATGGCACTCCCACGGCGTGCGGGATCGCGCGACGGGCGTCTCGGACGGCGACGCCAAGCGCGTGCTCGCGGGGCGGATCGACGCGTTCCTGGAGGCACACGCCGACCTCCGGGCGAAGGCCCGCGCCAAGGGCGCGGGCGCCGCGCGCACCGCGAACTAGGTATCGAGTCGATGTTCGTCTGACGACGGCCGCCCCCCTCTTCCGCGCCTTGGTAGGCCCGCTGGGCGAGTCCTCGATTGCGCGCACGGCCCCCTCCCGTTACGAATGCCTCCGTGACCGAGGGCCGCCCCGCTTGGACGTACGTCACCGCGCTGGCGTTCTTGGTGGTGGGGGTCGCGGCGGGGGCGGGCGGGGCCGCGTGGAGCGCGCGCGACGAGCGGGCCGCGCCGTGGCGGAGGCTGCGCGTCGAGCAGGCGGGCTTGCAGGGGGAGCCTTCGCGGACGCGCGTGGTGTTCGAGAACCCGAAGCTCCCGCTCCAGGCGATCGAGGTGATCCGGCTCGCCGACGGGCGCGTGGAGCTCGCGCGGGTGGCGCTTCAGGGCGGAGAGGAGCTCGTCGTGCGCTACGAGGGCGGGGGCCGGCCGTCCGTCATCGAGGCGGCCGATGGATCCCGCGCCACGCTCGCCTACTCCAGCACGAAGGCCGAGGTGGCGTTCATCGCGCCGGACGGCCGCCCGGCGGGAGATCGGCAGGTCCTCGTGCCGCTCGAGCTCCGCGGCGCGCTGCGGCTCGCGGGCGCGGAGGACGGCCGTACGTCCTGGCTGGGCGACGCGGCGCGCCGGGCGCTCTCGATCCGGGAGGCGCTGGCGGCGCCGGACGCGGATCCAGACGAGCGGGTCACGGTGCGGCGCGACGTGGAGGTGCAGCTCGACGTCGCCGTGGTCGACGCGCAAGGAGGCGCCCCGGGGAAGATCGAGATCGAGGCGGGGTGCGCGCCGCTGACGTGCCTTCCGCAGCGGCCGGACGCCACGGCGCCGGGCCGGGTCCCGGTCGTGGTCGGCGTGACCGGCAGCGTACGGCGCGCGGACATCGTCCCGCCCTCGGGCTCGAAGGAGCTCGAGCCCTTCCGCGACTACGCCCGCGAGGAGCGCGTCGTCGCCAAGGGCATGCTCCGGGACGTCGAGGCGGTGGTCGCCGCGATGGGGCTCGTCGCCTCGGGGTGCCGCTCCGCGGAGATCGAGTCTCCGGTGTGCGTCGCGGCGCTGCGCAAGGACGGGACCAGCGCCGCGGGCGCCGTGCACGCGCTCGCGTGGCACGAGGTCGACAGCAAGGGCGCGATCGTCGAGGATCGGGCCACGGAGCTCTACTACGAGGTCCAGGCGCGCGGGGCCCTGGACCGTCCCGCGCGGGTCGAGGTCTGCGTGAGCCGCGAGGGGTACGCGCGCGCGTGCGCCGTGGTGGAGGGGCGTCCGTTCGGGGCCGACCCACTGCGAGCGGAGCGCAAGGTGGAGCTCCGCCGGGGAATCGGCGGTGACCTGGCTGGCAGCTTCGCGATGACGCAATCGGACGGATCGGACTGCAAGTTCTCTCCGTCTCCCAAGACGAGCGGCGCGCTGCGCCTGTCCTTCGACAACGACAAGGGCGTCGTCACGGCGTCGATGAAGACGAACGAGCGCGGGACGCGCGCCAACCTCGGCTGCAGCCTGGGCACGGCCAACATGAGCTGGGCGCAGAACTATTCCGTCACCGCGAGCCAGTCGTTCACGAAGGGGGAGCTCCTCCAGGGCGGCAAGCTGCCGCTCCAGCTCTCCGGGACCATGTCGGGGACGGCGAGCTTCAGCTTCTCCAACTGCCGATCGAGCGGGGGTGTGAGCGCCAACTGTCCGGCCGGGAAGAACGAGGGGTACACCTACGACGTCCAGGTCGTCGGGGAGATCGATCTGGACGCCCAGACCGGCAGCGGGCGGATCGTCGTGCAGAAGGCGCCGCTCGTGACGGCGGGGACGTGGCGGGTGCCGGCGGAGCGCGCGCCGTGAGCGCCGCGCCGAAGTCGAAGCGGGGCGCCCCCGTCCCGCGCATCCCGCCGCCGCCGGCGCACGCCGGGTACAGGCGACGCCGAGGCCCGCCGTGGCTGCTCTGGTTCCTCTCGTTGGCGGTCGGCGCCGGGCTGGGCGTCGCGGCGTACCGGTTCGTGCCGGGGGCCGATGTGACCGTGGACTACTGGCTCGCGCTGACCGTCGAGCGCTGAGCTTCCGAGCGCGCTCGCGTCAGCGCGGCGGCTCGAACGCCTTGCCGTCCCAGCGGATGGTGACCGGGGCGTCCGGGGACGTGGGGAGATCCGTCTCGACCACGACGAAGTCCTCTCCGACGAACGCGAACACCCGGGCCTTGCCTGCGCCCTGACCTGGTGGCACGGCCGTGGCGCGCGTGAGGACGATCGCCACTTGCTCCGGGCCCCCTGGGCTGGCGACCAGCGAGCCGAGGCCGATCCGGCTGGCCACGGCCTCCGCGGGCGACGCCTCGCGCGCCTTGTCCGCGCCGCGCTCGAGGGTGAGGCCGAGCGCGTAGGGATCGCCTGCCGGCCAAGAGACGAGGAACGTGCGGCCCGGGGGAGGCGGCTCGAGCTCTCGGCTCAAGCGCTCCAGCGCCGCGCGCTCGCGCTCCGGGACACCGTCGCGGGAGAGGGCGCTGCGCGCCACGAGGAGCGCGGCCCGCTTCGCGAGGGTCGAGACCTCCTCACGCCCCGATCGCCCGCCGGTCCGGGCGACGCGGTCGAGCGATCGCAGCGCGAGGTCGGTCCGACCGGCGCCCGCGTGCGCGAGCGCGAGGCGGAGCTCCGAGGCCCCATCGCCCGGGACCAGGTCCACGAGCGCGGCGTACGCGGCGGCCGCTTCGTCGAACAGCTGCTCGTTGCGGAGCCGATCGCCGAGGAGGGCCAGCGCCCAGGGGTCCTCGGTGGCGCGCTCGGCGATCTCGCCGAACGTGAGGCGCGCGTCCTCCTCGAGGCCGACGGCGCGGAGCGCGGACGCGGCGCCGGCGAGGAGGGCGCCGTCTGCCAATGGATCGACGCGAAGCCTCCGCACCTCGTCCGCGAGCGACTCCTTCTCTCCGAGCGCCCCGAGGAGCGAGATGAGCCTCCCGCGCAGCAGGGGGTGGTGGGGCGCGAACGCCAGGAACGTCCGGACGACCGCGAGGCGCGCGCGATCGTCGGCCGCCTGGGCGTAGCGCCGCTCGAAGTCGACGCGGGGCAGCACTTCGCGGGCGAGGAGCCGCTTGCGCACCGACGCCATCTCGCTGGCCGTCGCGCGGCGCAGCGCCTCCTTCCTCAGGAATGCCGCGGCCTCCAGGTCACCGTCGCGCTCGACCACGTCGGCGAGCGGGAGCGGCGACGCCTTCACCACGTCCAGGATCAGCTCGAGGAGCGTCCTCTTGGCCGTCCAGGTCGCCAGCTCACACGTGCTGCGCGCCTGGCGGATGCTCTCGACCGGGCCGATGCTCTGGAGGCGCTCGACCCACACGCCCCGCCGCAGCGGGACGGAGAGCGTGGACGTGGGAGAGCATCTCTTGCCGCGCAGCGCGGGTGGCGGTGGCCAGATGACGCTGTGCTTCACGCTCGCCTTCACGTTCTCCCCCGCGCGAGGGACCTGGAGGCTCGCGACGATGGTCGTCACACAGCGCGCGAGCGGCTCGTCGCCGGCGCCCGTCACGGCCACGCCCGAGATCTCACCCTCTCCGTCGACCTCGAAGGAGATCTGGAGCCCGCCCGGCAGATCGGGTCTCAACGCCGCGCGCGCGTCGCGACACGCGCGCAGCTGGCCCATCGCGGCCTCGACCGCCGCGCCAGCGGCGGCCGCGAGCGCGGTCTCCAGGCTCCCCTCGAGCGAGCCCGCCATGGCGTCCGCCTCGCTCGGCAAGGACCCGGGCGGCGTCCGAGCATCGTCGGCCGCGGGGATCATGCCCGCCTCTCCCCGCACCGCCAGATCCAAGACGCGCTGGTGCATCACGGTCGCGGCGTACTCGGCGTTGTTCGACGTCGTGAAGGCGGTCCACGGCGTCAGCAGCCCCGCCTTCAGCGCGGCGTCGGTGACCGCCTCCCGGCCGCGCCCCGCGAGCGCCATGGCCTCGCCCCGCGCCTCCGCCCAGCGGCGCCGGATGTCGTCGTCGCTCGAGGCGGCGCGCAGCGTGAGCGGGACGACCTCCCCGCGGGCCTCCGTGCCCGACCGGTAGGTCACGGTCACGTCCTTTGGCGGCTCGCCCGTGAGCTTGCCGACGAGGGTCACGGTGCTCCCCTGAGGGGCGGCGATCTGGGCGCGCGGGTACGTCCGGATCGCCCGGGGCCCGAGATCGATCTCGACGCCCGTCACGGTCGGGACGAGCGCGCTCGACAGGAGCGTGACGGCGGCCTCGGCCGCGTCGGAGCTGTCGGCGACCTCGAGCACCGGCCCGGAGCCCTGGACGAGGGCGCCGAGCGACGCGCGGTTCGCTCCCGGCCCCACGAGGACGGCTCCGAGCCGCGGGACGCCGCGAGGGCGCCGAGCGAGGCGGGCGCGGACCGCCTCTGCGGTTCTGTCGCCGACCGACGGCCACCCGTCCCCGACGTAGACGACCATCGCCTCCGGCGCGTCGGCCGGCAGCGCGTCGGCGCCCGCCTCGAACGCGCGCCCGAGATCGGTCGCGCCGCCGAGCGCGACGTCGTCGAGCGCGGCGAGGGTCAGCTCCTTGCGCTGCGGATCGACGGCGCCCATGGCGGCCGGTCCCACGGGGCGCACGACCGAGTCCGCCGAGAGCACGACGAGGCGGTCCTTCGGCCCGAGGCTCTTGATGAGGGCCTCGACGAGGGCGCGGCTCGCCGCGAACAACGCGGGGTCGACGCTCGCGGAGGTGTCGAGGACGATCGCCAGCGCGATCCCCTCTTCGGCCCCCTTCAGGCGAGGGGCCTCGGTGCGGACGAGGATGGTAGGCTCCTCGTCCTCGGTCCGGCCCATCGCGACGTACGCGCGGGCCTTGGGCAGCGTCTCCGGGATCTCGACGTCGACGACGAAGTCGGCGGTCGGCTGGAAGTCGGATCGCCGCAGCTCCACCGCGGCGCCGCTCACGCGGGCGCCCATGCCGGCCGCGAGCCGTGAGGCGCGCGCCGGCGCCGCGTCCACGCGGAGGAAGAACTCCCCGATCGGGGTCGCCTCGTGGGCTCCGGCGAGCGGGTAGCGATACTGCACGACGTGTGAGCCGCCCTTGCTTCGCACCGGCAGCCACTCCACGTAGGCGACCTCCACCACCACCGTGAGGCCTGGCTGGATGCCCGGCACCGAGCCCCGGGCCCAGCCCTCGCCCGCCCACTCGAGCTGCTCTCCGGCCAGGCCCGGGTCGAGCTGGCCGCGCGCCGCGCCTCGGAGCGCGAGGGCCACGCGACCGTCCTTCCGCTTGTCGCCGCGCGTCACCGCGAAGCCCGAGATGATGGCGCTGGACGGGAGGGCGATCCGGAAGTCGCCGGTCACGTTGCTCTGGCCGGCGTTGAAGAACGTCGTCTTCACCCGCGTCTCGGCGAGCTCGCCTCGGACGACCGCCTCGACCTCGTGCTTGCGGACCGTGAGCGGCGAGCCGGCCTCCCCAGCGGCCGTGCGGCCCCAGAGCTCGCCTACGGCGCGGCGCGGGTGGCCGGTCGCGCCCCAGGGCGCGGCGAGGCCTCCGGTCCAGTCGTCGAAGCCGCGCTCGGGGGCAACCGCGACCTTGCCGCCCTCGAACGTGGCGGTCTCGCCGGTCCGGACCGTCGCTTCCTTGTCGGCGCGCGCCACGAGCTCTCCGTTCGCGACGTACACCTTGGTCGCTTGGCGCCGCTCCACACCCGCGGCGCCGCCCACGAGGCGCACCGTGGCGCCGCCGCCGAGATCGAGCGTCGTGGCGACCGCCGACCCCTGGAGGAAGACGCGGCCCTTCTCGAGGACCACGGACTCGGCCAAGACGACGAGCTTGGTGTCGCCGTCGAGGACGAACGTCGCGCCGGTGTCGAGGCGGAGCCGCGCTCGCCCGTCGACGTCGGTCTCGACGGCGTCGCCCGGCGAGAGGCGGCGAAGCTCCCTCACGGCCTCGCCGCGCGTCGAGACGCCCGCGTGCACCGGAGAGAGATCACCGATCGTCGCTTCGAGCTCGGCGGTGATGGGCGGTGGCGCCCCCGGGGACAAGAGGATGGCCGCCGCCCCCATCAGGAGGAATGCGATCATCATTCCGATGAGGAGCGTCGGAGGTCGACCCATGCCGACGTAGACGTCGTGGCTCGGGGGATGCGCCGGCGGCGCGCTCTGCGTCGGCGCTGGCGGCGCGCTCTGCGTCGGCGCTGGCGGCGCGCTCTGCGTCGGCGCTGGCGGCGCGCTCTGCGTCGGCGCTGGCGGCGCGCTCTGCGTCGGCGCTGGCGGCG
>CAZBJI010000028.1:0-61406 GCA_964492175.1 uncultured Polyangiaceae bacterium | reverse complement strand
CCACAACGAGGAAGCCATCGGCTTCCAGGGAAGGCGCGAGCTCCGCGACGGCGACAAGATCCGTTTCGGTGGCTTCAGCGTCATCGTCATCAACGTGGCCGCGCGAGCGTAGCGGTCCGAGCGCAGTTCCACGACGCCCCGGGGCCGACCATCGTCTCGAACAGGGGACAGGCACCGAGCTGACGACAAGGGATGAGTGCATGCGAGGACATGAGTTTCGGCCGATGAGGCGCTCCGGCGCTCCCGGCGGTGCCCACGGCGGAGGCCAGGACGTACGGCCTCCGGTTCGCACCTCCCGCGGGCTGGAGCGGCTCGTCGCCCGGCTGCTGCTCCGGCTCGGCACGGCGCTGGGTCGGCAGACGTTCGCGGTGCTCGTCGTCGCCTGCGCCGCGGCGATCGCGTCTCCTGCGTTCGCGGTCCCCGAAGCACACATCCTCCGCATCGACCCACGCGTCAGCCAGTCGGAGGGCGCGCCGAAGCTGACCACCGTCATCGAGCTCGTCCAGAACAAGCCGATGAACCAGGTCATCGGCGCGTGCTCCACGATGAGCGGCGACGCCGAGCTCGAGTGCATCTCCGACAAGCTGGAGCAGCCGAAGGCGCTCTGGGATCCCATCGAGTTCCCGGAGTCCTCGACCTTCTTCACCATCTTTTACGACCGCACCGACGTCCCCGCGACCTTCGTCGACAAGAAGCGATGGGGCGCGGCCAAGGGGGATCCGGGGGTCGGGACCGCCTGGCTGATCCTCGTGGACGCAGGCGGCACGATGGGGCCGCGCTTCGAGGAGGCCCGCTCGGTCGCCAAGGCGTTCGTGGACGGCGTGCGCGAAGGCGACATCGTCAACGTCATGTACTTCAACGACCGGAGCGTGGTGTCGAGCTCCGGTTGGCAGGCGGACAAGGCGAAGGCCCTCGAGCACATCAACACCATCCAGAAGGCGTTCTCGGCGTCGGGCAGGACGCGGCCGCTCGGTCAGATCATCCAGAACGGGGCGACCGACGGCTTCCGCGAGCTCGGGAACGTCGGCCAGAACGTCAAGGTGCCGATGCACCAGGCGATGGTGGTGCTCTCGAGCGGCGCCTCCGGCACCGACGCATCCTCGGTCGGCCCGGCGGCGAAGTTCCTGAGCCAGTTCATGACGAAGGGGCGCTTCCCAGAGGACAACACCGTCCAGCCGAAGATGCCGGTCCCCGTCATCTCGATCTGGTTCCCCTCCAAGCAGCTGGAGGAGCTCTACGAGAACGCGCGCCAGTTCATGGAGAGCCTGCCGAACACCGAGATCGGCGGCTCCTACTTCATCGTCCGAGACGGCGGCGCGTCGCGAGGCCAGCGCATCGTGTCGGCGATCCGAACGCGCTTCGACGCGATGTGGATCGTGAGGTGGCAGGTCTCCTGCGTGGAGCCCACCGTCACACAGACCTTCAAGCTGTTCTTCCGCAACACGGACCTGCCCATCAACGGGGACGCGAGCTACGCGAACGTCCCGGTCGGCATCGATCCGCAGGCGTGGCCGCTCGACATCGATCGCGAGGCGACGGAGCGAGCCGCCAAGGACAACCCGGTCTACCCGGGCGGCACGGTGAAGGTGTTCGGCAACTTCTGCTGGGGTGGGAAGAAGGAGCGCGCCGAGCTCTACATGGTGCCCAAGAACCAGGAGGTCCCCGAGACGCTCGAAGGCGGGACCCTGGAGGACGCGAAGAACGCCCAGAAGACACTCATCGAGTCGGGCATGCGCGGGCAAGCCATCAGCTCCAGCGACACCTTCGTGGAGTTCGAGGTACCCGACAAGACGAAGTTCCTGTCCGGCAAGGCCGAGAAGATGACGGCGCGCCTCATCGTCTTCGACAACGCGTCCAAGCGCACGAGCGCCGTCACGCGAGACCAGATCATCACCCTGCGGGCGATGGAGAAGCCGCTGCCCTACCTGCTCATCGGCGGCATCGCGTTCGGTGGGGTGGTTCTCATCCTCCTGCTCGTCTCCATCTTCCGCAGCGGTGGGCGCAAGCGCGGCGCGACGGCGGCCGCGCCGCCTCCCCGCCCGGGGGCGCCGGCGCCGGCGCCCGCGCCGATGCCGATGCCGATGCCGATGGCGCCCCTGCCGGCCACCCCTGCGCCGTCGTTCGTCCAGCGCGCGACGCTCACGGGAGGCGCGGGGATCTTCACCGTCCTCCCCGGCATGGAGATGCGGGCAGGGCGCGACGGCGCCGTCTGCCAGATCCTGCTGACCGAGCCTCGCGTCTCGGGGGGCCACGCCACCCTCAAGATCGAGAGCGGACAGCTCTTCGCGCGCGACGACAACTCCAACAACGGAACCCACATCAACGGCCAGAGGTTGCCGCCAGGTGTGTGGACGCCGGTACCCCATGGCGCCCAGCTGAGATTCGGCCCCGTCGAGTTCTCGGTAACCCTGGAGTAGGTGGACGGAACCCGACCGACGATGGGACCCAACCCCACCCTCGAGCTCAAGATCGAGGTCGCACAGCTCAGCGATCCGGGGCGGGATCCCAACAAGCAGGTCAACGAAGACTCGTGTGGCTACGCCCGCACCAAGTTCGGACACCTCTGTGTCCTCTGTGACGGCATGGGCGGACACTACGGCGGCCAGGAGGCCAGCCGCCGCGCCATCAAGACGATCTTCGAGTACATCGAGCAAGCCACGACCTCCGTCCCCGCGCAGGCGCTGAAGGAGGCCGTCGAGCTGGCGGGGAGGCGCGTGTACGAGCTCGGTGGCCCGCCCGAGAACAAGGTCCGCCCAGGCTCGACGGTGGTCGCGATGCTGCTGCACGACGGCGGCGCGGACGTCGCGCACGTCGGTGACAGCCGGGCGTACATCATCCGGTCCGGCCAGATCTACCCGCTCACCCGCGACCACTCGATGGTCCAGGCGATGATCGACGCCGGCTTCCTCACCGAGGAGCAGGCCATCGGGCACCCCGACGCCAACAAGATCACGCGCGCGCTCGGCATGAAGCCGGACGTCGAGGTGGAGCTGCGGCCAGAGCCGATGGAGCTGTTCGCGGGCGACGTCCTGCTCACCTCGAGCGACGGGTTGACGGACCTCGCGGTGCACAAGGACATCCTCGGCGCGACGAAGCAGGCCCTCGCGTCCGGAGGCCTCGAGCACGGGTGTGAGCAGCTCGTGCGGCTGGCGAACGACCGCGGTGGCCACGACAACATCACGGTGCAGCTCATCCGGATCGCGCAGACGGGGGCGAAGAAGACGCGATCGGGGGTGAGCGAGACGCTGGCGCAGGGCGCAGCCCCCGCGACGACGGTCCCCGACCTCCCGCCGGCGGCAGCCGCCATGGCCGTCGCGCCCGCCGCGAGCCACCCCCAGCAGCCGCCGCCGGCGCAGCACGCGCAGCACGCGCCGTACCTCCACGCACCCCAGCAGGCTCCGCAGCTCCAGCAAGCCGCGCAGCTCCAGCAGGCCCCGCAGCTCCAGCACCCGCACGCAGCCCCGCAGGCGCCCGCGTCGGCGCCAGGCCAGCCGCTCGCCGGGCCGATGCCCATCGCCTCGGGGCCGGGGCTGCTCCCTCCGATGGCGGCCGACACCCAGCTGCGAGCGCACCTCGAGACGATCCCGATGCAGCCCGCGCCGACCGCGCACGACGGCACCTCGAGGAGCTCGCAGGCCTCGGTGGGTGGTGCGCTCCCCTTGCCGCCGAGCCCGGGCGCGGGCGGCGTCACACAGGCGTTGGGCGCGGCGCTCGCCACGCCTCAGCCAGGCATCGTCGGGTACCGGATGGACGGCGTCGGCGGGCTCCAGCGGCCCCCCGCGTCGGTGCGTTACGGCTCTCCCCAACCGCCTGGCGTCGGTCCCACCCCGACGATGACACCGTCACCTCCCCCGGGCGCGCTCTACGGCGGATCGACGTCGTACGCGGGCGTTCCGTCGAGCGTCCCACGGGGCCACGGGGGCAGCATCCTCTTCCTGGTGCTCGCGGTGAGCTTCGTCATCGCGATCGTGATCATGGCGATCGTGTGGGCCGTGTTCCTACGCTAGGCGGGAGAGGGCGCTCGCGCTGCTCGGCGGCTCGGCGTCGGCGCCCCCAAGGAGCGCCGAAGAGAAAAGCCAGATGATTATCGCTCCTGATTCGCTCGGGCGAGCCGAGCGAATTTTTGCTTTGATTCACCTGCCTCGCCATGTGAACCCGTACCCGCCAACATGATCCCGGGGTTCGGTAAGCAGAGCATCACGATCGGCTCGGCGCCCACGTGCGACGTCGTGCTCCAAGCACCCGGTGTCCTGCCGGAGCACGCGCGGATCGTCCACCAGGGAGGCGGCAAGCTCCTGTTCATCCCGACGGCGCCGAACACGTTCGCGCAAGCGAGCGCGGGGGGCACGCGACCCGTGGCGCCCGGGGAGCAGGTGGCGTTCGACTTCCGCACCGCGTTCACGATCGGCGGCGTGGCCGTCCCCCTCAGCCACCCGGCCATCGTCCTCATGATCCTCGCCGTCGGCCAGCAGCAAGCGCCGCGCGGACAGCACGTCGTCGGCCGCGACCCTGGGCGCGCCTCTCTGGTGATCCAGCACCCCAGCGTCTCGAGCCAGCACGCCACCGTCTTCCTCGACCGGATGATGGTGGTCGATCACGGCTCCACGAGCGGGACGTTCGTGGGCACCAGCCGCGCCAAGATCAACCCCAACCAACAGGTGCCGCTCGATCCGAACGGCGTGATCGCGTTCGGCCCCGTCCCCTTGCCCGTCTCGCTCCTCGGCCAGCTCGCGCACGCCGCTGCGCAGGGGCCGGCGTTGGACCAGAACCAAGGTGGCTACGCGCCCGCGCCGCAGGCGCCGCAGTACGCGCCGCCAGGCGCGCCCCACCCGGGGACCATGTCGAACGTTCCGGCCTCGAGCGTTCCGCAGCCCGGCTCCGCGCATCCAGGCACCATGGCGCTCGTCCCCGCCGCGGGCGTTCCTCAGCCCGGCGCGCAACACCCGGGGACCATGGCGCTCGTCCAAGCGCCCGGCGTCCCGCAGCCCGGCTCCGCGCACCCAGGCACGATGGCCGCCGTCCCCGCCGGCGGACCCGGCGCGAGCCCCCAGGCGGGCGCGCCGGCTCGCAAGTTCAAGACGATGCTCGGCCACTTCGAGCTCGGCGCCGGAGAGAAGCCGATCCGGACCATCGGACGCACCCCGGACAACGACATCGTCATCTCGCACCCTCAGGTCTCGAGCCGGCACGCCCTCCTCCACCAGGTGGGAGGCAAGATCTTCATCGAGGACCGCGGCAGCGCGAACGGCACCTACGTCGCCGGCAACCGCATCCCGGCCGGCCAGAAGATCGGCGTCGAGAGCGGTCAGAAAATCTACATCGGCCCGATGCCGCTGCAGATCGAGGTGTCTGCTTCGGGCGCCGCGGACATCGTCCAGGAGGAGTACTCGGCGGACCGATGGGCGGGCAGGCCTCTCTACGAGATCGAGGCGTGGAGCCTTCTGCTCGAGGTGCAAGATCGAGACAACCCGTCGGAGATGAAGAAGCTCCTCGACGAGGTGTCGTTCAAGGCGCTCCCCGGCGACATGATCGCCCTCATGGGGCCGTCGGGCGCCGGCAAGACCACGCTGCTCTTGGCGCTCAACGGGTACTTGCCGCCGACGAGCGGCATCGTGCGCATCAACGGCGAGGACCTCTACAGCATCTACGACACGCTGCGCGGTTCCATCGGCTACGTGCCCCAAGACGACCTGGTGCACCCCGAGCTCACCGTGTTCGAGGCGGTCCGGTACAGCGCCAAGTTCCGGCTCCCGCCGGACTACACGAACGAGGAGATCGACCAGCGCGTCGACCAGACGCTGAAGGATCTCGGCCTCGACGGCGTCAAGAACCTGCAGATCGGCCGCCCCGAGAAGAAGGTCCTCTCGGGTGGCCAGCGCAAGCGCGTGAACATCGCGCTGGAGCTGGTCACCGACCCCGTGATCCTCTTCCTGGACGAGCCGACGTCGGGCCTGGCCGCCGACGACACGACGGCGCTCATCGAGCTGCTCGCGAACCTGACCAAGGCGACCGGCAAGACGATCGTCATGACGATCCATCAGCCGGCCAAGGACGAGTTCGAGAAGTTCACGCACTGCTTGGTCATGGGCTACGGCGGCGTCCCGATGTACTTCGGCCCGACGCAGCAGGCGTATCGCTTCTTCGGCACGTTGAAGGAGCGGCAAGGCCAGAAGAACGACATCGACAACCCACGCGACATGTTCGACATGCTCGCGGTTCGGGAGCGTCCGATCTTCGAGCGGATGCGGGCGCAGAACCCCAACGTCGCGCGCGGTGAGGCGCGCAAGTACGCCGCGATGGAGTGGCGCGCCGAGTTCTTCCACGACGGGAACGCGACGTACCGGTCCATGTACTCCGGTCGACGCGAGATCGGCGCGGGCGGGACGGGGCAAGGGTTGCCCCCCGGGAGGACGCACACGAGCGGTCAGTTCCGGCTCCTCTTGTCGCGCTACTACAAGTGCAAGGTCCGGGACGTCGGGGGGCTCATCATCATGCTCGCCCAGGCGCCGATCATCGGCGTCCTGCTGCTCGCCGTCTTCGGGGGGCAGAAGTCCTCGGTCCCGGCGTGGTGCCTCGGGGCCATGCAGCAGCTGAGCGCCAAGGGCAGCAAGGAGGGCAGCGCGGAGGCGGGCGCCGAGGTGCTGAAGTCCATGGTCGCGGCGCCGGACCACACGGCCGCGATCTTCTTCCTCGTGGTCTCCGCCGTGTGGTTCGGTACCTCCAACGCCGCCCGCGAGATCGTGAGCGAGCGCGCCATCTACCTCCGCGAGCGGATGGTGAACCTGGGCCTCTTGAACTACGTGATGTCCAAGTACGTGCTGCTCGCGCTCTTCTGCGTCGTGCAGTGCACCACGCTCCTCGGCATCGTGTTCTTCGGGCTCGGCTTCCATGGGGGGCTCCCGGCCTTCGGGCAACAGCTCGCCGCGCTCATCGCCATCGCGCTTACGGCGGTCGCATTGGGCCTCGTGCTCTCCACGGTCGTGAGCTCCAGCGAGGCCGCGATGGCGCTCACGCCGATCGCCCTCATCCCTCAGATCGTCCTCGGCGGGCTGATCGTCCCGATGACCAGCCTCCCCCAGCACCTCCAGTTCTTGTTTTACATCATCCCCGCGCGGTGGGGCTTCGAGGCGGCCGTCGTCCCCGAGCGGCTCGGCGTGGCGACGGATCCGGCCTGGTACGTCGACCTCCAGATGAAGGACCCGGTGACGAGCGCCCCGGACTTCATCGAGAACGGCCACTTCCAGTGCGCCACGGCGCAGATCGCCTCGGACGGCTACCCCGGCTCCTGGGGCTTCACCACGTACGAGCTCACGTGGATGCCGTTCGCCGTGCTCGGGGGCTTCACCGCCGCGCTCGTGCTGCTCCTCTGCGTGGTCCTGAAGAGGCGCGACCCGGTGTGACGCCAGCCTCTCGCCGCCTCCGCACGCTCCTCCTCGCCGCCGGGTCGGCGACCGCCGTCGCCTCCACGATCGCCCCCGAGGTGCTCGCGCAGGACGGCGCGCTCCCGCGCGGTGAGTCCGGTGCGGTGAAGAAGGAGGACAAGCAGGAGGCGCCGAAGGACAAGCGGAAGGCGCCCCGCGTGCTGAACTTCGTGGACCCGGAGTACCCCGCCGGGGCGAAGGCCCAAGGGCTCGAGGCCACCGTGACGCTCGAGCTCGAGATCGACGTGAGCGGCAAGGTCACCAAGGCCACCGTCGTGAGCCCCGCCGGGCACGGGTTCGACGCGTCCGCGTCGGCGGCCGCGCTGAAGCTCGAGTTCTCCCCCGCGCTCCGCGCCGACGGGACGCCGGCGCCCGCCCGCATCCTCTACCGGTTCACGTTCAAGCTGGGCGAGCCGACGGAGGGTGCCGCCCCGGAGGCCCCGAAGGAGCCGGAGGACGCCGCGCCCAAGCAGGCGCTGCGCGGCACGGTGCTCGGGGCGTCCGCGACGGGCAAGGGCGAGGAGGTCCCTCTGGTGGGCGCGACGGTGACGATATCAGCGCCCGACGGTACCGGCCCACGCTCCGTGACGACGGGCGCCGACGGCTCCTTCGTCTTCGACGATCTCGCGGTCGGCGCCTACCAGGTCCGCGTCGCCGCGCGGGGCTTCGACGGGGCGACGCTCGCGGAGAAGCTCGCGGAGGGAGAGGATGTCCAGGTCAAGTATCGCCTCTTCGCGGCGGCGACGGGCCTCGAGGTGACCATCCGCGGAGAGCGGCCCCCGCGTGAGGTCGTGAAGCGGACGGTCTCCAAGCGCGAGATCGATCGCATCCCGGGGACGAACGGTGACGCGCTCCGGTCGCTGCAGAACCTCCCCGGCGTCGCGAGGCCGCCCGCGATCGTCGGGATCCTCCTCGTACGAGGCAGCGGCCCGGCGGACACGCAGACCTTCATCGACGGCACGCCGGTGCCCCTCATCTACCACTTCGGCGGCCTGTCGAGCGTGGTGCCCACCGAGCTGCTCGACAAGATCGACTTCTTCCCTGGGAACTTCGGCGCAGAGTACGGCCGCGTCATGGGCGGCATCGTGGACGTGGGCCTGCGCAAGCCGAGAGACGACGGCTACCACGGCCTGATCCAGTCGGACCTGGTCGACACGCGCGCGCTCGTGGAGGGCCCGTTTCCCCTCACCAAGGAGTGGACGTTCCTCGCCGCCGGCCGCCGCAGCTATCTGGACCTGTGGCTCGGCCCCACGCTGGAGGCGGCCGGCGCGGGCGTGACGCAGGCGCCCGTCTACTACGACTACCAGTTCCTCGTGGAGCACAACTCGCGGAAGGCGGGCCGGCTGCGCTTTGGCTTCTTCGGCAGCGACGACGCGCTCGAGCTCCTCGTGCGGGAGCCCGCGGCGAACGAGCCCGCGCTGACGGGCAACGTGGGGCTCCACACGGCGTTCCAGCGGGCGCAGATCCTCTACGAGAAGGACCTCACCGAGCGCGATCGCCTCCGGAACGTGCTGGCGTTCGGGCACGACGAGCTCGAGTTCTCCCTCGGGCCTCTCTTCTTCAACCTGGACGTCCTCAGCTTGAATGGGCGGCTCGAGTGGTCACACACGTTCTCGAAGGAGGTCCGCCTGAACACCGGCGTGGACGTCTTCGCCGGCTCGGCGTCGGTGAACCTGCGGATCCCGGAGCCGAACGCCCGACCCGGCGAGCCCCCGAACCAACCCTTCTCTACGCGCCCGTTCCGCGATCTGAAGGTCAGCCAGGACTACGTCGCCCCCGGCTTCTACACGGAGCTCGAGCTCGAGCCGGCGCGCGGCGTCCGGCTCGTCCCCGGGCTGCGGGTCGACTACACGAACGTGAACGAGAGCTTCGATCTGAGCCCCCGGGCGAGCGCGCGCGTCGACCTCACCCACGAGTTCCCGAAGACGACGCTGAAGGGCGGCCTCGGCCTCTACCACCAGCCCCCGCAGTTCCAGCAGATCGTCGAGCCCATCGGCAACCCGGAGCTCTCCTCCAACCGGGCGGTCCACTACGCGCTCGGGCTCGAGCAGGAGATCACGAAGCAGGTGGACGGCAGCGTCGAGGGCTTCGTGAAGCAGCTCGACAGCCAGGTCGTGGGCACGACGGCCGCCGATGCCTCGGGCATCAGCTACGACAACCGCGGCCTCGGGTACGTGGTCGGGAGCGAGTTCTTGCTGCGGTACAAGCCCGACGATCGCTTCTTCGGCTGGGTGGCCTACACCCTCTCCCGCAGCGTCCGCCAGAACGGCCCCGGACAGCCGGAGTTCCTCGTGAACTTCGACCAGACCCACATCCTGACGATGCTGGGCAGCTACCAGCTCGGACACGGCTGGGAGATCGGCGCGCGCTTCCGTGTCGTCAGCGGCAACCTCATCGATCCGAACGTCTGTGACCCGACCGCCAAGGGCTGCGACCCCAACCGCAACAACGCGATCTTCCACGCTCCGAGCGGCGTCTACACGCCCATCCCGATAGGAGACAACACCGAGCGCCTCCCGCCGTTCCACGCGCTCGATCTCCGCGTCGACAAGCGCTGGAAGTTCAAGTACTGGCAGCTCTCCACGTACCTGGACGTGCAGAACGTCTACAACAACCAGAACGCGGAGGCCGTCGGCTACAATTTCAACTACACGGCCCGCGAGTACGTGAACGGCCTCCCCATCCTGCCGAGCATCGGCGTCCGCGCCGACTTCTGACCATGAAGCGCACAAGGACCCTCCGCCTGCCGCTCGCGCTCGCCGCCGTCGCGCTCGTCGGCGCCCACGCTGCGTCCTGCTCGGCGCCGTTCGATCCGCCCGCCTACGTGAACAGCCTGCGCGTGCTCGCGGTGCAGATCGACAAGCCGTACGCGAACCCAGGGGACACGGTGACGTTCCGGATGACCTACGCCGACGGTCGGGACCTCCCCGCGGACGAGCAGGTCGCGCCGATCCTCGTGACGTGGGTCGGCGGTTGCTTCAACCCGCCGGGCAAGAGCTACTACGGCTGCTACGAGACCCTGGGCGAGCTCTTCGGCGGCCTCTCGTCCGGCCAACTTCCCCCCGAGATCGCGATCGGCCCCGGCCTGACCGAGTTCTCCGTGGTCGTGCCAGGCGACGTCCTGGCGAACATCGGAGAGCCCGACGCGGGCCCGAAGGTCGCGCTCGGTTTCGTCTTCTTCCTCGTCTGCGCCGGAGAGCTTCGACCCGTGGAGCAAGCGGGGGAGACCGCCGCGGGCGCCTTCCCCATCGGCTGCTTCGATCCGTCTGGGCGCGAGCTGGGCGCCGAGGGGTTCGTGCCGGGCTACACGCAGATCTACGTGTTCGAGGACGGACGCCTCAACCAGAACCCCACCGTGAACGCCTTCACCGTGGACGGTCAGGTGTTCGCGCCGGATCAGACCGCGACCGCGAGAGTATGCGACGTCACGCCGGACGAGCGCCGCCAAGCGGGCTGCGCGGCGATCGACGAGTTCACCGAGTGCGAGACCGTGACGCTGGACGTGGACGTGCCGGCGGACGTCGCAGAGGCCGACCCGGACGCGCTGGACGCCGACGGCAAGCAGCTCCGCGAGGTGGTGTGGGTGTCCTACTTCGCCGACGGCGGGGACTTCGAGTCCGAGACCAAGCTCGTGAGCGACGCCGCGAAGGGCCTCCAGAAGGGCCACGACACCAAGTGGGTCCCGCCGGACGAGCCCGGCCTCTACACTCTCTGGGCCGTGGTCCGCGACAACCGCGGGGGCAGCCAGCTCGTCCAGCAGCTCGTGACGGTGCAGTAGCCGCCCCCTGCAGGAGGCGAAGCTCCTTGGGCTCGGCGCGTGGCCCGAGGCGCGCGCAGATCCCGAGCTCGCAGCCAATCGGGAAGCCGGGGCCAGCCCCTCTGCTTTGCGCGAAGGCGCAAGCCGACGGAGCTCGGGTGAAGCGCCCTGCGCCGGGGGGTCTGCGTCATCCACCTGACTGCGACGCGCTGCGGGGCGGGGCGGGCGGCGCCGGAGGCTTTCGCACGTGCTTCTCGTCCGGGCCGGGCAACCCGAGGCGCGCGGCGAAACGCTCCCCGAGCGCCATCAGCCGCTCGCTCCCCGCGTGCCCGCGCGCGCAGCTCCCCGACGCGTACGCGTTCAGCCGGTGCTTCATGGGGAGCGCGCGACAAGCGAGGAAGCTCTTTCGAATGAGGCGCAGGCCGGCCGAGAAGCACTTCCTCCGATCTTCGAAGAGATCGGACTGCGTCCAGCCTTCGGGTGTGGTGCCCTTCCCCAAATGGATCTGCATGAGGCACGCCGAGACGCCGCTGTCACAGCGCTTCGACGTCCCGTGCTTGCCCCGGTAGCAAGGCCCCTCGTCCACGTCCCTCGCGAAGCCGCTCTCGTGATACGCGATCGCGAGCAGGAGCGCGGCCGTCCGCGCTCGCCCCTTCTTGCCACCGTAGAGCGGCTTGGTCTCCGGGTCGTAGACGAAGGTGTAGAGGTCGTTGGACAGCGAGGCGTAGCGCTCGCGGCGCTCGCTCGACGTCTCGGCCCAGCCTGGGAAGTGGTCTTCCGTGTCGGCCCGCTCTGGCGGCGCAAAGGCCGTCATGAGGGCCAGGAGCCACTCGGCGATCTCGCTCCGCACGCGTCGGGGCTAGGCGTACGAGCGCACGAGCGCAACGATTTGTAGGAGCTACAACCGTCTCGACGGAAACGTCCGCGGAGCCGGCCGCAACGGAGCCGTCAGACGGTGCCCGTGCGTTCAGGAGGCCGCACGCTCTCGGCGGTCCGCTTCGCCCGCTGCATCATCAGCTGCTCGCGCTCGATCGCCACGCTCCGAAACATGGACCGGAAGAGATCGAAATGGTCCTCCGCGACGTCGTCGATGTCCGCGAGCCCCACGCGGAAGAGCCCCGCGTCGGTCCTGGCCGTCACGGCGTACTCGTTCAGGCAGCCGCAGTAGGACGCCCCGCCCAGGAGGAGCGAGCCGACGCCGAACATCGCGCTGATCTCGGGAGCGACGCGCCGCTCGACGGAGACGACCCCTGCGGCGACGAAGTAGAGGGACCGGCGCGCCGCGCCGGGGCGAAGGATCACGTCGCCGCGCTCCGCTCGCACCAGCTCTGCCCGCCTCGAGAGCTCCGCCACCCCCTGCACCGTGGCGGTCTCGAGCTGCTGAGACGCGCGCAGCGTCACCAAGCACTCGACCAGGGTGCCCTCCAGGGCCGGCGCGTCGAGCCCGTCGTCTGCCGTGATCTGCAGCGGCGGGAAGCCGCCCCCGGGCCCGAGGCCGAGCCTGATCTCGTGCAGAGACTCGCCCTGGATCCGCCGAACGTTCACCGCGTACTGGAGGTTCTCCTCGAAGATCTCCAGCCAGTCCTCCCGCGCGATCTCGAGCAGCTCGACGTCTCCGACGGCGGTCGCCGTCCGGCTGCGCGGGCGCCCGATGTTCATGTCGAGGATCCCGACGACGGCCCCGACACCGAACGTCCAAGCGTGCTCGATGTCGTCCGTCGCGGTCACCTCTCCGCGCACGATGAAGAAGACGCTCTTCGGCTCGCTGCCACGCTCGTACACCACGTCGCCCGCGGAGAGCTTCACGTCGCGCATCGCCCTCACGAGCTGCCGCGCCACCGCCGGCGGGGGCTTGGTCGGGATGAGGGCGCGGAGGAAGAGCTCCCGCCTGATCCTGGTCGCTCGGTCCGTCTCAGCCATGGGCAGACTCCCTCCGCGCCCGCGTGGGCGCCGCGCCCAGGCGGCCGAGCTCGGGCCGGGCCTCCAGCGCGGCGAGCGCCCCGGTCGCGAGCGCGATCGAGCCGAGGTCGAGCGCGTGATAGACGGCCAGCGCCGCGACGAGCTCGTCCGGCTCTACGAGGAGCGCGTTCAAGGCGTCGTCGTGGCTCGTCCCGGCACGCAGCCGGTCGGCCTCCTCCGCGTTGCCGATCGCGGCGCGCGCCCGACGCACCGTCTCGGTCGGGTCGAGATCGTCCGCCACGAGGGCGAGGAGGGCTCGGAGCTCCCGGGACGCCACCGGCAGAGCGCTCAAGAACTCCAGCGCGTTCGCGAGCGCGCGCTTGTCCCCACCGACCACCGCCGCGTGGACGCCCAAGAGGTCCTCGTTCCGGTGCGCGATCTGGAGCGCACGGAACACGCGCTCGAGGGACTGCTCCACCTTGTCCCGGAGGAGCGAGAGGAGGGCCTGGCCCACCTCGGTGCCCGCGGCGGTCCTGCCGTCCACCTCGCGCTCCAAGTCGACGACGAGCCCGCGCAGCCTGAAGTGCTCCACGAGGTTGCGGCGCGCCTCTAGCTCGAACACCGACCTGTCGAACCGGAGGCGCTCACCCTGCGGGTCCGACCCTCGCGCTGCGAGCCTCCCGAGCGCGCGCAGGGTCTTGTAGCGGACGGCTCCTCGAGGCTCCTCCGCGAGGCGCTCCGTCAGGAAGTCCACCACCTCCTGGGTACCGAACATGGCGAGCGTCTTGGGGAGCTCCAGTCGAACGCGGTCGTCCGTCGACGGGTCCGTGGCCGCGTCACGCAGCGCGGTGAAAGCGTCGGGCCCGAGGGACAGGATGGCGTCCCGTACGACGCCCCGCCCGTCGCGCGTCCCGAGGCGCGAGACGAGGTACGGCAGAAAGCGCGCGCCTCCAGTGCGCTCGACGGCGAGCGCCACACGCTCCGCGATCCCCGCGCGGTCGCCGTCGCGCTCGACGACGGCCTCGACCACCGGGAGCCACCGCGGATCTCCGTGGTCCGCGATGACGCCGAGCAGGTCGAACCGTCCTCGAGCACCGTCCTGCCCTGGCTCGGAGAGGAGCGCGGCCACGTGCGGCTCGCCGAGCAGCGCGGCCCCCTCGGTGCGCCGCGCGAGGAAGAAGGTGGCGCAGGCCCGCACGGCAGGGTCGGCGTCGGCGAGGCCTCGCTCCACGGCGTCCTCCCGGCCAGCCGACGCGAGCGCGCGGAGCGCGGAGGCGCGCACCGACGGCTCGGCGTGGTCGGTCAGCCGCTCGGCGAGCGGCGCCCAGTCGTTCCGCTCGGGCGTGGCGATCACGGCGAGCGCTCGCTCGAGGACCCTCGGGGAGTCGTGATAGAGGATCAGCGCGGGCAGGACGCGCGCCCGCCCGCTGTCGGCGAGCACGTCGATCGCAGCGAGGACGTGGTCCTCGTCGCGACTGGAGAGGGCCTCCATGATCGTCTCGACCGAGGCGAGGTCGAGGTCGTCCATGCCGGCGGGGCCGGTCATCTCGCCGCGAGCCAGCGCCTTGCGAAACAGGTCGACGTACGGCCCACGGATCAGGATGGCGGTGGCGACCCAGAAGGCCGCGAGCGCCCCCATGATGACGCCCAAGTGGGCCGAGTCCGCCCACCCCACCGCGGCGAGCGCGAGGATGGCTCCCGCGACGGCCGCCTGTGTGCCTCTGCCGAAGACCGTGTCGATGAGAGGCTTCGCCTTGTCGCGGATCTCGGTCGCGAGCGGCAGGAGGAGCAGCTCGGAGGAGACGCGGTGGAGGCTGTGGCGAAGAGATCCGTCGGCCCCCTTCGCGGCGAAGGCGACCATGAAGCCCCCTCCGAGCCCCACCAACGTGCCGCTCATGACGAGGAGGAGCGGCAGGACGAGGAGCGCCCCCGTGACGCCGAGCCTCCGCATGACGAAGCCGGTGACGAACACCTGGACCACGAGGGCGGCGGCGTTCTGCAGGGCATAGAAACCGGCGAAGAAGGAGCCTAGCTCGGCCTTCGGGAAGTGACGGGCGGCCGCCGACTTGAAGAGGTAGTCGGCGACCAGCACCGTGGCGGTGCCGAACACCGTCAGCCCCGCCACGAGCCACACGTAGCGCTCGGAGCGGAGCACCGAGAAGTCTTTCGCCCAGGAGAAGGCCGACGAGCCACCACCGGTCCGGTCGGCCCCGTCGCCCGTGGGGCCGGCCGCGACCGTGCCCGCCGCCACCACGAAGAGCGTCGCGGCGAGGAGCAGCAGGGCGCCCGTGGAGGTGAAGCGGAGGGCGAGCGCCGCGAGCCCTCCTCCGACGGCGGCCCCGAGGACCCCGCCGGCGGCGATGGGCCCGAAGAGACGCTTGCCCTGGGCGACGGTGAACAGCTGTCCGCTCATCATCCAGAACTGCAGCGGCAGGACGGTCCCGACGACCCCGCTGCCGAGGTACAGCACGAACACCATCGTGTCGGTCACGGGGCGGAGGTAGAGGACCACCCCGCCGTACGCGCACGCCAGGAGGGAGACGACCAGCGCCGCGCGCCGGCCGTACCGGCTGGCGAGCACCGAGCTGATGGCCCCGAACACCAACGACAGGACCGCCAGCGCCGCGTACACGAACGTGAGTCGCTCGGGCGGAAGCTTCGAGAGGAAGAGCGCATCCCGGGCCGTCTCTACGACCGTGTGCCCGGCGATCATGAGCGCCAAGATCGCGCCGCAAGTCCCCGCGAGGCGGCCCTCTCCGGGTCGGATGTCGATGGCGCCGAGCAGCTTCATGGGGGGCGGGGGCGTGGCACGTGCGGCTCGGCATGCTACCCTCCTCGGCGTGCAAATCGCGAACATCGGCAGCGATGGCATCGAGCTGAGGCTCCGAGGTGCCACCATCGTCTTCGGGGCCACGCTCCTCGTGGCCGTCGCGATGAAGATGGTGGGGGCGCCCACCTGGGCCTATTTCCCCCTCGCGATCGGGTTTTGGCTCTCGTCCTTCCTCGGGACGCAGGGCCTGTTCAAGACGTGAAGCGGCATGGCCGCGCAGGGTCTGCGCGACGTAGGCGACGGACAGGAGGCGGTGGCGAACCCGAAGGAGCTCGCGGCGCTGCGCGCGCGTGGACGGAGGGTCACCTGGGTGACGTGGGCCACCGCGATCATCGCCACCGCGGGCCTCTACGCCGCGGTCAGGTGGTGAGGCCGACCCGGCGCGGGGCCGGTGCTCAGCGCGGGAGACCCGCACCGCCGCGGCGTCGCTGAGGGTTGGGTCTCGCGCGCCGGGGCGCTCACGCTCAGGGCGGCGGGGCCCGCACGACGAGCACGGGCTGCTGGGCCTCTCCGAGGACGCGCTGCGCGACGGAGCCCAGCAACACGCTCCGCAGACCGGTCCGGCCGTGGCTCGCGAGGCAGATGACGTCTCCGCCGAACCGCGCCGCGCCTTCGCTCACGGCGCGAGCGACGTCGGAGGCGTGAACGACCTCCACGTGCGTCACGATCCCCTTGCTCGCAGCCCAAGGTGGGACCAGCGCGCGGAGCGCCGCGGCGATCTCCGCGTCCGGGGCGGGGGGCTCGCCGCGGCCGGGCTCGACGACGTGGAGGAGCTGCACCTCTCCTCCATGGCTCCAGAGCAGCCCGTAGCCGTGGGCGACGGCGTGGTTGGCCGCCGTGGAGAAGTCGGTGGGGATGAGCACCCGCCCGATCGTCCGTGGCTCGTCCGGTAGGACGTCGTCGGCGGGCGCACACGCGACCGAGCAGCGCCCGTAATGGAGCGCCACGCTGGAGACGGACGCGAGGCGCCTGAGGCCACGACGCCGGTGCGTGCCCACCACCACGAGGTCCGCCCTCTCGCTGTCGGCGACCTCGAGCAGGTGGTCGCCGAGACGACCGAAGCCGAGCTTGGGCCGGTACGTCACCGGGCCCTCCCCTCCCAGATCCCCGACGCGCGTCGCCAGATCGCGCGCGATGAGCGCCTCGGTCGGCGCGTCTGCCTCGGCGAAGGATCCGAGGGGCTTGAGGCCGTACCGCGCCGACCCCTCGCCCCAATAGTAGACGTGGGTGACCACGACGTGGCAGGAGCCGGCCGCGCGGAGCTTCTTCACCCACCGGACCGCGGCGCTCGCAGACGACGTCCAGTCCACCCCTACGACGACGCGGAGCGCGCGCCGACCCTCCGCCCACGCCTCGAACGGAGCCGCCTCACGCACGACGAGCACGGGCACGGTCGACGCCGCCGCAACGCGCTCCGACACGCCGCCGAGCCGATAGAGCGGCGACGCGCCGTGCCCCTCGGACGCGACCACGAGCACCGTCGCCTCCTTGGAGGCGGCGAGCTCGGCCAGGCGATCGCTGGCGACGCCCTGGAGCACGACCCGGTGGACCTCGGGCAACGAGAACCGCTCCTTCAGCCGCTGCGCCTCTGCCGTGAGCCGCTCGAACGCGCGCGCCTCGGCCTCCTCGCGCGCCGCGGTGCTCAGCCCGTCGATGGCGGCGCGGTCGAGCACGTGCACGAGCCACAGATCGCCGTCCGCGAGCTTCTTCGCCAGGGCGCCGGCTGCGACGGCCGCCGGGCGTCCTCCCTCCGAGAAGTCAGTTCCGCAGATGATGGTCATGGCGACAAGGTACAGCACGTAACGGACCAGCGAGCCCTCGTGACGCGATGTGCGCGCCCGCGCAGCCCGTGCGCCACGGCGACGCCCGCGGACGCGCGCTCGCCGCTCGGGGGACGACCCGCGCTGGCACGACGGATGCAAAGTACGGAGGCATGAACCCTCAAGCGCACACCCCGAGCAGGGCGGCGGCCACACTGGGCCCCGCCCCACGCGAGCACCTCCGCGTCCTCGTGGTCTCTGGGAGACCGGGGGCCGAGCGGCAACCGCCGGCGGGGCTGGCCGATCTCGGCCACTCGGTCGCGTTCGAGGCGTCCCACGCCGAGGGCCTCGCGAGCTGCGAGCGGGAGCTATTCGACGTGGTCCTGTTCGACGCGGGCTCCGAGGCGGAGGTCCGCACCTTCTGCGGGCGCGTGCGCGAAGCCTGCCCAGCCAATTGTTACGTGTACATCCTGGCGGCCACGCCGACCCTGACGCCCGAGCGCGAGATCAGCGCGCTCCAAGCCGGCGCAGACGCGGTGCTGGCGGAGCCCATCGACCCGGCCCTCCTCGCCGCCAAGCTCGGCGCTGCGCGGCGGGTGACGGCGGCGCAGCGGAAGTTGCGCGTGGCGAACCGTTCGCTTCGCCGGCAGAGCGAGCGCGCCCTGCTCGCGGCGATGAAGGATCCGCTCACCCAGACCCCCAACCGACGCCAGCTCCACGCCGACATCGCCGCGCTCGCCGCAGCCGACGACGGCGCCCCTGCGGCGCTCGCCGTCTTCGACGTGGACCGGTTCAAGAGCTACAACGACGCCCACGGGCACGTGGAGGGGGATCGGATCCTCGCCGAGATCGCGCGCGTGGCGCAGTCGACCCTCCGCCGCGTGGACGCGCTCTACCGGTACGGCGGGGACGAGTTCATCGTGCTCCTCCGAGACTCCGACATCGCCTCCGCGAGCGCCGCCATGCACCGGCTCGCCACGGCGGTTCGCCGGCTGGTGATCCCGGACAGGCGGCACGCGCGCGGCACGGTCACGGTCAGCGTGGGCATCGCGGCCGGACCGCTCCAGACGCCCGAGGAGTGGATTGCGCGCGCGGACGCCGCGATGTACCAGGCCAAGCAGGCCGGCCGCGACCGAGTCGACGTCGCCTGAACGGGAAGACAAGATGAAGAAGCCTGCGGTCGTCGTCGGGGACCTCATGAGCACGGGGGTCATCTCGATGCGGGAGACCGATCCGCTGTCTCGCGCCATTCGCGAGATGACCATGGCGTCGGTGCGCCACCTGCCGATCGTGGCGGATGACGGCCGCCTGACCGGCCTCGTGTCGAGCCATGACCTGGTCGCGGCGGTGGAGCGTGAAGGGGATCCGCCCTTGCGGGAGCTCATGACGAGAGAAATCGTGTCGGTGCGGCCGACCACGCCCGCGCTGGACGCCATCGGGCTGATGATCGACCAGAAGTTCAACGCCCTGCCGGTGGTCGACGCGAAGGGTGACCTCGTCGGCATCCTCACAGCGACCGACGTCCTCGTCCTGGCGTACCAGGCTCTCAGCGGCGCGCCGATCGAGCGTCTGCCGGGCGAGATCTGAGCCAACGCCAGATCCCCGTTTCGCTCCCCTCCGATCACCGGCCGTAGGAAGCGGAGGCGGGAACGCGTCAGGGCGTGGAGACGGTCCGGCTGTCGGTGCCGCTGCGGCGGAGCGCGCCCTGCTCCACGGCGCTCGCCAAGGTCATGAACTCGCCCAGGCTCTCGAGGGTGAGCAGCCCGACCACGAGTCGCCCGTCGACCACCACGACGACCCCCGACTCCTGGAGGCGCGGCAGGACGTCGGTGAGCAGCTCGTTCGGGTGCGCCGTGGCGGGCTGAGGGTTCATCACGGCGCCGACAGGGAGCTGATCGCCGCCGCGCGCGAGCGCCTCGACGATCGCGCGCCTCGTCACGACGCCGAGGAGCGCGTCCTCTCGGACGACGGGAAAATCATGCTGGAACCCCTCGAGGAGCAGGCGCGCGGCGCGCGCCACCGGCTCCTCCGGCGCGAGCGCGCCGAAGGAGCGCACCATGGTGGCGCGCACCGAGATGCCCTGAATCGCCGCCTTGGTCCTCACGTGGAGGCTCTCCTGGCGGGCGCCGAGGAAGACGAAGATCGCGATCACGAGGAGGAGCGGGTTGCCGACGAGCCCGATGAGGCCGAGGAGCACCGCGATCCCTTGCCCTACCGACGAAGCGACCTCCGTCGCGCGCCGGTAGTCGACGAAGAACGCGAGCGTGGCGCGGAGCACGCGCCCACCGTCCATGGGGAACGCAGGAAGCATGTTGAACACGGCCAGCGTCACGTTGACGAGCACGAGCCGCGGAAGAAACGCGCCTCCGGGCGTGCTCAGCTCCGCCACGTCGAGCGTGCCCCCCGTGGACACGAGCAGCGCGCCGAGCGACGCCGCCAAGACCACGTTCACCGCGGGCCCCGCCAGGGCGATCACCAGCTCCTGGTGCGGCTTCTCGGGGATCCGCTCGAGCTGCGCGACCCCCCCGATCGGAAGCAGCGTGATGGCCCGCGTGCCCACCCCGAAGCGTCGGGCGGCGAGCGCGTGGCCGAGCTCGTGGAGGACGACGATGCCGAACACCGACAGCAAGAAGACTCCGTCGAGCAACGCGGCCCGGGGCTCCACCCCTCGGAGCAGGTGGAGACCGCCGAGGAGCGCGAAGAGGAGGATGAACGTGAAGTGCACCCGCACCTCGATCCCCAGGATCCGACCGAGTCGCCATGTTCCGTTCATCGCGCGTACCTCCGGTGTAGCACCTCGCGCAGCCGGGGGAGCGAGCCGAGGCGTCACGATGGGGCATCCAGCAGGGGGCAGTGCAAGGCTGCGACCAAGCGTGACCACGCCCGGGGCGGCCCTCGCCGCGCAGGACGTGCGCCCGCCGCGCAGGGGTTTCGCGGCTCCGCCCTCTCCTCCCCTGGAGCCACCCACGTCTCGAAGAGCTCCCCCTCCAGTACGAAGGCGGCCCGCGCTCGCGCGGCGCCTCGTTTCGATCGGCGACCCCGCTGTCGCTCGCGGGGGGACTCATTCCACGGGCCTCCAGCGGGTCGCTCAGGGTGGCGACCTCACACCGCCGGGTGGGTCGCCATCATGGGTACCCTGCTAGCCCTCGAAGAGCTCGACCTGCTTGTACACGATCCACGTGTCCGTCCCGGAGGTGACGAAGCGCTCGAGCGCGCGCATGGCCTCCTGGTGGTGCGGGCTCCTCTCCATGTCTGCCCACGAGCTCTCGAGGTCCGCGAGGCTCTCCACGTGCGTCTCGAGCTCGATGGCGCAGCGAGAGGAACCGAGCATCCCTTGGAGGACGCGGACGGTGGACGCTCGCCAGCCGACTCGTTGGCCGACGTCGATCTCCCACTGGCGAAGGAGCTTCATGACCTCGGTCATGTGACCGAACCGCGCCTCTAGCTGCCAACGTACGATGTACATGGTTACCTCCGGGGCCAGCGAGGTTCGCAGGCATGGCGGTCGGAGATCAATGGGCACCGAGACGTGCGGGAGCGGGCGCAGCTTCTACCGGCCGGTCCGGCTCTCGCGACTGCGACGGTTCGCGCCCGCGGCGGCCCGGATGAACACCTGGCCGAACCGTGGCGCGAGGTACTAAGCTGGCTCCGTGGCCGGCAACCAGCCCCCCAAGAAGGACGTCGCGCTCGCACTGCTGGAAAATGGCAGCGTGTTCGTCCACCTCGATCCGCGGCGGGAGGGAGTCGTCGTCCCCGACGCGTTCCGCCACCAGCCAGAGCTGGTGCTCCAGTTCGGGCTCAACATGAGGGTCCCGATCAAGGACCTAGAGGTGGACGACGAGGCCATCTCGGGGACGCTGAGCTTCGCTCGACGGCCGTTCTGGTGTCGGATCCCCTGGTCCTCCGTCTTCGCGATGGTGGCGGACGACCGGCGTGGCGTCGCGTGGCCGGAAGACGCGCCCCAAGAGGGTCGGGCCTCGGCGCGACCTTCCAAGGGCCCGCCCGCGTCGAAGAGGCCCCACCTGCGAGCCGTGGGCCCGGACGAGCGGCCAGACGCCGCCGCGGACGGCGCAGCGACCGAGTCCGACGCGACGTGCGCGCTCTGCTCCACCAAGTGGGTGGAGGACGCGTCGAGCTGCCCCGTCTGCGGAGCGTCTCGGGAGGAGGGCCTGCGATCCGGGGGCGCCCCTGCCGCCGACGCGCCGGAGCCCGCTTCCGTCGAGGTCGCCGGGGGGGCGGGAGCCCCGTCGGCGCCGCCACCCGAGGAGCCCCCGCCCGACGCGCCCCCGCCCGACGCGCCCCCGCCCGACGCGCCCCCGCCCGACGCGCCGCCGCCGAAGCGCCCCCACCTCAGGCTGGTCAAGGGCTAGCCGAGCGCGCCAACGGCCGGAGCACTCGCGCCGCCGCCGCGCTCACCCGCCCCGAACCGATCACGGGCTCGAGCTCCGGATCCACCTCGACGGCGTCCGATATCTCCAAGAGGGCGGGGATGTAGCCCACCTCGCGCGCGAGCCCGCCTCCGCGCGAGACACGGGCCGCGATGCGGACCGCGTCTGCGTTCTCGGCGCCGCGAGCCTTCAGATCGCCGACCACCTCCGCGAAGGGCACGCCGGCGTGGATGGCACGACCGGCGACGTGGCGGAGCGCCAGCTCCCGCCGGCGCGCCGGGGTGAGGAACCCGCGGCGCGCCTCCAAGAGGAGCGCGTAGCCCTCCTGCCCCTCCGACCCTCGCGCGGAGCCGAGCTCGAAGAGCGGCTCGGGCTGAGCGGCGGCCCTGTGCATCGGCAAGAGGTGGCCCTCGATCTCGTGGAGCACCGTCCGCTCCACGTCGACGACCGACACGACGCGACCGCCGGCGATCTGCAGCAGCCGCTCACCCACCGCAGCGAGCGGCGCGAGGGAGGCGACGACGACCACGCGGACGGGGAGCCGCAAGCGACCGATCTCGGCGCGCGCCCGGCAGAGGAGCGATCGCGGATCGGCCTCATCGTCGCTGAGGAGGGCCTCGACCTCCACGGCGGGAGGTGCCCCCTCGAGCCAGGCCGCCGCCGACTCGTCGGCCCGCCGCGACACCTCACCTTCGAACGAGAACCGATCACGCGCGATGGGCCGGACGCGCGGGCCGTCGCGCTCCGCGATGAGCTCCGCCTCCAGCGCGAGCTCGAGCGCGCGCGCCCGGTACACCTCCGCGAGGTCGCCGCCCCCGCCCAGGCGCGACGCGAGCTCCTCGCACGCCGCCGCGACGCCCGAGAGGTCCTGCGCCGCGGCGTACTCGAAGCGCGGGACCTCGGCCCCTCCGCGCGCGAACGCAGCGCCCAGCCTCGCGACCTCCTCGGAGAAGTTCGTCGGAGAGAACGCCGCGAGCAGCCGCACCCGCCGCGAGAGGCCGCGGAGCGTCCGCGCCGCGCCCGCGAGTTCGGTAGGCTCCAGCGCGCCCGCCTACTCCGGGACCGGCGGCGTGTAGATCTTCTTCACGTCGGCGCCCCCGGCGAACGCGTACGAGCCCGCGCTCCCGTAGCCGTAGGCCGTGATGCCGAAGGGCTTGTCGCCCGTGAGCGTGTGGACGCCCACCGAGAGCGAGCACTTCCTCGACTCGTACGCCACGCCGTTCACGGTACCGGCCGACTCCGTCGTACAGCTCCCGGGGCCGCCGTCGAGCGTGACGTTGGCGCCGACCTCGGCGGAGATGACCACCCAGTTCTGCGACCAGCTGCCGGGCGTGAGGATGACGTACTCCGTGCGGTACTGCTCGACGGGGGGGAAGATCGTGAGGGAAGGATCCCCGATGTAGGGCCCGTCCACGTAGTTGTTCGCGATCTGCAGCTGCCCCACCAGGATGGGCTTGTCCGCCACGACCGTGATGTTCTCCTGCGCCCAGGTGGTCCTCACCTCGCCCGGCTGGAGGGTGAACGAGTCGTACGGGGCCGGGAGCGTCGTAGTCACGGTGGCCGGCTCCGCGGCGCCGACGAACCGGATGATGTCGGGCTCCTTGTAGCTGCCCGTCGACCGCACGGGGCTCCGCGTGATGACGTAGTTGCGCCCCATCGACTCGATCGGGAAGAGCTGCTCCTCCAGATGATCGAGGCAGCACGTGTCGCCCGCCCACCCCGGATAGGTGGGGATCTCGATCGGTCCCGGAGCCTGGGTGCTCTCCACGCCGGAGAAGACCGCGATGGGCTGGTTCGAGAAGACGAACGTCCCGCTGAGATCCGCGATGGTCATCGGGTCGTCCTGGAACGTGCCGTCGTCGGTCTCGAGGTTCAAGACGTCGAAGGGCTGCAGCGTGACCGTGATCTCTCCGCCGGGGCCGGTCGCCGCGATCGGCGCGTTGCCCTTGATCCTCCAGGACGGCCTCACCGTGACCGCGGTGTTGGGCTTGGTCCCGACGATCGTGACGTACGACCGATCCAAGATGTTGAACCCGCCCACCTTCACCGGGTGACCCGCGTACCAGCCCAATACGCGGTACTGCTGCCCGAGCGACGCAGTCGGCAAGAGGAGCGAGGCGTCGTTCGAGTAGGCGTTCTCGAACACGTTGAACTGGTAGACGATGATCGGAGAGCTCGACGTGATGCGGAAGGCCTTGGAGGAGAGGCAGGTGCCGGGCGAGTTGTAGTCGTTCGGCGCGGTTCCGCAGTCGAGCTCGCGCGTGGGCAGCGCCAGCGCGAGGAGGCTGCCCGGCGGGACCGACACCTGCTCGACGACGCTGAGCTGCTGGGGCTCGCCCGGGTTGGCGTTGTTGATCTCGATCGTCACGTTCGCCTGCCCGGAGCCCGCGTTGGAGAGCGCCACGCCCCACGGCGCGCTCGCCGGATCGTTGAACCCGTCCTGCTGATCGAGGTCCACGGCCCAGAACTCGCACCCGACGTTGGAGCCCGTGTCGTCGGCGATCTGACACGCGGTCTTGCAAGCGCCCTCGTGGCAGGTGAAGCCCGCGTTCACGTCACACGTCTCGACCAGCGGGCCGTTCGGCTGCCCGTCGTCGGTGCAGCCGTGCACCTCGTTCCCGATGCACCCGTTCTGACCGGGCGCGCACGCCGCGCAGCCGAGCGTCGGCGCGCAGACCAGGCCCTGATCCGAGCAGTCGGTCATGTTGCCGTTGCAGTCCACGTAGACGTCGAAGTCGCAGCGCGGGCACGCGCCGAGGCCGCCGCCGGCGCCACCTTTGCCGCTCGCGTTGGCGCCGCTGCCGCCTCCCCCTTCGGGGTCGCTGCCAGCCGAGCACCCCCCCGCCGCGGACGAGAGCGCGGCGAGAGCCGAGAGAGCGATCGCGACCGCAGACAAGCGAAGGATCGGGTGAGGCATGGCGGATCTACTAAGCTCGCGGCAGCGGGGCGGCAATCGCGAGCTAGCGGGTCGCCGAAAAAGCGACGCGCGTCTCGCCGCGCTGCGTCGAGGATCGCGCGACAGGCGTCGTGGTAATCTCGGGGCCCCGAGCAGCCCTCGAGCGGAGCCCCATGAGCGAGAACGATCCGAAGCCCCTCATGAACCTCCTGGACCAGGTCCAGACCTTCTTCATGAACTCCCTGGTGGGCGGCATCGGCCGCCTGGCGGACAAGCCGGAGGCCTGGGCGTTCGTCGGCATGCGGACCGAGACGGCGTTCGCCCAGCTCCAGAAGGCGCGGGGGTACTTCCCCGAGGGCGCGAGCCCCCGCTTCCTCGACTGCGGCTCGGGCCTCGGCTTCATCCTGGCGCTCGCGAAGGAGCTCGGGTTCGAGGTGGCAGGCGTGGAGTGGAGCGCGAAGTACGCCGACCTGGCGCGCCGGCTGTTCCCCGGGACGACCACGGTCCAGGGCGACGTGCTCGAGTACCCGAGCTACGGCGAGTTCGACGTCATCTACTACTACGGCCCCTTCGCCGAGGACGAGCTCCAAGCCAAGTTCGAGGAGAAGATCGAGGCCGACGCCAAGGTCGGCGCGGTCATCGTGTGCAACCGGAAGATCTCGGGCGCCTGGCGCGAGACGAACCGCTTCGAGCTGCTGTCGGACGACGACTTCATGGGCGTCTTCCTGCGCAAGCTGCCGGCGCCCTGAGCGTCGGCCCACCGCCTCGTATCAGCCGCCCGAGAAGCCCGCGGCGAGCTCCCGGATGGCCCGCGCGACCTCGGGCGCAGGATCCTGAAAGACCACGGCGGCCCCGAACTGCCAGACGTCCGCCACCTCCGTGGGCCGGCGCTCCGTCCGCTGGACCCGGCCCTCCACGACGAGGACCGGCGCCTCGGCGCGATCCAGGTGGAGCTTCAGCCGCGCCCCGACCTCCACGGCGGCGCCGAGCAGGAGGTACGCGCCGCCCTCAGAGAGGTCGCGAATCAGCGCGACCTCCATGTCCTCGGTCTGCTCGCGCTCCCCCTTCTGGATGTGGAACGGGTAGCACGTGACGTAGCGCAGCCCTCCGCGGCGATCGCTCGGAGGGTCCGCGTCCGGCGGTCCCTGGCTCATCACGCGAGGGTAGCAAACCCTCCCGGGGGGAGCGCTTTGGGCCGCCCACCGGCCCGAAGCCCCCCGGCGAGCATGGGCGCTCGCGCAGCATCCAGCGGACCTCGAGCCTAGCCTCGATCGACGCTTCGCGCATCACTCGTTGCCGTGCGGCCACCTCGTCCGTCCTCGTCCTCGCGACCTCACCCGCGGTAGAGTCGAGTCACAGGGCAACCCGGGGGCGAGCGCGTCGTCATCACCTGGAAGGCACGGGGTCCGCGCGCTTGACGATGACGGCGGGGCGCGTCACCGGCAGCATCAGCTGTGGGTCATACCCCCACCACGACGATCCTCGTCGTCCTCGCCGAAGACGCTTGGCCGCCCAAACGGCGGGGCCTCGAGCGCGCGCCGATCGTCCACATGGAGGTGGCTCCCGACGCCCGCCGCCTCGGAGACGCGCGCGCTGACGAGCACGGCACGGCGCGACGCCTCCGCGGCGAGGCGCGCGCTCTCGAGGGCGGCGCACGGCGTGGCGCCGACAACATGGGCTCGCGGCTCGCCCTGCTCGGTCCTGAGCTCCATCGTCTTCGAGCGAAAGATGGTGGTCATGTTCCCTCTTGGCGATCAGCTCCCGTCTTCGTACACCACGCCCGACTCGTAGCCGGCTGCGCGGGCGTCGATCGCGCCGTCGATGTCGATGAAGCAATCCAGCGGATGGCCATTCGGCGGACAACCACCGTGCATCTTGCTGCAGTACACTCGCCCGTCGTCGACGAGACCGCACGCGTGCTCGTTCCCAAGCCCAATGTCCACGAAGCGCAGATCCTCCCGCCACGGGGTCGGCGGGATCGACCCGCCGTTCGCGAACGTCTCGTTCACCGTCCAGCACCATGCGACGCCGTCCTGCTCCGCGAGAGCGCAGCTAGCCGCATTGCCCGCGAAGATCCGCTTCGCGCGAGGGATCCCTTCGACTATCAGAGGCTCGGGGTGGAGCTCCACCTCGGGCCAAGGTCGGCCCATCGCGCCGAACAGATTCTCGCCCCAGCACCAGACCTCTCCGCTCCCGTTCAGCGCGCAGGCATGCCAATTGGACTGCGCGATCTCACGGACATCGTCCAGATCGATCCGCGTCGGCCCGAGATGCCAATCCCGCGGGTTCGGGCCCAACATGGGGCTGCTCTTGGCTCCGAAGCAGTAGACCTCACGCGACGACGCCAAGAGACACCGGGACTCCCCAGCCATGTCGATCGGCGCAGGCACCGGGTACTCCCAAGGCCGGTCGATCTCAACGAACTCCAAGAAGCCGCTGGGGGAGTACGTTCCGAGCGAGACATTGCCCCAGAGGTGGACATCGCCGTTCTCGGTCAGCGCCACCATCGGCGGGCCCGGGCTCACTGACTTGATCGGAACGGCTGGGAGCTCGACGAAAGTCGCCTCCCCGAACGCCGGCCCTGGCGCCGGGCCGTCGCCCGCCTCATTGGCCCGCTCGCTGCCCCAGACCACTACGCGGCCGTCGAAGCTGAGCCCCGCGGACATTGATGCCCCTACCTCTGCCGTCACGAGGCACTCCGGGCCCCTCGCGAACAGCGGATAATCGAGCCAATACGAGTAGCCACACGACGCGTAGTAGTCCTGCCCCCAACAGAGCACCGACCCGTCGGAGAGGAGCGCCATCATGAGCAAACTGTCGGAGGACAGGCTCACGACACGAGGCCTTTCCCCCGTCTCCAGGGGGCAGGACGAAGGCATGGGAATGGGACGAAGCGACGGCGCAAAGCACTCGGCGCCGGCCTCGCACAAGGAGGAGAGAGTCTCCTCCTGGCAGCCGACCGTCCCCGCCAGGCAGAGCAGCAGCCAGCCATTACACCAGGTCGAAGAGGTCATCGTCTTCCCACCCGTACTGCTGCTCGATCCCGAGGGCGAGGTTGAAGATGCTCGCGAGGTGAGGCATCCCAGGCGTGTCTCCGTCGGTCTCGAAGTTCTCCATGTAGACGATGCAGGTGGTGGACTGCCCGGGCGGGGGCGTCGCATCACCGGACGGAAAGTACATCCCGGCCACCGCCCAGCAGCCGTACGACTTGCCGTTGTGGATCAGCCCCAAGCTGCCCGGGAGCCCCGAGCTGCCCGGGAGGACGTGGCCCACGAAGAGGCCCGTGAAGCCATTGCCGACCTCGTTCAAGAGCCGCTGGACCGCCCCCGAGCCGAGCAGCTGCGGGACATTGCTGGTCGGGTCCATCCCGCTGAGCACCCGGGCGAGCGTGCCGGCGCTCATGCACCACCCGCCGGCGCCTGCGCCGTACTCGGCGACACCGCCGCCATAGGTCAGCGGAACGCGCAGCGGGGGCCCGCCGACCTGGTGCGCTTCCGTCACCTCGATGAGCCGCGAGTGGATCGGCGTGAGCCCCTCGGCGATCGCGCTCGCCGGGTCGCGCGAGCGCATCCTCGCCTTCGATAGCGGCAAATCCCACCACGTCCGCATGCGCTCAACGTAGTGCCTCTCTGCGTCGGGCCCGATATCCATGGGCAAGAACCGCGCGCTCACCGCCTCGGCGAGCGCCCGCGCGGTCGCGCCGCTGTAGACCTGGACGTAGTTGCCGTTGGCGTCCGGCGCGGCGTAGAAATCGTCCGGCGTCTTGCGAAGGAACGCGAGGACGTCCCCGGGGATCGCCGGCAGCGGGGCGCCCATGCGGGCTTGGGACGCGACCTGCGCCTCGTCGAAGTCGCCTGGCCAGCCGGTGGCGTGCCGGAGGAGTTGCTGGAGCTGCGTCCCCTGGAGCCTCTCAAGGAGCGACGGGCTCTCAGCACTCTGCACACCGAGCACCACGTCGAGCGGGGTCTGCATCCCGCTGAGCTCTCCATTCGGAAAGAAGTGGTGGACGGCGGCCATTCCCGCCAGCGGCTTGGCGATGCTGCCGATCGCCATGAGGTGCGTCGGGTGCGTCACTTGGTAGCCCTTCTCCGCGAAGGTGTAGGCGCGGTTCACGACCAGCCGACCCCCACGGCCCACGGCGAGCTGCGCCGCGCGAGCCCCGCGCGTCTCCTGCCGACCGCGCACCCACGCGTCCAGGGTGGCGTACCGGTTCGGTTTCGCCAGGTCGAGCGCCTCCTGAGCGTCGCTCGGCACCATCCCTCCTCCGGAGAACGGCGTGACATCGCCCGGATGGGGGAGGAGACCGTCTCCAGCGCCGCTCCGCGGCGGCCCGGGCTCGACGCGAGGCAGGTCCGCCCCGATCTCGAAGACAGGTCCGATGGCGCCAAGCAGGTCGACGCCGCCGAGACCCTTCAGCTCTTCCTGGTCGTTGCCGCGCGTGCTCGTCCGATACGAGAACGCATCGAAGAACGGCTTGGACGGTGGCACCTCGGTGATCTTCCCTTGGCCCACGCGCTTCGGCGGGCTCGGGTCCCTCGCGTCCACGACCACGAACGTCCGGGCGAGCGGCGCCAGCGCGCGCGTGTAGACCACGCACGCGCGCGCCTCGGGGTAGGTCCCGGTCACGCTCACCCGGTGGGGGATCCACCCCTGCGCGCTCATGTCGTCGTGCGCTCCCTGTAGGTTGTCGAGTGACATCGGTCCGACCACGACGGCGCCGCCGGTGAACGTGCCCGTGCCCATGTTGGACGGGTAGGGCGCGTACACGTCGTCTCGCCACTGGGCCACCACGGACCGGACACCGCCCGCCGCGACCGGATACGGCACCGCCTGATCGGGGCGAGCCCACCCGCTGCGGAGCACCAGCGTGTCTCCATGAGCTTCCCACGTCGAGGTGCCGGGGGTGTTGGTCACGTCGACGCGGTTCAGCCCCGTCCCGACGGGCGGCGTCGTCTTCGGGTACAAGAGACCGGTGAACCGCACCGACCCGTCCTGCATCGCGAAGCCGTCGAAGCTGAGCAAGTCGCGGTCGAAGCTGGTGTCCCCCGAGCGACCGAAAGGGCCCAGCGTGGTGTCGGGCTCGTGGCGCTGCGCCGCGTAGAGCTCCTCGAAGGTGGAGAGGTGGAGGAAGGACAGCGCGAAGTACGGGAGGCTCCCCTGGTTCTGGTCGAACACGAAGCCCCAGCGAACGTCCGTACCCAGGACGTGATAGGCGTCGGGCGAGAACGGGCTCACGGGAGGTCCGGCCGTGGCGGTCACGATGCTTGGGAGCATACCATCCGCGAACTTGTCGAGCAGGACGGCGTCGAGCGGGCCCCCGGCTCGGACGCTCAGCGCGAAGTCCTGAGGCGCGTGTCCCGGCGCGTGGTGCCAGATGGCCCCGTACCGAGGGTCCCGCGGGTCCCCGTACGCGGTCAGCGAGACCACGCGCCACGGCCCGAGGACGGTGTACGCCAAGAAATGTCCGACGAGCTCCTGCTCGTCGAGCCCGACCATGAAGATCGCCATGAGCCAGAGCGGCGCTCCTCAAGACTCCCGCAGCGTGAGCGACGCCGACACCGTCGCGCTCATCGTCGTGGCCGAGGCCCCTTGAACCGCGCGCACCAGCAGCCGGTAGTAGCCGGGTAGCGGCGCCGAGAGCGCGCGGGTGACGAGGCCCGGCAACGCGCTGGGCACCGAGGAGTCCACGGTGGTCACGTTCTCCGCGCCAGCGTCGGCGTACGTCGCCTCAGGCTCGTCCTCCGCCATGCTGATCGACTGGAGCACGAGCGCGATGCTCTGGCCCGCCCCCAGCGTCCGCGCGGCGACGCGCATCTCGAGCATCCCGGAGACGTAGCTCGACACGGGGATGTACTTGATGAGCTGCACGTTCTGCGTGAACGTCGCCCCGCCGATGAACGTGTAGGTCGTGAGCGGCACGAGCTCGATACGCCTGGGCATGGCTCCCCTCCTCCTGAGTGACGAGGAGATCGGCGCAGCTCGCCTCTCGCCCCCGAATCACCCCGGACGATAGCGCGGTTTTTTTTTTGCAAGTCAAGTGCCAATGGCCAGGGCGTTGACGCGACCGGCTCTTCGATGTCCCGACGGCGTCGCCCCGTGTGCGCAGCTACGCCGCCGGTTTCCCCGATAGGCTGTCCGCTTGGGACGAGCTCTCGTGGAGCCGTGTCGTGAGGATCGCGCGCTGTCGTCGTGGCTGAGGCCGCCGCGGGACTAGAGCAAGTTCGCCGCGAGCTCCGCGAGCTCGCTGCGCTCGCCCTTCGTGAGGACCACGTGCGCCGCGATGCGCTCCTTCTTGAAGCGCTCGGAGACGACGCTGAGGCCGTTCGACGCATGATCCACGTACGGGTTGTCGATCTGCTGCGGGTCTCCCGTCAGCACGATCTTCGTCCCCTCCCCGCATCGCGTGATGATCGTCTTCACCTCGTGCGGCGTCAGGTTCTGGGCCTCGTCGACGATCAGATACTGGTTGGGCAAGCTGCGCCCGCGGATGTACGTGAGCGGCTCCACCTGGATGGTGCCGGACTCGAGTAGGTCCAAGAACCCCTTGGAGGTCCGCGCGTTCTTCGCCCCGCCGTGGGAGAACAAGAACTCGAGGTTGTCGTAGATGGGCTGCATCCACGGGTTCAGCTTCTCGTCCACGTCGCCTGGCAGGTAGCCGATGTCACGCCCGAGGGGCATGATCGGCCGGCTCACCACCAGCCGCGTGTACGTGTTGTCCTCCGTCGTGCGCTTCAGCCCGGCCGCGATCGCCATGAGCGTCTTGCCGGTGCCGGCCTTGCCGAGCAGCGTGACGAGGTGGATGCTGTCGTCCAGCAGGACGTCGAGCGCGAAGCTCTGCTCGCGGTTCCGCGGGCGGACCCCGAGGATCCCCTCGCGCGCGACGCGGAGGGCCACAACCTGCCCGCGCGCGCCGTCGTAGCGCCCGAGCGCGGTGTGCGCGGCGGACGCGGCGTCCCGGAGCATGACGGGGGCGTTCGGGTAGAGCGCCGCCCACGCGTGCGGCGACTGGGGCGGAGGGGACGCCGCGCCCTCCTGGAAGAACGTGTCGACGACCGCCCCGTCCACCTCGAGCTCCAGGAACGGCTGCTCGAGGGTGTCCTCCTCGACGCGCTGGTTCTCGTAGGTCTCCGCCGTCACGCCCAGCGCGTCCGCCCGGATGCGGAGGTTCGTGTCCATGGTCACGAAGACGGTGGGCTTGCCCGGATCCTTGTCCCGAACGTCGATCGCCGTCTGGAGGATCGCCTGGTCCTGGGACTTCCGGTCGAAGCCCACCCCGAGCGTCGGCCGCTTCTCGGGGATCCAAATGCGGAGCGTGCCGCCCCCCTCGAGCGCCACGCCGCGCGAGAGGGAGCCCTCGTCGCCCCGCTGCTCGTCGAGCAAGCGCGAGATCGTCCGCGCGTTGCGTCCGCGCTCGGTGGTCTCCCGCTTGAACTGGTCGACCTCCTCGATCACGTAGATGGGCAAGATGACGTCGTTGTCCTCGAACTTGAAGAGCGCGCGAGGGTCGTGGAGCAGCACGTTGGTGTCGAGGACGTAGTTCTTCTTCATGAGCGGAACCGCGAGAGCGCGTCGTGCGCGGCGTGCTTGAAGCACTCGGACAGCGTGGGGTAGTTGAAGACAGTCGAGTCGATCGTGTCCACGGTGGCGCCCATCGCCACGAGGACCTGGCCGATGTGGACGAGCTCCGTGGCGTGATCGCCGATGGCGTGCGCGCCGATGAGCTTCCGCGTCGGCTCCTCGAACACGAGCTTCACGAAGCCCATGACGCACCCGTTGATCTTGGCGCGCGCGTTGTGATCGAAATCGCCCTTTCCCGCCACGACCTTCATCCCCTTCGCGACGGCGTCCTCCTCCGAGAGGCCCACGCAGGACACCTCCGGGATGGTGTAGATACCGTACGGCAAGAGCGTCGCGAGCGCTGCGTCCTTCTTCCCGTCGAGGGCACCGAACGCGTAGCGCACCGCCAGCCTGCCCTGCTCCATGCTGGTGGAGGCGAGCGCCGGGAACCCGATGACGTCCCCCGCGGCCAGAATGCTGGGCACGCTGGACCGGAACCGCTCGTCCACCGCGACCGACCCTCGGACGCCGAGCTTCACGCCGACCTCCTCCAGCCCGAGCCCAGCGGTCGTCCCGCTGCGGCCGCCGCAGAACAGCAGGCGGTCGCACAGCATCCGACCGCCGCGCTTGAGGGTCACCGCCAGGTGCCCCGCGGAGGAGCCCACGCCGGGGGCGCCGCTGGCCGGCACCCGGGCGATCGACTCGGGGCTGTCCTCGAAGCGGACGTCGATGCCCATGGCCACGAACGAGACCCGCAGCGCCTCGCTCATGTCGCGGTCGAGGAAGGGCAGGAGCTCGTTCCGCTTGTCCACCAGCGTGACCTTGACGCCGAGGGACGCGAACATGGACGCGTACTCGCACCCGATGACGCCGCCGCCGAGCACCACCAGGCTCCGCGGCATCTGATCCAGCTGGAGGATCGTGTCGCTGTCCTCCACGGCAGGGTCGCTCCACGGGATCTCCGGGGGGCGGTAGGGGACCGAGCCGGTCGCCACGAGCACGAACTCCGCCGAGACGCGCCGCTCCGCGCCCCCCTCCTCCGCGATGGCGACCTCGCGAGGACCCGTGAGGCGCGCGTCGCCACGCGCCACCTCGACGCCGGCCTCGTCGAGGGAGCGGCGGATGCGGTCGACCTCGAGGCGCACGACGGCGCGCTTGCGGGAGAGCAGCTTCGGCGCGAAGAGCGCCTGGTCGATGGTGACGCCGACGCCGTAGACCTCTCTGTGCTCCCGGCCGGAGAGGAAGAGCGCCGTCTCCCGGAGCGTCTTCGACGGGAGCGTCCCCGTGTGCACGGCGGCGCCCCCCGGCTCCGGCGCTCGCTCCACGACGAGCGCGCGCCGCCCGAGCTGCGCCGCGGCCACGGCGCCTCGTTCCCCCGCCGGGCCGGAGCCGATCACCACGAGATCGTAGTCGTAAGGCACGCCCCACGGAGGGTAGTATCCGGCGCCACCGGACGAAAGCAGGAAGGTACGTTGAAGCGTGAACCGCCCCCCATCCGGAAGGCCCGGGACGACGACGCAGAGGGGATCATCTCGCTCATCGGCGGCGTCTTCGCCGAGTACGAAGGCGTGATCCTCGACGTCGACGGCGAGGCTCCGGAGCTCCGGCGAATCGCCTCTTGGGCGGCGGATGCGGGCGGCGACTTCTGGGTGGCGGAGCGCACCGGTCGCATCGTCGGGACGTGCGGGCTCACGCCGGCGAAGGATCCCCGGGGCATCGAGCTCCGGAAGCTCTACGTCCACCGGTCCGAGCGCGAGTCCGGCCTCGGGTCCCTCTTCGCGGCGCGGTGCGAGGCCGCGGCGCGGTCGCGCGGCGCCTCCTTCGTGGAGCTCTGGAGCGACGTGAAGTTCGTCACGGCCCATCGGTTCTACGAGCGGCGGGGGTACCTCCGGGGGCCGGCCACGCGCGAGCTCGGCGACGTCAGCGCTACGGTGGAGCTTTACTTCCGGAAGGAGCTGGCATGAGGCAGAGGACGCGCTCGGTGCTCTCCTTCGTGACCTCGCTGCCGACGCGCGTCCGCGGCGCGGTCGAGATCATGCTCCAGGATCCGGTGGCGCCCTCCAGCGTCGCCGACGCCCTGGCCGACTGGGCGAGGCGCGACCCCGACAGACCGTACCTCCTCTTCGAGGGCCGCCGGCTCACGTACGGCGAGCTCCATCGGCGGGTCGAGCGCCGGGCCGCCTCGCTCTCCGCCGAGGGAGTCCGGCACGGCGACGCGGTCGCCGTGATGATGGAGAACTCGCCCGAGTTCCTGATCAACGCGTGGGCCGCGACGCGGCTCGGAGCCGTGGCGGCGCTGGTCAACACGAACCTCACGGGGCCGAGCCTCGCGCACGCCCTGCAGCAGACCAACCCCCGCGTCGCGCTGGTCGGCCGCGAGCACCTGCCCGCCGTCGAGGAGGCCCTCGCCCGCGCGGAGGGGAGAGCCCCGCCGCTCCTCTGGGAGGAGACCCGGGCGGGTCACGGCACCGAGGACACCCGCCGCGCTCGGGAGCTCGGCGCCCTGGACGCGGAGCCCGCGCCGCGGCCGCCCCCCGCGCTGGCCCTCGGGGACGATCTCTACGCGTACATTTTTACCTCCGGCACCACGGGTCTGCCGAAGGCGGGCAAGATCACCCACGCGCGCGCCTTCACGGCCGCGCACGCGTTCGGGCGGTTCACGCTCGGCCTCGGCGCGAGCGACGTCCTCTACGTGTGCCTCCCGCTGTTCCACAGCTCGGGGTTCCTCATCGGGGCCGGCTCGACCCTCGTGACGGGCGCTCAGCTCGCGCTCGCGCGCAAGCTGAGCGTCCGTCGGTTCTGGGACGACATCTACGAGACGGAGGCGACGTCGTTCGTCTACATCGGCGAGGTTTGTCGCTATCTGTTGAACGCGCCGCCCCACCCGCGCGAGCGCATGCACAAGCTGACGCGCATCTGCGGCAACGGCATGCGGCCCGACGTCTGGAAGCCGTTCGCGGAGCGGTTCACGCCGGGCCTGGTGCACGAGTTCTACGGCGCCACCGAGGGCAACGTGAACATGACGAACCTCTTCGGCGTCCCGGGATCGGTCGGTCGGATGCCGCCGCTCTGGTGGCTCGACAACGCGTTCCTCGCGCGGTTCGATCGCGACAAGGAGGTCCCGGTGCGGGACGCGCGCGGCCTCTGCGTCCCCTGCAAGCCGGGCGAGGTCGGCGAGCTGCTCGGCCGGATCGACCCCGCCAAGGTCACGATGCGGTTCGACGGGTACCTGGGGGAAGCGGCGACCAGCGCCAAGATCCTCCGCGACGTGAAGGAGCCGGGGGACGCGTACTTCCGCTCCGGAGACCTGCTGAAGAAGGATCGGCTCGGCTTCTACTACTTCGTCGACCGCATCGGGGACACCTTCCGCTGGAAGGGGGAGAACGTCTCGACCAGCGAGGTGGGCGACGTCTGCATGTCCCACCCGGCCGTGGAGCTCGCCAACGTGTACGGCGTCTCGGTGCCGAACGCAGACGGGCGCGCCGGCATGGCGGCGCTGCTCCTCTCACCCGGTGCACACTTCGATCCGCAGTCCTTCTTCGAGCACGTGACGAAGAGCCTGCCCGCGTTCGCGGCGCCCGTGTTCATTCGGTTGCTCGGGGAGGCGAGCGTGACGGCGACGTTCAAGCTGAAGAAGACCGAGCTCCTGGCGGACGGCTTCGACCCGTCGAAGACCGCCGACGTGCTCTTCTACCGAGACGACCGCGCGCGCACCTACGAGCTGCTCGACGAGCCCGCGTTCGCGCGGATCGAGCGGGGCGAGCTCCGCGTCGGATGATCGTCGCGCCGTTCGGCACCTGGCGCTCCGAGGTCAGCCCGGAGCTCATGGCGCGAGGGGGCGTACGGCTGACGATGCCCGAGGTGCTCCCGGACGGATCGTTCACCTGGTGCGAGAGCCGACCTCGGGAGCGCGGGAGGATCGTACCGGTGCGCATGCGCCGCGGCGGAGCGCCGACCGACCTCGTGCCGGCGCCCCACGGCGCCCGGAGCCTCGTGCACGAGTACGGCGGCCGCGCGTACGTGTGCGCCGGCGACGCGGTCTACTTCGTCGCCGCCGCCGACCAGCGCCTCCACCGCGCGCGCAGCGGCGAGGTGGTCCCGATCGGCGACGGGGGTGGCTTTCGCCTCGCCGAGCCCACCCTGGACGCGACCCGCGGGCGCGTGCTGGCCGTCGGAGAGCGCGCCCGCCCTGGTGAGGAGGCAGAGAACGGCATCGTCACCGTGGACCTCGAGACCGGCGCCGTGCGGTGGCTCGTCCGGGGGCACGACTTCTTCGCGTCCCCCGCCCTCTCCCCGGACGGGCGCCGGCTCGCCTACCTCGCGTGGGACCACCCCGCGATGCCATGGGACGCCGCGACGCTCCTCGCGGTGGACGTGGCGGAGGGCGGAGAGGTCGGCCCCGAGGAGGCGCTCGCGGGCGGGCCCGACGGCTCGGCGTTCCAGCCCACGTGGAGCCCCACGGGGGACCTCCATGCGTCCATCGAGGTGGGCGAGCGGTGGTGCCTGCACCACATCCGTGGCGGAGCAGCGCCCGCGGGAACGGAGACGCGACGGGCCGAGCTGATCGCCGACGCCGGCGTCGAGCTCGGCGCCCCCCTCTGGAACCTCGGCACCCGGCTCTACGGCTTCTCCGACGCGACCACGGTCATCGGGACCGGCCTCACCGGCGGGCGGTCGCGGGTCGTGCGGATCGACGTGCGAACGGGCGAGACCTCACCCGTCGCCTGCGATCTCTCCCACGTGGGCGAGCTCGCGGTGCGAGGCGCCGACCTCCTCCTCATCGCCGGCTGGGCCGGCAGCGGCTCGCGACTGGTCCACGTGGACCTCGCGACGGGCTCAGAGACCGTCCTCCGGGACGCGCTGGCGGGCCTGCTGGCCGCGGAGGACAGATCGACGCCCGAGGCGATCTCGTTCCCGACCTCGGGAGGAGACACGGCGCACGCGAACTTCTATGGACCGCGGAGCGCGCGCTTCCGAGGGCCCGCCGGCAGCCTTCCGCCCGTCATCGTCACCGCCCACGGCGGGCCGACCGGGTGCGCCAACACCGAGGCGAGCCTCGGCGTGCACTTCTGGACGACGCGCGGCTTCGCCGTCGTCGACGTGAACTACCGCGGCTCGACGGGCTACGGCCGCGCCTATCGGGAGAGGCTCCGCGGCGCCTGGGGCGAGGTCGACGTCGACGACTGCGTCGCGGCCGTCCGGTACCTCACGGCCGAGGGCCGCGTCGACCCGGGCCGGGCCATCATCCGAGGCGCCAGCGCCGGGGGCTACACCGTCCTCCAAGCGCTCACCGACCACGACGTCTTCCACGCCGCCGCGTGCCACTACGGTCCGAGCGACCCGAGGGCGCTCCTCCACGAGTCCCACAAGTTCGAGTCGCGGTACGACCATTTCTTGTTCGGGACGGGCAAGGACCGCGACGATACCCTCGACGCGCGCGCCCCCATCCGCAAGATCGCCAGCGTCCGTGCGCCGGTCATCTTCTTCCAGGGCCTCGAGGACAAGGCGGTGCCCCCCGCGCAGACCGAGCGGATGTACCGGACGCTGAAGGAGCGCGGCGTCGTGACGGAGTACCACGCGTACGCGGGCGAGCAGCACGGCTTCCGGAGCGCCGACACCATCGTCGACGTGTGGACCAAGGAGCTCGCGTTCTACCGTCGGGTGCTCGAGCTCTAGCGTGTGCTGAAGTAGCCGACTCACGCCTCCGGACCCCTGTTTCAGCGCCCTGCTACCCTCACGACACCATGGCAAAGAACAAGAGCAAGGTCGTCGTCGACGATCCTGTCGTGCGCACCCGACGCGGGCCGCTCGACGTCCGGTTCACCTACGAGGAGTGGTGCTTCGTTCGCTTGATGTGGCTCTGGGCAGGCCAACCGCTCGGGGAGATCGTCGCGCTGTACGACCAGGAGGCCGGGACGCTGGGCGCGGCGGGGCTCGAGACGCTGGGGGCGATCGTCCGCAACGCCGCCACCCGCGCCGACGCCGCGGAGCTCACCAGGAGCGACGTCGGAGAGGAGCTCCTCGCGCTGGCCAAGACGCACTGGATGTTGCCCTATCGGAAGACGACGGACTCCACGGATCGGGTCTGGCGCGGTACGAAGATGCTCGGGGTCTACGGCGCCGCTGGGGTGCCCGCGCCGCCCAAGGTGTCGGAGCTACCAGCGTTCCGCACCGCCCACGAGAAGCTCGCCGCGCTGGTCGCCGTGTCCGAGGGGGCGCTGGAGCTCGAGGTCGTCGGCCCGAGGTTCCTGGCGCAGCGCCGGAGGGCCGGCTTGGCGTGACGTCGAGCCCGGCTTGGGACGTCACTCCTTCTGAGGGCAGGCTGGGTTGAAGCCCACGTAGCAGGCCTTGTCCTTGAACTTCGTGGCCTTCGCCTTGTCGCCCTTCTGGTCCCACAGGGAGGCGAGCGTGGAGCACGCGTAGCCGTCGTTGCCGACGTTGCACGCCTTGTCGGCGTACACGATCGCGTCGTCGACCTTCTCCCCGAAGAACAGGACGTCGGCGTAGGCCGCGCAGCCCTTCATGTCGCCGAGGTCGCAGCCCTTCTTGAGCAGCGACTGGCCCTTCGGGATGTTCTTGTCCACGGGCCCACCCTCGATGAGCGCGACGCCGAGCTCGGTGCACGACCGCCCCTTGCCGGCGTTGCAGCCCTGCTCGCACGCGGGCGGATCTTTGCAGAGGATATCCGTGAACGCCATCATGCCCATGATGTTGCCGATGTCGCCGACGTCGACGGCGCCCGCGCCCTTGTCGAGCTTGGTCATCTCGAGCGCGATGAGCGCGTCGCAGCCCTTGGGCGGCTTGTCACTACCCGACTCGGCGGCCTCACAGGCAGGGAGGGACCCGTCCCGTGCCTTCGTGAGCTTGGACGACTTGCTCCCGGCGCTCGCGCCGGCGCCGAAGACCTCCGCCGCCGTGCGCATCTCGGCCTTGGCGCTCGTCCCCATGGCGAACGCCCCCATCTTTCCTGCCGTGATGACGTGCGTCGCGCCCGCGCAGTTCCCCGTGAGCTCCGCGTGAGAGAAGGTGGAGGCGGAGCCCACCATCTGGCCGGCGAGCACCATGCCGAGATCGAACTTGGTGCCCGCCGAGGCCTCCGCCTCGAACGTCGCGGCGATCCCGACTCCCCCGAGCGGCAGCGCCGCCCTGATCTCGTCGGCGCTCTCGAGCGAGAGGACGCGCTCCTTCGCGCTCGTCCCGCGGAACCCGTACTCGCCGGAGGCCTTGCAGGTCTTCAGGATCTTGATCTGGTTGCAGTTGAAGGACGCGACCGCGAGCGAGCCGCTGGAGAGCGCGAGCTCCAGGTCGCTCCGTGTCTCCGGCGGTAGATCGACGACGAACACGTTCGTGCTCTCGGCGTTCGGATCACACTTCGAGCCCATCGCGTCCCCTGCGGTCGGCGCGTCCGGTCGGACGGCGTCGGCAGCGCCACATCCGGCGGCCAACGCCATGGGGGGAACGAGGATGAGCGCGGCGACGAGTGGGAGCGAGCGTGCTTCGGACATGGTGCCGCCAGGGTCGCACCGCTTGGCCCCCGGTAGGAAGTGGAATCTCGGGCGCGACGCGAACGCCCGGCGCCGGTCGCTGCTCGCGCAGCCCCGGGCGGCCCCCCTGGCACGGGCGGCGGAACGGACCGCGGGACGGAGAGTGCGCGCGGAGCGGAGCGGAGCGGCGCGCGCGGGGGCGGCGCCTACGGCTCCCCTCCGGGGACGTCACAGCTCGATGTGGTAGTCCTTGATCTTGTAGAGCAGCGCGCGGTGGCTGATCTCCAAGAACTCTGCGGCCTTGGTCCGGTTCCCCTTGGTCTTGGCGAGGGCTCGGCGGATGAGGATCTCTTCGATCAGCCGCGACGTCTTCTTGATGCTCAGCTCGCCGCTCGAGAGGTGCATCTGGATCGGGTCGTTCGCCTCGCGGATCCGCTCCGGGAGGTCCTCGGCGCTCAAGAGATCTCCCTCGGAGAGCACCATCGCCCGCTCGATCGTGTTCTCGAGCTCCCGGACGTTGCCCGGCCAGCTGTACTGCAGGAGCAGCTTGCGCGCGTCGGGGAGGAGCCCGCGGATCGCCGTGCCGAAGCGGGCGTTGTTGCGGCCCACGAAGTGATCGATGAGGACGCCCACGTCCTCGCGCCGCTCGCGGAGCGGCGGGATGCGGAGCGTGAGCACGTTGATGCGGTAGAAGAGGTCCTCGCGGAAGCGCCCGGCGGCGGTCTCCGCGCTGAGGTCACGGTGCGTCGCGGCCAGGATGCGGACGTCGACCTTCAGATCCTTGTTGTCGCCGAGGCGCCTCACCGTCTCCTCCTGCAACACCCGCAGGAGCTTCACCTGGAGCGCCAGCGGCAGCTCCCCGATCTCGTCGAGCAGCAAGGTCCCGCCGTGGGCCTGCTCGAAGAGCCCTGCCCGATCCGAGTGCGCGTCGGTGAAGGCGCCGCGGCGGTGCCCGAAGAGCTCGCTCTCGAGGAGGTTCTCCGGGATCGCGCCGCAGTTGACCGCCACGAAGGGCCCGGCCTTGCGGCTGGACCGCTGGTGGATGGCCCGCGCGACGAGCTCCTTTCCCACCCCGCTCTCGCCGGTGATGAGCGCGGTCGTCTTGAAGTCGGCGACCTTCGCCACCGTCTTGAACACCGCCTGCATCTCGCCGCTCTTCGCGAGGAGCCCCTCGAACTTCGACTTGTCGAGGATCTCCTGTCGCAGCGCGCGGTTCTCCCGCCGGAGCGACTCCCGCTCCTCCGCCTTCTTCAGCGTGAGCAGCAGCTCCTCGGGCTTGAAGGGCTTCTGGATGTAGTCGTACGCGCCGGCCTTCATCGCCTCGATCGCGAGGTCCAGGCTGCCATAGGCGCTCATGACGATGACGGCCGCCTCGGCGCCCTTGGCCTTCAGCGTCGCGAGCAGATCCAGCCCGCCCATCTTGGGCATGCGGACGTCGGTGAGGATCACGTCCGGCCCGAACGCCTCGAGGAGGCGAAGCGCCTGCTCGCCGCTCTCCGCCACCTCCACCTCGTAGCCGTCGCGCTTCAGGAACGAAGCGGCGACGAAACGGATGTTCTCTTCATCGTCGACGACCAGGACGCGCCGCATCTCGCAACTTTTTTCTACCTCCTGGAGAATCAGCCTGCAATTCGTTCTTAGCCGGGAGGGCGCATTTCCGAGAGCGCGAAGCGTTCTACGCGAGAAAAACCATGCTTTGGAGGCGTCCCGGGCCCACTTCGGGCTAGGAAGCAGAGGGTGCCCAGCCTAAGACCCGGCCTGGACGGACGCTCCCGCCCACCGTTGAGGTACCCGCGATGAGTCTCATGGAACGCCTCGGATCGAGCCCGATGTTCTTGCGCCTGCTCTCCGACGACCGGGTGATGAAGATCACGAACGGGGTGATGGACGCGAAGAACCGCGTCGCGGCGGCGAAGGACCTAGCGGCGCAGGCCCTCACGGTCTTGAGAGACGGGCACGATCTGCCGACGATCGATCCGGCGCTGGAGGGATCGGGGGACGACGTCGTCGAGGGCAAGAGGGCCAACGGCAAGACGCACGTGAACGGCTCGGGGCACGCCGCGGCGAGCCAGGCGGGCCCGACGAGCGCGCCGGCGCCCTCCCCGTCGAGGAGCCCGCTCGGGCCGCAGGGCGACGACGAGACCGCGCTCGCCGAGTCGATGCGCGAGCGCGCGAGCTTGTCCAAGGTGGGCGGCAAGGACGTCTTCGAGAAGGCGTTCAAGTTCATGACCGCCGACAACGCGCGGAAGATGGGCGTCTACCCCTTCTTCCGCCCGCTCGACTTCAACAACGGCCCGATCGCGCAGCTCGAGGGGCGCGAGGTGATCATGCTCGGGTCCAACAACTACCTGGGGCTCACCACGCACCCGAAGGTCCGAGAGGCGGCGAAGGCCGCGATCGACAAGTACGGCACCAGCATGACCGGGTCCCGGCTGGTGAACGGCTCGATGCGTCTTCACGAGGAGCTGGAGAACAAGCTCGCCGCGTACCACGGCAAGGAGTCGGGGCTCGTGTTCACGACGGGCTACCAGGTGAACATCGCCACGATCTCCGCGCTGCTCTCGAACCGCACGAGCGTCGGGGTGGTCGACAAGGACGTCCACGCCTCGATCTACGACGGGATGCGCCTCGCCCAGGCGGCGAAGGCCCGCATGGTGCGCTACAAGCACAACGACCCCGCGTCGCTCGACCAGGCCCTCTCCGAGCTGGAGCAGCCCGAGGGCGCGCTGGTGATCACGGACGGGGTCTTCAGCGCCCAGGGAGAGATCGCGAACCTCCCGGGCCTCGTCGAGGCGACCAAGAAGCACGGCGCGCGCATCCTGGTGGACGACGCGCACGCGCTGGGGGTCATCGGACCGGGCGGACGCGGGACCGCGGCGCACTTCGGCATCGCCGATCAGGTCGATCTCATCGGGGGCACGTTCTCCAAGTCCCTGGCCTCCATCGGGGGCTGGCTGGTCGGGGACCGCAAGGTCCTCGACTACGTCCGGCACTTCGCCTTCTCGTTCCTCTTCGCAGCGAGCGCAGCTCCGCCTTGCGTCGCGGCCGCCATGGCCGCGCTCGACGTGATGCAGGAGGAGCCCTGGCGTCAGGAGAAGCTGCGTGAAAACTTCACGTACATGCGGACGGAGCTCGCCCGGCTCGGCTTCGAGCTCGGCACGACGCAGACCGCCGTCATCCCCATCTACATCCGTCAGGATCTGCGCACGGTGATGATGTGGAAGATGCTCCTCGACGACTTCAGCATCTACGTGAACCCGTTCATCCAGCCCGGGGTGCCCCCGAAGCAGCAGGTGCTGCGGACCAGCTACATGGCCACGCACGAGCGGCACCACCTGGACCGGGCGCTCGAGGCCTTCGAGAAGGTCGGCAAGAAGTTCGGCGTCATCTGACGTCCCCACCCGAGACGGTCTCGCGCGAGGTCCTCCATGCAGCCGTTCGATCCGAATCAGCCGCCCTCGAACGCCCCCGACGGAGGGTGGCAGCCTTCGCCTCACGGACAGGCCGTAGGGCAGCACCCCCCGTACCCGTCTCAGCCGCCTCCCGCCGGATCGTACCCGCCGCCCCACCAGCAGGCGCAGGACCATCTCGGGAACTACCCGCACGCGCCCCACCAGCCCGCGCAGGCAGGCGCGCCTCAAGGCTACGGCTACGGCCCCGCGCAGCAGGCGCAAGGAGGCTGGCCAGCGCAGCCCTACCCTCATCCCCAGCAGCACCCGGCGGCGCCCGCCCCGAGCGCGGCCCCGGGGGTGATCGGCATCATCCTCGCCGTGCTCGCCGTCGGCCCGCTCGGTCTCGCGATCTTCAACCTGCACCAGGCCCAGCGGCTCGCCCTCGACGTCGACCTCCCCCGGTTCGCCCGCGGCGTGGTCGCAGACGCCAACCTAGGCCGCGTGCTGGTGTTCTCGGGGGCCGCCGGGGCCTGCGCGCTCGTCGCGCTCGTCCTCGGCGTCGTCGGTCGCCGCGGCATCCCCGGCAAGCTCTCGCTCGGGCTCGGGGCGCTGGTGTTCGCCGGGACGGGCTACGCCCAGGTGGGCCGCGCCACGTTCGACAGGACCTTCCCGCCCGGCAAGCACGAGCGCGACGAGGAGGACGACGCCAAGCGCAAGCGCCGCGCGGACCGCGACGCGGAGGAGGAGGAGAAGGCGAAGAGCTCGGCGCCGCCCCCCGCCGCCGAGTCACCGATCGCGAACCCCAAGCAGGGCGCGTATCGCCTCGGCCGTGACGTGGGCCTCGCCGCGATCGGTCGGGCGCGGGGCGAGCCGGGCGCGGCGGGGCGCATCTTCGCGCGCGCCGAGACGACGGCGAAGGATCTGGGCGTGACCCTCGCGCCGCTGCCCGTGCTCTCAGGAGACAAGACCAAGGACACGGCGGACGCCATGCACTACCTGCTCGACACCGTGGGCAAGCCCGTGGCGGGCAGCCTCGGCGCCAAGCACGGGCAGGCGCACGCCGCCGCCTTCGAGCTCGGGATCAAGTTGAACCTGCTCCGGCTGCTGTATCTTCCGAACGACAAGCTTGGCCAGGGCCTCGGCGCCTCGTGTGACCGGCTCGCGACGCGCGCCGGGCTTCCCGCCGCCACCCTCGCACCGCTCATGGCGAAGGTCACGGCCGACGCGAGCCAGGACGCGGTCGACGCCGGGATCTCGAGCGCCGAGGGCAGCATCGACCGAGAGCTCGCGGCCGCCCCGGCGGCGCCCCCGCCGCCGAAGCGCAAGTACCGGCTCGACGAGAAGCTCCGCTGAGCTTCTCCGCGGTCCACGGGATGGGGTAGAAGCGCCTCGTGAAGCGCACGAAGCTCGGCGGGTTGGACGTCTGGTCGGCGGGCGGAGTCGACGGCAGCGGCGCCGGTGACGGCCCCGGGGTGGTCCTCTGCCACGGCTTTGGGGCGCCAGGAGACGACCTGGTGTCACTGTGGCGCGCGATCGACGCGGGGCGAGGGGTGCGCTGGTTCTTCCCGGAGGCCCCGCTGGACCTGTCGCGCGCGTTCGGCGCGCTCGCGCGCGCGTGGTGGCCGATCGACATGGCCAAGCTCGACGAGGCGATCCGCACCGGACGGCGCGATGAGCTCGCCGCGACGGAGCCGCCGGGCATGGCAGAGGCGCGCCGCGCCCTCGAGGCGACCCTGGACGCCCTCGAGACGGAGCTGCGCCTCCCGCGGGATCGCACGCTGCTCGGCGGGTTCTCCCAAGGCGCCATGATCTCGACGGAGATCGCCCTGCACGCCGCCGCGCGCCCCTTCGCCGGCCTCGCGATCCTCTCGGGAACGCTCCTCTGCCGCGACCGCTGGCGCGAGGCGGCGTCCGCGAGCGCTCCCGGGATCGACGCGGTCCAGACGCACGGGCGGCGAGACCCGCTGCTGCCGTTCACGCTCGCCGAGGAGCTCCGCGATCTCCTCGTCGGCGCCGGGGCGAAGGTGGAGCTCGTCGCCCACGGGGGCGGGCACGAGATCCCGACGAGCGCCCTCGACGCGCTCGGATCGCTGGCGCGGCGGGTCCTGCGTCCGTCGTGAGCCGGAAAAGGGTCAGGGCGAGGCGCCGTCCTCGGCGGGTAGCTGCTCGAACCACCAGGTGATCTCGGTCTCTCCTCGCTCCACCCGATCTTGCCACCACGGCGTCGCCGGCTGGCCCCTCACGAGGATGCGGGCGCGGTGGTCCCCGTCGTGCTCCACCGTGACGATGTCGAGCACGGCCTCGTCGTCGATCGACCACCCGCTCGCCTCGAAGAAGTCGAGCAGGATGCGATCGATAGCGTTCGCGCGCGCGACGCCGCAGGCATAGTCGAACGCCTCGGCGTCGTCGTGCAGCCCGAGCACGCCGTCCACGCTCTTCAGGCGGGCGACCACGGGGGCGATGACGATGGCCGAGCGCAGGACCCGTGACATCCCGATCAAGCTACCAGGTCCTCGCGGGGCGCGGGCCCGAGGGTCGCGATGAGGTCGCCCATCGAGCGCCCTCAGGGCGTGGAGGTCGACCCGGCCTCAGTTGCAGGGCGCGCTAGCCAAGGAGACGTCGTCGACGTTCCAGCTGCTCACCGTGTACACACCGCTCGAGCCGATGGTGTAGCCCCACCGCATCTGGAAGTTCGCGTTCTTGTACGCCGTGACGTCGAGCGAGTGTTTGAACCACGCCGCGTCCTGCACGCCCGGTGAGGAGCCCGTGACCCACACGGTCTGCCACGTGGCGCCGTCGTAGACCTCGATGATGTTCACCATGAAGCTCGCGTAGTCGCTGTTCAGCCAGCGCCAGTATTCGAGCCAGAGGCTCCCCACGACCCCCGAGGTGTCGATGACGGGGCTCGTCAAGTAGTAGTGCGGGTGGAGCATGCTCGTCGGGGCGTTGCCCCCGAGCACGACGCCGGCGACGCCGTTGTCCGCGGACGGCGTGTGGTCGGTCGCCGGGTCCGGGTTTCCGTAGTTCTGTCCCGACGAGGCCTGCGCGCTCCCGATCTGCCAGTTCGGCCCGAGGGTCCAGCCCTGCGCGTTCGAGACGAACGTCTCGGTGAAGTAGATCGTGTAGTTCGGGTCGGGGACGCCGGCGCACGTGCCGCCGCCACAGACGTCGTTGATCGTGCAGCTCGACCCGTCGTTGCACACGCCGCCCTCGTTGGCGGGGGCCCCGATGCACTGGCCCATCGAATCGCACGTGCCGAGGTTGCAGTCGTCCGTGGCCTCCAGGCAGGTGCCGCCCGGCGGGACCGGGTCCGCGTAGCAGGCGCCGGTCGTGGGCTCACAGAGGCCGTTGTTGCAGCCCGACGTGAACGCCCCGCAGTCCTTGGGGATGCCGCCCTCGCACGCGCCGGCGTTGCACGTCTTCTGCACCATGCAAGGGTCGCCGAACGTGGTGCACAGCTGGCCGTCGTTCCCGATGACGGGGACGCAGAGGCCGTTCTGCATCGGATCACACATGCCGACGTGACACTCGTCCGGCACGACGGTCGCCGAGCAGTCCTTCGGCGCGCCGAGGCACGTCCCGTTCTGGCAGATGGATCCCACCATGCACGGGTCGGGCGAGGTGCAGGTGCTGCCGTTGGGCTTGGGCATCCCCGAGCAGACGTCGAGGTCCTCGTCGCACATCTCGATGAGGCACGGATCGTTGCCCGGATCGCAGTCGAGGGGCGGGCCGGGCTCGCACGCGGCGTTCTGGCAGGTGTCGCCGTCCGTGCAGAACAGACCGTCCTCGCACGGCTCCCCGTCCTCCAGCGCCTGGAGCTCGCAGACGCCCGTCTGCGTGTTGCAGACCGACTCGAAGCAATCCGGCACGGTGATCTCGCTGCAGTTCTGAGCGCACGGTCCGCCGCCCGTCGTGCTCATCGCCGACGAGGAGACGCTGACGCTGGCGGTGGTGGCCGCCGTCGTCTCCCCGGAGGAGAACCCGCCGGTGCCGTCGCTGATCTCGGTGGCGCAGCCGACGCTCCCGAGCAGGCCCCCGAGCAACGTCACGCCCAGCGCATGCGGCATAAGCAGCTTCATGACTTCCTCCTAAGCGGGTCCGTCCAGCGTATCAAGAGAGAGTAGGTTGGAGTATGCTCGTGTCGCCTGGGCGTTGCCCCCGCCCGAAGGCGTCGCTAGACCTTGGCTCGGGAGATCAGCCGTGAAACTTCGCCACACCCCCCGACTTTCCTTCTGCACAGCCCTCACCTGCCTCCTCGCGCTCGCGGCCTGCGACGCCGGCGAGACCGACGGTCAGGGCGGCGCCGGCGACCCCGGCGGCGACTCCGACAACGACTACATCCTCGACTCCGACGAGGGGCGCGGGGAGAACGTCGACACCGACGGGGACGGCAAGCCGGACTGGAACGACACGGACGCGGACGGCGACACGCTCCCGGACTCCCTCGAGGCCGGCGACGAGGACCTCACCACCGCGCCGAACGACAGCGACTCGGACGGCACCCCGGACTTCCAGGATCTCGACTCCGACAACAACGGCATCGGAGACAAGGAAGAGGGCGCGGGCGACCTCGACGGCGACAGCATCCACGACGCGGCGGATCTCGACAACGACGGGGACGCGTCCGAGGACGCCGTGGAGATCGTGGGCGCCAACGCCGACTGCGACGACAACGGCTCCCCCGACCCGGTCGGGAACCCGGCGCAGCCCCAGGACTGTGACGGCGACGGATCGCCCAACTACATCGATCTCGACTCGGACGGCGACGGCATCTCGGACGGGTACGAGACGGCTTCGCTGGACACCGACAACGACGGGTTCCTCAACCGGTACGATCTGGACTCGGACAACGACACCATCCCGGACTCGGTCGAGGACGGGGACGGGGACGTCTCGACGGAGCCCGTGGACACCGACTCCGACAGCATCCCGGACTTCCTCGACCCGGACTCGGACGGCGACGGCGTCCCCGATCTCGACGAGGCCATCAACGGCACGAACCCGCTGAACCCCGACACCGACGGCGACGGCGTCGGCGACCTCATCGAGACCGCCGCCGGCACCGACCCGCTGGACCCCGCCGACAACCCGCAGGCCAACGGCGATTTCGTCTTCCTGGTCCCCTACCAGGAGCCGACGGATCCGCCCGAGGACACGCTCGAGTTCCGCACCAGCATCCAGTACGCGGACCTCTACTTCTCGCTCGACACCACGGGCTCCATGAGCACCGAGTTCCAGACGCTGCAGACCACGCTCTCGCAGATCATCAGCACGCTGCGCTGCGCCGAGACGTCCACGACGTGCACGCAGGACTCGGAGTGCGGCGTCGACGAGATCTGCTTCAACGATCTCTGCATCCAGGACCCGAACGTCGGCCAAGGCTGCGTCCCCGACATGTGGACGGGGGTCGGGACCTTCAACGACCTCAACACGTACCACAACAACCTGAGCCTCCAGCCGAACCCGGCCCTGACCGCGGCGGCCATCAACGCCGGCGGCTTCCCCGGCGGCTCGGAGGCGATCTACCAGGCGCCCGCGTGCGTCGCGAACCCCGCGGCGTGCCCCGGCATCCCGTTCGCGAGCATGGGGTGCGCCGCCATGGGCATCGGGTGTCCCGGCTTCCGGCCGGAGGCCATCCGCATCTACCTGCACGTCTCGGACGCGGACAACCAGTGCTTCGGCGCCGCGTGCGCGACGTACACGGCCGCCTACACCGGCAGCATCCTCGTCTCTCAGGACATCAAGTTCGTCGCGCTCTACGGGACCGACGACGGCACACAGCAGCTCGCCCAATACAACGCGCTCGCCATCGCAGCGCAGTCGGTCGACGCGATGGGCACGCCGTTCGTCTACCCCGCGGCCGACGCGCAGGTGCAGCAGAAGACGGTGGACGCGGTGCTGGACATCGTGCGCGGCAAGCCGATCGACGTCACCATCGCCCCCGAGGATCAGCCGAACGACGCCGGAGACGCGCTCCAGTTCATCGACTACCTCGAGGCGAACATCTCTGGCCAGGGCAACTGCACCTCGGGCCTCACGACCATGGACAACGACAGCGACGGCTACCAGGACGCCTACCCCGGGCTGCTCCCGGGCATCCCCGTCTGCTGGGACGTGCACCCGGTACCGGTCAACATGACGGTCCCGCCGACCGCGGAGCCGCAGCTCTTCGTCGCCAAGCTGAAGGTGCTCGGGGATGGCTCCCTCGTCGACGACCGCGACGTCTACTTCCTCGTGCCGCCCAAGCCCGCCGAGGTCCCGCAGTAGCGGACCGACTCCGCCGGTGTCGCGCCGACCGTGAACGGGCGTTGACGGTCGGCGATCGGGGCTGAATCCCTCGCCGAGATCGTTCTCGATTTCGGGCCGACTCCAGCTGGCTCGCTGGTACGCCCCCTGCTTACGGAGCCCCCATGCAACTCCTCCGTCCAGACTCGGTGCTGTTCGCCGCGCTGCTCCCGATCGTGTTCGGCGGCTGCGTGTTCCGGTGCGGGGACGGCCACGAGGACCACTCCTGCGAGGGCCCCGGCGGCTGCTGGGACGACGACGAGGAGGCCGTCGTCGTCTCGGTGAGCGTGTCCGTCGGATCGGGCTCCGGGGGCGCGGGCGGACAAGGCGGCCAGGGAGGCGAGGGCGGCTCGATCGAGCCGCCGGCGTGCGACCCGAGCGAGGTGATCTGCGCCTGCACCAACGCGTGCCCGGGGAGCCTCACGTGCGTGGGAGGCCTGTGCCTCGACGCGTGCAACTTCGACTACGAGTGCGGCCCGGGGACCGTGTGCGGCAACGGCCAGTGCGTCCCCGCATGCGACGCCACCACGCCGTGCGACAGCGGCTACGCGTGCGTCGGGGGTGGCTGCTTGCCCGATCCGCTGAACCCGCAGTGCGTCGACGACTTCGGGTGCGACGGCCTGGTCTGCGCCGACGGCCTCTGCACCTCGCCGTGCGTCACCCACGCCGACTGCGCTCCGGGGCAGCTCTGCAACGGCGCGACGAGCGCGTGCGTCGCAGACGCCGCGCCGGTCCCGCTGTGCGACGCTTCCACGCCGTGCGCCGGCCAGGGCCAGTCCTGCCTCGACGACGCGTGCCACTACGCCTGCCTCACCGTGATGGACTGCAAGCTCATCGACGCGCGCTTCGACGGCTGCGACCGAGGCTTCTGCAAGACGGATCTCGAGCTCGACCCCGAGTGCACCGCGAGCCAGCCGTGCGCCGGGGGCGCCGCGTGCGTGAGCAACGTCTGCGTGCCCTGACCGCCCGCCTTGCGGCCCGCGCCCCGATGGAAGATGGTGCGGGCCGTGAACTGGCGGCATTTCCTCCTCCTCCCGGCGGTCGCCCTCGGGCTCACGGCCGGCGCGCCGAGCGCCAGCGCCGAGGGCAGCAGCATCGCGGTGGTGGATCTCCAGGGCGCGGTCATGCAGACGGAGGATGGAATCCGCGCGCAGGCCACGCTGAAGAAGCTCTTCGACAAGCGCCAGCAAGACCTCGACGCCAAGCAGGGCAAGCTCGCCAAGATGCGCGAAGACATCGAACGGCAGTCGAAGGTCCTCTCCCGCGACGCGCTGGCCCGCCGCATGGACGTCTGGCAGCGTGAGATGGTCCAGCTCCAGTCCACCTTCGTGGACTACAACAAGGAGCTCACGAAGAAGCAGGGGGAGCTCACGCAGCCCATCATCCAGAAGATGGTCGGCATCATCGGCAAGGTGGCGCGCCAGAACGGCCATGATCTCGTGCTCGACAAGCAGGCCGCCCCCTACGCGAAGCCCGATCTCGATCTGACCGATCGCGTGGTCACGATGTACAACTCGGGCGAGTCGGGCTAGCGATTCGGCGTGACCTCCGCAGAGCCCACGCGCATCGACATCCACAAGATCCTCTCGATCTTGCCGCACCGGTACCCGTTCGTGATGGTGGATCGCGTGACCGAGGTCACCCCGGGCAAGAGCGTGCGCGGCCACAAGTGCGTGACCTACAACGAGCCGTGGTTCCCGGGGCACTTCCCCGAGCGGCCGATCATGCCGGGGGTCCTCATCCTGGAGTCCCTGGCGCAGACCGGGGGCATCCTGGCGTACGCCTCCGATCCCTTCGACGCGGAGCGCAGCCTCATGTTCTTCCTAGGCATCGACAAGGCGAAGTTCCGCCGCACCGTGGAGCCCGGGGACCGGCTCGACCTCTACGTGGAGGTGCTGCACCACCGCTCCAACGTCTGGCGCATGCGCGGCGAGGCGACCGTCGAGGGCACGCTGTGCGCGGAGGCGGAGCTGCTCGCCTCCGTCGTCGACCGCAAGCCCTGACGCCACGGCGAGCGCCCCGCGTGGCGCCTACTCCTGGATGGCGGCCTCGCAGTCGGAGGTGTCCATCGTGCCCGGCTCGTACTGGGCCTGCAGCCAGGTGACGAGGCACCGGTCGGGGGGCTTGCCCTGGTTCCAGATACGCCCGCCCTTGTGCTTCTCCGACAGGCGCGGCTTGCGCACCAGCGTCAGCCGCTCCACGTCGATCTCTCCGTTGACGACGCGGTGGGTCAGCTCCGGCTCAAGCCCGCAGACCGATCGGAAGTTCGACTCGCGCTCGATGTCGGTCGTCGGCTGATCGTCGCCGGAGATGAGCACCACGTCGCTGTCGGGCGGGTTCAAGCGGAGCCCGTATTGCCCGTAGATGCGGAGGGGCCGCGCGCCGTTGCCGTGGCAGTCGAGGGTGCCGCAGCGGCGCTCGAGCAGCGTGGAGACGGCGGGGAAGTCCTCGTACGGCGGGCAAGAGAGGTCGTTGTTCGCGTAGGTGGGCAGGCAGCTCACGACGATGCCCGACAGCGCGAGCGCGGCTGCCCCCGCGGCGAGCGCGCGCGCGAGGCGGCTCTTCGGTCGCCGGATCATCCGCCACCCCCCGCGCCCGAGCCGCCCTGGGTCGCGGGCGGCTTCCCGGGGCAGTCGGGGCGCTGGTCGGGGATCGGGTTCGTGTCCTCGGCCTCGTTGCACACGATCCACCCGGTGGATCCGGCGCCGCGCCCCTCGAGCTTGTGGCAGCCGGCGCACGACCCGTCGCGGCTGATCCAGCTCGCCATCGACTTCACCCGCGTCTGCGGGTTGCCCGAGGCGTCGGTGAGGACCGTCCCATCCGGACCGTAGAGCGGACAGATCACCTCTGCGTAGAGGGGAAACTGCGGCACCCGCTCGCCCAGCTCGAGCATGAAGTTCCCGTTGCAGTTCGAGAAGAGGTTGTAGACGTCGCCCACCGCGTCGTAGAGCACCACCTCGGCGCCCTCGACGGGGCTCAGCGTGTTGCGGTCCCGGAACACCGTGCCGCCGATGACGAGCTCCGGCTCCGCGCCGAAGTACGGGCCGTGGCAGAGCACGCACGGCTGGCCCGGGCGGTGGTACTCCCCCGCGGGCGTGCCCGGCACCTCGCCGCCCAGCGCCTCGATCTGTTGATCGTAGATGGGGTTGTCACAGCCTGCGAGGAGCAGGAGGAGGAGCGCGGAGGGGGCTCTCATTCGACGTCGACCTCCGCGACCACCGCGCCGTAGAAGCCCCAGCGCTCGATGATGAAGAGGTGGTTCAGGTAGCGAGTGTAGAGCCCGTCGCCGTTGATGGAAAGCCCCCAGTTCTTCTGCTCGCCGAGGGCGAACCGGACGCCCCCGCCCCCGCTGAACGCGAGGAGCGGCCCGAGCTCGCGATCACCGGTGCGCACGTTGGGGAGCAGGAGGCCCCTCGTGCTGCGCTCCGACGCGTACGCGAGCTGCCAGAAGTCCGCGCCCGACTGGATGTGGGCGCGCAGGTGCGGCCAGAGCCGGACGCGGGGGTCCACATCGAAGAGGAACATCATGTCCGTCGTGGTCGCCTTCACGCCCCAGGTGTCGATGTAGAGCCGCTCGTCCACGCGGAACGTGCTCGACTCCAGCCGGTGGGCGACCTTGCCGGACACGGCGAAGCGCTGCCTCTCCGTCGGGAGCTGCTCGAGGACGCGCTCACCGTTGCGCACCCGGTGGACCTCCTCCTTCGCGAGACCGACGGGGATGAGCGGCACGATCTCCGGGTCGAACATCGGGACGTAGCGGTAAGGCTTGGAGGTGTCGCCCATCTGGAAGATGGCCGTGACGCCGGTCGTCACGACCGTCGACTTGTCCGCGACGATGCTCACGCCGGCGTCCACGCTGTTCAGGTAGATCGTCGTAGAGAAAGTCGAGAACTTGGTGCCGGCGCGACCCTGCAGATCGTAGCCGAACCCGTACGCGAGGCTCGGCGTGACCCGCTTGTCGGCGAGATCCACCGACGCGTTCAGCCCGGCGGCGATGGAGATGTAGTCGGGCTCGATCGAGGCGCCCCCGCCCAGGCCCAGCTTGAAGTCGCCGAACTTCTTGAAGCCGTTGAGCGCCGGGACGTAGCGGACCTCGGTCCAGCGCGGAGAGGCGCTGGTGATGATGTCCGTGGAGGCCGTGGACACGACGTCCACGAGGAAGCTGCCGCCGAAGCCCCAGCCGTCGGTGGGGCTCTCTACGTTCGTGGAGATCGCAGGTGACAGGACCTCCGTGTGGTCCGTGTCGATGTAGCCGGAGAACTCCACGGCCACGTTCACGTTGACGTTCGAGCCCGAGCCCTCGCCGATGCACTTCGCCAGCTCGTCGCGCGTCTTCGACTCCTCCAAGCACTTGAGGATCCTGTTGTCCGTGACGCGGGCCGACTGCGGGACGAGCTTGATGTCGATCGTCATCGAGGTGCCCTCGTCCAGGGTGACGTCGCGCTCGAACGACACCGACTGGTCGCCCACCTTGCCCGTCGCCGTGATGCGGCGCTGACCAGGATCCGCCCACAGCTCGCCGCCCAGCTTGCCCCCCGGCACGACCTCGTCGTCGATCTTGACCTGGATGTCGGTCGCGTTGGCCGGCGGTCGGAGGATGAGCTTGGGCACCTTGCCCTTGAGGTCGTCGAAGCGGGATTTCGCGTTCTTCGCGACGTCGTTCATGCCGAGCGCCGGCGCCTGCTCCGCGACGAGCTCGAAGTCGGCGAGCGCCTGCACCCAGCGCCCTCCGCGGTCGGCGCACTGCCCCCGCAGGTACTTGGTGCCCACGCGATCCTCGGCGTTGATGGAGTCCGTGGCGTAGGCGACGCAGAGCCCCCAGGAACGATCGTCCTGCGCCTTCGCGGCCTCCTGGTAATAGAAGTACCCCTCCGGGGTCTTCCAGCCGCGAGGCGCCCGTGTGCCGCCCGGGTACTTCTTGCGCTCGAGCTCGGTCGGCCCGACCGGCCCGGCCTTCATGTCCTTCTTGGCGGCCTCGAACGCGGACTTGATCGCCCCGCCCTCGAAGCCCTTGATCAACCCGACCTTGGGATCTTCCTGCAAAGCGAGGCGGAAGACCTCCACGGCGTCCTTCTCCTGCTTGAGCCCGCCGGCGAGGACGGTGGCGACGCCCACGAGCACACGCGCGCGCACCTTGGCGCTGCAGTTGCCCTCCTGACAGACGTTGGCGGCGAGCTGCAGCTTCTCGAGCGCTTCGACGAACTGCTTCTTCGGGTACTCGGCCTCGAAGACGCTCTCGACCAGCACCTCCACCTCGGCGTCGTTGGCGGACGTGTCGACGGGCTGCGCGGACGCCGGGCCAGCCCCGAGGCTCAGGACACCACACAGCGCAGCGATACCGAGAAGGAGGCGAAGGATGGTCACTCGCTTGAGGGGCCGAGAGCGTGAACGTCAGACGTCGTCAGTTGCAGCCGCAGCCGCTGCCCGTCCCGCCGCTCCCGCCCGTCGCGCCCTCCGAGATGGCGTGCAGGTGGTCCTCTCCCATGGTCGAGAGCGAGCCGGCGGACATCGTGGGGTGGGCGAGCTTGCCCCGCTCGTACGGCGCGACCGCGGTGCATCCGCTGGCGAAGACGGCGACGAGCAGCACGGCCGCGGCCCCGGCGGAGCCCCGCACGAGCCGGCCGAGCCGGCGGACGCCGCGCCCGTGCACGAACGGCGCGCCGAGCCGAGCGACGAGCGACGAGAGCCCTCGAACGCGGAACCTCACGATGTCTCGAGTATACATCATCAATTTCCTCCGGCTCCTCCAGCCCCGCCGACGCCGCCGCCGCCGACCCCGGCGCCGATGCCGTCGAGCTTCATCCCGCAGCGAACCCACTCCTCCACGGTCGCCAAATCTTGATCGTCGGCGGTCGTCTTGTCGGAGTCGGTGAGCCCCGACGGCTTGGGCATCGCGTTGCCTCCGCCTTCGACCCCGCGGAGGTTGCAAATGAACCACGCCTTGGGGTCGTCCGCGCCGATGTAGGCGTCTCCCGAGTCGTTCTTGAACGCGGCGAGCGCGGCGTAGAGCTGATCCGGCGTGGACGCCTCCGGGAGCAGGAGCACCGCGCCGCCCTGCGTGTTCGGCCCGTGGCAGTTCGCGAGGGTGCAGCCCCCTCCGCTCCGGTCGGCCAGAGGGGCCACCAGGATCGGGAACACGTCGTCGCGGAACGTCTTCGTGCAGGCCGTGGCGTCGAGGGTGAACGCGCACTTCGTCGAGTTCTGCCGCTGGGGACCGCCGGGGGGACCGAACGGGCAGTCGTCGTCGCGATCCTCCTCGACCGTGTTGTCCGGGCAGACGGCGTCGCCGCTGTGGCAGGAGGGCGCACCCGCGAGGACCGAGCCGAGGGCGGCTACGGGCAGCGACAACAGGAGCCGCCAACCTCGCATGCATGGAAGTGTGCCCCAACCGGCGAGCCGAGGGAAGGGCTTCGCGCGTCTTCCTGGGAGAAACGCCCGTGTCGACCATGGGCCGGGCACCGAGTAAGCTCCGGCCGCGAGCGAGCAGCCCAGGTCCGCCCTCGCCGTTCATGCCCTTCGAAGGAGAGTCACGATGACCAAGATGTCTGCCAGAGTGCCCCGAACGCTGTCCCTCCTCGTCCTCGGCTCCGCCCTGGCCTGGGTCGGCCTCGGGTGTGCAGGCGGAGGTGGCGAGGGCCCCAAGGCGACCGACGGTGACGGATCGAGCGCGGGCTCGGGTCCGGCCTCGAGCGGCGGCGCCGCGGAGATCCAGGGCACGTTCGTGATCGGCGAAGGGCCGAAGACCCTCGCCGAGGCGAAGGGCAAGGTGGTCATCGTGGACTTCTGGGCGACCTACTGCCAGCCCTGCAAGAAGTCGTTCCCCAAGTACCAGGAGCTCGTGGATCAGTTCGGCGGGGAGCTCGCGGTCATCGGTGTCTCGGTCGACGAGCCGGGGGACGTGGACGAGGCCAAGCTGAAGGAGTTCGTCGCGAGCACGAAGGTGAAGTTCCCGATCATCTGGGACAAGGAGCACAAGACGGCCGAGGCCTACAAGCCGCCCAAGATGCCCACGTCGTTCATCATCGACAAGGACGGGAACGTCGCGCACCAGCACGCGGGGTACGAGAGCGGGGAAGAGGAGAAGATCGCCGAGCAGGTGAAGAAGCTCCTCGGCAAGTGAGCTGAGCGACGCCTACTCGCTCTTGCCGGCCCCGCACCGCTTGTCGCCCCGGGTCACCACGAGGACGTCGTAGTCGCCCGCCTCGAGGTCCCGGGGCACCACCGCGGTACCGTCGAACGCGCCGTCCTCGTCGGTGGAGAGCGATCCGATGGATCTCGCGGGGAGCTCGTCGGACCGCACCACGACGTCCACCCGGACATTCGCGCACGGGCGCGACTGCGCGAGGACGCGCCCCTTCACGCGGATCGCCGCGCCGCGCCGAACGGTCTTGTCGACGACCTCGAGCTCGAGCGTCGAGCCAGGCAGATCCGGGTTGGAGGGCGCCGGCTGCGTCGGATCGGTCGCCGTCGGCGACGGGACGGCGGACGATCCGCCCGGATCCGAGGGGCCCGCCGGCCCTCCACCGCCGGAGCCCGCGGCGCCCGTCCGCTCCTTGTCCGCCAGCTCCTGGCCGGACGTCTGCTCGGCCCCCTCCGGCCACGTATAGGGGTCTTGCGGAGGCTGGTGCTGCGGCCGCGTCAGGTCGGCGGGGTCATCGATGTCGAGCGCGGCTCCCCCGAGATCGATGCGGTGCCACATCACCGAGTCGAAGACCTCGACCCACGCATGGGCCTCGTTCACCACCATGCGCGCCGGGATCCCGATCTCGAGCGAGGTGACGAGGAAGGCGAACGCGCGGTGACGGCAGACTCCCTTCTTGGAGAGGGCCAGGTCGAGGAAGATGTCGCCGTGGCTGCGCGGCGGATCGTTCGAGGAGTGGAAGCCTCGGTAGTACTCCACCATCTTGCCGACCACGTCCTTCGGGCGCATCGCGCGGGAGATCCCGATGGCCTCGAAGACGCGCTCGGCCTGAGCCTTGTGCGGCGCGAAATCGGGCATGTACCTCGCGAGCGTGTCGAAATCGGCGTCCCCACGGAACTCGCTGCCGAAGGCGGCGCGGGGGATGGCGAGCTGCATGACGACGCGGACGCGCTTGCGCTCCGCGCCGCGAATGAACCAGTTGTCCGCGCCGTCTCGCAGCAAAGAGACCTTGGCGTCGGGTGACACGTGCATCTTTACCACCCGCGCGCCTGGCCCGACGGTGGGGATCCGTACGAGGTCGTCGGGCAGCAGCTCGACAGAGAGGTCTCCGTAGAAGGACTCGTCCCCCGACTCGACGGTGCCGCCCACGGTGAGGAGCTTCGTGGCCTTGTCGGCGACACGCAGGACGTACCCCGCGTCCACCGAGTCGTAGGCGCGGAGGCGCTTGAACGGGGCCGTCGAAGGCGAGAACGGATCGTCGTAGCTCTCGATGTCCGGCTGCCGCGTGTCGCGGTCCGGCTCGTACGTGCTCTCCGGGCTGTCGTCGGTCGTCCCGCCCGAGTAGAGGTTCTGGTCGTCGGGCGCCTTGCTGGGATCGGGCGCCGTGGCCACGCCGCTCGGCGTCTCGAGCGCCGCAGGGAGGTTGCCGTCCAGCGTCGTGGCCGCCAGCCGGACGTCCTCGTTGGGATCCGGCGGCACGAACTCGTGGAGCCGCGAGCCCTTGTTCTGCGCGTCCGCCGGGAGCCCGATCACGGCGAGGACCGCGACCACCGCCGCGGCGACGCCGCGAGCGCCCAGGCGCCTCGGCGCCGGCCCGCGGCCGGCTTCGCGGACGTGCGCGGGCGGCTTCGGCTCGGGCGCGCGCGCTGCGCCAGGGCTTGCGCAGCGACGGTCGACGCGGGCACAGATCGGCATACGAGGAGACATGAAAGCACGGCCACCCAGAAGTTCCAGCCAAGTTCAAGGCGACGGCGCGCCTCGAGGCGAGGGAACGGTCCTTGCTTGGACCGTCGGCATGCGAAGCGTGGCTCTCTCGCTCACGAGTGTGGCGGTCTTGGTCGGATGCAGCTGCAGTACGGTCGAGGTCACGCCCGAAGGGGGCGGCGGCACGGGCGGCAGCGGCGGGTCCGGGGGAGCGGAGTACGAGCCGTTCCCCGACACCTGCACGACGCCCGTGATTCAAGGGGTCTGCGACGGCGAGGTCGCCAAGTGCGGCAACGGGTCGTTGGATACGTGTGAGATCTGCTGGACCGTCGACGGCTCCCCCGAGCAGTGCGCCGACGTGACGGAGGCGTGCGACACGGAGGCCTCCCTCTCCTGCGAGGACCTCGGCTTCGCGGGGGGCGGGCGCACGCTTTGCGGCCCGGCGTGCACACACGACGTTCGCGACTGCGACTCGTGCCTCGGCTCCGATCACCAGCTCGGGTGCGCGAGGCCCCGCGTGGACGGGTTCGACGTGCTCGACGTCCAGCTCGCGTCCACGGGGGACACGCTCGCCGCCGCGTGGATGAGCTTCGATGGCGCCCTGCACTTCGCCCGGTTCACGCCGGATCTCGAGCTCCTGGACCAGCGCGAGGGCTGCGCGACGGTGGGCGTCGGGCCGCTCGCCCTGGCCCCCACGCCGGGCGGCTGGATGCTCGCCGTGGGCGGCTTCGGCGACTCGCCAGAGACGCAGCTCTTTCGCCTGGACGCGGCGGGCAACGAGATCGGCGCGCCCCGTCTGCTACCGGACGCGGCCTACCCGGTGCTCGTACCTCGGCCGGGCGCGACCCCGTTCCTCGTCTATACGAGCACGCCGTTCGCGGCGTCCCAAGGCGACTTGATCGCGGAGCTCTTGGACGAGGAGGGCGCCGCCGTGTGGCAGTCGTTCGTCACCGACGGCGTCTTCGGCGAGCTCACCGCGGCGGCGACCACGGATCCCGGGCTGCTCGTCGCCGCGCGGCGGACCGACGGCGTCACGTCGACCACCGTCTTCGTCTCGCTGGACGAGGCGGGCGCCCCGAGCCCGCCTCGCGAGGTGTCGGACGCGGTGGAGGTGGCGCTCGCGCCGGCGTCTCCCGGCCGGGTCGTGGCCGTGTGGCGGCGCGGGGAGGCGGTGGAGCTGCAGTGGCTGGACGGCGCTGGCGAGGACGTCGGCCCGCGCGTCCTGCTCGCTCCGAAGGACCCGGTGACCGCGACCCAGGAGCGGTCGGTGATCGTCTCGGAGGGGCGCGCGATCGTGCTGCTCGCCGAGGACATGCGGCGAAAGCTCTCGCTCTTCCACATCGAGAGCGACGGCTCGTCGGCCGCGCAGCCGTACGCGCTCGCCTACGAGCCGGGCGAGGTTGCGTGGCTCGCAGGGGCGCCGATCGGCGCAGACGCGGTGTTCGCGTGGACGACGTACTCCGCGGATCCCGGCGCGAGCAGGTTCGTCCTCGGGAGCGTGCGCAGGTAGCTCCCAGCTAGTGTCGTGTCTGACGTGCCTGCCATCGTAGGACCACCTGACGTGATGCCGAGCCTCGCCGAGGCGCTGCGGCGGATCACCCCGGCGTCGCTGAGCGGTCACGACTCGTCGAACCGATTCGACTGTTCCAATACGTCATTAACTACGGGCGAAGCACTTCTAGCTCAATGTTCGTCCCCACATTCGTGTCGATGCGACAGATTGCATATCGGGCCCGCTTGAACCCATCGGGCTTGGAAATGCGGGTAAGGATCAGGACTTCGAAGCGAGTTCCATCGTCTGACGCGCGTAGCAACGACCCTATCGATGCGTTTTCGCCCAAGACACCGGATGTGTCGACCCGCTCGACCCGTGGTTCGGCGCCGCTGCATACGATCCGAAACAAGCCGACTGAACTGCTGCCCCGCCCTGCACCGTTGTGCGATGCCCATCTCCTTCCGACCGCGAAGCACGCGGTCGTCTCGCTGGCCACCAGGCAGTTCATGAAGTCGACTTGTGGGGGCAGCCGAAGCGACTGGTACAAGCGCGAAGACGCAGACCGCCAGAATAGACCGTGACCCGGATTGGTAGGGGTGAGCGTCTCCACTACACAGGTGCTAGGCTCACAGTGGGCGAGCATGATGACGCGACTCCCTTTCGGGAGGCCGGCCTCTGCATCAAACGGCGGAAGCGTCATGATAGGCAAAGCTCACGCTCCATGGGCATTGGCGTTCCACTACTCACAGGTGTTGATCCATGGCGCGCTCGGAAAATCCTCCGGACAGGGATCAGTGCCAGACCGCGTCACGATCTTCGGAATGTCCCCAGGGCAGACGTAGTAGCAATAGACAGCATCTTCGTCGACATAGAAGCACTTCTCGAAGACTCCGGACTGCGGAGGTGTCTCCCAATTGCCACCACCGCCATCGTCATCATCACCACCCGGAAGTGGGTCGGACACGTCCTCAAAGTGCGGCCGATTCAAGTAGAGATCGATGGCAGCCCCGGCCCCGACCCCCAACCCAAACCCCACGCCCAAGGCGGCTGCCGCAGCAGCTGCCTTGGCAGCCACACCGGAACCGGCCCCCGCGCCCACCGCTCCCGACGCGGCCTTAACACCCAGCTCGAGCCAGCCGCCTGGGTCGAAGAGTCCCGAGCGATCCCGACGGTTCGTGGGATCGCCGCCGACGTAGCCGTATTGATTGGAGCGGCCGGGATAGAACCTCATCGGATCCTTCGCCGTCCACCGCCCCACCTCGGCGTCGTAATCGCGCGCCCCAAACCGCACGAGCCCGGTGTCCGCGTCATACAACCCGCCCGCAAACCCAAACGGCTGCGTCCCCGGCGCGGTGTCGACCACGACCCGGCCCCACGCGTCGTACCGAAGCTCCTGC
>CAZBJI010000027.1:0-61808 GCA_964492175.1 uncultured Polyangiaceae bacterium | reverse complement strand
GGGCCGCGCCCGCGTTGGGCACCGCGCCCGCCTGGCCTTCTTCCGCGGAGCGCGCCGCTTGGATGTCGGCGGTCGCGTTCGCCAGCGCCGGTCGCGCGGGGGCGTCGGCGGGCAGGTGCCTGTCTGCGATCTGGAGCGCGCGGGCCCGGAGAGCCAGGGGGCGCCCCGGGTCGACTCCGAGGGCGAGGGCGCGCGCGCCGACGTGCGCGCCTCCCACGACGTCCATGGCCTCGAGCAACGGCATGAGCTGCTGGGCGAGCTTGGCCTCCGTCTGACGGTCGAGCTGCTCGGGCGTCGGGACGACGCCCGCCAACCTGCTGGCCTCGGAGACCTCCTTCCTGATCTCGGTCACGTGGGCCGCGGAGGTGACCCGGTCGACAGCCGCGACCAGGCGCTCACGAGCGACGCCGAGGGCGCTCTCGTCACCGAGCGCGACGATCTGGCGAACGGCCTCCCCCACGCGAGGGCTCCCCACGGCGATCTGCGCGAGGATCCGGAGCGTCTCGGCCGGGAGCGCCGCCGCCTGCGACGCGGACGCCCGGGCGGAAGGCTGCGCGGCCGAGGCCGACGAGGCGCCGTCCCCTGGCGGGTCCCCCTGAGCGCCGGAGCAGCCCAAGAAGACCAGGAAACCCAAGGCACGCAGCGCGTCGCGGGGAGATGTCATCGTGGCCTCCCCCCTGGCGCGTATCTCGGGTCACCTCCGGCGGCTAGGAGCAGGGAGCCGGCACCGGGTCGGTTGGTGCGCCTTCGAAAAACGAGCTAAGCTTGCCGTGATGTCCTTAGCTTCGATGTTCTCAGGCTCGCTCCGGCGAGCCGTCCGTGGGCTGGGCGTGCCCCTCGCGCTGCTCGGCGGGTCGCTGCTCTGCGCAGGCTGCGCGAACGACGGCCGACCGTACGACGACGCTCCGGTGGACGGCCCCTTCGAGAGCTCCGTGCGGTTCCTCCACGAGGGCACGCTGGAGCTGAAGCCGCTCGAGGTCGTCTCGGTCGAGATCGTCACCGCCCCCAACGCGACGCTCGGGGTGCTGCTCCTCGGGGACGCGAGCAACGCGTCCCTCGACCGCGCGACCGTGCAGGCGGACGAGGCAGGGCGCGCCGTCGTCACCCTCACCGCGCCGAGCCAGCCGGCGGTGTTCCGGCTGCGCGCGCAGCTCGGGAACCTCTCGGCGGAGCTGCCGGTCGCGGTGAGCGAGACGGGCTTCGCGGACCTGCGGGTCGTCCCCGTGTACGTGGGGAACCGGGAGATCGAGGGCTGGATCGCGGACGTGGTCGTCGGCTCGTCGTGTGAGCTGGTCCTGTCCGCCCTGCCGGCCGACCCAGGCGGCTTCCGCGTCACGAGCGCGGCCAGCGCCGTCCCGGTCGTCCCCAGCGTCCCCGTGGGGCCGAAGATCGTCGCGGCTGTCCACTGGGGGGACGCCTCCACGGTGATCGCCGCGGGGTGCGTCCAGATCACGCTGCCCAAGCCCGGCGTGGTGGCCGAGGCGCTGGTGGACGTGCTCGATCGCCCCATGGCCCTCGCCGACGCGGAGCTCGACGCCACGCTGTCGTTCTCTCCGGAGCTCGGCGGGTACGCCTCGATGCTCGACGCGGGCTCCTCCCTCCTCGCGGTGTCGGCCTTCCCCGCGGAGCCTGGGCTGGCGACGCTCCTGCTCGACGCGATGGGAGCCGCCATCACGTCGCCGAACGACGCGACGGCGTTCGTGGAGCACCGGGAGACGGCGCAGCTCGACGGGGCGCTCCTCACCTTCCTCGGCGGCTTCGACGCCCAGGACTGGTGTGTCGCGCTGGGGACCGCGAGCACCTCGATGGCCCTCGCCGACGCGAACAGCTCGTCGAGCCTCATCACCGGGAGGCTGAGCGGCGCGCCGGACGCGCCCGACGCCGTGAAGTTCGCGCTCGCTTCGTGGAGCGGCGCCTCGGCCGCCACCCTCGGGGTCCCCTCTCCCCTCGATCTCACCTGGTCCGGAAAGCCCGGTGACACCTTGGAGATCTCGGGGGTGATGCCGTTCTCTCCGACCCGGCTGGCGGGCCATTGGATGCAAGCCCAGTCGGCGTCCTTGTACGGCGCGAGCTCGCCCGCACAAGCGCTCGCGGCCGAGCTGGATTGCGAGGCGGTGGGCGCGCTCGTCGCCCCCTTCGGCGCCTGCGACGCCGACTGCGCCGCCCAGCTCTGCGTCGACGCGATCCAGGACCGCTGGCAGATCGGCCTCGACGCGAGCGGTTCGCTCGGCACCGTCGCCATCGCGCTCAGCAGCCAGGCGCACGTCGACGGCACGCTGCTCCCCGTGTCGTTCGCCGGCACGTGGTCCGGCATGCTCAGCGCGCTCGGCTACGGCGGCACGGTGGGCGGCACTGCGACGGGGCAGGCGCCGCCGCCTCCCTGAGCCCTGGTGGCGGGAGGCGTGCGCTCGTCTGAGAGCGCCGATTCCGCGCGCGTGGGGCGCCGCGGGCCGGATAACTCTGGTACGATGCGCGCGATGTCGCACTTGCGCTTTTCTCCCGCGCGCCGACCAGCGCTCTTTACCTGCACGGTCGCCCTCCTCGCCGCGGCCTCCGCCCTCGGCGGCGGCTGCGGGGACGACGCCGCGCCGGGCGGGAGCGGCGGGTTCGTCCCCACCCTCCGGCCGGGTGATCTCTGCACCATCCCGCAGCCCGACAGCGTGCGGGCTCGGTTCTCCCCGGCGCAGGTCTTCCTCCCAGCGTGCGCCGGAGAGGGCTGCACGTCCCGCTCGGTGAAGATCATCATCGAGCCCGACTACTGCGACGACACCACGGTCACGTTCACCAGCAGCGACGCCGCCGCGCTGCCGGCGCCCGCGGCCGCGACGGTCGGGCTCTACAAGAGCGAGGTGGCGTTCGATCTCGCCGGCTCCGCGGCGCCCGGGCGGTTCACGATCACCGCCGCCATCCCGCGCGGTGACGGCCAAGACGCGACCGCCACCCTCGACGTCGTGGTGCTCGACCCCACGGTCCCCACGTGCGACGGCACGGCGAGCGACGACTCCCTCACGGAGAGCGAGACGCTCTCCGGCGCTGGCGGGCTCGCTGGCGCTTCCATCGGCCTCCCCAAGGGCGCCAACAAGCCGAACGAGGGGAGCTACCTCTGGAGCGTCGCGCCCTTCGCCACGAACATGTCGTGCGGCTCGCTCGCCGTCCCCGCGGGCTACCGGGTCCTCGGCCCGGCGATCACCTTCGGCCCCACGAACCTGAGCTTCCCACGAGAGATCCCGCTGAGCGTCCCGGTGAACCCGGCGCTGCTCCCCGCGAAGGCGCGCCTCCGCCACCTGGCCATGCTCTACAGCGGGCCGGCCTTCGTCGCGCCCCGCGTGGTCCCCATCGCCGATCCGCGGTTCGTCGAGGCGGGCGGCCGGTGGGCGCTCTCGTTCAAGGCCCCGCGCCTCGGCACCTACCAGCTCCTCGTCCGGGAGAACGCAGGCGAGAAGCGCTTCAAGAGGAACCTCACGCACCGCGCGGTGACGGGCGTCTCGATGGGCGGCATGGGGTCGAGCATGTTCGGCCTCCGCCACCACGACCGGTTCGACGTCATCGCGCCGCTCGGCGGGCCCGCCACGTGGTCGTGGCTCATCCACCACATCGAGAAGAACCACCTCGGCGGCTTCCGGCCCATCCCGCCGGGTACCACGCTCGCCGACCTCACGCTCACCCGCACCGAGTGCACCGACTCCTCCGTCTGCGCCCCCGACGAGACCTGCATCGGCAAGACCGACGCCTACCCGGGCAAGTGCACGCTCATGCCCACGCCGGTCAACCCCTACGAGCACCCGCAGACGTTCCTCAACTGGTGGAACGAGTACCCGCGGGAGGGCACCGGCGGGGCGTTCCCTCGGCGCGACTACTCGCAGATCTTCCGGGATCTCGCGCTCCTGATGGGCAACCCGAACGGCGACAACCTGAGCCCCGGCGGCGGCAACCTCCCCCCCGGCGTCCGGCCGGACGATCCGAGCGTCTACGGCGACCGGGCCACGAACGAGTGCGCGATCACGGTCGACCCAATCGACGGCGATCCCAACAAGCCGCTCCAGGACCAGCTGGACGACGAGTGCCCCCTGGAGCGCTGCGCCAACACGCTCACGCTCCTCGACTACTTCGACGACGAGTACAACCCCGACGGCACGTTCCCCGTCATCACGGTCTGTGACGGCACGCCCACCACGCAGGAGGAGTCGCCGTGGGCGAACGCGTGGAAGGCGGCCGGACCGAACGAGTACCCGCTCGAGGTCGCCCTCGCCGTCGACTACAACGGCAACGGCGTCCGTGACGAGCTGGAGCCGATCATCCGGAGCGGCCACGAGCCGTGGACCGACTCGGGGCCCGACGGGGTCACGAGCGCGAACGAGGCGGGCTACCAGGTGGGGGTGAACGAGGACCCCGCCGGCGACGACTACCAGGCGCAGTACAACCCCGGCGGCCGGGAGAACAACTACCGGTACGAGCAGGGCGAGCCGTTCCTCGACGCGGGCATGGACGGCGTGCCGGGCACCGCGCAGCAGCCCTCGTCCGGCTGGCAAGTGCCCGGCGACGGATACGACGTGGGCGAGGGCGACGGCCAGTTCACGGCCTCGCGCGGGCTCGCCCGCATGTGGTCCCACGATCCGGCGGCGATCATCCGGCGCGAGGTCACCGACGCGCCCGGCGGAGACCTCACCGACGCGGCGCTCTCGCGCATCGACGTGTGGACCGACGGCGGGCTGCGCGACCTCTTCAACTTCCACATCTCGGCGAGCGAGCTCGCCGGGTCGATGGCGGCGCGCGGCCGCGACACCGTCTACTACACCGACTTCTCCCAGATGCCCGGCTTCAACCCGGCCGTGCCCAACGACTACACTCCGGCGCGGATGCCCTGGGAGGACGTCCCTGGCTCGGTGCTGCTCCGGTACGGGATGATCGATCCCACGGCGACCGGCATCGAGAACGGCAACGGGCAGCACGTCGGCACGGTGAACCAGGTGACGTGGCGGCTGCAGACTGCGCTCTACTACATCGGCTCGCGGTGGCCCGAGCCCGAGCTCCGCACCCTGGTCTCGAACTCCAACGACGACCCGGCCCCGGGGATCCCCATCTGCCAGATCGACGGGAGCTGCACCGACACGTTCACGGACTCCCGCGGGCGCCGCGGCCCCTTCACGGTGAACCTGCCCCCTGGGTACGGCCACAAGGATCAGCAGGACCGGCGCTACCCGGTCATCTACCTCCTCCACGGCTACGGCATGACGCCAGAGGATCTCGGCGCTGCCATCATCTTCATCACGAACTGGATGAACAACCCGGCGGACAGCATGTCCACGCGCATGCCCAAGGCCATCCTCGTCTACGTCGACGGGCGCTGCCGCGTGGCGGACAACGGGCAAGCGGAGTGCATCCGCGGCAACTTCTTCACCGACAGCGGGCGGCCCGACGGCGTCATGGCAGAGTCCTGGTGGCTGGACCTCATGAACCACGTGGACCAGCACTACCGCACGATGGACTCGGTCGTCGTGGACTGGGACGAGTAGCCAGCCGGGCGTCTGCCGCGACGCGGGGGGTCCTCCCGCGCCGCGGGCTCGGCTACGCTGCTCGAATGGCGCTCTCTCGTCGGACGTGGCAGCTCTGCTCGGTCGCGCTCTCCGCGCTCTTCGCGTGCGGTGACGACGGGGGCACCGGAGGCGCGGCGGCCGGCGGCGGGACGACGACCGGGGGCGAAGGCGGCGCCGCGACCGGGGGCGGTGGAGCGGGAGGCGGCCTCCTCGTCCCGCCCGCGGCGTTCCATCGCTTCTGCGCCGGCGAGCCCTGGGACGCGACGCTCACGCCCGTCGTCGAGGGTGAGCTCTCGGGCGAGTACCTCGGCTTCTTCCAGGAGCCTTTCCCCGACGGGACCCTCGACACGATGAAGATCATCCCGCGGCACCCGCTGCGAGTGCGGGCGATCCGGCTGGCGTTCGGCGGCGATCCGGGCACCGTGCGCGTCCGCCTCATGAGGACGTTCGGGCGCTCGTACCCCGGAGGCTGGCCGGATCTCGACGTCCCCGAGGAGAACCTGATCGCCGCCGTCGATCTCGAGGTCTCCGCGCCCGATCCGCAGACCTACGTCGAGATCGACGTCACGAGCCAGGGCGTCTTCCTCGAGCCGACCCAGCACTACGTCGTGGTCGTGGAGCACCTCGCGCCCGGGCCGCAGCTCGCGGTCGAGCGCGTCACGCCCGGAGAGATGAGCCGCGCGCTCATCCACGTTCCGGGAGAGGACGTGCCGTACGGCCTCGGCGACGCCGAGGGGATGGCGAACTTCCGGATGGAGCTCGCGGGCGATCATTTCTGCGCGTGGTCGGAGGCCGACCGCTGGTTCGGGGAGGACCTCGACGCACCGTTCCGCACCGAGGTGTCGAGCTACGTGCAGCTCGTGGATCTGGACGGCGACGGCGACGACGACGTGGTCGTCCAGGCGCCCGGACCGAAGGCGTTCCTCGGAGACGGGACCGGCTCCTTCGTGCCGGCGCCCTTCGATCCGTTCCCGGACGTCCCGCTCGCGAACCTGCTGGTCTTCGCCGACCTCGACGGGGACGGCGACCGCGACGCCTTCGCCGGGCACTACGTCGGCGCGAACAACGACGGCGACGCGTTCACCCTCGCCGAGGGCGACTGCAACGACGCCGACGCCGCGGTCCGACCGAACGCGGCCGAAGTGACGAATGGCTACGACGACGACTGTGACGGCATCGCGGACGACGGCCTCGACGCCTCCGACGCGGATCAAGACGGCGTCCCGATCCTCCTCGGGGACTGCGACGACACGCGGGCGGACGTCCTGCCCGGCGCCGGCGAGCTCCTCGACGGCCGGGACAACGACTGCGACGGCTCGGTGGACGAGGACTTCACCGACCGGATCCTGCTGAACGACGGCGCCGGGCTGTTCACCGCGGTCGCCACGTCCGGCGTGGAGGGGATCGATCCGACGACGACCGCCACCTTCGGGGACGCCGACGGCGACGGAAACCTCGATCTCTACTGGGGCAACTGGCTCGAGCACTACCCCGACTACCCCGCCGTTCCGGACCGATTCGCGCTGGGGGCGGGCGACGGGACCTTCGTCGACGCCGGTCAGGCGGCGGGGATCCTGGTCGTGCCCGAGCGCCCCTGCTACGGCGCCGGCTTCTTCGACTACAACGACGACGCCCTGCCCGACCTCTACGTCGGCAACTACAACCTCGCGGACAACCACCTCTTCGAGAACCAGGGCGACGGAACCTTCGTCGACGTCGCGGCGGCGAAGAACTTCCACCACGACGGCATCCCCAGCCCCGCCCCGCAGTACCCCGGGGCCCACTCCTACGGCGCGGCCTTCGGGGACGTGGACAACGACGGGGACATCGACGTGTTCGTCGCGAACCTCTCCCACCCTCGGACCCAGCCGTGGGCCGACCCGAGCCAGTTCTACTTCAACCAGGGCGCGCCCCAGTACGACTTCGTGGACCGTCGGGCCGAGCTCGGCGTGATCTACGACGAGGGAGACGTGAACGCGGCTTTCGCCGACTGGGACAACGACGGAGATCTCGATCTCGCCGTCGCTTCGCTGTACCCGACCCACTACGCGAAGCTCTACCGGAACGACGGGGCAGCCGGCTTCGTGGACGTCACCTACGAGGCGGGCATCGAGGTGCACCTCGCGGTGGGGCTGGCGTTCGGCGACGTGGACCACGACGGAGATCTCGATCTGCTCGCCGGGGAGGGCGTCGGGCCGGACTTCGTGCACTACTACGAGAACAGGATCGGCCAGGATCTCGCCTGGCTCGCGCTCGAGCTCGAGGGCGCGGGCAACAACCGGGACGCGCTCGGCGCGCGCGTGCGGGTCACCTCCGAGGGCGTGACGCGGCTGCGTGACGTCACGGCCGGCACCGCGCACCACCTGCAGCACTCCCACGTCGTCCACTTCGGTCTCGGCGCCGCGGACGCGGTCGAGTCGGTGGTGGTGCGGTGGCCCGGGGGAGCCGAGGAGACGTTCTCCGGGGCCGACGTCCGCGGTCGCTACCGCCTCGTGGAGGGCACCGGCGTCGCAGCGCCGCTCTGAGGGCGCCCGCGCTCAGCGGTAGATCGCGATGCTCCGCCCGAGCAAGGGGGCTCCCCCGCAGCTGATCCGGTACTCGTTCTCGTCGCGCGCGCCGGGGGCGATGATCGCCTTCTTGGCGTGCCCCGAGCCGAGCGTAGGCCCGCCGGGCGCCGACGGTTGGTGGCAAGCGTCGAGCCCGTCGGCGTCCGCGAAGAGGAGGCTCACGGCGCCCCCCTCGAGGCTGCCCCAGCTCGTCCGCACCTCCGCGGTGCCCTCGCCTGCCAAGTAGGAGAGGCGCGGCCACGCCGCGGCCGGCGCCATCCGCTCCACCCAGAGATCCTCTTCGAGCCGACCGCCCTCGGTGAAGACGCGGACCCGGAGCCGCGTCGTCTCCAGGCAGCCGTCCAAGAAGCGCTCGCTGACGTCGTCGCCCGGGCCGTTCACGAAGCCCGCGCACTGGGACCAGCCTTCGGGCGGCGACGGATCGACGAAGGCGCTGGCCGGCAGGAGCGTGCTCCCCGGTGGGTTCGGATCCCGCGCGGGCCCGGCGATCTGCAGCGGGGGTCGTTCTACCCGCCCGGGGCGCGGCGGCGGCGTCTCCACGACGACGGCAGCGAAGGGCTCCTCCCGTGGCGGCGCCGAGGCGCACGAGAGGAGCAGCGCAGCGATTGGCACGGACCGGCGCATGGGCGACAGTGTAGGCCGGGCCCCGCAGGGCGGGGAGCGGGAACGGGGTGGATACGCTTCGCCCGAGGCTCGCGCCTCGCCGCCGCCCGCGGACGGCGCGGGGGCGCTACACTCCGACGATGCTTCGATCCTGGCTTTGGCTCCTGACGGCGGCGGCGTCTGCGAGCGCGCTCGCGGGCTGCCTCGCCCTGCTCGACGGGGACGAGGTCACGTACGACTTCGATCCCGCGACGGGCGGCGGCGGCGCCGGCGCCACGAGCACGACGACCGGCGCGACGTCGAGCTCGAGCACGAGCTCGGCTACCGGCGGAGGCGCAGGTGGAGGCGCGGGCGGCGGCGGCGCGGGCGGCGGCGACGGCTGCCTGACCTCGACGCCGAGCGCCTGCGCGCTCGACCCCATGGGGAGCGAGGTGCACCACTTCGACGACGCCTGTGCGCCGGGTCCGTTCTGCCACTACCTGATACAAGACTCCAGCGCGGCGCTCGCGACTGGAGCGCTCGAGATCGCGTCGGAGGGCATGCCGGCCGGGAACGGCTGGTGGCCCGGGACCACCCCAGCGCCGCTCGTCTTCAAGACGCTCGACGACGGCGACTTCGTGGTGGTGACGCAGGTGACCGTCTCCGGCGACCTGCTGGTACCGCCGATGATGGGCCCGTCGAACTTCAAGGTGGCGGGCCTCGTCGTGCGAAACGGAAGCGCCACGCCTACGGCGAGCGCGGAGCAGCTCTTCAAGATCGAGTACGGCTACCTCGGCGATCTCGCGACCCCGCTCGATTCGTCCGAGTTCCAGTTTGGCGCCCTCTGGGCCGCCATCAACGGTGGAAGCGGGAACCACCTCGGAGCCGCCGCGACCGGCACGACGAACCAGACCGTGGGCCTGGCCGCGTGCCGCCTCTCGGGCATCGTCTCGGGGTACGCCCGCCTCGACACCACCTGGGAAGCCCTCTCGGGATCTTCCGGGCTGACGTGGGCCGGTCCCACTTCGATCGGCTTGATGACGGGGACCTTCAACATGTCCGGACAGACCACGATCGGCCGCTTCGACTACGTGGGATTTCGCCCAGGCACGCCGGGCACGAACTGCCTCACGTCGATCATGGAGCTCGACGCCGAGCTCATCGCGGGCGAGCAGTAGGGCTCAGAACGACCACGCGGGCCAGCACGTCGTGAGGACGAGCGTGGCGACCGCGATGACCACGCTGCCAACGTGGTCCCCCGGATCAGCCGCTGCGGGCGGCCTTCTCTCCTCCCTGCCACCCAGCGACGACGTGGACGACGACGGTCACGTTGTCCTTGTGTTCGCCGGGCGGGGACGGAGCGCCGAGCGCAGCAGAGAGGAGCGCGGCGCTGACCACATCGGCAGCGCCACCCCGCCGGAGGATACCGGCGATCTCGTCCTCGGGAACGAGCTTCGTGAGACCATCGGAGCAGAGGAGCCAGACGTCGCCCGGGAGGGTGTCGACGTCGTGACGATCGATCTCCACGTTCGCGGCAAGACCGAGGGCGCGAACGAGGACGTTCTTCGGGAGCTCGGCGAGCTCCTCCTCGCCGAGCTCGGGTCGCGTCCGTCGAAGCTCGTTCACGAGCGTGTGAGGGCTCGTGAGTCGATCGAGGCGTCCCTGCCGGAGCCGATAGATCCCCCCGTCGCCCACGTGGGCGAGATGAGCGCGCCTCTCGACGAAGAGCGCCACTTCGGCCGTGGTCCCCATCCCGTGCCATCGAACGTCGGCGCCAGGCTCGCCGCGTTGCGCCGCTTCCGATCGGCTCAGGATGGCGCGGTGGGCGTCGAGAACGCTGGCGAGCACGAGAGCGGGAGGGGCACCGGAGTCGAACGCCGCCCCGAGAACCGAGATGGCGAGCGCGGCGGCGGGCCAGCCGGACGTCCCCGCGCCGCTCCCGTCGCACACCACGCAGAGCGTCGCCTCGCCTCGTTCAGCGACCATCCAGGCGTCCTCTAGATGGAGGCGATCTCCACGGTCGCTGACTCCGTTCGCCACGCCGACAGTATGCACGGGCCCGCTTGTCGGCAGCGAGTCCCCTTCGGCACGGCGCACAGGGACGGGTGGGGTGCCGTGGCAGCGCCAGCCTCATCGACCACGACGACGGCGCCTACTTCTCCGCCAAATCAGTCGCACTTCGGCGCGCTGTCGGAGCACTTGCCGGCCGCGTCGCAGGCCTTGATGCTCATCGTCTCCACGCAATCCTTGGCGCCGGGCGCGCAGAGCGTGCACGTGTCTCCGCACCTCTTGCCCGCGCACGCGTCGTAGCTCCCGGCTGGCGCGGCGCTGGGCGACGCGGGCGGCGCGCTGGGCGACGCGGGCGGCGCGCTGGCCGTAGCGGCCGCGGTCGACGAGCTCGGCTGTGGTCTCGACGACGAGGAGGCGCACGCGGCCAGGGCGAAGTTGACTGCGAGGAGCAGGGTGCGCACGGACGAGAAGCTAGCACCACTGCAGGGTGCGCGGCGAAGCGGACCTTGGCTCTGCTCGGTCCAGAGACGGGCTCAGAACGACCACGAGAGCTTCGCGCCCGAGAGGCCAGCCTCGACGGCGGGTGCCTCCTCTCCGCCCGGCCGGAGCACGAGCAGCACCACCCCGGTGGCGGCCACGACGGCGCCTCCGATGAGGAGACCCGTGGACGCGTGGGCGAAGACCCGCATGTCGGCCTGCGCGGACTCGACGTCGCCGACGTCGACGTCGGGCGGGCACTTCGTGTCGGGGCAGCGGTCCAGCACGAACGCGTTCTGCTCGAGCGCGAGCCCGCCGAAGACGGCGCCCGCGAGGAGGGCTGCGCCGCCGATGGACGTGAGCACGATCCCGGGCACGAGGCTGCCCTCCGAGGACGGAGCGTTCGGCCCCGGGGGCACAGGCCCCTTGGATCCCGATCGTGGCGGCGCGGGCCGTGCCACGTCGAGCACGCGCTCTCGCTCTCCAGACCGGAGGGTGGCGACGACCTCGGCCCGGTGCTCGCCGTCGACGACGACGGCGCGGTGCTCGCCAGGATCGAGCTCGACGAGGGCGCCGAGCGCGGCCGCGGCGCCGTCCACCTCGAGCCGCGGCGCCGACCAGCCACCCACCGCGCGCACGGTGAGCGCTGGGATCGTCGGCTCCAGCGCCGTCAGCTCGGCCCGACCGTCGGCCTGAGCCTGGCGCCAGCTCGCGAGCGCGTCCTCGGCGAGCCGCTCCCCGACGAGGGCGCGATAGATCTCGCGCGCGCGGAGGAGCTTGCCGAGGTTCCGCTGCGCCCGCGCCATGTAGAGCCGAAACACCGGCGAGTGCGACGCGGCGTCCGCCTTCTCGAAGCGATCGAACGCCTCGGCCCAGGCCCCCTTCTCGTAGTGCTCGAGACCCTCCCTGGCGAAGGCGACCGCGACGTCGCCGGCGAGCGGAGCCGGCTGCGCAGACGCGGCCTCGGGCCTGACGACGCCCGTAAGGAGCAGCGTGGAGAGGAGCGAGCAGCAGAGCCAGCGCGGCATCGAGCGGATGGTACCACCTCGCACTCGCGCCGATGCAGCCGGCGTCCGTCGGGGCGCCGCGCCCTCAGCGCTTGGGCTGCGACACCGGAACGCCCCACACCGGATCGGTCGCGGGCGGGGCGGCGGGCGAGTCCGGCGCGGACTTCCCTGGTGGCGGCGCGGGCCCGGGGCCTGACGGGCGCTTGCCCGAGGCCGGGGGGACGCCGGGCGCCGCCGCGCCCGGCGCGGACGTCGAGCTCGAGGCCGAGGCGGTGACGGGGCCGACGGGCGCGCTGGGGGCGCCCGCTCCCGAGTAGACCTCCGGCTGCCGCGCGGACGCGGACGCCGCGCTCGCCGTCGCGCGCGCGCCTCCGCTCTCCGCCCCCATGACGTCCGCGGTCACGGCGCTCCCCCTCGACGTGAAGGATCCGCTGGCGAGCGCGCCGAGCCCGGCGAGCGCCGCGCCGACGCCGAGCGCCGCGAGCCACGCCCGCGGGAACGCCGCGCGCGACGTGCCCGGCCGCCGCACCTCCGCCGAGCTCGGCAGATCTGCGAGCGCGCCGAGCGTCTCGGCCTTCGCCGAGACGCCCATGACCTCCTCTGACGGGCTCGCGTGCGCGGTCGGCGCCAGGGCGTCCGTCGTCCGCGCGGCCTCGCTCGCCCGCGCGGGGACGGTGAGCGCGACGTCCCCGGCGCGCGCGACGGCCGCCTCGAAGGCGCCCAAGAGCTCCCTCACCGTCGCGAACCTCCCCTGCTTGTCACGACAGAGGCCTCGCGCGAAGAAGGCGTCGAAGGCCGCTAGATCCGGCACCTTGGCGCTCAGCGGGAGCGCGTCTTCGTGGGGCACGATCTGGAAGAGCGCGGGGAGGCTCGGCGCGTCGTGAGGGGGGCCGCCGGCGAGCGCCTCGTAGAGCACGACCGCGATCGACCAGAGATCGGTCTGCGCGTCGACGTCGCTCCCCTGCATCTGCTCCGGGCTCATGTAGAGCGGGGACCCGACGAGCCCCGTCCCGGTGGTGTGCTGCGCGGCGCGGCTCGTCTCCTTCGCGATCCCGAAGTCGAGGACCTTGACCACCTCCTCGTCGCCCATCCTGGCGAGGAACACGTTCGCGGGCTTGATGTCGCGGTGCACGATGCCCGCTTGGTGGGCGAGGTCCAGCGCCTTGCAGATGGGGCGGAGGACCTCGAGGGCTCGCGCAGGCGAGATCCGCCCGTGCTTGCCGAGGTGGTCGGCCAGATCCTCGCCGGTGAGCAGCTCCATCGCCATGTAGGGCACGCCCTCGTGGACGCCGTAGTCGAGGATCTGCACCACGTTCGAGCTGCGGATCTGCGCGGCTGCACGCGCCTCGCGCTTGAAGCGCTCCACGACCACCGGGCGGTGCACGTTCGCCCACGAGATGAGCTTCACCGCGACGTCGACGTCGAGCTCCACGTGCCGCGCGACCCAGACGGAGCCCATGCCGCCCGAGCTGAGCGGGCGCTCGAGCCTGTACTTGTCGGCGAGGATCGTCCCGGCGGCGGCCAGCGGCACCGCCGAAGGATACCCCACGCGGAGGCGGCTGGCCCCCTCGGGCGCACGCCCGGCTCGGCCGGCCGACGCGACGGCGCGGTCCGGACGGGCCGCGACCGCCGCGTCAGGAGCGGGCTCTCAGGGGCAGTTCGGCACGAGGCCTGCGCAATCGGCGCACTGACAGCCCTCGATGAACTGGTTGCAGAACCCGTCGTCGGTGCAGTTGAGGGGGTCGGTGCAGAACGCGTCCATGTTGCACTCGGCGCAGGTGCACGCGTCCGAGACGTCGCACGCCATGTTCATGTCGCAGAACCCGCAGACGGCGCTGGTGGTGCAGTCGGTGCACGTGCAGTCTTCGCCCACCTCGGCGTTGCAGACCATGTCGTCGAAGCACACCCCATCCGCCACCAGCGTGAGCGACAGGGTGAAGGGCCCCGCCTCCGTGTCGGCGAAGCCGTCCACGATGATCGTGAGCGGCGTCCCCATCGTCACGTCGACGGCGAAGTGCTCGTCCGTCCCGCCGACCTGGGCGTCGACACACGCGACCTGCGAGGTCGTGTCGGTGCAGGTGGTCCGGACGTGCACGCCTTGATCCGTCGCCGAGGCGAGGTTCACGACCAGGTAGCCGTCCGTGGCCGGCGTGTAGGTGTAGACCACCTCCTCGGCGCCCGCGCCGGTGCAGCTGCCGGAGAGGAGGCTCGTCCCGCCGGTCGTGTCGCCCATCGTGTCGCCGTCGACGATCGCGGTGGCCGTCATGCAGGCCGGCTCCTGGCACACCGCGAGGGTCCCGCAGAACGCCGCGTCCTCGCAGTCGACCAGGCCGTTGCCGTTGTCGTCCACGCCGTTGTCGCAGATCTCGATCTGACCGATGCAGTCCAGGTGCCCTGCGCAGTCGGGGCACACGCAGCCCTCGTTGAAGGGATCGCAGATGGAGTCCAGGTTGCAGTTGTTCGGGTTGGAGCAGAAGGGGTCCGCGGCGCACACCGAGCAGACGCAGTCCGCGAAGGTGCCGTTGCCGTCGTCGCACTCGGGGAGGCACCCGTTGCAGTAGCAAATGTTGGTGTCCGGAGCCTCGCACGTCGTCGTGGGGTGGTTCTCCACGTCGATGCAGGTGACGTTGCTCCCGCCGCCGACGCCGGTCGTCGAGGCGCTCGTCGAAGCCGCGACCGTCACCGCCACCGTGGTCGTGGTGGGTCCGGACGTCGCCGAGGTGACGGTGGCCGTCGTCGCGCCGCCGCCCGAGCCGCCCGAGCCGGAGTCGTCTCCGCAGTGGATGGTCAACGCTCCGATGGCGACGAGTCCGGCGAGAGGGCGGGCATGCTTCACGGTGAGCCTCCTGGGCGTAAGAATGGCAGAGGGGGAGCCGCGCGGAAGCTCGAGAGTCGACCGCGCAAGCTCACGGAGCTTACCCGACGTCGCGCGGATCTCGTCGCGCTACCGACCGCCGGGAGCGCTTTTCGCGCGGACGCCGGTCCCCTCGGGCGGGCGCTCCGAGGCGGGACACGGCACGCGGAGCGTGGCGGGGCCCACCCGCCTCCGTGGGCGTCCCGGGTTCCCGAAGAGCCGGTCGGCGCGCTCGGTGACGTCGCTGCTGCGCCGAGCGCCGGCGCTCCCGCCCTTCTGCACCCTGCTAGAGTGGAGGCTCCCCGTCAGGCTCGGCGCGCCAGCGCGTCTCCTCCCCCATGGCCTCTCTCCGCGAGCTCACCGTGTCCCGAGCGCACCCCGCGCGGCTCATCCACGTGCGGGCAAGGGACGAGGAGCTGGTCCTGGCGCCCACGCTCATGACCGACGCGGAGGCCATCGCCGACGCCATCGAGGCGAGCCTGCCGGAGCTGCGCAGGTTCATGCCTTGGGCGCACCGCGCGCAGCCTTCGCTCACGCAGCTCGAGCGGCTGAGGACCGCGGAGAGCGAGTACTTCGCGGGGCGTGACATGTCGATGGCCCTCTTCCGGGAGCGCGGCGGGGGGCGCCGCGACGTCCTCGCGATGGTGGGGCTCCACCCGCGCACCCCGCTCAACCCGTGCGCGCTCGAGGTCGGGTACTGGACGCCCACGCCGCTCGCGCGGCGGGGCTACGCCACGCTCGCGGCGCGGTGCGTGACGCTCTACGCGTTCGACAAGCTCGGCGCGGACCGCGTCCAGGTGATGTGCGACGAGGCCAACGCAGGCAGCCGGCGCGTCATCGACAACTGCGGCTTCGTGCTGGAAGGGACGATGGAGAACGTCACCACCGCTCCCACGAAAGAGCTGACGGACGCCGGGTTCGTCCACTCGGGTCGAAACCCGATGTTTTCGCTCGTGCCGAGCACCTTCGCCAGGCTCCCCTGGGTGGCGCCGCTCCGCGCGTCGATGCGCTACGTGAACCTAGCCGGCTACGAGATCTGAGCGCTCCCGCACGGCTTCCCACGGGCGCCCGTGCGCGACGTGGGCGGGGCCGGCCGGGCGAGGCTCAGCAGCGCCGACGCCGTGCGCGGAAGGGACCTGGAGCGAGGCGGTCTCCGCCTCGAGGCGCACCTCGTGGACATGACCGGACGCGATCTCGCTCGGCCTGAGCGAGAGCCTTCCCGCGAGGCCACGCTGTCGCAGCGTGAAGTCGACGCGCCGGCCTCCGGGCCAGGGCACCAAGATGACGCCCTGAGCGGCGACCGCGCGCGACCGAAAGATCGTCCCGTCGGCGGGCCGCGCCGCGGTCACGTCCACTTCCCCCGCGACGACCACGTCGTCCACCCGTACCCGGAGGAGGAGCGGGGGAAGAGGCCGCCGGGAGAGCCACGCCACGAGGGAGGTCACGGACCACGCCATCCCCACCTTCGTGGCGCACCGGTGCCAAGGCGTTCACTCGGTGATAGCGTCCGTCGCCCGGGGCGCCGCCCCGCGGAGGAGCGGACATGGGCGTCTCCACGACACGGATCGAGACGGAGGTAGTGCCCGGCGAGGCCATCGTCCACGAGCGCAGCGTCAAGCCCTGCGCCCTCGTGATCTTCGGCGCCACCGGCGATCTCGCCAAGCGCAAGCTCCTGCCGGCCCTCTACAACATCGTGCGCGAGGGCCTCCTCCCCGAGGGGGCCGAGATCGTGGGCGTCGGGCGCAGCGCCGCCGACGAGGCGGAGTTCCGGGCGCTCCACCGGGAGGCCACGGCGAAGTTCTCGCGCACCAAGCCCGTGGACGGCTCGGTGTGGGAGCGGCTCGAGGGCAAGATCCACTACGTGCTGGGCGATCACGGCGCGCCCGAGACGTACGCCAAGCTCGAGCGGAAGCTCGCGGAGCTCGACCGCACGAAGGGCACGCGGGAGAGCCGCATCTATTTCTTCTCCACCCCGCCGAGCGCCTTCCCGGTGATCTTGGGCGGGCTCCGAACTGCGGGCCTCTTGCACGCGGGCGGGACCGGCGGAAAGGGCCCGTTCTCCCGGGTGATGATCGAGAAGCCCTTCGGGCGAGATCTCGCGAGCGCGCGCGAGCTCAACCGCATGGCCGCCGACTACGTCTCGGAGGACCAGATCTATCGGATCGATCACTACCTCGGGAAGGAGACGGTCCAGAACATCCTCGTCCTCAGGTTCGCGAACTCGCTCTTCGAGCCGCTCTGGAACCGCAACTACGTCGACCACGTACAGATCACAGCCGCCGAGGAGCTGGGCATGGAGGGCCGCGGCAGGTTCTACGACGAGACGGGGGCGCTGCGCGACGTCATCCAGAACCACCTCATCGAGATCCTCGCGCTCGCCGCGATGGAGCCGCCGGTGTCCTTCAAGGCCGACGAGATCCGCGACGCGAAGGCGCAGCTCCTCCGCTCCGTGCGCCCGTTCTACGAGCACGAGGTCCCGTCGGAGGTCGTGCGCGCCCAGTACCGCGGCTACCACGACGAGGCGCACGTCGCGCCGGGGTCCAAGACGGAGACGTACGTCGCGTGCCGCTTCTGGATCGACAACTGGCGCTGGCACGGCGTGCCGTTCTACGTGCGCGCCGGCAAGCGCCTCCAGCGGCGGGTCACGGAGGTCGCGGTGCACTTCCGGGCGGTCCCGCTCTGCCTCTTCGGTCGGGACGAGGTCTGCCAGCGGCTCGATCAGAACGTCCTCACGCTACGGATCCAGCCCGACGAAGGGGTGGAGTTCTCGTTCATGTGCAAGCAGCCCGGGGACGATCTCCTCGTCAGCAACGTGAAGATGGATTTCGGCTACGCGCGCGCCTTCGACAAACAGCCGCAGGAGGCGTACGAGCGGCTCATCCTGGACTGCATGCGCGGGGATCAGACGCTCTTCGCGCGGCGCGACGGCGTAGAGGAGGCCTGGTCGCTCTGCACGCCCATCCTGGACGCCTGGTCGAGCAATCCCGACGTCCCGCTCGCCACCTACGAGCCCGGCGGAGCAGGGCCCAAGGAGGCGGACGCGCTGCTCCGGGCCCACAAGCACCGCTGGAGGACCCTCTCGTGAGCGCGGAGGCGGTCGGGCGCGGTCCGGTCCGCTGCTTCGACGCGGCAGAGGACGTCGCCAAGGAGGCCGCGCGCCTGCTGGCAGCGGCCGCCCGCGCGGCCGTGCAGCAGCGCGGCACGTTCAAGCTCTGTCTCGCGGGCGGCTCCACGCCGCTGTCCACGTACGCGCGGTTCGCGGAGACGCCGGACGTCCCCTGGGGCGCGATCGATTTCTACTTCGGCGACGAGCGCGCCGTCGCGCACGACCACGCCGACTCCAACTACCGCATGGTGAAGGAGGCGCTGCTCGACCGGCAGTCGATCGAGGAGGGGCGCGTGTTCCGGATGCGCGGGGAGCACGCGGACCTCGAGGCGGCCGCGCGAGAGTACGAGGCGTCCTTGCCCGAGCGGCTCGACCTCGCGCTCCTCGGGATGGGCGAGGACGGCCACACCGCCTCGTTGTTCCCCTCGTCCCCAGCGGTGCGCGAGAGGCAGCGCCGGGTCGTCTCGACGCTGGGACCAAAGCCCCCGCCGCGGCGGCTCACCCTCACGCCGCCCGCGTTCGACGCCGCCCGCGAGCTGCTCGTCCTCGTCACGGGCGCCGGCAAGGCGCGCCCGCTCGCGCGCGCCCTCACGCAGCCGGTCGACATCCCGGTGCTGCCCGTCCAGCTCGCGCTCCGAGGCACTTTCCTGGTCGACCGCGCCGCCGCGGCGGAGCTGCCCCCCACCCTCCTCGAGGAGACACCATGAGCCCCGCAGACTTCGGCGTCATCGGCATGGCCGTGATGGGCCGGAACCTGGCCCTCAACATCGCCGACCACGGCCGGAGCGTCGCGATCTACAACCGGAGCGGGGCCCTCACCGAGGAGGTCGTGAGGGACAACCCCGGCAAGGCTCTCACCCCCGTCAAGACGCTGCAGGAGCTCGTGGGGGCGCTCTCGCGCCCGCGCCGGGTCCTGGTGATGGTGAAGGCCGGCGCGCCGGTGGACGCGGTGCTCGCCGAGCTCACGCCCCTCCTGGACCCGGGCGACGTCGTCATCGACGGCGGCAACACGTGGTTCCCCGAGACCCAGCGCCGCGAGAAGGAGCTCGCGGGCAAGGGCGTGCATTTCGTCGGGATGGGCGTCTCCGGGGGGGAGGAGGGCGCGCGCTTCGGTCCCTCCCTCATGCCGGGCGGCGCGGCCGAGGCCTGGGAGGCGACGCGGCCCGTGTTCGAGGCGATCGCAGCGAAGACCGACTCGGGCCCCTGCGTCACCCACGTCGGGCCGGACGGCGCCGGCCATTTCGTGAAGATGGTGCACAACGGCATCGAGTACGGGGACATGCAGCTCATCGCCGAGGTGTACGACGTGCTCTCGCGCGCGCTCGGGCTCCGCGCGTCCGACCTCGCCGAGGTGTTCGCCGAGTGGAACCGCGGCGCGTTGGACTCCTTCCTCATCGAGATCACCGCGAAGGTGCTCGCCACGCCCGATACGAAGACGGACCACGCCCTCGTGGACGTGGTCGAAGACCGCGCGGGCATGAAGGGCACCGGCAAGTGGACCGTGCAGCTGGCCCTCGACCTCGCCGTCCCGATCCCGACGATCGCCGCGGCCATCGACGCGCGGGTCCTCTCGAGCATGAAGGACGAGCGGGTCCGCGCGTCCCGGCTCATCCGCCCGAGCGTCGCGCCGGTCCCCTCCCGCGAGCGCGCAGCGATCCTGAGGGACGCGCACGACGCGCTGCTCGCAGCGAAGATCGGCTCCTACGCGCAGGGCCTCAAGCTCATCCGGGCGGCCAGCGACGCGCAGAGGTGGGGGATCGACCTGCGCGAGCTCGCGCGGATCTGGAAAGGCGGCTGCATCATCCGCGCGAAGCTCCTGGACACGATCATGCGCGCTTACGAGAAGAGCCCCGCGCTCGAGAGCCTGCTCGTGGATCCGGAGCTCGAGGCCACCGTCCACGCCGCGCAGCCGGGCTGGCGGCGCACCGTGGCGCTGGCGACGAGCGCGGGCGTCCCGATCCCGGCGATGACGGCGAGCCTCTCTTACTTCGACGCGTACCGCACGGCTCGGCTGCCGCAGAACCTGACCCAAGCACAGCGAGACGCGTTCGGCGCCCACACCTACGAGCGCACCGACGCGCCTGGCGTGTTCGTGCACTCGGACTGGCTCGCGCCGCGTGACTGACGCGCGCCGCGCGCTCCTCAGCCGCCGCCGCCGCCGCCCCCTCCGCCGCTGCCCCCGCCGCCCTGCGAGGTCACGTCGGTGTCCTTCACTTCCTGGGCGTTGCAGTTCTGAATCGCCCCGGTGAGGCCGAGCTCGCTTACCACGTAGTCGAGCTTCTCCGAGTCCTTCGCGCCGTCGACGTCCACGCGGATCGTGACGCTCGAGCCGCCGAGGGCGATGGGCGTGCACACGCCGACCACGTAGTTCGACCGGGCGACGCCGGCTGCGCGCTCGCCGATCTTCTGGAAGGCGCTCGAGAGCGCGGCGGGATCCACGTCGGCCTGGAACTGAGTGCAGCTCGGCGGAGGCGCCGTGTCCGGGCTGCAAGTGATGCCCTCGCGACACCCGTAGAGCTCCCCGGTGCACGTGGGGGGCGCGCCGGCCAGCTCCTCGAGGCCGCACGTGTCGTAGGTGCCGCGGATCCCGATCACGTACTTGTTCGCCGGCGACTCGCGCTTTGCCGCCAGCGCGAGGGCGCGCAGCGCCTCCCCCGCGCCCGCCTCGTGCGTGCCGTCGGTGAGGAGCACGACGAAGCGCTCCACCACGGCGTCCTCATCGCCCATCGAGTCCACGAGGTTCAGACCGCTGATGTAGGCCTCGTAGAGATCCGTGGTGCCGCGGCTCTCGGACGTCCTGAGCGCCTCCAGCGCAGCGTTCAGGGTCCCCGGATCCTGGCTGAAGTCCTGCACGAGCTCGATGAGCGAGGGCTGCCCGAACGCGATGATGGCGACGTTGTGCTTGAACCCCGCGGGCGCGTTCGTGACCACCTGCTGCACGAAAGCTTGCGCGCCGTCGACGACGTCGCCCACGACGCCCCCGTTGAAGATCGAGTCGGACATGTCGAGGACGAGCACGCTGAAGAGCTGGACCTCGTCGACGACGCCCACGTCCGAGACGCTGTCTCCCTCGTTTCCTTGTCCGAAGGGGGTCCCCTTCTCGTCGTTGATGATCTGCAGATCTTTTCCGCCCGCGGTGTCGAGGGCCCTCACCGGCTCACCGAAGCCGTCGAGCACGCGGAAGCCGATCTTGAGGCCTGCCGGCGGCACGCCCACGAGCGACGTCTTGTCGATGCAGATCCGCTCGGGCCCGGAGAGCCCCGCGCCGGACCCTCCCGTGCCCGCGGATCCTGCGGTGTCGTCGCAGGAGGCGGCCGCGGCCGCCGTCCCGAGGAGCGTCAGCGCGGCGGCGCGGCGAAACGCGCGCGCGGTGAGGGACGGCCTGTGCAAGCGAAGGGTGCGGCTCATCGAAGGACAAGTGTAGGGCGGCGGACACAGCCAGGTCAAAGTCGCGGGCCCCCCCGCCCTCGCGGGGCGGCGATCAGCGCCTCGGCGCCTCTCCCGCGAGCTTCGTCAAGCGGCTGCACCGAGACGCCTTGCCGGCCCGTCCCGGCCCCCGGGAGCCGGTCAGGGCTACCGGACCCTCGTCCGGCAGAGCAGCAGGGCGCGCTCGCCCGTGGCCCGATCCGCGACGAAGACCGGGATCTCCCGGTTTCTGCCTGGCGGGGCGGGGGGCGCCCCCCCCTTCTGGGCCGACTTCGCACCTCCGTCGGTGGAGAGGGCCTGCGTCGAGGCCGCGATCCCGTCCACGCAGGCCGACGCGCCGTCCCACCGGACCACGGCGACCACCGACTCGAGCGAGGCGGCTCGGCCGTCGAGGTCCACGTCGAACGCGACGTCGCCTTGCGTGAGATCGACCAGCCAGCCGTCCTCGGACCCGCAGCCGCCCGAGAGGACCACGTCGCCGAGGTCGGCGCGCCCGAGCCTGACCGCGTCCCCGATCGCGCCCGTCTCGGCGTCCACGGGCAGGACGTAGCGGACGCCGCGCCTGTCGAGCGGCCCCTCCTTCACGACGAACGTCAGGCCGAGCCCCGCGCCCTTCGCGCGCCGGACGAGGCGGGGCGCTGCGGTGGTCGGGCCTCCGCGCACGACGGGTCTCGGGAGGGACGAGAGCAGCTGGCTCCGGCCGAGGTCCGTGCGGAAGAGCCCCACGCGATCGGCGCCGCCGTCGTCCGCGAGGTAGAACCAGGAGGGGCCTACCTTCACGGCCGACTGCGGCAGAGGCCGGCCGAGCGCGGGGCGGTCGACCGGGCGGAGCGCCAAGGCGGGGCTGCCCGCCTCGACCGAGAAGATCGAGCACGTGGCGCCGCGACAGGTGGCGACGAGCGCCGCGGATCCCCCGTGGTCCCGGAACGCGAACCACGTCATCCCGAACGAGCCTGCGCCGAAGGCGTCTCGGGCAGCTTCGGTGGTGGCCCAGGGAGAGCGCGACACGGCGCTCGACCGCACCGGCTCGAGCGAGAGATCGTCCTGGAAACGAACGACGAATCGCCCCGTGCGGGTCCAGTCCGAGTCGCGCTTTCCCCACACGTACGCGCGGACCGGGTTGGCCGCGAACGCGTCGCCGGCGTCGAACCCGACCTCGTCCTTGGCGAGCGGAGGTGGGCTCACGCCGAGGAACGGGAGCCACCCCGTAGGGCTCTCGCCGAGAGCCGCTGGCGCGCGGCTGGCGTCGGTCCGGCGCGCGGTCGTCCTCCCTCGATGGCACGCCAGCGACACCGGCGCGGAGCTGAGCTTGAAGCTACCGAGCTTGGGCGGCTCCGGCTGGGGAGCTTCGCGAAGATCCTCGGCGAGCGCAGGCTCGCCCCACCCGACGCGGAGCCACCCATCGAGCGCGCACCCGACGGGCCCGCAGCGGCGAGTCTCCTCCGCGGTGTCGGTGCTCGGGAGCGCCGGGAGGGCAGCCTCCGTCCAGGTCTTGCCCGTGTCCGTGGTCTCGAGGAGCTTCCCTTCGCTACCGACCGCCACCCCGAACCGCCCGGAGACCAGGACGCCGTTCGGCTCCGACACGACCGGGCCCACGGTGAGCGCCCCGCCGAGGCTCACCTCGACGCCGAACGTCGGTCCCCCCGCCTCGACCCAGCCGGCAATCGTGTTGGGGCCCGTCTGGTGGAAGCCCTCCAGCCACATGCCGGTCTCGACCTCGCGCGGGGCGCCGTCGGGCACCTTCACCGGGGTGTGCTTCGAGCGCGACCCCTCGAGGACGGAGAGCTGTCCCTGCGCGCCGACGCGCGGCGGGACCAGGATCACCACGCGGCCGTCGGCGAGCGCGATCACGCGCTCCGACCCCACCTCTCCGCGCACCCGCACCTCGCGCGTCGCGCCGTCCGGCGACCGCACGCAGAACGGCCGAACGCCCTCCGGCGCGGCCTCTTCACCGCACGGGCCGCGCACGACGAGACCGCCTTGTCCGCTCTCGACGACGGCCCGCGGCCCCGCGAACCTCATCACCGGTGCCAGCTCGAACGACGCGGTGAGGCCGTAGATGATCGTGGGCCCGTCGGGGACCCCGCACAAGAACCCGATGGGCGGGCCGTCGCCCTGCCCGAGCGCGATGCCGTGGCAGCTCGCGTGGCGATCGGGGTAAGCGCCCGGGCGGACACGCTGGATGGCGCCGTTCGACAGCGCCACGCGCACCAGCGATCCCTCGTGCGCGACGACGGCGGCCTCCGCGCTCTCGGGGTAGCCGCGCTCGAGCGCGAGGCGGAGCGGCCGCCTCCCGAGCGGACCGGGGGGCGTCGCGGAGCGGTCCGACGCGTCCTCGGTGGGAGCGGGGCCGTGGCTCGGCCCGCGGACGCCTGGCGGCGTCGCGAAAGCGAACGGCGTACCCGTCGCCGCAGGCTGCGTCGGCGCGCTCGCCGACAGCGAGAGGTCCCCTCGTGCCGACAGGGTGTAGACGGCCCCGTCCACCGCGAGCACCGCGTCCCCGCCCGCGTCCGGATCTCGCGAGGCGGCCCCGAGCGAGCGCAGGCGCGCCGGCAGCGTCACGGGCCGCCACGTGGCGCCCGCGTCGAACGTCGCGAGAGGCCCGCGGAGATCCGCGTCGACGACGGCTCGCCAGCCGTCGAGGAACACCATGTCCCCGTAGGCGGCGGCAGGCGGGAGCGCACCGTAGCCCACGGTCGCCCCCGTGCTCGGGTCGAGCGCGTAGAGGTCACCCGAGCGCAGCCGGACGTACAGGCGATCGAAGCCCGCGACGAGCGGGCGGTCCATGTCCGCGGCGGGGCCGAGCGACGCGACGGGGCTGAGCGGCGCGAGCCACGTCGCGGCCCTCCAGATCTCCGTGCCACGCCCCGTCGCGCTGATGAAGACGAAGCCCCCTCCGAGGCGCCCCGGCAGCGGGAGCGAGGAGACGCGGCCCACCGGGAGCAGATCGCGCGCCCGCTCGACCACGCCGTTCTCCCGTACGAGCACCCGCATCCTGCCGACCAATCGCGCCGCGCCTTCCGGAGAGCTCGCGTCGGCGACGCGCGCCGGATCCAGGTCCGGCAGCAACATCGACCGGGGCCAAGTCCGCGGGAGCCCAAACGTCTGACCTTGCTTGGCGCGCTTGCCCGCCCCCGAGGGCGTCGCGGTGGTGGGCGCCGGGTCGGCCGCGCCGCAGCCGAGGAAGGGCGCGACGAGCAGCGCCAACCCGCCGAAACCGGCCGCGACGCCGCGCCTCACGAGCGAAACACCCGACGGGGACCGGAGGCGTCGGAGGGCTCGAGGCGCGGCGTGGGGCCCATGGGTAGCCGAAGGTTCGCACCTTTTTCGCCGCCTCGCCAACGCGCGGCGGCGCCCTCGGCTTGGCGCGCGGCGCGCTCGCGGAGAGACTACGATACCGCGGTGCCCCCCGAGCCCCCCGACGCCGAGCCCACGCTCGCGGCCCCCGCGAGGGACGGGCGCGTGCTGCGCGTCCGCGCCGTCGCGCTCGAGGTGACGGAGGGGCCCGACGCAGGCCGCGCCGTCCGGGTCGACCGCCCCGTCTTCGTCGTGGGCACGGGAGAGGGCGCCGACCTGCGGCTCGGCGACGGCACCGTCTCCCGTGAGCACCTCCGCTTGGCGCTGCGCGACGACGGCGTCCACGTGCTCGACGAGGGCAGCAAGAACGGCACGTTCGTGGGCGGCCTCCGGCTCCACGCCGCGACCCTCTCCGCGGACTGCGTGCTCGAGCTCGGCGGGACGAAGATCAAGCTTCGCTTGGACCCCGACGCGCTCGATCTCCCGCTCAGCGCGCGCTCGACGTTCGGGGAGGCGATCGGCGAGTCCGCCGCCATGAGACACGTCTTCTCGGTGCTGGAGCGCGCCGCCCCGAGCGACGTCACGGTCTTGCTCGAGGGCGAGAGCGGGGTCGGCAAGGAGGTGCTGTCGCGGGCGATCCACGGCGCGTCGCCGCGCGCGCGCGGCCCGTTCGTGGCGGTCGACTGCGGGGCGATCCCTGCGGCGCTCATGGAGTCGGAGCTCTTTGGTCACCAGAAGGGGGCGTTCACCGGCGCGGTCGAGGCGCGCGCGGGTCTGTTCGAGCAAGCGGAGGGTGGCACCCTCCTCCTCGACGAGATCGGAGAGCTCCCGCTCGACCTGCAGCCCAAGCTCCTGCGCGTGCTCGAGCGGAAAGAGGTCCGACGCGTGGGCGGGCGGGACGTGCTCCGGGTCGACGCGCGCGTGGTCGCGGCGACCAACAAGCGCCTGGCCGAGGCCGTCCGGCGCGGGGAGTTTCGCCAGGACCTCTACTATCGCCTCGCCGTCGCGCGCGTCGTCGTCCCGCCGCTCCGAGACCGACCCGAGGACGTAGGTCCGCTCGCGCGCGCGCTCTTCCGGCGCGCGGTGGGCGACGACGCCGCCGACATCCCCCCGGACCTCGGCGGCGTCCTCGCGGCCTATCGCTGGCCCGGCAACGTACGGGAGCTGCGCAACGTGATCGACCGGTACGCCCTGCTCGGCATCCGGGACGCCGCGGACCTCTTCGACGCGTCGGCGCCGGGGCCCGCCGCCGCCCAGGACGACGGCGCCGACCTCTCGTCGCTCTCGTACGCCGACGCGAGGCGGCGGGCGATCGCACGCTTCGAGCGCTCCTACGCCGACGCCGTGCTCGCACGGGCCGGCGGCGTCGTTTCCAAGGCCGCAGAGCTCGCGAAGATCGCCCGGCCGAGCTTCTACCGGATGCTCGGCCGCGCGAAGGGCGACGAGCGAGAGTAGCCGTCGCGACGAAGCCGCGGGCGCTCGTCAGAACCCGAGGAGCACCGCCCCGCCGGCGGCGCCCGGCCTCACCCCGAGAGAGACCGCGGCGCGCGGCTTCGCGGGCTCCCGGGTCGCGGCGTCCACGATCCAGACGACCGCCCCCACGGCGGCCGCCGCGCTCGCGACCCCGATGAGGACGTTGGTCGTCAAGCGATAGTCGTGGAACCTATCGGCGTTCTCGCGGGTCGGCTCGACCTCGAAGTCGCCTTGGGCCGCGATCGTGAGCCCTCCGAACACGCCCATCGCGACCGCCGCGGCGCCGGCCACGCCGAAGCTCACCCAGGTCGCGACCGGGACCTCGACCCCCGAAGCGGGCTCCACCTCGGCCGGCGGGTCCGGGCCCGCCGGGCCCGTGCTCGGTGGATCGACCCGACGCGCGCCCGCCGACGAGACGTCCACGCGCACCCTGGCGCCCTCGAGGACGCTGACCGGGATCGCGCGCGCCGTCCCGCCGGCCGCGTCGACCACGCTGACGAAGTGATCTCCCGCGGCCACGAACACCGTGGTGGGCGCGAGGACCTCCGGGCCGCCGTCCACGCGCGCGCGGCTGCCTGGCGGTCCGACGAGGTCGAGCGTCACGACGCGGGGCGCGAGCGCCTTCAGCCTGCGCTCGGCCTCCGCCACGAAGGACGGCGCCGCGTCGGGGACAGACCGCGCGCGCGCGCACGCCTGCGCTGCCCGCACCGGATCCCCGGCCAGCTCCCAGGCCTCGGCGGCGTTGAGGAACGCGGTCGGGTGGGGCGCGAACGCGGCGGCTTGCTCGAAGGCCGCCGCGGCCGCGGCGTACTCCTTCCTCGCGAACGCGGCCTCCGCCTGGCGAAAGCTCTCTCCGGCTCGCTGCTGATCCTCGGGGGTCGGCAGCGCGAGCGCCGCCTGGGACGAGGCGAGCACGGCGAGGAGGAGAGCGCGCGCGGCGAGTCGCTTCATGGCGCGTAGGGGTTGTCGTACTTCGGCTTGCCGGAGGGTGCGGGCGGCGTCACGGGGCGCGCCGAGGGCGGCGGGCGCCCGGCGGCGGCGCCGCTCGACGTGCCCGCGGCGGACGGCGCGGACGAGCCGCCGGGGACCGCGGCGGCGGTAGGGACGACATCCGGCGTGGTCGGCGTCGTGCGCGGCGCGGCGGGCTCCGGCGCGGACGGGGCCCCCGCGACCGCGCCGTGATCCCCGCTCACGGACGTACGTCCCCCCGAGGTGGCCACCACGACGACCACCGCGAGGGCCGCGACGGCCGCGACGCCGACCACCGCACGGCGCCCGCGCGAGGCCGCGGCCGCAGCGGGCGGGGTCTCGGAGGGCGCGACCTTCGGCACGACGCTCGACGTTCGCGTCGACGTGGGCTCTTGCCGCCTGCCCTCGCGGAGCGTGGACTCCTGTTCGGGCGGGAGACCTGCGACCTCTCGGGGCAGCGGAGTCTTGCCGGCGCCGTGCAGCGACTGGCGCGCGAGCGTCCGGCGGCGCTCCACCTGCGGGAGGGCGAGGTCCTTCACGAGGTCCGCCACCTCGTCGGACGTCGCGCGCAGCCCGGCGGACCGGGCCGCCGTCTCGAGCGCCCGGCGCATGTCGTCGGCCGTCTGGTAGCGCGCCGCGGGGTCCCTCGAGAGGGCGCGGAGCGTCACCTCCGCGACCGACGCGGGCACGTCGACGAGCTCGCGCGGATCCCGGACGGGCTTGCTCGCGATGTTGAGGAGCGTGTCCGCGACGTCCTCTCCGCGGAAGAGCCGCTCGCCCGTGAGCATCTCCCAGAGCACGATGCCGGCGGCGAAGACGTCGGAGCGGCGGTCGGGAGGGAGGCGCTTGGCCTGCTCCGGGGACAGGTACGAGAGCTTGCCCTTCACCTGTCCCGTCTCGGTGTCGTCGGTGATCCGGCCGAGCGCCTTGGCGATGCCGAAGTCGGTGAGGCGGGCGACGCCATCGACGCCGACGAGCACGTTGTGGGGTGAGACGTCGCGGTGCACGAGATCGAGGGGTCGGCCGTCGTCGTCGGTGAGCTCGTGCGCCGCGTGCAGCCCTGCGCACGCGTCGGCGAGGATGCGCACGCACACCCCCGCGGGCAAGCCCTTGTCCCCGGGCGAGGTCTCCGCGAGGCGCGTGACCAGCCCGGCGACCGAGTCGCCCTCGACGTACTCCATCGCGAGGTAGAGGACGCCGTCTTGCTCCCCGAGATCGAGCACCTGCGCCGCGTTCGCGTGGTGGAGCCGCGCCGCGACGCGGGCCTCGTCGAGGAACATGGTCCGGAAGGACGCCTCCGCGCCGTACTCGGCGCGGATCATCTTCAAGGCGACGAGGCGGGAGAAGCCGAGCTCACCGCGCTGCCGAGCGACCCACACCTCGGCCATCCCGCCCCGCGCGATCCGCGTGACGAGCTCGTACCGACCGAGCCTGCGCCCGGCGGCCGGCGTGAACTCGCTCTCCCGATCCTCGGATGTCACTGGCCCGGAAAAAGTATAGGGGGACGACGCCGACTTCGCTCGAAACAGACGCGGGCGACGGGCCCTGGCGGCCCGGGCGGCGTCACCCTCGGGGAGACGTGTCTCCCGGCGGGTGACACGCGCGGCGGCGGAATTGCCGAAGAACCTCGGCAGATTCGTGTGGTCCGCTCCTTGATAAGGCGGCAAGTCATGAAGCCGTACGTCTGGGAAGTCATCGGTTGAGCCGGGCCGTCCACGGGACCCCGACCCAAAGCTTGCGCCGCGGCATCAGGCGGATAACGCTCCTTCGCGCGTTGAGCGAGGAGGACGTCGGATGTCGATCACGGTCGCGGTCGTGGGTGCAACGGGGGTCGTCGGACGAGAGATGCTGCGCATCCTGGAGGAGCGCCGGTTCCCCGCGTCCAAGGTCCTCGCCCTCGCGTCGCCGCGCTCGGTAGGGCAGCGGATCCCGTTCGCGGGCGGAGAGCTCACGGTCGCGGAGGCCACGCCTGCCGCGTTCGCGGGCGTCGCGGTCGCGCTGATGAGCGCCGGCGGACCCGCGTCCAAGGTGCTCGCGCCGGCGGCGGCCCAGCACGGCGCGGTGGTCATCGACAACTCGAGCGCGTGGCGGATGGACCCGGAGGTCCCGCTCGTGGTGCCCGAGGTGAACATGGACGCTGCGCGGACGCGGCCGAAGGGCATCATCGCGAACCCCAACTGCAGCACCATCCAGATGATGGTCGCGCTCAAGCCCCTCCACGACGCAGCCCGCGTGAAGCACGTCGTCGTCTCCACCTACCAAGCCGCGAGCGGCAAGGGGCACGCGGCGGCGACGGAGCTCGAGGAGCAGATACGGGCCATCGGGCGCGGGGACCAGCCGGTCGTCGGGGTCTTCCCGGGGCAGCTCGCGATGAACGTCCTCATGGACTGGAAGCCGGGCGCCGACGACTACTCCGAGGAGGAGCTGAAGATGGTGTTCGAGACACGGAAGATCCTCGGGGACGAGAGCATCGGCGTCTCACCGACCACGGTGCGCGTGCCCGTGGTCACGGGCCACAGCGAGGCGATCCACGTCCAGTTCCACCGGCCGATGGAGGTCGAAGAGGCGCTGCAGCTCCTCTCGGACGCCCCAGGCGTGCGGCTCATGCCGGGGCCCTACGCGCCGGGCAAGCACCCGCAGCCGCTCCACGCCGCGGGCAAGGACGACGTGTTCGTCGGGCGCGTCCGCAAGGACCTCGCCGTCCCGGGGGCGATCAACCTCTTCGTCGTCGCCGACAACCTCCGCAAGGGCGCCGCGCTGAACGCGGTGCAGATCGCGGAGCGCCTCGCGCTCTAGCAGGTTGCTCGGCGAGTCGCGTCATCTCGCCCGCCGAGCTCCGTGCTGCCGTGTCACCCCATGACGCCGTAGGTGCCGCCAGGGGACGTGATCGGTGGACACGTCGTCACTCGACGAACGCGTTGAGGCGCTCCGTGAGCTCCTCCGCCTCGACCTGGCCCTCGAGGATGTCCTTCCTCCCGGTGCCCGGCTCGATCAGGACGATCGCCGGAACGCCGATGACGCCCGTCGCCTGCAGCCAGTACTCCGCAGAGGTGGCCTTCTCGTCCGTCGCGTCCACGCGCGCCGCCACGAAGACGCGCGCCGCGCGCGCCACGACGTCGTCGGCGAGCACGCCGCGCTCCATCTGCACGCTCGCGGCCGACCAGTCGGCCCGAAAGAACAGCAGCAGCGGGCGCCGCTCGGTGTTCGCGCGCTCACGCGCGCGCTCCGGCGATGCCTCCCACCGGATCTCCGTGTCGCTCGGCCTCCTCGCCCCGTCCGAGGCGACGTCGAGGTGTCGCGCCGAGGCCGGGGGCGCGCCGCCGATCGCGACATCGACCACGTCCGGTCCGGCGCGCGGACCGCCGCACGCCGCGAGCAGGAGCGCCGCGACTACTTCTTGCCAGCGCTGCACTTCATGGCGCAGTGCAGGTCGCTGCCACACTTGGCGGCGCAGGAGTTCGCCGGCGGCTTGGGCTTGTCGCCCGGCGGCGGCGCCGGTCCGCCCGGGGTGCTGGTCTTCGCCCCCGGCCCGGGCTTGCCTCCCGGGTTGCCCTTCCACTTCGGCCCGGGACCGGCCGCCACGGCCGACGAGGAGGCTTCCGCCGTCGCCGTCGCGTCTGCGGTCGCGGTCGCGGTCGCGGTCGGCGCGGCCGCGACGGCCTCTGCGGTGGTGGTAGGCGTCGGCGCGGCCGCGGTGGGGGTCGCCGTCGGCTTGGTCTCCCCTGCGCTCCGGACGAACAGGAACACGCCCACGATGGCGGCGACGGCCACGAGCCCGCCGAGGACGAGCGGCAGCGGGCTGCGCTTGCCCGGCGCGACGGTCATGGGCGCGATGGACGCCGGGCCGCCTTGGTACGCGGGCGGCGCGACGACCGGCGCGCCCAAGGGGAAGAGCCCGACCGCGTCGATGACCGGCGCGGCGGCGACCGCGCCGCCTGGCGCCGGGGCGGGCGTCGCGTTCGCCGCGAGCGCCTTCAGATCGATGAGGCCGGAGTCCTCCTTCGTCGCGGTGGTGCCGCCGCCGGGCGCAGGCCGTGACGGCGGGCCGGAGGTGGTGAGCGCGCTCAGAGAGAAGAGCACCGAGTTCTCGTCCCGCTTGCCGGTGTTGCTAGGCGTCGCGACCGAGGCGCCCGCGCCGTACCCGCCGGCCTCGAAGCTCCCGCCACCGCCTCCGCCGAACAGGTCGCCCGACTTGCGGCCGGCCTCCTTTCGAGCTGCCGCGGGTCGCTGCGAGTCGTGCGCCGCCGGCGCGGTGTACGCAGGCGCCGCGTACGCGGGCGCGCCGTAGCCGGCAGCGGCGGGCGCGCCGTAGCCGCCCTGCGCGCCCGGGTCGGGTGCGCCGCCGTAGCCTCCGTTACCGTTCGTCCCGTTGGCGCCCCAAGCGTCCGCAGCGCCCGAAGCCGGGCCCGTGCCGGCGGCCTGGTTGAGGGCCGCGACGATCGCGTCGTTTTCGCTCAGCGCCTGCCAGTCCGCCATCCCGTCGGCCCAGACGTAGGTGTCGGCCGTGACGACGCCTTGGTTGTAGCCGTCCACGAGCTCGGCGAGCGTCATGGTGCGCTGGTCCCCCTCGGCTACGTTCACGAGGTAGCTGCCGGCGGGGAGGTCGACTCCGCCGCCGTCGTCCGACGCGCCCTCACCCGGGCCCGCAGAGCCGCCGACCACGATGGTCGCGCCGCACTTGCGGCACTTCATCTTGACGGTCTTGCCCTGGACCTTGTCGTCCGAGACGGTGTACTTGGCAGCGCAGGAGTGACAGGTGATCTTCATGGCGCTCTGCAGGTGGGCCGAAAGGCGGCACAGCTTGGACGGTCCGGGCGGGAAAAAGCTCTACGCCCAGCCTGGGATCAAGCTTACGACAAGTTTGGCGGATGCGCCGATTCTTTGATGCAAAGCCGTGACCGGATGGTCTCGAGCAGCTCGTGCCGGTCGAACAGACCCTCCACGTAGTCGACCTGATCCGTCTCCACCACGACGCAGTCCGAGGCCTCGTAGGTGGCGAACCAAGCCTCGTACAGGCGCTCGAGGGCGGCGAGGTAGGAGCGTGGAATACTCTGCTCGAACGTCCGCCCCCGCTGCTTGATGCGGCGTGCCAGGACCTTCGCGGGGCACCGTAGGTAAATCATCAGGTCGGGGGGCCGGATCTCCCGACACAGGGTCCGGTAGAACTCCCGGTACATCGCCCAGTCACGCTCCGAGAGGTGGCCGCGCTCGTGGAGGTGCGCCGCGAAGATCTCGGCGTCCTCGTAGATGGTACGGTCCTGCACGATGTCCCTGCCCTCGCCCGAGGCCCGCGCGTCGATGTCCTTGTGGATGCCGAAGCGACGGATGAGGAAGAAGAGCTGAGAGTGCAGGCCCCACCGCGGCATGTCGGCGTAGAAGTCCGCCAGGTAGGGGTTTTCGTCGTTGGGCTCGAAGAAGGGCACCATCCCGAGCTGCTTCTCCAGCCAAGCCACCAGGCTGGACTTGCCCGATCCCATGTTGCCGGTCACGGCCACGACCCTCGGCCGCCGCGCCTCCGCCTGTCCTGCGGGCTTCACAGGAGGACCGACAGCCCGAGCGCCTGCACGAACCCGACGCTCGCACCGGGGAGCCCCCCTACCTCTCGACGCCTCCCCTGCCCGTCCAGGGTGGTGATCGGGACACGCGCCGAGCCGTCCTCCGGGAGCGTCGGGGCCGCGGTGACGTCCATGTCCAGCGCGAGCCAGCCGGGCACGATCTCCACCATCCCGCCGAGGCCGAGCGGAAACTCGACGAAGGACGCGGCCCGATCGCGGACGACGAAGGCTCCGCTCCCGTCTCGCACGCGCATGGGTGGGTAGTACGTCCGCCCCCAGCCGAGGCCAGCGGAGGCCCACAGCCGGACGCGCTCCCCGATCGGCAGCGTGGGGAGCAGGTGCAGCGCGAGCGTGTAGGTCGAGACCGAGTCCATCTCGATCACGCCGCCAAGGCCGAGCGCGCCGCGCTCGAACGTCAGCGCGTGCGACGACCACTTCCACGCCGCGCCGACCTGGAAGTAGTCGTGGACCAGCACCCGCGCCGCGACGCCGACGCCCGGCGCCGGATCGTAGGAGGTCTTCGTCGCCTCGCCGTCGACCTCGGCCTCGGCCAGCCGCGTGACGAGGAGCGCGTGGGCGCCGATGGCGACGCGCTCTTCCTTCTCGAGAGACGGCAGCTCGAGGTCCTCGTCGAGGGGCGGCGGTCGCTCGGGACCTGCCGGCGCGCGAACCGCGGGGGGCGGCTCTGCGGCGCGCCCCTCTCTCGCGACGAGGAGGATGAGCAGGAGGAAGGCCGCGCAGCGCATCGACGCGGCCCACGCTACCATGCCGCCGTGCCGTTTCGCACCGCCCGCGCTGCCGCATCCCTCGCTCGCTGGCTCGGTCCGTGGGCGGGGCCAGGCGCACCCCGACGGGTGGCTCGGTCCACGACCACGGTGGGCGCGACGCGCGCCTACGTGTACGAGCCCGACGGCGCGGCGGGCGCCTACCTGGTCCTGCCGGGCCTGCACTTCCTCGGGCCCGACGATCCGAGGCTCGATCGCTTCTGCCGCATCCTCGCGCGCTGTGGCTTCCTGGTGGTCGCCCCGTTCATCCGCGCCTTCACGGATCTGGTGCTCGAGCCGTCCGCGTTCGACGACGCCCACGCCGCGCTCGCGCGGACACACGCCCTCGCGGCGGAGCGCGGCCTCGGCCCGCCGGCCGTCTTCTCGATCAGCTTCGGCAGCGCGCTCGCGCTCGATCTCGCCGCCAAGGAGACGGCTGGACCGCGCGCGACGCTCGTCTTCGGCGGCTTCTGTCAGTTCCTCCCCACGGTGCGCTTCGCGCTGACGGGCCGCGCCGAGATCGGGTCGCGGGTGCACGAGCTCACGCGGGATCCGCTGAACTCACCCGCGGTCTTCCTGAACGCGCTGCCCGACCTGGAGCTCGAGGGCGACCGCGCCACGCTCGCGTCCGCCTGGCGGACCATGGTGTACCGGACATGGGGGAAGATGGAGCTCAAGGCGCCGGGGCGCCGCGACCCGTACGCGCGCTCCATCGCCGCGACGCTCCCGTCCGAGCTCCGCGCTCCGTTCCTCCGCGGCTGCATGCTCGAGGACGGCGCCCTCGCGTGGATGGAGGCCGCCCTCGCGCGCGGCGCCGGGCGGCTAAGCTTCTTCGATCCGGGCGAGCGACTGCAGAGGGTCCGGTGCCCGGTCGTCCTCGTCCACGGCAAGGACGACGACGTCATCCCCTACGTCGAGTCGGAGAAGCTCCAGCAGGCGCTCCCCGAGGCGAGCCGAGCGGGGCTGTTCTTGACGGGCATGTACGGCCACACTGGCGCGAGCGCCTCGACGCTGCGAGCGCTCGGGACCGAGGCGGGCACGCTGGTCGGCATGCTGTCGGCCATGGCCGGGGCCCCTCGCGGTCGCGTCGGGCGGTGAGCCTCCGCCACTGACGGCCTCCGTGGCGACGTTGGCGGACGGTGTCAGAACCATGGCGCACGGGAGAGCTCGCTCGGCCGATCGCAGGCCGGACACCGGCCCGCGATCGCTTGCGCGCGCTGGCATCGGCCCTGCAAGAGAGCGTCACATGCAGCACATCGAAGTCGAGCCCTTCCGCGATCCCCTGGGCCCGCTGGCGCGCAAGCTCAACGCGCTCTCCGACGAGCTCTGCGTCTTCGCCCATGACCGCGAGGCTCAGGACGACGTCCGCGACGAGCCGCTGATCCGCCTCACGCGGGCGATCGCGCAGGAGCTCCGCATGATCGCGAAGATCACGCAGGAGCGCGGCACGACCAACGAAGCCGCGGCGACCTACATCGGCGAGCTCATCCGAAGAGCCCACGCGATCCTGTCGACGGCCCCGTCGATCCCGCCGCCCTCCAGTCGCCGCTCGATCTCGGGCACGCGCCCACGGGTCCTCGCCGCCATCGACTACGACGACGACCCGCCGACCTCGCCCAGCTCCCCGGCGTCGATCGCCGCGAAGGCGACGCAGGACGAACGCGGCGGCTCGCTCCACGCCGAGTGAGGCCGCCGCGCCCATGGGCGCCCCGCCGGAACCTGCGACGTCTGGGGCGTTGGCGTCGCTCCCGCGCGACCTCGCGCGCAGCGTGACGTTCGTGGTGGGCGACGCCGCTCGACGACCGAAGCATCCATTCGGCGCGGCGCGCGCACGTTGGCGCGAAGTGTGGGCGACTCGTGTCTCGATTGGAGACATTGCAGGACCGAAGAACGAGCCGTATCTTCGGTGGTCATCATGGCGAAGATCTGGCTCGCGTGCGGAGTGGGCGTGCTCTTGGCCGCGCCGAGCATGGCTCGCGCCGGGGACGCGGCCCGGGCCGACCAGCTGTTCCAGGAGGCGCTCGCCCTCTCGGACGCCGGGAACTGGGACGCAGCGTGCCCCAAGTTCCTGGCGTCGAATGCCGAGGACCGCTCCGTGGGAGCGCTCCTCAACCTCGCGACCTGCGCTGAGCGCGCGGGCAAGCTGCTCGACGCGAGGGCTCTCTACACGGAGGCCGGGGCGCTGAACGACTCGGCGCCGGATGGCCCACGCAAGGACGCGGTCCGCGCGCAGGTCCAGGGGGCTGCGGCGAGCTTGGAGGAGCGCATCCCGCGAATCGTCGTGACGACGGCGCCCGCAGACGCCGCGATCTCGGTGGATGGGCGCGCCTCGGCCGCCTCGGCGCCCCTCCTCGTCGACCCGGGCGCGCACGTCGTCGGCGCTACGGCTCCGGGGTACGAGCCCGCCGAAGAGCGCCTGGTCCTGGCGGAGCGGGACCGCAGAGAGGTGACGCTCACGCTCGCGCGCCGACCGAGCACCCCGCGGGTGGTACGACCCGTCCCTCCCGAGGGGTCGCGCTCCACGGAGGCCACGTCGCGGCCCAGCCTCATCGCGGGGATCGTCCTGCTCTCGGGAGGGGTGCTCGTGGGGGGCGCCGGCGCAGCGCTCCTCGGGCTCACGGCGTCCACGGTCCAGGAGGTGCGCGAGCTCTGCGGAGAGGACGCGCGGCCCCCCGCGTGCGCGGGCACGCCCGCGGACGCCGCGCGCGCCACGGACATCAGCGCGGAGGCGAAGAACTTGGAGATCGCCGGCGGCGTCCTCTCGGGCGTCGGCGCCGCCTCCGTCGCGACCGGCATCGCCGTCCTGATCGCCGGCTACGCCGCAGACCCAGAGCCCAGCACCAGCGTGGGCCTCCACCTCGCACCAGGAGCGCTGGCTTGGACGCTGACCACGACGTTCTGAAGAGCGGGCTCGCCCTCGTCGCCGCGCTGTTCGTCGCGGCCTGCTTCCCCGAGCTCGGCGAGTACGTCTCGCAAGGAGCGACGGGGGGCGCGGGAGGCGGGCTCGGCGGCGCCGGCCTCGGCGGGCAGGCCGGCGGCGGTCCCGTCTGCAACCCGCTGGACGAGGACAACCCGAACTGCGCCGACTGCGTCCAGAACGGTCTCGAGACCGACGTCGACTGCGGCGGCGACTCCTGCGGCCCTTGCGACGTCGGCGGCGTCTGCCAGAACCCCGCGGACTGCGCCACCGGCGTCTGCGAAGGAGGCACCTGCGGCCCGGCGCCGACCGGGCCGATCTGCACCCCGCTCGATCCGCAGAACCCGAGCTGCGCCGACTGCACGCTGAACGGCTTCGAGACGGACACGGACTGCGGCGGCGACTCCTGCCCGCCGTGCGACGTGGGCCTCGCGTGCTCCGTGCACGCCGACTGCCAGAGCGGGACGTGCACCGGGGGTGCGTGCGTGCCCGCAGACGCGGATCCGCCCTGTCCGCAGGTCGATCCCTTCAACCCCACCTGCGCCGACTGCGCGAAGAACGGCGCCGAGACCGACACCGACTGCGGCGGCGACGCGTGCTCGCCGTGCGCCGCGGGTCAAGGCTGCGTCGGCCACGGGGACTGCGTCTCCGCGCACTGCGACGACGGGACTTGCAGCCCCGACCCGCTCGATCCCGGTTGCCCGACCCCCGACCCAGCCAACCCCACGTGCGCGGACTGCGTGAGGAACGGCGCCGAGACCGACACCGACTGTGGGGGCGACGCGTGCGGCCCGTGTCCCGCCGGAGCCGCGTGCCTCGGTCACGCCGACTGCGCCAGCAACAGCTGCGTCGCAGGCTCCTGCAGCTGACGCCGCGCCCCCCGGATCGAGCGGGAGCGCGATCGTCGACCGCGCCGGGTCGTCAGCGGCAGCGGCGCGGGTCCGTGGCGCAGGTGCGGTCTTGCACGGGGCGGGGGGCCTGCGGCTTGGTCGGCGCGGGTGGTCGCTTCGCCTTGGCCGAGGCGGAGGCCGCGCTCGACGCGGACGGCGCGGCCAAGGCCGATCCGGCCGCGCTCGCCGTCTCGTTGGGCGCCGGCGTCACGCCGACGGCGCCGCTCTCCTCGGCGGCCACGGGCGCGCTCCCCGTCACGCCCGGGCCGACGGACGACGCCGCGTCGCCCACCCCGAGCTTGGGGTGTGCGCGGAGCACGAAGACCCCCACGGCCGCCGTGACCGCGGCCGCGCCGGCCATCGCGAGGCCGGCCGCGGCCAGCCGGCTCACCCGCTTGCTCGGCCGCGGCGTGTCCATGTGCCACGCGCGCGCCCCACCGGTCTGCTTCCCCGCGGCGGCGACGTGCGGCGCGGGGCGGGCCTCGACGCGCTGGCTCGTGACCGCGGCCGTGGCCGCACCCGGGAGCCGGACCATCGCCTCGAGCAGCTCCGCCGACATCGGCATCACGAGCGTCGGCGTGAACTGCGGCTGACCCACGGCGTCGGCGAAGGCGTCGACGAGGGCGGTGGGCGTCGGATAGCGCTCCGCGGGGGAGCGCGCGGTAGCTCGTAAGAACCACGCGTCGAACATCGGGCCCACCTCGACCCCGAGCCGGCCGGCCCGGATGCTCGCGGGCTCGGGGTAGCCGCGGTCGATGATCCGCATGAGCACCATGGTGCTCGGAGAGTTGCGCAGCTCCTGCTCCCAGTAGTGCTCGCCAGTCAGGATCTCATAGGCGATGTGGCCGAGCGCGAACACGTCGGCCTGGGGCCCGAGGAAGCCGCCCTCGAGCTGCTCGGGAGCCATGTACACGGGCGTCCCGATGTTGATCGTGCTGCGGCTCGCGCCACTGGCGACTGCCTTGGCGATCCCGAAATCCAGGATCTTGACGTGGAAGAGCCCGTCCGGCCGCTCTACGACGAAGAGGTTGTCCGGCTTCAGGTCCCGGTGCACGACGCCCGCAGCGTGCGTCTTCTCGAGGGCGCGCGCGGCCTGCCCGAGCACCTCCAGCACCTCGGAGACCGAGAAGCGCTGCTTCCTCTCGAGGCGATCGCCGAGGGAGTACCCCTTGAGCAGCTCCATCACGATGAACGGCGCGCCGGTTGCTTCGTCGACCCCGGCGTCGAACACGTCGACGATGTGCTCGCTCTCCACGGACGCCGTGATGCACGCCTCCAGGGCAAAGCGCTGCCTGGCCTCGCCGTTGGCCACGAGACCCGGGTGCAGCACCTTCAACGCCCGGCGCCGCCGGGTAGCAGTGTGGAGGACCTCGTAGACCGCCCCCATGCCCCCGACGCCTATGCAGCGAAGCACCTCGTAGCGCTCGGCGAACGTGGACCCGGGTCCGAGTCGTTCCATCCTGGCCCGCAGGGTAGCACCGGGTCGAGCGCTCCGCGCCAATCTTCCGTGGCTCCACGGTGTGCCGGCCCTCGGGCGCCCCACCTGTGCGTAGCTCGTCGACCGCACCAAAGGCAGCGGGGAAGCTCTCGGGGGCGCGAGCGTAAGAAGCGGACCGGGTCGCGGCCGCGCCGGCCTGCATCCGCTCCCTCGCGGGCTCCGCTCACGGGCACGCAGGAACGAGGTCGACGCCGCCGAAGAACTCGTGCGTGAGCGCCTCCCAGGCGCGCGCGTTCTCGGGGGGACCGCACTTGAACGGTGCCTCGGTGAGCGCCGCGCCGCGGAGCACGGCGTGGTGCTCCAGGAAGTAGCGCGTCGCGAGCTCGGCCGCGTACTCGTGCGATGCGTCCCCGTTGTCGGGCTGGAACGCGTAGTACGTGCCGCCCCGCACCATCGTCTTGCCAGGCGCGTACGGCTTCAGACACGCGGCGCGCGTCCCGCATTTCGTCATGATGGCGTCCACAGTCGAGCCGAGCGCGCGGCGCGACCAGCCGCCGTGCGCCTGGTCGTTGAGGTGGAACACTTCGTGGAAGATCGTCTCGCGGACCGCGTCGGCCGAGGCGTGGAGCGAGCCCTTCACGTTCCACCCGACCTCCCACCCCGCCGCGTACGCGCTCGGCGTCGTCCGGCCCACGCTGCGAAGGAACCTCCAGACCAGCGCGGTGTGGCGGTACCGGACGGGCTTCTCGGCCCTCTCTCCGATCTGCGCGAGGAAGCTCCGGATGTCTCGCTGCGCGCCCACGACCCAGCGGAGGTGCCGCTCGTGCGGGCCTACGGGGAGCTCGGGGACGATGTGGATCGCCCCCCGAAACCCGCCGTCCATGTGGTGCTCCCGCTCCGTCCCCGCGACGTCCCCCACGTCGTCGAAGAGCGCGAGGGCGAGCTCTCTCTCCTTCGCGTGGCCGGCGTACCGCGCCTCGATGGCGCAGCGGATCTTGCGACGACCCGTGAGAGCGGCGCACGCGGCGGGCGCCCCTCCGGCGAACAGCACCGCGAGCGCGCGGTCCTCGGTGACCGCAGGCGCCGGGGGAGCGTCGGGCGCGGCGCTGCCCGACGCGGCGGCCGACGGGCGCGCCTCGGACGTGACGGGCCGTGGCCCGCTCACACCCGAGGCGGACGGCGCGACGGTGCGGAGCGATGGGTCCGGGGTCGGCGCGCCGGCGAGGAGCCAGAGCGACGCGAGCCCCGAGACCGGGAAGGGCGCGACCCGCCCGCGCCGCGCCGCGCCCCCTCCTCGCCCGCGTCGCTCGCTCCTCCGCCCGGCCACTCGTGCACGATAGCCGAGGGCCGCCCGGTCCGCCCGCCGACGGCCGCGATCCGGCGCGGGGGCCCGCTTGCCTTGCACCGCGAAGTCCGGCACCTTGGGCGCCGCATGAAAGGCTTCCTTCCGCCGATCAACTCCCGCGCCTACTACATCATGCTGGGGGCGATCGCGATCACCGTGCTCGGTCCGCTCGGCGGCATCACCGCGGCCTACATGAACTTCAGCTTGGGGTTCTTCGTCGGCGGGCAGGTCCTCGCCGGCATCTTGGGGAGCGTGGTCACCTACGGCTACGGCCCCGACGGCAAGCACGGCGCCAACTACATGCAGACGATGGCCGCCTCGGTCGCGAGCATGAGCGCGATGGGAGTCCTCACCCAGGCGATGGTCTGGCTGAACCTCCCCATCCCGCCGACGTGGCAGCTCATCATCTACTTCCTCTGCATCGGCATGTTCGGCGTCGGCGTCGGCATGCTCTACACGCCCGTCCTCGTCGACCGGATGCAGCTCACCTACCCCTCGGGTCTGGCGGTCGCGAACATCCTGCGCGCCCTCACCAACAAGCTCCTCTTGAAGCGGAGCGTCGCGCAGCTCGGGACCGGCACCGGCGTGGGCCTCGCCGGCGGGCTCCTCGCCGAGCACATCGCCATCCTCGGCAAGATCAGCTTCAGCGGCTCGACGCTCGGCGCCGGCATGGTCGTGGGCGCCCGCATCGGCATCCCCGCGGTCGTGATCGCGGTCATCGGGCATTTCATCACGCCTTGGCTCCGGACGTACGTCCCCGACGGCGCGGCGGGGCCGCTCCTCGGCCCCGAGGATCCGTTCCGAAAGGTCGGCTTCCTCGTCGCGCTCGGCAGCATCCTCGGGGCGGCCGTCATCGACCTGTTCCTCATCCTTCGCTCGGCCCTCGCCCGTCTTCGGGAGAAGGCGCCGCAGACCGGTGACGGGGGGCCCGGGCGCGGCCTCAACATGCGCCGCCTCGCAATCTGGGTGGCCTTCTGGGCCGCGGCCACCTTCGTCGCGGGCACCACGATCATGCAGGTGCAGCCGGGCTACATGCTCTTCGCCCTGCTGCTGTGCTTCCTCTTCGTCCTCATCAACGGAATCTCCACCGGCATCAGCGACTCGAACCCCATCTCGAGCGCGTTCGTGGTGAGCGTCCTGCTCATGGCCCTCATCGGGCTGAAGCAGCCCGGCATCGCGCTCCTCGCGGGGGCGGTCCTGCTCATCTCCTGCAGCGTCGGCTGCGACATGCAGCAGGATCGATCCACGGGCTGGCGCCTGGGCACGAACCGGGAGATCCAGTTCCGATACCAGGTGATCGGGATCTTGATGGGCGCCGTCTGCGCCGTGCTCATCACGAAGCTCTTCATGAACGCCTACCCGGTGCTCACGGTCAACACGTTCGATCACCCGGAGCAGAAGGTCGCGCAGTGGCAGAGCGCGATGACCTACAAGTTCGTGGGCGCCGTCGGGAACATCACCAAGCCCGATCCGGTGAAGACCAAGCTCCTGCTCCTCGGCTTCGCCATCGGCATCGTGCTCGAGGGAGCCCGAAAGTACCTCAAGTCGCACCCGGGGTATTTGAAGTTCAAGAACGGAGGAACCACCGGCAAGACGACGGACTTCGTGCTCGACGCGGTGCTCCTGCCCAGCCCCTACGCGGCGAGCTTCGGCGGCTTCGTCGACTTCGCCACGTCGGCGTGGTTCGGCGGAGGCGGCGTGGTCGGCTCCCTCTGGGCGACGGCCGACGAGCGCGCCAAGAAGCGGGCCCCGAAGGTCGCGGGGGAAGAGGAGGTGCCCGAGGACATGAGCACGGTGTCTCTGGTCGGCGGCGGGCTCATCGCCGGCGAGTCGCTGGCCGCGCTGGCGCTCGGCATCCTGGGGCTCCTCGCGACGCTCGGGGGCAAGTGACGGCGCGGCCGCTCCGCGCGTGGTTCCAGGCGCTCGACGACGAGGCCGAGCGCTACGACCTGGGAGACGTCGTCTACCAGTCGCGCTCGGGGGGCCTCCTCGAGGTGCAGCACGACATCACCGCGCTCCGCGCCTACAAGAAGCCGGCAGAGTGGCGCGCGCTCTTCGACGCACGCTACGGCAAAACTGCCTTCCCGTTCGGGAGCGGCGTATGGAGCAAGCTCGAGCTCGTCCAGCCCCACGTCGATCCCGAGAACGTCGTGTCGCTCTACGAGGGCAACACGAACCTCTTCTGGGCCGACCGCTACGGCAAGATGCTCGGCCTCTCGGACCTCTGGATCAAGCAGTGCGGGACGAGTCACACGGGGTCCTTCAAGGACCTCGGGATGACGGTGCTGGTCTCCACGGTGCGGCAGATGATCGCCGCGGGCAAGCCCATCCGAGCGGTCGCCTGCGCCTCGACGGGCGACACGTCGGCCGCGCTCGCCGCGTACGGCGCCGCCGCAGGGATCCCGGTCGTCGTGCTCCTTCCCGCTGGGAGGATCTCCGCCGCGCAGCTCGTCCAGCCGCTCGCGAACGGGGCCCTCGTGGGGTCGCTGGACACCGACTTCGACGGTTGTATGCGGGCAGTGCAAGAGCTCACGAAGGACCCGGCGATCTACCTCGCGAACTCGATGAACAGCCTGCGGGTGGAGGGGCAGAAGACGCTCTCCTACGAGATCGCGCAGCAGTTCGACTGGAGCGTCCCCGACTGGGTGCTCGTCCCCGGCGGGAACCTGGGCAACGTGTCGGCGATCGCGAAAGGCTTCTTGGAGATGCAGGAGCTCGGTTTGATCGATCGGCTCCCGCGCCTCGCGTGCTGCCAGGCGGAGCGCGCGAACCCGCTCTTCGTCGCCTACCAGCGCGCCGAGGCCGAAGGCCGCCAGCTCGAGGAGCGCGACTTCGCGCCGCTCGCCGCCCGCCCTACCTTGGCGTCGGCGATCCAGATCGGCGCCCCCGTGTCGCTGCCCAAGGCCGTGCGCGCGCTCGGCGCCTGCGGCGGCGTCGTCGAGCAGGCGACCGAGGACGAGCTGGCCGACGCCGTCGCGCGCGCCGACCGCACCGGTCTCTTCAACTGCCCCCACACGGGCGTCGCCCTCGCGTGCCTGGAGAAGCTCGTCGCGCGAGGCCTCATCCGGAGCGACCAACGCACGGTGGTCGTGTCGACCGCGCACGGCCTCAAGTTCACCGAGTTCAAGACGCGCTACCACGAGAAGAAGCTCGACGTGCCGTGCCGGCTGGCGAACGAGCCCGTCTCGCTCGGCTCGGATCCCTCACGCGTCAGTGAGGCGATCCACAGGGCGCTCGACGCGCGCGCGGCGCCGGGCTGACGACGACAGGGGCGAGCTGCCGCCCCGAAGAAACGTGCTCACGCCTCGTCACACCTCTCGCCCGGACCGCGATGGAGGGGACATGCGCACCACACACCTCGGCTTCGCCTCCCTGGCCTGCATGTCGATCTCCGCCGGCTTGGTCTACGCAGCCACACCGCCGCACACGCCGGCCGCCGAGGTCGAGAGGGGGGTGGACCCCATGGCCATGGTGGCGCCCGACGCGTCGTGGTTTACCCGCCGGGACGCGCCGGCCCCGCTGGAGCCTGCGTGGGTCGGGGCCGCGCCGCCGCGACTCCTCGTCGGAGCAGCAGCCCCGGAGGCGGCGCCGCCCGAGCCGCGGAGCGTCGCTCCGAAGCCCGCGCGCGCGCGCCCGGACGCCGGACCCAGCCGAGCGCGCACCAGCGAGCAGGAGGCCGCTCGCTCCGCGGCTCCCCCGGTGCCCCAGAAGATGAGCCGACCCCGACCCCCGGTGAAGCCCGCCGCCGCGTTCGAACGGCAGGTCTCGCTTACCTCGATGCCGCAGCGACCCGCCTCGCAGGCTCCGGCCCCGGCGCCGATCGGCACCGGCACGTCGAGCTTCCGCTAGTCGGCTGGCACCTCCCGTCGGACCCTACTGCGCCACGATCTTGTGCACGCTCGAGAAGCTCAGGATGTAGACCTCCCCGTCCGCGTCCTGGCCGAAGCCGACCATGTTCGGGGTCGCGAGCTCGGCGGTGTGGTCGCGCACGTCCGTCGCGACGCCCCCCGCGTAGACGAACGAGAACACCTCTCCGCGGACGAAGTCCGAGAAGAAGTACCGGCCGCGGAGGGCGGGGATGGCCGAGCCCCGGTAGACGTAGCCGCCGTTCACCGACGCGCCCCCGTCGAACTGCCCCGCGACGTGCGGGTACTCGTGAGCCGGCGCCACGAAGGGCGAGAGATCGCACGAGCCGCCGCCGTAGCAGTGGTTCCCCTCCGCCGTGTTCCAGCCCAGGTTGAGCCCGCTCGCCTCGGGCCGCAGCACGTCGATCTCCTCCCACTCGTTCTGCCCGACGTCTCCGACGTAGAGGTCCCCCGTGCACGGATCGAACGAGGCGCGCCAAGGGTTGCGTGCCCCGATGGCCCAGACCTCCGGCAGCGCCCCCGGGAAGCCCCCGGCCGGCGTGAACGGATCCCCCCGGTCGACGTCGAGGCGAAGGATCTTGCCGAGCCGCGTGTCGAGGGCTTGGCCGTTGCCCATCGGGTCCCCGCCCGAGCCGCCGTCACCGAGGAACACGTAGAGCAGCCCGTCCGGACCGAACTCGATCGATCCGCCGTTGTGGTTGGCGAAGGGCTGCGCCTCGGTGAGCACCGTCTTCACCTTGTTCGGGTCGGCGTGATCCGCGTCCGCGCCGCGCCGGTACTCCGCGATCTCCGTGTCCCCCGATCCGGGCTGGGAGAAATGGACGAAGAAGCGCCCGTTCTGCTCGTAGCCGGGGTGGAACGCGAGGCCGAGCAGCCCCTGCTCTCCGCCAAACTCGATGTCCGCAGAGATGTCCAGGAACGGCTCGGGCGCGAGGACCCCGTCGAGCATGATCCAGACGACGCCCGCCAGGTCGACGACGAAGAGGCGCGAGAGGTCGCCCGGCGCGGCCACGGCGAGGGCCGGGCCCGTGATGCCGTCGTCGCTGCTGGCGAGCTCGAGCAGAGTGAGCGGTGGGATCGATCCGCTCGGCGGATCGCAGTCGACGGTCGGATCGGGGAACGAGCCGCCGACGCCGGTTCCGGCGCCCTGCCCCGCGCCGCCTGGACCCGACGCCCCCGAGCCGGACGTGTCGTCCGAGCACGCCAAGAGCCCGCCGGCGACGGCCGCCGCCCCTCCCACGATCAAGCCAAGCTTCCTCATGGTGAAGAGCATTGCGGATGCGGGCGCCGCGCGCAAGCCGTGGTACGGACGCGGGATGGACGCTGCGTTCTGGCAGAATCGTTGGGACACCAATCAACTCGGCTTCCACGAGGGTGCGCCCAACCGCTTCCTCTTGAAGCACGGGCCCGCGGTGTTCGCCGCCGGCGCGCGCGTCCTCGTGCCGCTCTGCGGCAAGGCGGTCGACCTCGCGTGGCTCGCCGGCGCGGGCCACGCGGTGGTCGGGTGCGAGCTCGTGGAGCTCGCGGCGCGGGCCTTCTTCTCCGAGCACGGGCTCACGCCCGCGGAGGCGCGGCGCGACCCGTTCTCGAGCCTGACCGCTGGAGGGATCGAGATCCTGGTCGGCGACGCGCTCTCCTTGACGAAGGGCCACGTCGGGCCCGTGGACGCGCTCTTCGATCGCGCCGCGCTCATCGCCCTGCCCGAAGCGACGCGGCCGGCCTACGGCGCCCTCGTCGCCGGGCTGCTCCCGCCGGGGGCGCCGGGGATCCTGGTCACGTTGGAGCACGACGTCGGCGAGGGCCCCCCGTTCTCCGTCGACCGCGCCGCGGTCGACGCGGCCTACGCCTCCGGCTTCGACGTCGTGGAGCTCGAGCGGGAGGACATCACCGAGGCGCACGAGGGGATGCGCAAGAAGGGCGCGACCACCGTGGTGGAGGTGGCCTACCGCCTCCGGCGGCGCTGACCGGCCGCGATCGGGCCGCGCGTCAGCCCGAGCTGCACTGGACGAGCGCGTCCGCCGCCGGCTCGCATGGAGGCGGCGCGGTCTGGAAGTCGTCGCACGCGTCGGCCTCGGCCTCGACGCAGGAGAGGAACGCGTCCAGCTCGTCCGCGCACCGGCCCGCGTTGGCGTAGCCAGCCTCGCAGTCTCCCTCGCAGTCCGCCGACACGGGGCAGCTCAGCGACACGGCCTTGGCGCACAGCGCCGCGCACGTCGCCGCGCCGCCGCCCGTCGCGCTCGAGGTGCCGCTCGTGGCCGACGTGGCCGTGCCCGACGTAGCCGTGCCCGACGCGGCCGTCGTCGTCCCGCCCGGCCCCGCCGCGCTCGTCGCGCCCTTGCCGGTCTGCGTCCCCGAGCCCTGCGCCGAGCCCGCACCGCCAGAGCCGCCGGCGTCGTCGCCGCACGCGCCGCCCAGCAGCACCAGCAGCGCCCCGGCGCCGAGCCTCAGCCCCCCCCGATGGACCTCCGCCGCGCGCCCGTTCCTCATGCAGCCGAGCCTACCCCACGTGGTCGCTCCGCCCTACCGTCGGTCGGCGGAAGAGCGCGCGACGTCGGCGACGACTCCCCGCAGCCACGCGAGGAACGCATCGTGCTCCTGGCGCTCGTGCCAGAGCATCCCCTGCGCGAAGGGCGCCACCTTGACCGGGGGCGAGAAGCTGGAGAGCGGGAGCCACTCGGTCGCCATCCGAGCGTTGCGCTCGCTGCAGGTCATCACGAGATCCGTTTCGGCCACGATCTGGGCGGCCACGAGGAACGTCGGGGACACGTAGACCACGCGCCGCTTGAGCCCGCGCTCCGCCAGCGCCCGGTCCACCGCGCCGCGGACACGCCCGCCGGGGGAGATGAGGACGTGGCCCAGCGCCGCGAACCGCGCCGCCGTGATGCGCCCGCGCGTGATCGGGTGCCCGCGGCGGACGACGCACACGAACGGCTCCTCCAGGAGGAGCTGCGACCTGAGCCCGCGGCGCGTCCCGAGCTTGGACACGGCCAGATCGATCTCGCCGGTCGCGAGCTGCCCGAGCGACGAGGTGGAGAACGGCAAGAACACCAGGTCGACCGCGGGGGCGTCCCGGGCCACCACCGCGAGGAGCGGCGGCCCGATGATCAGGTGCCCGAAGTCGGTCGCGGCGATCCGCACGGTCCTCTGCTCCCCGCGCGGGTCCAGGGCCCTGGCGGGAGCGGCGACGCTGGCCAGCAGCGCCACGGCCTCCCGGAGGGCGGGGGCGATCTTCCGCGCGCGATCCGTCTGCGTCATCCGGCGCCCCGTCCTGACGAGGAGCGGGTCGCCCAGGAGATCCCGCGCCCGCGCGAGGGCGTGGCTCATGGCCGACTCGCTGACGCCCACGCGGCGCGCCGCGGCGCCGACGCTCTCCTCCCCGAGGAGCGCGTCCACCGCGACGAGGAGGTTCGCGTCGACGCCGGCGAGGGGGCTTCTGCTCACCCACGCACGGTACATGCACCTGGTGCAGGTCGTCACATGGGAATGTTGCACTGGCTGCGTGGGTCCGCCGTGCCCAGGCTGTCCTCCGAGGAGATGACCATGACACATCGAACGATCGGACGGACGTGGATGACCGCCGGGCTCTTGTGGATGCTCGGCGCCTGCGGCGAAGACGCGACGGGCTCCGGGGGGGCCGGGGGCGAGGCCGCCGCGACCGGTCCAACCAACGCGGCGACGGGCTCCACGGCGGCGACCCAAGGCGGGACGGGAGGCGGCGGCGCGCAGGCGCCGGTGGTGGAGGTGCTCGCGAGCTTCGACGGAGCCGCGTTCGAGCTGCCCGAGGGCCTCGCCGTTCGCGGCGGGGACGTCCTCGTGGGCTTCGCCCTCTCGTCGACCATCGACCGCTTCGACCTCGACGGCGGGGGGCGCGCGGCGTTCGCGTCGCTCCCGCTCCCGCCGCCGAACACCGGCTTCATGACGGGGCTCACCACGAGCTCCTCCGGCGAGGTGCTCGCGGCGCTCGCCTCGTTCAGCGGCGATCCGGTGCCCGGCGCCTACGTGGCGCCCGAAGGGGGGCCGAGCGCGCTCTTCGCCTCGCACGCGGAGCTCGTGCTCCCGAACGGCTTCGCGTGGTCCGCGAGCGGCTCGCTCTTCCTCACGGACTCCGCCCGCGGCGCGGTGTTCGTCGCGACCCCGCAGGGAGCGACGAGCCTCTGGGCGGAGGACCCGCTCCTCGCGGGCGATCCGGTCGCGTGCGGCGGAGAGCCCGACGACCTCGTCATCGGCGCGAACGGGATCGTCTGGACGCCGGACGCGGTGATCGTCGCCAGCCACGACCAGGGCCTCGTGGCGCGCATCCCGATCGAAGCGGACGGGAGCGCCGGGGCGCTCGAGATCCTCGCCGGCCCGGACTGTGACCTCCTCGCCGGCATCGACGGCCTCACGCTCGACGTCGACGGGACCGTCGTCGGCGCCGTCAACCGCTCGAACCGCATCGTCCGCCTCGACGCGTCCGGCGCCGTGACCGTCCTGCTCGAGGGGCCGCCCCTCGACTTCCCGGCGAGCGTCGCGTTCGGGGGGACCGGCGACGACCGCGCCCTCTACGTCACGAACTTCGCCATCGCCAACGCGCTCGCGGGCCTCCCCGCGAGCCCCGGTCTCCTGCGCGTGAAGCTCTGAGCCGGGCGCGGCGCGCGCCCGACCTCACAAGAGATCGAAGTCCTCCGCCACGCTCGCCTCCTCGTCCAGGATGGCGTTGGTCTCGTCGTCGCGCTGGACCGCGAGGAGGTAGAGCTCGGCGAGGACGGCGGGGTTCGCGCGGACCAGATCGAGGAGCTGCTGCGTCGGCAGGAAGAGCGTCACCGTGGGCTGGACCGCCATCACGTCGGCCCCGGTCTTCCGGCGCAGCAGCGTGGCGACCTCTCCGACGACGTCCCCCGGGGACAGCGTCTTCAACACCAGCGTGCCGCCGTCGGCCTCCCGCCGCACCATCGCGACCTCACCGGACGCGACGAGGAAGATCCCCGTGGGGAACTCGTCCTGCACCACGAGCTTGTCTTGCTGCTCGAAGGAGACGATCTTGAAGCGCTCCACGAACGCAGGCAGGTCCTTCTCGGGGACGACCCGGAGGACGTCGCTCGTTCGGAGCAGGTTCTGCACCATGCGGTCGCGGCAGTGGAGGCCGAGCTCGGTGCCGATCTCGGGGTGGGCCTGGGCCGTGCGATCGAGCGCCTCCTTCTCGATGCGGACGACCAGCGTGGGCCGAAGCGTCACGACGGTGCCCGCGCGCGGCGCGCGCGAGAGGAGCGCCATCTCGCCGAACACCGATCCGCCGCGGAGCCGAGCGAGGGTGATGGTCCCGCCCGTCCGCGTGATGCGGCGCGCCTCGAGCTCGCCCCGCGCGACCCAGAAGGCGTCGCGCCCCACCGTCCCCTGTTCGATCACCGTCTGCCCCGACAGGATCCACTCGGGGATGAACGCGGCGAGCAGGTCGCGCAGGCCCGAGCGGTCGAGCGCCGAGAAGAGGCTCACCTTGCCGATCGGTGGGCGCTTGGCCTCGGCGAGCGCTCGGTTCGCCTCGTGGACGAGCTCGGTCGCCTTGTTCGTGAGCGCGACGCCCGAGAGCACGGACGGGAGCGGCTGGAAGTTCGCGGCCGGCGGCAGCGGCACGGGCGGGGCCGCGCCGTCGCCGTAGCGCGGCGAGCCCTTGGCGAACGCCTCGGCGATCTCGTCGAGCAAGGGACCAGAGTCGGCGCCGAACCGGCCGGCCTCTCCGGCTGCAACGACCGCGAGGGGGAGGTTCTCGAGATCGATCGCCCGCCGCACCGCCACGGTGCACGCCTCGCGCGCGGTCTCCTCCCGGCCTCCCTCGCCGAGGAGTCGCCCGGTGATGCAGAGGGCGGTCGGCATCGCGAGATCGTTCTTGATGACCGCGGCGGCCCAGCGCAGGGCAGCGTCCCGCTCGCCCGCGAGCGCCAGCTGGAGGGCGCGGTCGACGGGCGTCTCCTCGGGCAGGTGCGAGCCCGGCAGGACGGGAGGGTTCTTCGCCATGGGCGCTCGTGCTTGGTGGTACACCAAACGGCGCGGCGGCGCCCGGCTGCCCACAATCTCCCGTTGATTCCGGCTCTTACGGCACGCGGGCGGACCGGGGCCGGCTCAGTCCAGGTTGCGCCCGCGCGCGCCGTTCTTGAGCTGCTCGAGCTCCCGCCGGTACATCTTGAGATCGACCTGCTGCCGCCGCTTCTCGACCAGCGTGGGGCTCGGCTTGCGACCCTTGAGCGCCGGCTGCTCGACGTGGTGCTCCTGGAACTCGGGCAGCTCCCGACCGAGCTCGAACAGCGCGAGCTCCCGCTGCCCTCGCTCGCCGATGCGGATGGGCATGACCGAGGCGCCGATCCCCGCGCCGACGTAAACCGCCCCCTTCGGCCCGTGAACGTCGGGCTTGCGCGCCCCGTAGAGACCGTGGACGTAGCGGTGCCCCGCCAGGCGCCCGAGGGTGAGCTCGTGAAGCCGCGCGAACGTGACCTGCCCCGCGTGGGTGTGGCCCGAGAGGACGAGCGGGACCCCGGCCGCCCACAGGCCATCCGCCTCCTCCGCGACGTGCGAGAGCGCGAGCGTGGGGAAGGCAGGGTTCAGGCCCTTCGTGGCCTTCTCGCGATCGGCGTGGCCGGTGTAGGGATCATCGAGCCCGAGGAGCTGGAGCCTCTGCCCGCGGAGGGTGATCGAGGTGTGGGCGTTCTTGAGGAGCAGGGCGCCCGCCTTGTGCAGCGCCCACGCCACCTCATCGGCCCCGGACCAGTAGTCGTGGTTGCCGAGCACCGCGGCGACGGGGGCCTCGATCGATCCCAGCGTGGCGATGAGCTCGTCCAGGTAGAGCTGCGAGTGGCACACCAGGTCCCCGGTGATCACCACGAGATCGGGCCGAGCGGCGTTCGTGAGCTCCACCGCGCGCGCCTGCACCGCCATGGGCGTCACCCGGCCGAAATGCAGATCGGTCAGGTGCGCGACCCGGAGGTGCTCGATCTTCTCGCCGAACGCCGGGGGCCCGGCGAAGCGCCTGACCTCGATCCGAGGCGCCTTCGGCTTCGGCGCCGCGGGCTTCTCCACTGCGCGCGGCGGGGGCGGGGGCTCGCGTTCTGACACGGACCCCCGCATCTTAATGCCGCCGAGCCGCGCTCGCCACCGCGCGTTTGCTGCCGCTACGGCTGCGGCTCGAAGATGCTCACGAGGAAGAACGTGTCCGTATAGTTGTCATCCAACCCCGGCGAGTCCACGACGACGGTGACGGCCTGGTCCGCGAGGAGATCCACGCTCATGGGTCCGCCCGAGGTGCACCCGAGCTCGGGGGACTGCGTCACGCAGTCGCCGAGCACGTAGACCCCGACGCCGTCGGCGTCGGACGTCACCGACAGGGTGAGCGTGCCCGCAGCGGGCGCGGTGAAGGAGAACACCGTCTCGCGTCCGCCCGGCGAGACGCAGCTCGCGGAGAACACGTCGGCCGTGTCGAAGTCGAGCGTCGCGCCCGCGGGGGCGAGCTGCAGCGCCGGCCGCGATCCACAGAAGGCCGCTTGGTCGAGCGTACAGTCGCTCCCGCACGCGGTCGCGAGGTTGCCTCTCGCCTCACACTCCTCGCCCTCGTCCAGATGAGCGTCTCCGCACTGAGGCCCGGGCCCGTCGCACTCGTCGCCGCAGGGCCCCATGCCGTAGCAGGCCATCAGGGTCATCATCATGCCCCCCGCCGCGAGGGTGTGGGCGACCGCCTTCGCGATCCGCCGCCCGGAGACGGAGGCGCCGCAGTGCGGGCAGGAGGTGGAGGCGAGCGGCAGCAGACCGGGGCAAGACGCGCAAGGCTCGAGCATCGAGGAGTCTCCTCTTTCCAAGGGTAAGGGAAGGACCGTCAGGAGGTAAGGGGGGGCGACCGCCGAGCGAGGCAGGCGCCGGCGTGGGCGGCGTCAGTCCGGCGTGAAGGCCGACGTGAGGAGGAACGGCCCCGCGGCGCCCGGCGCCGCGGCGTCGACCACGACCGTCACCTCCACCCCGGTCTCGAGGTGCGTGCTCACGGGAGCGAGCCCCGCGGCGCAGGCGAGCTCGGGGGCGCCCTCCGCGCATCCCTCGAGGATGTAGATACCGAGATCGATCGCGGACTCGATGCTGACGTCGAGCGTCCCAGCCGCCGGCGCGGTGAACGTGAAGGCGACCTCCCGACCGCCGGCGGGGACGCAGGAGGCGGAGAGGCCGCTCGTGCCGCCCGAGTTGTCCGCGGGATCCGATCCGAGCAGGAGCGGCGGCAGCGTCGCGCAGAAGACGTCCACCTCGAGCTCGCACTGTCCGCTGCAGCCGTCGCCGGCGACGAGGTCTCCGTCGTCGCACTCCTCCGACCCGCCGAGCTGGCCGTCGCCGCACAGCGCGACGGTGCAGGCGTCGGCGCAGTCGGGATCCTCGCAGTCGAACAGGCCGTCCTGATCGTCGTCGATCAGGTTGCCACACCAGATCTCGGTCGCGGGGCAGACGGGGCACTCGGTGTCCTCGCAGTCGACGTAGCCGTCTCCGTCGTCGTCCGCGCCGTTGTCGCACACCTCCACGGCGACGCACTCGGGCGCGAAGGCGCAGTCCGCGTCCTCGCAGTCCACGTCGCCGTCGAAATCGTCGTCCTTCTCGTCGTCGCAGATCACCTCGAAGGTCGCGCCCGAGGAGGTCGTGGGCAGCACGCAGAGGCCGCCCGAGCAGATCTGGCCGGCGGGGCAGTCGAAGTCGCCGGCGCACTCCCCGCCCCCGTCGTAGTAGTCGCCGCCGTCGACGTAGCCGTAGCAAGCCATGAGCGTCATCGCCATCGCGCCCGCCGCCGCGGCCCCCGCGGCCCGCCGGGCGAGCCCGGAGATCGACGTCCGCGCGGTCACGGCGGCGCCGCAGTGAGGGCACGACGCGTGGGCGCTCGGGACGAGACCAGGGCACGACGAGCAGGCGCTAAGCATGAGTTCCTCCAGGGACACGGACGGGCGACGAGCGAGCACCGCCCGAGGCGGTGGGCTTTCGGGTGATCTGGACGAGGTCGGAGACGGGCACGTCGGCGTCGGGGTCCGGCGCGTCGAGGTCCTCCACGACCACATCGAAGGTCCCGCAGTCGAAGGGCAACCCGGGCGCGGGGTCACGCGGCACGAGGCGCTCGCGCTTGCCCTGCTTCGCGTGCTCGCGCGCGCGGAAATGGCAGAGCGGGTTGTTGCCCGGCCGCCCGAAGAGCGAGTGCGCGGTGAAGCTGCAGCCACCGAGGCACACCGACGCGAACGCGCACGACCTGCAGTACCCCCACAGGTCGTCCACCGTGCGGGTCCGGGCGAACGCGAGCTCGGGCGTGTCGCGCCAGATCGAGGCGACCGACCGGTCGCGCGTCTTGCCGCCGACGTAGGAGGCGGTCTGGAGGGACGGGCAGCCCTTCACCGCGCCGTCCGACTCGATCCCCATGACGAACCGTCCGGCCTGGCAGCCGGCCCAGTGATCCTTCTGCGTCGTCGGGTCCGCGGAGCGGAGCAGCACCTCCTCCGGGCCGAAGTAGCCGAGGTTGTTGCCGGGGAGCACGCGGATCCCATCCTTGACCGCGCGCTCCTTCAGCGCCGCGATCCGCGGCATCAGATCGAGGAGGTCGAAGGGCTGGAGGATCATCGACGTCCGGTCGGCGGCGCGACCGAGCGGCGTCGTGATCTGGATCTGCCAGCCCCCGATCCCCTCTGCCTTGAGGTGCTCGTAGAGCGCCTCGAGGTCGGCGCGGTTCGATCGGTTCAGGTTGGTGTTCGCGGTGATGCGGATCCCGGCGGCGCGGAGGTGGCGGAGCGCCAGCGTCGTCTGACGGAAGCTCCCCTTGAGGTTCCTCATCCGGTCGTGGGCCACCTCGAGGCCGTCGACGCTCACGCTGGCCTGCGCGATGCCCGCCTCCTTCATCCGCTCCGCGAGCTCGGCGGTGACGCCCCGCCCGCCGGTCGTGATCCCGACGCGGACGCGCCGGCGCGCGAGCTCTCGCACGACGTCGAGGAAGCCCTCGTGCAGGTACGCCTCGCCGCCGATGAGGACGACCTCCCGTGTGCCGAGGTCGGCGAGCTGTCCGGCGACGTCTTTGGCCTCCTCCGTGGAGAGCTCGTCGGGCCGCGCGGCGGACGCCCGCGAGCCGCAGTGGGTGCAAGCCTGATCGCACCGGAGCGTGAGCTCCCAGACCACGTAGGCCGGGAAGAAGTCCTTGGAGAGTACGTCGAGGCGGCGTCGGCTCACGGTCGATGGTCGGGTAGCAACGTGTGTGCCCCAGGGGCGAGTGCCTTCCGGTCCGAGGTGCGAACGCCTCTTCCCGCCCCGGGAGCGCGCGGCGGGAGCGTCGCCCGCCCATGGTCTCAGGTTCGGGCCCCGCCCGGGTAGGGCAATCCTGTCGCGATCCGCTCAATCAGGCGGATCAGCGACCGCCGCCTCCGCCCTCCCCTCGCAGGGCGCGGGCCAGGGCGTCCGCCAGCGCCGAGAGCGTGAAGGGCTTGGGCAAGAAGGCCACGCTGCCACCCTGGCTGCGGCGCTGGTCGAGGACGTCGCTGGCGTGGCCCGACATGAAGAGGACCGCGATGCCGGGCACGAGCGTCTCGATCCGTGAGGCGAGCGCGGCCCCGTCCATCTGGGGCAGCATGACGTCGGTGAGCAGCACCCGCGGCGTGAGCCCGCCCCGGATCAACTCGATGGCCTCCGCCGGATCGGCCGCGACGACCCCCGAGTACCCCAGGGCGACGAGGCTCCTGCGGACGATCTCGCGCAGGTTCTGCTGGTCCTCCACCACGAGGATCTGCTCCCCGCTGCCCCGGACCTCGCCCACCTCGGGTGGCGGCGCGCTCGAAGGGCGCCGCGGCGCGACGGTCGCCAGAGTGACCTCGAACGTGGTGCCCCGGCCCGGCGCGCTCTCCACCGAGATGGACCCGCCGGACCGCTGGACGATGCCGTAGACCGTCGAGAGGCCGAGCCCCGTCCCCACGCCCTCCTTCGTGGTGAAGAACGGATCGAAGATCGAGCGCTGCGCGTCCTCGGCGATGCCCTGCCCCGAGTCGGAGACGCGGAGCGTCACGACCTCCTTGCCGCCGGGGCGAGCGCCGAGGCTCGTGGAGATCTCGATCCGCCCGCCGTGGGGCAGCGCGTCGCGCGCGTTCACGACCAGATTGACGACGATCTGCTCGATCTCCGAGCGCGCGGCGCGGACGTGCGCGCCGCCGGCCCCGAGGGACAGCTCGAGCGTGACGTCGTCCCCGAGCAGCCTGGTCAACATGCGGCCGAGCTCCGTGACCGCGCGATCGACCTCGATGGTGTCCGTCTCCGTCGGCCGGCCTCGACCGAACGCGAGGAGCTGGCGGGTGAGGTCGGCGGCCCGCTGGACGGCCGAGGAGATCTCCTCGGTGTAGACGCGCCGGGCGTCGTCCGCCGAAAAGGATCGCTCGAGGAGCGCCCCGTTCGTCAGGACGACCGCCATGAGGTTGTTGAAGTCGTGCGCGATCCCGGCCGCCAGGCGGCCGAGCGCCTCGAGCTTGTGCTGCTGGTGCAGCTCGCGCTCCACCCGGCGGCGCTCCTCCATCTCCCGCTTCAGGTCCGCGGTGCGCGCCTCGACCCGGAGCTCGAGCTCGGCGTGCGCGAGCCGCAGCCGCTCCTCCGCCCGCTTGCGCGCGAAGAAGTCGGGGATGATCGCCGAGCCGGACGGAAGCTCGCGCTTCACGTGCGCCTCGACGCGGGCCGGCGCGGCCATGACGAAGCGGCAGACGTCGTCGCCGCGCGCGCGACACCGGACCTCGGCGGCCACGAGGTCCACCCCGAAGCTCTCTTCGCACCACCCCGAGGAGTAGCCCGAGTTCATGATGCAGACGGGGAACTCGAGCCGCTCCCCGGCGCGGAGCCAGGCGTCGGACTCGAACGAGTAGGGGTGCTCGTAGAGGAGGAAGAACTCCTCGTCGGGCGTCGGCCGCGACTCCGGGAAGATCGTGACGAACGCCCAGCCCGCGTGGGCGAAATGGATGGGGCCAGCGGAGAGCTTCGCGATCGGATCCTCCAGGCCCATCTTCTCGTGGAAGCGCTTCGCGTCCTTCCGGCCGATCGCGTGCGCGAGGTCGAACAGGATGTTTCGCGCGAACTCGTCGGCCTCCGCCGCCCGGTCGGCGCCGTAGAGCTCGCGCACCAAGCCGAAGAACTCGACCGAGAGCGACGCGGCGCGGACGAGGATGTACCGTTCGCCCGAGATCTCGATCGTGCCGTGCTCCGGGTGATCCTTCCGCTCGCGGAAGTACTTGGACACCACGGCCTCAGCGGCCGAGAACAGCTCGGCCATGGGCGCCGGGACGCTGACCGTCTTCAAGTCCCCCATGCTCGCCGCCCCATACCCATCGATCGTACACCAGCCTCGGGGTAGCCTGGGCGCCATGACCGACACCCTGTCGCGCTCGCTCTTCGAGCGCGCGCTCCTCTGCATCCCCGGCGGCGTGAACAGCCCCGTCCGCGCGTTCCGCGCCGTGTCCGGCGAGCCCGTGTTCGTGGCCCGCGCCGAGGGCGCCAGCATCTACGGGGCCGACGGCACGGCGTACCTCGACTACGTGGGCTCGTGGGGACCGATGATCCTCGGGCACGCGCACCCCGACGTGATCCGCGCGGTCCAGGACGCCGCCACGAAGGGGCTCTCCTTCGGCGCGCCGACCGAGCTCGAGGTGCGCTTCGCGGAGCGGATCCGCGAGCTCTACCCGACGATGGACATGCTCCGGTGCGTGTCGAGCGGGACGGAGGCGACCATGAGCGCGCTCCGCGCCGCGCGGGGGTTCACCAAGCGCGACAACATCGTGAAGTTCGAGGGCTGCTACCACGGCCACGCCGACCACCTGCTCGTGAAGGCCGGCAGCGGCCTCGCCACGTTCGGCACGCCGGACTCGGGCGGCGTCCCCGACGCCTTCGCCAAGACGACGCTCACCCTCCCCTTCAACGACGAGGGCGCCCTGCGGGAGCTCTTCTCGAAGCGCGGCACCGAGATCGCGGCGGTCATCGTCGAGCCCGTGGTGGGGAACATGGGGTGCGTGCCACCGGAGCCCGGCTTCCTCGACGCGATCATCAGGCTCGCCAGCGACCACGGGGCCATCTCGATCTTCGACGAGGTCATGACCGGCTGCCGCCTCGCGCCGGGCGGGGCTCAGGAGAAGTACGGCCTCAAGCCGGACATGACGACGCTCGGCAAGATCGTGGGCGGCGGCATGCCGCTCGCCGTCTACGGGGGCCGGTCCGACATCATGCAGTGCATCTCGCCCCTCGGACCGGTCTACCAGGCCGGGACGCTCAGCGGGAACCCGGTGTCGGTGTCGGCGGGCCTCGCGACGCTCGCGCACCTCGGCCCCGCGCTCTACATGCGGCTCGAGGCGCTCGGCGCGCGGCTCGAGGAGGGCTTCGCGCGGGCGATCCGCGACACCAAAGCGGCCGCGTGCGTGCAGCGCGTCGGATCGATGATCACGGTCTTCTTCTGCGAGGGGCCCGTCCGGAGCTGGACGGACGCCGATCGCGCCGACCGCAAGCGGTTCGCCGCGTTCCACGGGGAGCTCCTGCGGCGCGGGATCTACTGGCCGCCGGCGCAGTTCGAGGCGGCGTTCCTCTCGGGGGCCCACACCGAGGAGGACATCGACCGCACCGTCATGGCCGCGCGCGAGGCGCTCGGCTGAGCCGAGACCCGCGGGCGCGACGCGCCCTCAGAGCGACGGCGCGAGCGGGAGATCCACCTCACGCCGGAGCTCCCCGTCCGCGCCGACGAACCCGACGGAGGCGAGCCACTCGGCGTCGACGAACCGGCGGATGACGACCGCGATCTCCCCCGTCGCCGGCACCGCCACGACCGAGTCCGCCAGCCCGCCGTGGAGGTCCACCGCGCGCCAGGCGCCCGACTCCAGATCCACCCGGACGAGCTCGAAGAAAGGGATCGGCTGGTCGTGGTGGTCGGCGATCCGCCGCGACGTCGGCGCCTCCCGTAGGTACCAGAGCGCGCCGCCGCTCACGACCGTGGGGTCGAGCCCGGCGAAGGTCGGGTAGCCGACCGTGGTGCCAGTCACGAGGTCGACACGCTCGATCTCGCCCCCTTCGCCTCCGACGAGGAGGTGACGGTCGTCGAGGAACCGGAGCACGCGCGGCCCCACCGCAGCGCCGACGGCGCGCGTCTCCGTCGTGACGAGGTCGGTGACGACGGCGTGCCCCGCGAGCGTCCCCGCGACCGCGGCGCCAGCGAGGACGTCCCCTGTCGGGGAGAACGTCGCCAGCCCCGCGACGTCGGGCACCAGGGTCGGCGTGCGGGTCGCGAGATCGTAGACCATCGTCGCCGGACCGAAGGCCCCCGATCCGACCGGCGCGCTGACGACGACGGCGAGGCGCGCGTCGTCGGGGCTCGCGACGATGCGCGGGCTCTCGCAGGCGAGCCCGGCGATCGACTCGTCGTGATCCGCCCCGGCGAACAGCCCCGCCGGATCGAGCGGGAAGCCCGCGGCCGCGAGCGCGCCCGCGTCCCAAGACCTGACGCGCAGGCCGAGCGTCGGCTCACACGTCACGACGAAGAGCCGGTCCTCGGTGTTCGCCCACGCGGCAGCGTCTCGCTCTCCCATCGCCGCCGGCTGCACGTCGCGCAGAGGATCGTGGGCGTCGAGGAGGTCGATCTTCTCGAGCTCGCGAGCCAGGACGAACCTCCCGGTCGGGCTGGCGGCGCTCCCCGAGCCCGTCACGTCCGGCAGCGGCGCGAGCACCTCCAGCGTGCGCGCGTCGAGCAGATCGAAGGCGAACGGCGCGGTGGAGCCGTCGGGCCGCTCCGCCCGGACGACGAGCCCCGCGCTCGTGGGGACGAGCTCGACCTCGGAGTCGAACCGCGAGAGCCTCCGCTCGGCCGCGCTCGCCGCGCCGGGTGGCAAGGAGAACAGCCTCAGATCTCCCTCGTCCCACTCGTTGCAGTGTGCGTCCACGCGCCGCCCGAACGCGACCGCCAGGACGGTGCCGTCCGGCATCGCCTGGAGGGAGCTGTTGAGGGCGTGGATGCGGACGTCCCGACAGAGCAGGCGGTCCTCGCAGCCACCGAGCGACGCGACGACAGCCGCCGCGAGCAGCCCCGCGCCGAAGGCCTCCCCCCTGCTCCCGCTCCTGCGCTCACGCTCGAACACGCCCGGCGGATAGCAAGCGCCAGGCCATCACGGACGCCCGGAGAGCGCGGTCGCCGAGGCTCCTCCCCCTGACATGCGTGTCGCACGGCCTGCCACGTCGGCCCCAGACGACCGGGTGGGTCCGCGGCGGCTCGAGGTGTAATCTCCCGGCCATGCTCCCTGGCACCTCCCCGCCGCGCGGCGGGCCCCGAGCCTCGATCCTGGCCCTCGCGGCGGCGCTCTGCCTCGCCACGGTCGCGTGCGAGAGCAGGTTTCCCGTGTGCAAGACCAACGAGGACTGCAAGTCGAAGGCGTCCGCCGACCCGAGCGGCAAGAGCGCGAAGAACCTGGTGTGCTTCGACCTCCGGTGCGTCGAGTGCCGGTACGACGCCGACTGCGGCGACGGCATGACGTGCTCTCGCAACAAATCCCAGTGCGAGCCGCTCGGCGGGCCGAGCCCGAAGTACGGTGAGCCGGTGCCGGACCCGACCACCGAGATCGGCCCGCCCCCGAGCCCCTCCGCGAGCGCGAGCGCTGCCCCCGCCACCAAGCCCTAATCCCCTTCCCTGTTCCGCGCCGGTTCGCTACCGTCTGCGGCTCTTTCCCACGCACGCGGAGGTTTCCCCATGGGGGCCATCGAGGTTCGGATCGGCGGCCGCGGCAGCGTCCGTGACGGCGCGGTCCAGCGAGACAGCAAGGCAGCGGCTCGGTGTGATCTCTGCGACGCGGACGCCGACGCGGTCGCGTCCACCGCGCGCGACGGAGCGGGCCCCTTCGCGTGCAAGGCGTGCCTTCGGGCGCGGCTCGAGGCCATGACCGTGGGCGCGTACCTCCTGCGCGATCCCGAGGACCCGGGCCTCCCTTGGGGCAAGGTGAGCGGGTGACGCCCGCGGAGGACCGATGAGCCAGACCCCGCTTCCCCCCGACCGCAGCGAGACCGTCTTCGAGGACTTCAAGCCGGCGCTCACGCGCGAGCAGGCGGTCGTCGAGGCGAACCGCTGCCTCTTCTGCACCGACGCCCCGTGCGTCACCGCGTGCCCGACCCACATCGACATTCCGCAGTTCATCCGGAAGATCGCGACGGACAACGTCAAGGGCAGCGCACGTACGATCTTCGACGCGAACATCTTCGGCATGAGCTGTGCGCGCGTCTGCCCGGTGGAGGTGCTCTGCGTCGGGGACTGCGTCTACAACGCGATGGGCGTCCCGCCGATCCAGATCGGCAAGCTCCAGCGCTACGCGACCGACGTGGCCTTCGAAGAAGGCTGGCGCTTCTTCCAGGCCGGCCCCGACTCCGGCAAGAGCGTCGGCCTCATCGGCGGCGGACCGGCGAGCCTCGCGTGCGCCCACGAGCTCCGCCGCCACGGGCACGCGGTGACCATCTACGAGAAGCGCGCCGCGCTCGGCGGCCTCAACACGACCGGCGTCGCGCCCTACAAGATGCGCGCCGACAAGAGCGTGGAGGAGGTGGCGTGGATCCTGGGCATCGGGGGGATCGACGTGCGGACCGGCGTCGAGGTCGGCAAGGACGTCTCGCTCGAGGAGCTGGAGAAGCGCCACCAAGCCGTGTTCTTCGGGGCGGGGCTCGGGCCCGACTCCGCGCTCTCCATCCCGGGCCAGGACCTCCCGGGCGTCTTCGGCGCCGTCGACTGGATCGAGCGCATGAAGCTCGGCAAGCTCCCCGTCTCCTCCGTCCAGCGCTGCGCGGTGGTGGGCGGCGGCAACACCGCGATCGACGCGGTCCGCGAGGCGGTCGGCCTCGGGATCCGGGAGGTCATCATGATCTACCGCGGGGTCGAGGACAAGATGAGCGGCTACGCCCACGAGTGGAAGGCGGCCAAGGTAGAGGGCGCGCGCGCGCTCTGGCAGGCCGTCCCGTCCGCCTTCGAGGGCAACGGCAAGGTCGAGCGCGTCCTCTGCCAGCGCCTCGACGACCAAAAGCGCCCCATCGCGGGCTTCGAGCTGCGCGTGGAGGCGGATCTCGTCCTCGTGGCGATCGGGCAGTCGAAGCTCGGCGCGATGCTCGGCGCGCTGCCGGGCGTGGTCGTCGAGGGGGGCCGGATCGTGACGGACGACGGCGGACGGACCGGCCGCGAGGGCTGGTTCGCGGGGGGCGACGCCAAGAACGGCGGCAAAGAGGTCGTCAACGCCGCGGCCGAGGGCAAGGCCGCGGCGCGGGCGATCCACGCGTTCCTCCAAGGCGACGCCAAGAAAGGCGGGTAGAGCGACATGGTCAGCCTCACCACGAACTGCGCAGGCATCGTCTCCCCGAACCCGTTCTGGCTGGCGTCGGCGCCCCCCGCGAACTCGGGCGGCCAGATCCAGCGCGCCTTCGATCACGGCTGGGGCGGCGCCGTATGGAAGACGCTCGGGGTCCCCATCCAGAACGTCTCGTCCCGCTTCGGCGGCGTGACGATCCGCGGCGTACAGGGCGCCGGCTTCAACAACATCGAGCTCATCACCGACCGGTCGCTCGACACGAACTTCAAGGAGATCTACGAGACGAAGAAGAAGTACCCGAAGCACGCGGTGATCGTCTCGCTCATGGTCGAGACGCGCGAGGAGTGGAAGGACATCATCAAGCGCTCGGTGGACACCGGCTGCGACGGGCTCGAGCTCAACTTCGGCTGCCCGCACGGCATGTG
>CAZBJI010000026.1:19076-61816 GCA_964492175.1 uncultured Polyangiaceae bacterium | reverse complement strand
AGGTCGCGCCATTAACGTACGTCGCGATCGGCTGCTCGCGCTGCTCTTGATCTGTGCCTTGGGTTGCTCCGCCGGGACCGAGGAGCCCGAGGGCTCCGGCGCGTCCGAGCCGTCCGGCGGAGCCGGCGGCGAGACGGAGGAGACGGAAAACGAAGAGACCGAGCCCGACCCGGGCTGCCAGGTGCAGCCAGCGCCTCCCACGACGGCCCCGGAGCCGGACGCGTGCGGCGGCGCGTTCGGCGCGTGCATCTCCTGCTGCCAAGCAGCGCACCCCGGCGGCCGCGCGTACCTCCAGTCGGTCATCCGCGAGTGTGTCTGCCCCTCCGGCGCGTGCGCGGCCGCGTGCGCGGACGAGCTCTGCGCGTGCCCGGCGCGCCCGGTGACGTTCGCCAGCGACTGCGAGGCCTGTGTGAACGCGGCGATCAACGACGGCGGCCCCTGCTTCCCGGCCGTGCTGAGCACCTGCGAAGCCGACCCCGACTGCGCCGCGCTCGACGCATGCTTCTTCGGGTGCCAGTAGGCGTCGACGTCAGTCGCGGCCCATCTGGTAGAAGCGCCCGCCGCTCTCCATGCACTCGAGCTCCTTCTCCTCGTCGAGCACGGTGCAGTCCCAGACGAGCTCGACCTCGTGGGGCCCCAGGTCGTCGTACACACTCACCTCGACGCCATCGCCCTCGACCGTCGCCTTGGTGACCTTGATCTTCACCTCCACGCCGCCGTCGGACTGGATCTCGACTTCGCAGGGGCCCGACCGGTGCTCGGTGAACTTCAGCTCGTCGTCGAAGTCCTCGTCCCGGTAGCTGTACTTGCACTCGTCGATCTCGCCGGCGTCGTCGACCTCGAACGAGAGCTTGCGGACCTCGAGATCGTCACCGGAGGTGCGCTCGGCCCAGACCCAGGTCCCGTCCAGGCTCTCCGGGCTCGCGCCCGCGGTGCAACCCATCGCCGACGCCCCAAGAACCAGCAACGCAATCGTTCGCAGTCCCATCTCGTGACCTCCTGGTGACCCCATCGCATGGATCGGGCCAGCGCCCCGCGGAGGCCCCGGACCTCAGAGACCGCGCCGGCGGCCACGTTTCACGCCGCGCGCCCCGCGAGTCGGACGCACTTTGGGCGTCGCCGGGCAACCCGTTGCACCCCGCAGGGCAGCGGCTTGCACTTCGCTGGAGTCGTCGTCGCCTCGCGCGACCAATCTCGGGGCCGTCGGTCGTCCGGTGCGAGGAGCCCGGGCGGCGCGACCATTTGACCTCGGAGGGCTCCGGTCCTAAGCCTCCGCACATGTCGAACGGGGGTCTCCACAGCATCACGCTCCTGCTGGGCGCGTCCGTCTGGCTCGGCTGCGCCGCGTCCCCCGCGGGAGGCGGCGCAGAGCCGACGGCGTCGGCCTCCGTGGCCCCTGAGCCCGAGCCGCCGCCCGGTCCTGCGCCGGACGAGCCCGTCGAGACCGGCCACGCGTGCGCCACGGCCACCGCCGCGTGCGGCGGCGGCTCTTGCACGCTCAAGCTGAAGAACGACTGCGAGGCGCCGCTCACGTGCGCCGCGTCGATGCTCCTCCGCTGTCGGACGCCCACGGAGCTCGTCGAGGCGAAGGGGCGCGAGCGCCAGACGTTCCCTGCGAAGGGGGCTGGCGAGGTCGTGATCTCGGCGAACTGCACGATGGGCGATCCGGTGCAGACCAGCTTCACCGAGCTCAAGTGCCAGTAGCCCGAGCGCCACGAGCCCGAGCGCCCGTCGCCCGCGTGCCAAGACCCAGCGCGCCCTCCGACCAAGGAGGGCGCCCGTTCACGAGTCGGGCTTGTTCGCGGTGCTCGCCGACGCGCTCTTCGGGTCCTTGGAGCCGCCCGTCTCCTCGAACGTGAAGAGCAGATCGTTCTGCTGCGCGTAGGAGTTGGTCGTGTTGAAGCGCGGATTCATGTCGCGCACCCAGTAGACCTCCCCCGAGACGAGCTTGTCGTTCGGGTTGCCCGTCCGCTCCGGCAAGCGCCGCATGTAGTCCACCGCCGCGTCTCGGAACTGCTTGTTCCCGGCCATGTGGATGCGGTTGAAGTAGTCGCTCCAGATTTGGTTATAGGCGAAGCTCTTCGCGTTCAAGAGGTCGAAGTTCGGCGGCTCGCCCCAGAACGGGTCCACGTGGCGACCGTCGACGGTGATCGCGTCCACCACGATCGTGCCGTCGTCCATGACCGGGTTCGGCGAGAACATGAACCACCCCTGCAAGAACCGCATCTTGTGCGTCAGCGTGCGGGTGAACTCGGGCTGCTGGTTCAGCTGCCCTCCCGTCTTCTCGTTCACCGACTTGATGAAGGCGGCCCACGGCTTCTTGGTGGCCCAGAGCTCGACCAGGCCCTGGTTCAGGGCGGCGACCAGGAAGGCGAAGCAGAGGAGCTCGCGCAGGGTCGCGCTGCCCCAGCGGAGGCGGTAGCGGAGCGGCGGCGTCTCGACCGCCGGTCGGGGCGCCTGTCCGAGCCCGAAGAAGCGGGACAGACGGCCGGTCCGCTCGGCCGCGAGGAGCGCGTCCCCGAGCCGCCCGAGCGGCGCGACGCGCCCGTCGAAGATCCACCCGAAGGCGGGCCCGATCGGCAGCGCGCGCGTGATCGCGCCGAGGGCGCGGCGCCCCGTGAGCGCCTCGCCGTCGCGGGTCAGCACCGTGAGCGGCGCTCCCTTCTCCGCGGCCTCCTCGAAGCCGATGAGGGAGAAGCGGTCGAGCCGCGCCAAGATCCTGCACGCGAAGAGCGTCGCCCCCGACCGCGGGTCGAACACGACGGTCACCTCGCGCGCTCGCTTGCGCATCGCCTTGATCGCGATCTCCCAGTCCTCGTAGCAGAAGAGCACGATGCTCATCACGCAGAGCGCCCACGCGAACGGCCCGAGCACGAAGGTCGAGCCGAACCCGATGTGGAGGAAGTTCATGAGGACGATCGCGAAGCGCCGGAGCCAGAGGCGCACGTCGAGGTCCCACACGATGAGCTTCGGGAGAAGCACGCAGAAGGGGAGCGCGGCCTCGGCGAACACCACCGTCGCGGTCATCGCGCGCCACATCAGCCCGGGCACGTACTCGCGCACCTCGCCGATCAGCGGGTTGACCATGCGGTCGACGTACATGACGTAGTGGACCGCGGTGAAATCCTTCTTCCACGCGGGCCCGGTCTTGTGGACCACGTTGAAGTAGTAGATGGCGGCGATCTGCAGGCAGAAGGCGATGCCGACGAGCGAGTAGAAGGGCTTGAGCCGGAAGTCCTCGAGCAGGCCCGAGCGGTCGTTGAGGTCCGCCGCCGTGCGCTCGCGCTTGCGCCGCATGGAGGCGAGCATGGCGTCCACGCTGAAGCGGTCCCCGAGCGGGAGGAACACGGTCCAGAGCAGCAGCAGGTTGTGGACGACGTACCCGCCGTTCTCGATCAAGAGGACGCGCCCGTTCATGCTGGTCACGAACACCAGCGAGAGGATCTGCGCGACCTTCGTGCGATACCCGACGAAGAGGCACACGTACGTGGCGAAGATCACCGCCCAGAGCGCCCAGAGCTCGGGGCCCGACGTGAACCCGTGGAGGAGCGAGAACCCGCTGGACTGAGGGCGGTTCAGGATGATCCAGGTGGGCAGCACCCCGGTGTCTCCGAACATCGCCTCCCAGTCGACGCCTCGCCGGATGACGTCCGTGATGAGGAACCAGCCGAGGCAGATCCGCAGGAAGCCGAGGGTACGGCGGTCGAAGATCAGGTAGGAGATGTTGAGCAGGCGCCCCACCTCCTCGAGCCAGCGGAGCGCCGCGGGCGGCAAGAACATCGTGGCGGCGAACGCGACCAGCGCAGCGCCGCTCGTGGCCACGACCCCCGCGGTGTAGGACGCTGGCAGCGCCACGAACACCACCGTCGCGGCGAAGGCGGGGATGGCGCCCAGGGTGACGCCTAGCATCGGCCGCGCCGGTCTGCTGAGCGCCGCCGCTCGACACGCCAGGACCAGGAAGGCAGCGCCGAGCAGCGCGGCGACGAGGCCCCCGTTGTGATCGGCGCCGAGCTGTCGAGCGGCGAGCTGACACCCCGCGCTCAGCCCTAGCAGCCACCACGCCCTGCCCGCATGGGTCTTCAAGCTCATGACTTCATTCTCTCGCGCAAGTGCGCGTATCGTACCCCATGTGGAGCTTCGCCAGTGACCAGACCTGCCGGACCGGCTGGCGATCTCGACCACGAGTCGCCGGGCAGCATCCGAAAGTCCTTCGTCTGGCTCTTGGGCGTGGCGGGGGTGGTGCTTCTGCTCCCGCGGCAGTGGGTGAGCGCGGTGATCCTCTTCGCGCTCGCGGCTTTGCTGCTCGCCGTCCATCTGGTCCTCGCGCGCCGAGGGGACCGGCGACCCGAGGAGTCAGCCCGGGTCGGGGATCTCGATGGGGGGCCGGCCGAACCGGGCGCGCAGGCGGTTGATGCTCCGGTGGACGATGCCGCGTCGGACGATGGCCCGCTCGAGCCAGCGCTTGCCCGGCAGCTCGACCAGCATCACGCCGAGGAGGATCGTGAGGAGCCCCTGCCCCGGGACGCCGGGGACCGACAGCGCCGCGCCCACGATGATGAGGAACAAGCCTAGCAAGTTCAATAACATGCGCGCTCCGACGCGCAGCGCCCACGGGCGCCCTTCGAGCGGCAGCGGGCGCCTCGCCACGACGAAGTAGTCCGGTTTGATCCGGACGAGCACGAACCCGGTCGCCGCGACGCTCGCGACCAGGCTCGCGACGGTCGCGCCCGCGGCGAGGGCGAGCTGCGTGGAGCTCATGTCCATGCCGATCCAATAAGGCTCCCCGGGCGTCCTCGCCTTCCCGATCACGCGCCTTGGACGACCACGGTCCCGACGGACCCTGGGGACCGGACCTCTCCGAGGAGCTCACCCGGACGTAGCTTCCCGACGATGTGCACGCGCTGGGCGCCGGCCTCGACCGCCGCGAAGCACTCCTCGAGCTTGGGGATCATGCCGTCCTTGGCGACACCCTCCGCGATGAGCCCTCTGCCCTCCGCGACGGTGAGCTGCCCGATGCGACTCTCGGGATCCGCCACGTCGCGGAGCACCCCGCGGACGTCGCTGACGAGCACCAGGCTCGCGGCGGAGACCGCCCCGGCGAGCTTGGTCGCGACGATGTCCGCGTTGATGTTGTAGACCTCCCCCGCCGCGCCGCCGCCGAGACACGCGAGCACGGGCACGAACCCGGCGCCCGACAGCAGCGCGAGCAGGTCGAGGTTTACCCCGGTGACGTCGCCGACCAGGCCGAGATCGATCGGATCCGGGCCCGCGCCCGAGTAGACGCGGGGGGGGCGCCGCTCCGCCGCGATGACGCGGGCGCTCGCGCCGTGGAGCCCGACGGGCCGCGCGCCCGCGCGCGCGAGCGCGGCGCAGAGGTCGACGTTGAGCTTGCCGGCGACGACCATCTTCATCACGTCGAGCGTCGCCTCGTCGGTCACCCGGCGCCCGGCGACCTTCCGCGGCGTCTGGCCGAGCTCCTTCTGGAGCGCCGTGGCCTGCGGACCCCCGCCGTGCACCACGAGCACGCGTCGCTCCGCGGAGAGCGCCGCGATGTCGGCGGCGACCGCGCCGAGCTCGGGGCCGGCGACGACCTCCCCGCCGAGCTTGACGACGACCGCGTCGCTCACGGGAAGCCCCCCGGGTCCTCGAGGGAGAGGCGCTCGTCCAGGCCGAGCGCGAGGTTCATGTTCTGGATCCCCTGTCCGGCGCCGCCCTTGATCAGGTTGTCGATGGCCGAGAAGCACGCGAGCACGCGCGTGCCGCCCTCCACCGGGCCGAGCTCGAAGCCGACCTCTGCGTAGTTCGAGCCGCTCACCGCGACCACCTCGGGGAGGCGGCTCTTCGGGCACCGCACGAAGGGCTCGGCCGAGAACGTGGACGCGAACGCCTCGGCGACCCGCTCCTTCGTGACCGAGGCGTCGACCCGCGCGAAGCTCGTGGCGAAGATGCCACGCGAGATGGGCGCGCTCACGGGCACGAAGTGCAGCGCGACCTCTGCGCCGAGCCCGGCGAGAGACTCGAGGATCTCGGGCAGGTGCTGGTGCTTGAGCGGCTTGTACGTCTTGAGGTTCACCGCGCGCACGGGGTGGTGGGTCCCCGCCTGCGCCGCGGCGCCGCCGCCGCTCGAGCCGGTGATCGCGACGCACTCGACCGCGCCGCGCAGCAGGCCCTGCTTGGCCAACGGCAGAAGGCCGAGCTGGATCGCCGTCGCGAAGCAGCCCGGCGACGCGACCAGCCTGGCCTGGCGGATGGCGTCGCGGCTCGTCTCTGGCAGGCCGTAGACCGCCTTGGCGAGCAGCTCGGGGTGGGGGTGCTTCGCCCCGTAGTGCGCCTCGTACGAGGAGGCGCTCTTCAGGCGGTAGTCGCCCGACAGGTCGACGACCTTCGCCCCGGCCTCCAGGATGGGAGGCACGTACGACGCGGCGACCTTGTGCGGGAGCCCGAGGAGCACGATGTCCATGCCCTTGGCGGCGTCGGCGGGGGGAAGGTTCTCGAACTTCAGGTCGGTGACGCCCTCGAGGTTCGGGTGCGCGGCCCCGAGCGGCTCTCCCACGAAGTCGATCGACGCGACTCGGACCAGCTCGACCTCCGGGTGGTGGAGCAGTCGACGGACCATTTCCCCCGCGCCGTACCCGCTGCCCCCCATCACCGCCGCCTTGAACCTCTTCATGCCTCGGGCAATAGCATGCCAAAGTTCCGGGTGTGACCCACCAGGAGCGCTACGAGGCCCTCGCCCTCGCCGTCCGCGGCAGGCGGGACGCGATGCTCGATCTCATCCGCGAGCTCGTCACCCAGAACTCCCACACCGGTCACAAGGCCGGGGGGGACGCGGTCGGCGCGATCATCGCCCGTGAGGCGGCGCAGCTCGGGCTCGCCGTGCGCCGCGTGCCAAGCGAGCGCTTCGCCGATCACCTCGTCCTCTCCACGCCGCGCGCGACGGGCGACGGCGCGATCGTCTTCGTGGGGCACCACGACACCGTGTTCCCGCCCGGCGTGTTCGAGGGCTACACCTGCGAGGACGGCGTCGCGCGTGGCCCAGGCGTGCTCGACATGAAGGGCGGGATCGTCGTCATGCTCGAGGCGGTGCGGGCGGTGAAGGGCGTGGCCGGCCTCGACGGGCTCGCCCTCAAGATCCTGATCGTCGGCGACGAGGAGGTGGGGTCTCCGGAGGGGCGCGTCGTCATCCAAGAGGAGGCCCGCGGTGCGTCGTGCGCCCTGGTGTTCGAGGCGGGCCGGGCCGCCGACCGCATCATCACCGCCCGCAAGGGCACGGGCTCCGCGCTGGCCGTCGCGACGGGGAAGGCGGCGCACGCGGCGAACGATCACAAGAACGGGGTGAACGCCATCTGGGCGCTCGCCCGCTTCATCGACCGCGCGCAGGCGCTGACCGACTACGCGCGCGGCGTGACCGTGAACGTGGGGGTCGTGCGCGGGGGCGAGGCGAAGAACACCGTCCCGGATCGCGCGGAGTGTCAGATCGACTTCCGCTTCGAGCGACAAGAGGACGCGACCGCGACGTTCGCTGCGCTCCAGCGCCTGGCCGCGGACGCGGCGGCGACGATCCCCGGGGCGCAGATCGAGGTCTCGGGCGGCCCGCAGCGGCTCCCGCTCGAGCGGACCGCGGCGAACGTGGCGCTCTGCGAGGAGTACGGCGCGCACGCGCGGGCGGTCGGGCTGGGGGCGGAGGAGTCCCCGCTCATCGCCGGCGGCTCCGACGCGAGCTCCACCGCCGCGATCGGCGTCCCCAGCATCGACGGGCTCGGCCCTCGCGGCTCGGGCTTCCACACGAAGCAGGAGCTGATCGAGACTGCTAGCCTGGAGCCCAAGGTGCTGGCGCTCGCGCGGCTCTTGGCGGCGCGGCTCGGATGACGAAGCTCGCATGACGAAGGAAGGCGCGCTCCTCGGGAAGCGGTTCAGGCTCCTCGCCCTCGCGGGCAAGGGCGGCATGGGGGAGGTCCATCGGGCGCGCGACGAGGTGACGGGGCTCACGGTGGCCGTGAAGGTGTTCGCGGAGCGCGACCCCGAGACCACGGGCCGGTTCTCGCGGGAGGCGGACGCCCTCGCGCGCCTGCGCCACCCCGCGATCGTCGAGCACGTCGCGCACGGCTTCGCGGAGGACGGCACCCCGTACCTCGCGATGGAGTGGTTGGAGGGGGAGGACCTCTCCGTGCGCCTGGCGAGGGCGCCGCTCTCGATCGAGGAGGTGGTCCGCGTCGGAACCGAGGTGGCTGGGGCGCTCGCCGCGGCGCACGCGATCGGCGTGGTCCACCGGGACATCAAGCCCTCCAACGTGTTCCTCTGCGGTCGCGACCTCGCCTCGGTCAAGCTCCTGGACTTTGGCCTCGCGCGGACCCAAGGCGGCGCAACCTTCACGCGCGCCGGCGAGGCGCTGGGCACGCCCGCGTACATGGCGCCGGAGCAGGCGAAGGGCGTGGAGGTGGACGCCCGCGCCGACGTCTTCTCGCTCGGCTGCGTCCTCTTCGAGTGCCTCGCGGGCAAGCCGCCGTTCTGGGCGGATCACCCGCTCGCGGTGATGGCGAAGATCCTGCTCGACGAGACGCCCAAGCTCGGGACCTTGCGCCCCGACGTCCCGCCGGGCCTGGCCCTGCTCGTCGAGCAGATGCTGCACAAAGACCCGCTGGCCCGCCCCGCGGGGGGCGAGGGGGTCCTCGCGGCCCTCGGGGATCTGGCCACGACGGCGCGGTCTGCGAGCGCGCCCGAGTCGGCCGTTCCGGTCAGCGTGTCGCTCGGCGCCCGCGAGCGGCAGCTCCTCAGCGTGGTGTTCGTCGGCCGGGTGGCGGACACGCTGGCCGCCGTCAGCGAGACGGAGCTCCCGACGCTGCACGCCGAGGTCTCCTCCGGGGAGATCGACTCCGTCTACGCGGCCGTCTTGAGGCACGGCGGCTGGGCCGAGCGGCTGGTCGAGGGCACGATCGTGATCACGCTCCCTGGTCGCGGGACCGCCCTCGATCAGGCCGCGGCGGCCGCCAAGTGCGCCCTTACCGTGCGCCGCTCGATGCCGACGCACCCGATGGTCTTGGTCACCGGGCGGACGGCGGGCAAGGGTGGCTTCCCGGTCGGGCAGGTGATCGACCGCGGCGTGCGGCTCCTCTCGCTCGAGGTGGGACGGGCGCGGGGGCCCGACGAGGAAGGGGGGCGCGGCATCGCCCTCGACGACGTCACGGCGGGGCTGCTCGACCGCCGGTTCGTCGTGGCAGGCGGCGCAGGCGGGCTCTCGCTCTACGGGGAGCGACCGGCGCACGGCGCTCCGCCCACGCTGGTCGGCCGGCCGTCGCTCTTCGTCGGGCGAGAGCGCGAGGTGGAGAACATCCTCGCGCTCTTCGAGGGGTGCGCGGCGGACGAGCGAGCCGCCGCGGTGCTGGTCACGGCCCCCGCGGGCGTCGGCAAGTCACGGCTCCGTCAGGAGGTGCAGCGCCGGCTGGAGGAGCGGGGCGCCGCGCCGACGGTGTTGCTCGGCGCGGGCGACCCGACGACCAGCTCGACGGCGCTCGACCCCGTCGCGTCGGCGCTCCGCTACCACCTCGGGATCCGCGAGGGCGAGGGCGGGGACGTCTCTCGACACCGGGTGCGCGCGCGCGTCGGCCGCCACGTCCCGAGGGGCGATCGCGAGCGCGTCACGGCGTTCCTGGGCGAGCTGGTCGGGGTCCCGTTCCCGGACGAGACGCACGAGCTCCTGCCGGTCATCCGGGCGGACCCGGCTCGCACCGGGGATCAGATCCGCGCGGCGTGGGAGGACTTCCTCGGCGCGGAGCTCTCGGCGGGCCCCGTCGTCCTCATGCTGGAGGACCTCCATGCGTCGGACGCGTCCAGCGTGGCCGTGGTGGACGCGTCGCTGCGCACGTTCGTCGACCGTCCCCTGTTCGTCATCGGCTTCGCCCGACCCGAGATCGACGACGCCTTCCCGCGCATGTGGGCGGAGCGCTCCCTCGTCCGGATCAACCTCCGCCCGCTCGGCCCCGAGGCGGCGCGCAGGTTGATCAAGCACGCCCTCGGAGAGGAGACCGCCGCACCGCTCGTCGACAGGATCATCGCGCTGGCCCAAGGAAACGCGCTCTTCCTGGAGGAGCTGGTGCGCGGCGTCGCGGCGGGGCGCGGGGATCGGCTCCCCGACACCGTCGTGGCGATGGTCGAGAGCAACATCGACGCCCTCACGCCCGAGGCGCGCCGCGTGCTCCGCGCGGCGAGCGTCTTCGGCATGCAGTTCCCCTTCGCAGGGCTCTGCGCGGTCCTCGGCGCAGGCCGCCCCGACGACGTGCGCCCGGTGCTCGCCGACCTCGTCGAGCGGGAGATCTGCGTCGCCGACTCCCGCGTCGACGTGTCCGTCCGCAGCCTGACGTTCTCGTTCGCGAGCGAGATCGTGCGCGCGGCCGCGTACGAGAAGCTCACGGAGGAGGATCGGGTCCTCGGCCACAGGCTCGCCGCGGAGTGGCTCGAGGCGACCGCGGGGCCGCGCGAGGCGTCCATCGTGGCCGGTCACTTCGACCGCGCTGGCGACGAGCGCCGCGCAGCGATGTGGTACGCGCGAGCGGCCGAGATCGCGCTCGGGCAGGGGGACTACCGGGAGGCGGTGGAGCGAGGCGACCGCGGCGCCGTGGCCGGCGCCTCCGGTCCTCTCCTCGGTCGGACGCGGCTCCTGCAGGCCGAGGCGCTGCGGCACCTCGGAGACAACGAAGGGATGCTCCAACGCGCGCGCGAGGCGATGACGCTCCTGCCGGCGCGGACGCCTGGCTGGTGGACCGCGGCGGCCGACGCCGTCCTCGCCGCGACTCGGACCGGGGCGAGCGACGAGATCGAGCGCCTCGCGGCGGAGCTCACCGTCCCACCCATCGCGCCGGTCCCGCCCGTCGCTCGCGTGGCCGTGTACTTGTTCCACGTCGCGCGCCTCGAGGACGCCCGCCAGCTGCTCGAGGTGGTGCGTCGGGCGCTGGCCCAGCCCGACGAGAGCGCCGCGCGGTGGGGATGGGGCCACCGCGCGCTCGCGTACGAGGCGATGTTCCACGGGGACATCGCTGGCTACCTCGCGCACGCCGAGCGCGCCGTGGCCTCCTTCCAGGCGGGCGGGGACACGCGGGAGCTCGCGCAAGAGCTCGTCGGGCTCGGGTACGCGCGCCACGAGCTCGGGCTGTACGAGGAGGCCGAGCGCTCGCTGCTCGAGGGTCACAAGCTGGCCGAGCGGCTCGGGCTACGCCACGTGCAAGCCGCGGCGCTCGAGAACCTCGGCGGGGTGCGCCTCCGGCTCGGAAGGCTCGACGAGGCGGAGGCCGACCTGTCCGGGGCGCTCCACCTCTTCAAGGAGCAGAAGAACCGCCGGATGGAGGGCCACTCGCGCAAGCAGCTCGCGCTGGTGCACGTCGAGCGAGGCGAGGTGACCCGCGGCCTGGAGGAGCTGATGCACGCCTCGCAGCTCCTCTCGAGCTTCCCGCCGCTCGTGCCCGCGACGACCGCCGCGCTCGCACGGGTGCTCCTCACGCTCGGGCGGGTGGAGGACGCGCTCCACATGGCTCGAGACGCGAGCGGACTGCTCGCCGATCTCCCGGCGGTGGAGGAGGGGGAGGCTTCGATCCGCCTGGTGCTCGCGGAGGTCCTCTTCGCTTCCGGTGACGTCGACGCCGCGCGCACCGCCATCTCGTCCGCGCGCACGCGGCTCATGGCCCGCGGGGCGAAGATCACCGACGAGGCCGTCCGGGCGACGTTCCTCCACGCGGTGAAGGAGAACGCGCGCACCCTCGAGCTCGCCTCCGCGTGGCTCGAGGAGCCCGGTTCCCCAGGCCGAGGCCCCTGAGAGCCGCGGGGCCGCTCCCCCGTCCGCGCGGGGGTCCGGTGCTGGACGAGCGTCCGTTATCTTGGATCAGCAAGTTCCGTCGAGGGACTCCGGGGAAGACCCTACATCGGCACGGCGTACGACGTCCGCGCTTGCCTTCCGGTGGGCGGCCACCTAAGTCAGCGGACCTCGGAGGTTTGACATGCGTAGAGCTGGCGTACTTCTTCTTGTTGCCCCGTTGGGGCTCCTCGCCGCCGCCTGTGGCGACGACACGGGTGGGTCGGGTGGGGCGGGCGGAGACACATCGTCTACGACGGGGTCGAAGACGACCACGGGGCCGACGACCGCGACCGGCATGACGACCACCGGGACGATGACGACGACCACCGGGATGTCGACCACGACCACCGGCATGATGAACTGCGGCAACGGCAACGTCGACGCGGGCGAGGACTGCGACGGCGCCGATCTCGACGGCGAGACCTGCGTCACGCAGGGCTTCCTCGGCGGCACGCTCGACTGCGCCAACGACTGCAGCTTCGACACGTCGGGCTGCACCCAGGCGATGTGCGGCAACAACATGGTCGAGGGCGCGGAGGTCTGCGACGGCACCGACCTCGACGGCGAGACCTGCATCACGCAGGGCTTCGACGCCGGCACGTTGGCGTGCGCCAACAACTGCGGGTCCTTCAACACCGCCGGCTGCGCGCTGTTCTCCTGCGGCGACGGCATCCTCACGGCGCCCGAGGTGTGCGACGACGGCAACCTCACCGACGGCGACGGCTGCGACTCCAACTGCACCGTTACGGCCTGCGGGAACACGATCGTCACCGCGGGCGAGGGCTGTGACGACGGCAACACGAACGACACCGACGGCTGCGCGAACGACTGTTCCGCCTGCGGCCACTCCGTGTGCAACGTGGGCGTCGCCCTCGCCGACGGCTGCAGCCAGTGCGTCACCGACATCTGCGCGGTGGATTCGTTCTGCTGCAACAACTCGTGGGACAACATCTGCGCCGGCGAGGCGACCAGCATCTGCGGCATCACCTGCACGGAGCTCTGCGGCGACGGCTTCCAGACCGTGAGCGAGGCCTGCGACGACGCCAACCTGACGAACGGCGACGGCTGCGACTCGAACTGCACGCCCACGGGCTGCGGCAACGGCATCGTCACCGCCGGCGAGGCGTGCGACGACGGCAACTTGGTCGACGACGACGGCTGCGACTCGAACTGCACCGTGACGGCCTGCGGCAACGGCATCTGCAGCGCGAGCGAGGATGACTGCACCTGCATCGCCGACTGTGATCCGAACCCCACGCAGTGTGATCCCGGCGAGTGTGGGAACTTCTGCGGGGCGAAGACCTGCCAGTGCGACGCGGCCTGCGTGAGCTTCGGGGACTGCTGCAGCAACGCGGGCGCGCAGTGCGGCATCACCGGCACGCTGGCGTTGACCGGCGGGCCGATCGCCGCGCCCGGCACCGCCTACAACGGCACCTTGGCGACGATGTCCTGCGCGACGATGAACACGGCGGCGGTCGGTACGGTCGCGAGCGTGAACAGCGTCGTCATGGGCCTCAACACGACGTATATCGGCGACGTCGCCGTGAAGCTCATCAGTCCTTCCGGCACGGTCATCACGCTGATGCTCTTCCCCGGTCTTGCCGAGAGCGCCGACAACAACCAGTGCTGCGGGGACAGCTCGGATACGTCTGCGAACTTCCCCGTGACGTTCCAGGAGGGCGCCGCGACCAGCGCCGAGAGCATGGGCGCGGCGCTGACCTCCACACAGGTGGTCTGTCAGACCGGGCCGTGCACGTTCAACCCGAGCGCGGGTGCTGCCACGCCCGGGACGCTGTCCTCCCTTGCGGGCCAGACGGTTACCGGCAACTGGCAGCTCTGCATCGGCGACGTGTTCACCGGGGATGCCTCGGTCCTTCAGTCGACGACGATCAACATCACCTACCAGGTCCCCTGAGCGGACCTGCGAGCGAAGGACCACCACGCTCGAGCGTGAGCGCCCCACGGCTTCGGCCGGCGGGGCGCTCCGCTTTTGTGTCCACCCGGCCGCGGGCTCAGCCCATCACCACGAACTTCAGGTACCGACCCTCGGGGAACGCAGCGAGGCTCGGGTGGTCGGGGCCCGCGCCGCGCACTTCGCGCACGGAGAGGTCACCCCGGCCGAGGGCCGCGTCGTCGAGCGTGCCGAGGAAGCGGTCGAGGCCCACGTGGCTCGAGCACGACGCCGCGCAGAGGACGCCGCCGGGCCCGAGCAGCGCGGCGCAGGCGCGGTGGAGCTTCGCGTACGCCGCGAGGGCGCGGCCGACGGAGCGCTCGTTCTTGGCGAAGCTCGGCGGATCGCTGATGACGAGATCGAAGCGCTCCTTGCGGCGCGCCAGCTCGTCGACGTGCGTCGTCGCGTCGGCCGTCACGAACCGGTGCTTCTTCGGGTCGACGCCGTTCCGCGCGAAGCAGCGCTGCGCCGTCGCGTGTGCCTTCGCGGCGAGGTCCACGCTCGTCACCTCCTCCGCCCCACCGAGCGCCGCGGCGATCGAGAAGCCGCCCGCGTAGCTGAACAGGTTGAGGACCCGCCTGCGCCCCGGCGCGAGCTCGCGCACGAACCGACGGTTCTCCCGCTGGTCCAGGAACGCGCCCGTCTTCTGCCCCCGCAGGACGTCCACCTCGGTGACGACTCCGTGCTCGAGGACGTCCACCGTCTCCGGCGGCGCCTGGCCCCAGAGGGCGCGGACCTTCTCCCCGTCGCCTTGTGCGCCAGGGATCCGATGCAGCAGCGTCCGGACCCCGCGGGGCTCGAGGAGCTTCACCAGGTGCGGGACGAGCTCGGCGAGCCGCGCCTCGATCGCCGCCCCGTCGGTCCGGAGGACCGCGACCGCGTCGTAGCGGTCGAGCACGAGGCCCGGCACGCGGTCGCCCTCCCCGTGGCAGAGGCGGAGCGCGGTCGTCCGCTCGCGATCGAACCACGCGTCGCGCGCGGCGACGGCCCGCGCGATCCCGCGCGCCAGGGCGCCCGCGTCCAGGCCGCGCGCCCCGCCCGTAGGGTAGACGCGGACCGCGATCGGGCTCGATGCGTCGTAGAGGCCCCACCCGAGGGGCGCGCCGCCCCCGTCCACGAGCTCCACGGCGGCGCCCGTCTCCAGGGCCCGGCCCCGCGGCAGGATCAGGGCCTCACGGTAGATCCACGGGTGGCCGCGCCGAATCTGGGCGGCGGCAGACTGCTCGACCACGAGGCGCATCCCGCTCTCGGGTTACCATGGCCAGGTGCCGCACGCGCGCCCCTCCTGTGCCTGCTGGGTGTTCGCCCTCCTCGTGACCGCTTGCGAGGGGAGCCACACCGATCTCGGGGTGGAGCCCACCACGTCGGTGACCGTCACGGTGGGCGCGACGACCAGCACCGGGATGGGGATGGGCGGCGAAGGCGGGACCTCCACGATCGTCGAGCCCGACGGTCCGCCGAAGCTGACGCTCGTGCACGGCGTCGTCGACCAGCCGGAGCTCCTCTTCTGCTTCCTCGAGAGCCCGCCGAACGCGAGCGACGCCGCGGCGCCGTTCCCTGCGCAGCCGCTCCCCTACGCCCGCTCGGTCGCGCTCGCCCTGCCGGGGAGCCCGGTGCCGGCGGCCGGGGACGTGGAGGTCGCCGTGATCGGCGGCGACCTCACGGGCGTCGGCGGCCTCGGCTGCCGTGAGCTCTACGACGACCCGACCACGGCGCCAGGCGCCCTCGTGGTCTCGCTCGGCGTCGTGCCTCGCGCCGTGCTCGACGCCCAGCGCAGCCTCCTCGTCGTCCCCACGGGATGCTTGGGAGGACCGGGTCACGACCACGAGTCGGCAACGGCCGTCTGCGGGATCGGGTACACGCCGGACACGCCCACGCCGAACGTCGTCTTCGCCCCCATGTCGCGGTACCTCGACGGGACCGCCATCGGGCTGCAGGTCGTCCATGCCCTGAGCGGCACGACGCAGAGCGTGGACGTAGGCCTCGTGCCGTTCGGCGGCTCGGAGCGAAAGGTGGGGAAAGATGTCACCTTCGGCGAGATCTCACCGTTTCCGCCGAGCACTCTCCTCTCGGCGAGCGATCTGGAGGGCCTGACGGGCGTCGCCGTTCGGACCTACCTGCTCCCCTCCGGAGGGCTCGCAGAGGAGTCGGTCCTCGCCGACGCCGCCGCAAACGGGGGCCTCTCGCCGGAGGACTTCAAGAACGGCACGAATGTTGTTCTGTTGGTGGTCGGACCGACGCCGGGAGTTCCGGCGGGACCGTGGTGGAGTGGAGTTCAATACGTCGCGCTGAGGGCTGACCCATGACAACGAGATCCGGACGCTTCCTTTCCTTGTTCACAGTGGCCGTAGCCATGGCGGCCTGCTTCCCGACCAACGGGCCGGGCAAGCAGGGCGAGCTCGGCAACGACCGCTTCTTTTACGAGTGTGTCCACGAGGCCGACGCCATGTGCGACGACGTGGACCTCGAGATCGAGCCTCTCTTCGGCATGCCGAGGATCGCGCGCACCGCGCAGTTCGGCATCGACACGGAGGGAGTGACGACCGAGGCTCGGACCATCAACTCCCGGCTCCAGGAGGAGCTGGAGCTCGACGGCGTCCGAGTGTTCACGGCCCAGGAGGTGGGTTGGGCCGCCCTCATGAGCCGCACCTACGACGGCGAGGCCGTCGACTTGGTGCACCTCTACGTTGGCGAGGTCGCGTCGATCGCGCTCTCGCACCGCGACAAGGGCGACACGGAGTGGACGCGCGCCGACGCGACGAGCGTCGCCGTCGACGGCGACTACGAGCTGCGCGTCGCGCCGTTCGACGCGGAAGACAAGCCGCTCGCCGGCGGCCTCACCTACACGTGGACCGCGGAGCCAGCGGACATCGTCGAAATCCTGCCCGCGACGGGCAACAACGTCGTCACGGTCCGACCCGTCGGTCGCGGCGCGGTCGTCGTCTCGGCGGAGTTCGGCGCGGACATCGTCGCCACCATCAGCCTCGACGTGACCGACGGAGGCGGAGGCGGAGGCGGAGGTGGCGGAGGCGGAGGCGGTCAAGGCGGCGCGGGTCAGGGCGGCGCGGGTCAGGGCGGCGGAGGAGGTCAGTGATGAAATCGAGCAAGCAGGTATCCATCGCGGCCCTCGTCCTCCCCCTCACGCTCGCCGTCGGCTGCACGCCGAACATCGAGGCGGTCGTGGTCGAGCAGATCACGGATCCTCCGCTGCCGGCGATCGCCTCCGATGATCGCTTCGAGATCTACGAAGGCACCGCGGTAGGCTTCGAGCTCCAGGCGTTCACCGAGTCGCCCGACGACCCGAAGCTCGAGTGCTGCGGCGCGGACTGCAGCCAGCAGTGCCGGCGGTTCGACAACGCAGAGGACCCCGACGAGGTAGGCGTCACCGGGGAGGGCTCCGTCAGCGTCTGGCAGATCGAGGAGCGCGTGTACGTGGTCGTCGCGGAGCGCGTCGGCTCCGGCGCGATCATCGTCACGGCTGAGGACGCCGAGGGGTTCTACGAGATCCCGGTCACGGTCCTCGAGCAGCCGGCGCCAGACCCCGGTCCCTGACCGGTCAGCGCTTCAGCCGGAGATCGGCCAAGGCCATCTTCACGTCGTTCACGAGCGGGCTGTCGGGGAACCGCCGCAAGAACGAGTTGAGGGTGGCCTTGGCGTCGTTGTAGGCCTGGATGTCGGTGAGGCACTCGGCGAGCAGGAGCGTCGCGTCGTCGAGCACGTCGGGGTTCGCCGACGTCTCGCTGAGCTGGCTGAGGATGGGGATGGCCTCGCGCTGGCGGTTCATGCGCCGGTAGATGCGCGCGAGCTCGAGCTTGGCGGAGGGGGAGTGCGCCCCGTCGGGGGAGAGCTTGACCGACTGCTCGAGGGCCTGCGCGGCGTCGGAGATCCGTCCGCCGCGCGCGTGCTCGAGCCCCGTCTGGTACGCCTCGATGGAGAGCTCCGCCTTGGCCTTCTCGGCGGCGTCGGTGAACATCGCGAGCTCCGCGCGGGACAGGTCCTCGTCGCGCAGCTTCGCGAAGCCCTCCACCACCTCCTTGCGCCGCCCCGTACGAACGAGCTCGTAGAACGCGACGGCCGAGAGCTCCGAGTTGGCCCGCGTCCGGAGCTGGTCCTTCAGGGCCTCGAGCTCCTTCTCGGCCTTCGCGGCCTTCTCCTCCGAGCGCCGCGTCTCGCGCGTCGCCGCCTCGATGCGCGCGTTCCAGGCGACGTAGACCGCGCCGATGACCACGGCGACGAACACGAGGAAGACGAAGACCGAGTTGAAGAAGGCCACCCGCTCGAAGCTCTGCTGGCGCTTCGTGATCGTCTTGAGGTCGGCGGCGAGCCCGCTCGTGAGGTTGTTCGTCTTGATGACGAGCCCGCGCGACTCGACGATTTCTCTTTTTATTTCACGGAGTTCTTCGTCGACGTCATCCATGGGGGGAGCCCAAAAACCCGCTCTGCCTCAGCGTTGGTGTGGTAATGAGGCGGCGCTCGCCGGGCAACTATTCGCCCGGCGCGCTCGAGTCGCTCGGGCTTCCCGAGCGAGTCTCTTGCCCGCAGGTCCCAGGTTGACATGGATACGAGCGAAATCCGCAAGGGGGTCAAGATGATGGTGGACGGCAAGCCGTTCGTCGTCGTCGATTTCCAGTTCGTCAAGCCCGGCAAAGGGCAGGCGTTCACCCGGGTCAAGATCAAGAGCTTGGTCGATGGCGCCGTCCTCGAGCGGACCTACAAGTCCGGGGAGAAGCTCGAGAAGGCGGACGTCGAGGATCGGCAGATGCAGTACATCTACCCCGAGGGCGACAACTTCGTGTTCATGCACGAGTCGACCGGGGAGCAGGTCATCGTCCAGGGCGACAAGATGGAAGAGGAGGCCAAGTGGCTGAGCGACGGCATGACCGTCGACGTCACCCTCTGGAACGGCCAGCCCATCGGCGTCAGCCTGCCTGCGTCCGTCACCCTGCAGATCATGGAGAGCGAGCCGGGCATCAAGGGCGACACCGCCAGCGGCGCGACGAAGCCGGCCAAGCTCTCCACCGGCACGATCGTCCAGGTCCCGCTCTTCGTGAACGAGGGGGAGTGGGTCCGCGTGGACACGCGCGAAGGCAAGTACATCGAGCGCGTCAACAAGCGCTGACGCCTTCTGTCTGGAGCCACCGCGGCGGGGGGGGGGGCCCCCGGGGGGGGGGCCCCCCCCCCCCCCCCCCCCACCCAACCCCCCCCACCCCCCCCGGGTCCCGCTATTGGTCTGGCCCCCCGGGGGGTGGGGGCGACCGGGCGGGTTGCCGCGGACCCCCGACCGGCCCGACAAGCACACGACGCGATCGCCCTCGGGGCGGGCTACGCAGGCGGAGAGGTCACGCAGGTCGCTGCCTTGCCAGCGCTCGACGCGGGCACCGGAGCCCACGAGCAGCCCGTCAGGGCCCGGGAGCACCCACGCGGCGCCGTCCGCGGAGCGCGCCGCGCCGGGCGGGGAGTACTCCGGGCCGGCGGGAGGGACGTCGGCGGGGCGCGCCACCAGGCCCGCGTCCTCGAACGAGAGCCGGAAGACCTCGCCGCCGATGGCGACCGTCGCGCCGGAGCCGTCGGCCACGAGCGGCGAGAGCGCGGCGGATCCCGGCGCGCACGGGGACGCGAAGGCTCCCGAGGGCACCCGCCCGAAGAGGCCCGGCGCCGTGGCGTGGACCTCGATCTGCCGCGCCTTGGCGCGGATCCTCCGCGCGGGCGGCTCGCAGACCACGTCGGCGCCGAGCACGTCCACGACGGCGTCGCCCGAGCGCCACGCGAGCCCGCGCGGCCACGCGATCGCGTCCGAGGGCGCCTCTTCGCCGGTGCGCGTGTCGAGCTTGACGACGCCCTTGTCGGTCGCGATGAGGAGGTCGTCGCCGCCGACGAACGCGAAGGGCGCGAGCGGCGCCGGCTGCGGCGCGGGGCGAGCGGCGGCGCGGACCGAGATGGCGGCCTCCACTCTGGCGGCTCGCTTCTCGAGCGCCTGATCGAGCGCTGCGCGTCTTCCGCCGTCGCTCTTCAGCGCCCCGAGCAGGCCCGCGGTCGCGACGGCGCGGGCGACGTCCCCCGCGCGGAGCTCCCCGAGCGCCGACGCGTACACGGCGTCCGCGACGAACCGCGCCTCGCCGCAGGTCCCCGCGCCCGCGGTCGAGCCGAGCGCAGCCGTGCCGAGATCGGCGCACATCGCCCGTGCGAGGTCGAGCAGCTCGCCCGCTCGAGCGCGCAGGTCGGCGGCGGCGGCGCCCGCCGCGAGCTCCTTGCCGATGCGGCCGAGCGAGGCCTCCGGCTCCGCGGGGTCGACCGCGTAGCCGGCGGGGCGGTCCAAGAACACGAGCGCCGCCGTCGCCGCCGTCGGGGACGCGCGGAGCCGTGCCTCGACGGTCAGATCGTCATGGCCGTCGCCGTCTCGGTCACGCGCCGTGAGGGAGACGTCGAGCGGAGCGTGCGCCGAGAGCTCCAGGCGAAGCTCCGGCGCGCGCGGGGCGCTCTTGCTCCGCGCCGGATCGAGCCGGACGACGCCGACCCACTGCTCCCTCCGCCGCGGCGCCGCGCACTCGGCGGCGACGCGGACCTGGATGACGCCCGGCGCCGACCGGGTGAGGCCCGTGGTCCGCGCGCAGTGATCGAGCTCGAGCGCCTTGGGGAGGGCGACGAGCGTCGCCTCGATCGCCGAGGGATCGCTGCCGCGAAAGAAGGCGAGCTCACCTTTTCGACCGTCGGATCCTTCCGTCCAGGCGACCACATCGTCGACCGCGTCTCCGTCGGCGTCGAGCACCAGCGCCAGGCGCACCAGGCGACCGCCCCGCGGTCGAGCCTCGCCGCCTGACAGGGGAAACGACGTGCCGTCGCCTGGCGGTGCCTTCGCCTCCTCCTCCGTGAAGCCGCCCGCGGCCGAGGCGGAGGAGGAGGTAGCCGGGCGCGCGCTCGTTGCGCCGGCGCCGGAGAAGGGCGTGCTCGGGCGGTCGCGGCCGCAGTCGCCGCAGGCGGCCAGGGGCGGGGTGACCAGGAGGGGGAGGTATCGGAGGGGTCGTAACAACGCTTGTTCTGGCTCGGCCCCCCGCTGACCGCCGCAGAGGCTAGACTGTCCTCTGTCTCCATCGTGTCGTCACACCAGCGTTCCACCACACCCCGAGCTGCCTCGTCCACGACGACGGCGGGTGGGGCGTCCCCGCCGCGATCGGCCTCCTCGGAGTAGCATGCGGGGCGCTCTGGTCGAAGGTGAAGATTACTACCTCGAAGACGGCAGGCTCGTCTTCACCGCCGCCTACCACCGCAAGCGGGGGTATTGTTGCAACTCAAAGTGCCGCCACTGCCCGTACCGCGCGAGCGGTGCTCCCCCTCTCGAGGCGCCGGTGGTCATCCAAGGCATAGGCCCGCTCAAGGGCCCCAAGTAGGCGCGGGCGGTCGACCGGTCCGACCGCCGCGGTCGTCCGCGCGCCTCGTCGGTTCGCCCCCGGGGCGCCCTCGGAGCGCTCGGGCGCAGGGCGCAGGGCGTCGGTCCGGGCTCGGGCCTGCTTGGCGCCCGAGGCCGGCCCTGCTCACGTGTCACGCGGGGTACGGCGCGCGGCCCCTCGCCGAGGTCGTCGAAACGGTCGCCGTGTCGCGCTCGTCGTGCTCGCGGAAGGGTCCGAGTGAGGGTACAATAGGTGTATCCCTCCGACCTCGTCGTGGAGGAGGCGCCGGCAGTTAGGACGGCAGCGATGGGCCAGAGCTTCGACCCTGATCAGAACCGCAAGCTGCCGCCAGTTGCGCCACCTCCACGGAAGGTCGGTGCCCCGTCGTCTCCACCCTCGGTGGAGGGCGGCAACCTCCCCGAGATGGCGGTGTTTCGAGGTCTCGCCGGGAGCTCGTCGCAGCCCGCGGGCAGCTTCAAGACGCTGCCCCCGGTCACCGCTCCGCCTTCGCTGCCCGGTCGCACGAAGACGTTGCTCCCGCAGGTGAATCCTCCACCGCGGCGCTCCTCGATCCCTGGCGAGGGCATCGTCGACTCCATCACGCGCGTGAACGGTGGCTACCCGCCGCAGGGGGGCGCGCTCCCCATCGACACCGTGCGGGACAACGGTGGACCTCCCTCGGGCGACGCGTTGGACTTCGCGATGACGACGCCGGAAGGCCAGCGGCGCGCGCCCTCGCAGCTCTCGCGGCCTCGCGCGGCGGCAGAGCCGCTCGACTGGGACGACGAGGAAGAGAGCACGCACGTCTTCGACTCGTCGCGGCCGCCTCCTCCGCCGAGCCGCCCGCCGAGCGGCCCCCACTCCGGCCCGCGCCTCGTGCGACCGTCGCTCCCTTCGCAGCAAGGCGTCGCCGCTCCGCCCGGGTGGCCGGGCACGAACGGCTACAGCAGCCCGCCCACCACCGACACCGTTCGCCTCGACACGTTCGAGGCACAGTCGAACGGTCACGTGGCGAACGGTCACGTCGCGTCCGCCCCGCCCGAGCGCACCGGCACGCTTCGTCAGGGCACGCCCGCGCACGGCGGGTTCCCGCCCCCGCCGCCCATCCCCAGCATCACGCAGGCGCGCCCGCTGATCGAGCCCGCCCGGCCGATGGAGCCGAACCCGGAGGTCGTCCGCGATCAGCCTTTCGTTCGGCTGCCTTCGGGCAACCCGCACACGGCGACCGAGCTCGCGCTCAAGAAGCCGGTCCTCGCCCCGGCGACGTTCCCGACGTTCTCCCCAGCGCTCCCCTCCGCCCTGCCGCCGTACGCGGCGGCGCCGGCGAGCGACGCGCGTCGCTGGCTCCTCGGGGCCGGCGCGGCGACCGCGCTCCTCTCGATCGTGGCGATCGTCGCGTTCTTCCTGATGCGCAGGCCCGGCGAGATCGAGATCGAGGTCAAGGACGCGCGCGGCGTCTCGGTGCCGCGCGCCGAGGTGTTCGTCGACGGACGCAAGGTGTGCGACTCCACACCTTGCAACGTGCCCAACGTGGAGGTCGGCCGTCACTCCGTCCGCGTCATCACCCCGGACGATCCGGACCGCCCGCCGCTCGTCGCCGACGTCGAGGCGGGCAAGGTCGCCCGGCTCAGCGTGACCATCGAGGCGCTGACCGCGACGCTGGTCGTCGCCAACGACCAGGCGGGCGTGAGGCTCTTCGTCGACGGCGCCGACCGCGGCACGCTCCCCGCCAAGCTCACGGATCTTACGCCTGGCAAGCACGACATCAAGCTCACGGGCGAGCGGTACAAGGCCTGGGAGAAGAGCATCGAGGTCAAGGAGGGCGAGACCGTGGATCTCGGGGCGCCGCGCCTCGCGGTGACGAAGGGCCGCGTCCTCGTGACCGTGAAGACGGAGGGCGCCACCATCGAGCTCGTACGCGCGGACAGCACCTCGCGCCCGAAGTTGCTCGAGGGGCCGTTCCCGCGCCCCGTGGAGGTCCCCATCGAGAGCGGGACCTGGAAGCTCGTCGCCAAGAAGCGGGGCCTGCCCGACTTCGTCGCCCCCCTCGATTTTTCGGACGGCGTCGCCGAAAAGACCATCGAGGTGAAGCTCGGCAAGGAGGAGCCCGAGGCCGCGGTCGCCAGCAACGACGCCGCGCCGCGCCCGAACGAGCCGCGCCCGATCGATCCGCTCAAGCCGGATCCGGTGGCGCCGGCGCCCGCGCCGAAGCCGGAGGCCACGAGCGACACGGCGGCCGCGTCGGGCACCGGGTTCCTGAACATCAACTCCATCCCCGCCTCCCGCGTGCTGCTGGACGGCAAGCCGCTCGGCGAGACGCCGAAGATGGGCGTCCAGGTCTCCCCGGGGACCCACACGGTGACGTTCATCCACGCCGAGCACGGCAAGAAGTCCGTCTCGGTGAAGGTGGGGCCGGGAGAGACCAAGACGGCGTCCGCGCGCCTCAAGTCGGACTGAGCGCTCGAACGTGTCTTCGAGCGTGACCGCCTCGGGCGACGACGACCTCGAGCTGCTCCTCGGGTGCGAGATCTCGTCCGAGACCTCCCCGGGGACCGTCTACAGGATCCTCTCCCGCGTCGGCGAAGGAGCGATGGGCGTCGCCTTCTACGCGATGCGCGTCGCTCCCGAGGGAGAGTGCGGCGTCGTCGTCAAGATCCTGAAGCCGTGGTTCGTGCAGCAGTGGGGGAAGACCGCCGAGCTCATCGTCACGAAGGAGGCCGTGGCGCTCGGGCGCCTCAACGAGCGCGTGCCGGCCACCCCGTTCGTGGTCCGGCTGATCGACACCGGCTCGTACCCGCTCACCACGCGCGGCGTCTCGGTGCGCGTGCCGTGGCTCGTCGTGGAGTACGTGCACGGCGGCGTGGAGGGCACGACCCTCAGCCAGCGCGTCATGCACGCCGTCAGGACCACGGGCCACGCGTTCGACGCCCAGCGCGCGGCGAACCTGGTGGAGGCGCTCGGCGCAGGTCTCTCCGCGGTGCACGAGGTCGGCGTCGTCCACCGCGACATCAAGCCCGACAACGTCCTCTGCTGCGGGTTCGGTGAGGACGAGATCTTCAAGATCGCCGACTTTGGGGTCGCGCGGCCTGCGGGCATGGCAGCCACCTTCGGCGGCTTCATCGTGGGCACGCTCGGCTACGCGGCGCCCGAGCTCGCCACCATGGACGCGAAGGCCGTCGGCGGCTGGTCCGACGTCTTCAGCATGGCGTCCGTGATCTACTTCGTGCTCGCGGGCGCCGACTACTTCGACGTCCGGTCGCCCTCGGACGCGCTCATGGCGGCGCTCTCGAACCAGCGCCGCAGCATCCGAGAGTCACCGTGGCTCGCCCCCGAGATCCGCGCCAACGCCGAGGCGTGCAGGGCGATCGACTACGCGCTCGCCGTGGGGACCGCCGGCAAGACCGAGATCCGGCCTGGTCGGGGCGACGCCCTGGCGATGATGATCGCGCCGTGGCTCCGCGCCGAGCCGCAGCGCATCTCGCTCGTCGCGAAGCGCCGCGCGCAGATCGAGGACAGCGAGGAGACGACGCAGCTCGTCGCCTGGTCGTGGACGCCGCTGCGACACCCCGGGACGCTGGGCAAGGTCATCCGGGCCGTCTCCTTCGACGGGGACGCGCGCTGCATGGCCGCCACGAGCGAGGGCCTCGCGTTCTGGAACGGATCGCAGTGGAAGGACGTCTCCCACGCAGGGATGAAGGACCCGACGAAGATCCGCTTCGTCCGGCGCGTGGCGCCCGGGCAGTGGCTCGTCGGCGGGGACGACGCGACCTTCGCGCTCTACTCGCCCGAGGGGCCACGCGACGTGCGCCAGTTCGCCGTGACGGGCATGCGCTACGATCTTTTCTCCGGCTCGTTCGAGGATCTGGCCGTCCTGGTCGGGTCCGAGCCCGACGAGCCGCCGCAGCTCTGCTGCCTCGTCTCGAAGCGTTGGCTCAAGCCGCTCCCGCTCCCCGAGGTCGCGACCGTCGCCAGCATCGCGCGCATCGCCGACGCGAAGTGGCTCGTCATCGGGCGGGCGAGAGACGGCGGCGGCTACGCGGCCATCTATCGGCCGCTCGAGTGGAGCGTGGAGCGCATCGAGACGCCGCTCGTGCGGGCGTTCCTCGCGGCGGACGGGGAGCCGGCTGGGAACGTCGGGCTGGCGGTCGGGGCGAGCGGCGCCGTCGTCTGGACGTACCCCGCCGGCGTCCGGCACGAGGTCGTGACCGGAAAGGCGGACCTCTCGGCCGCGTCGGTCGAGGTCTCCGGGCGAGGCTGGTGCGCGAGCGCGGGCAGCATCTGGATGCACCACCGGACGGCACACTCCACGGGGAGGGTCGAGCCACCTATCGGCCGCTGGGATCTCATGTGGCGCGACGAGGGCTGGCAGGCGCCCATCGTCGCGCTGTTCACGGAGCCGGGCCTCGTGATGGGCGTCACCGCCGACGGCGGGATCATCGAGGGGCGTCACCTCGCCATGCGGCCCCCGAGCAAGCCCCCGACCGGGAGCGCTCTCCGTCGGACCGGCGCCGGTCGCTGAGGGTCGGCAAGGCCTGACTGGGAGCGCGCTGCGGCGCGACTTTCGCCACCGCGGTCCTCGGCTGCCCAGGGTGAGGTGTCGAGCCTCCTCCCCATTCCGAGGCGAGCGGCGGCGACTCCGTAGGGCGCACCCCCCGAGCACCGTCCGAAGGAGCAGGAGAAAGCATGCTCAAGACCTCATCCGCCGCGCTATCCGCCCTCGGCCTCCTGATCATACACCTGTCCGGTTGCGGCCACGCCGCACCCGAGACCGCGGACGAGCCGACCCTGGAGGCGGAGGAGGCCTCCCTCGAGGCCCCGGCGACGCGGGACCGCGAGCCGCGCGGCGAGGAGCGGCGCCGCCCTCTCGAGCTCGTCGCGCAGGCGCTCGCCGAGCTCGACCTGTCCGACACGCAGCGGGCCGAGGTCGATCGTCTGGTCGCGTCGGTGGAGCCGCCGGAGGGCGGACCTCCGCGGGCGTTCGCCGCCGCGCTGGCCCGCGAGGTGCGCTCCGGAAAGGTCGTGAAGGAGAACCTGGCCAAGGAGCTCGACGCCACGGTCGCCGAGGCGAGCGCCCGGAGGAGCTCCTTCACCGCCGCGTTCCAGAAGCTCCACCAGCTCCTCACACCTGCGCAGCGCGTCGCTCTCGCGACCGCGGTGCAGGAGAAGGCGGGCGAGCACCGCGACGGGCACGATCGCACGCAAGAGCGGGGCGGGCCCAAGGCAGACGGGACGGCTGACAAGCACCTGAGGGGCCCGCTCGGCCATCTCTTGCGTGGAGTGGAGCTGACGGACGCCCAGCGCGACCGCGTGAGATCCGCGCTCTCCGACGCGGGCCTGGAGAAGAAGGACCGCGCGTCGAAGCGCGCCGCGATGGAGGACCGCCGCGAGGAGATGGAGGCGATGTGGGAGGCGTTCCAAACGCCGACCTTCGACGCCTCGGCGGCGCTCCCGGAGCGAGATCCGAGGGTGAACCTCGCTCGGCTCGTCGAGGTCGCCGCGGCCATCACGCCCGTCCTCGACGCGACGCAGCGTGAGACGTTCGCCAAGAACCTCGAGACGGCGGGCCCGCGCAAGGGCCGCTCCGGTCCGCCGGCGAGGTAGGATGGCGGCTTGAGTGTGGAGCTCCGCCTCGTGGCCGCCCGCGTCGCCGAGGGCGATCGTGCGGCCTTCCGCCAGATCGTGGAGCACACCCGCACCCCGCTGTACCGCCTCGCGTGCAGGCTCCTCGGCGACCTCGGCGACGCCGAGGACGCCCTGCAGGAGGGCTACTTGAGCGCGTTCCGCGGCCTCGCCCAGGGGCAGTACGATGGTCGCGCGAAGGTGGAGACGTGGCTCTATCGCATCGTCACCAACGCCTGCATCGACGCTCTCAGAAAGCGGGTCGCGGTGGCGGATGACACGAAGCGCGAGCCACGCTTCGACGGCCTCGTCACCGCGGAGGCGCGGGTCGCGCTCCGCGAGCTCGACGCGAGGCTCGCGTCGCTGTCTCCCGCGGACCGCGCGGCGCTGGTGCTCGTCGCGGTCGAGGGCCTGTCGGCGCGCGAAGCAGCGGACGTCCTGCAGTGCTCCGAGGGCGCGCTCGAGCAGCGGCTCGTCAGGGCGCGCGCGGCGCTCCGAGAGGCGGATCCCGATCGGAGAGTGGCCCATGGCTGACGATCCCCAGGACCTGGAGCTCCGGCGCCTCGAGGCCGCGACGTCCTCGCTGGAGCCCGCCGCAGCCCTCACCGACGCGGTGCTCGCGTCCCTCCCCGCCGACCTCGAAGCTGCGGGGGGCGACCTCGGCGGTCTGACCGAGGCGACGCGCGATCTCGAGCCGACGCCGACGATCGTGGACGCCGTGCTGGCGGCGCTCCCGCCCGAAGCTCGAACGCATCGGCCTCGCCTGCGGATCGCTCGCGCGGCGCTCGCGCTCGGGGCGCTCGCCGCTGCGTCGGCGCTCTTCTTGGCCGTACAAGCCGAGCGCGAGCTCGACGGCGACCTCGCGGTGGTCGACACCTGGGGGCTCTCCGAGTGAGGTCCCGCTGGATCTTGATCGCGGCGTTCGCCGGAATGTTCGCGCTGGGCGGGCTGACGGGCGGCTTCCTCGGGCGCGCCCACACGCTTCGCGAGCTGCGGGCTCGGATGGGGGGGCCGGGCGCGGAGCCGCGAACGCAGTTCCGGGTCGCGGCGCTGACCCGCGCCCTGGACTTGACCGACGATCAGGTGGAGGCCGTCCGTACGATCCTGGCCGAGGCGGAGGCCAAGCACGAGCTGATCGTGGGTCCCGTCCGGACGGACCTGGACGCTCTCCGAGATGAGACCGACGGGCGCATCCGGGAGGTCCTCACCCCCGAACAACGCGAGAAGTTCGACGAACATCGCCGCCGGCGCGGGAGCGGCGGGCCCCGGCCCAGGCACGGTCCGCCGCGCTGACGCGCGTCGTTCCCTACGCCCAACCTGCGAGGCCTCCTGGTGCAGCCCGGCCGCGACCCCGGGGCAGGCAGGGAGGGCCCCGCGGCGATACCTGTGCCTGCGGCTTGCTTCGGGGTAGCATTTCGAAGAATGGGCGAATCCAGGCGCCGCGTCGGCGACTTCGAGGTCGTCCGCTCGATCACGCGCGGCGGGATGGCGGAGCTCCTCGAGGGGCGCGACCGCGACGGTAGGCGCGTCGCCATCAAGCTCCTCCGCAGCGCCTACTCGGAGGACGTCGAGATCCTCACGCGGTTCCGGCGCGAAGCGAGCGCGATGTCCGGCCTCAAGAGCGAGCACGTGGTGCGCATCCGCGATTTCGGCACCGCCGAGGACGACCGCCCCTACATCGTCATGGAGCTGCTCGACGGCCACGACCTCGCCCGGGAGATCGAGGTGCGCGGAACCCTCCCGCTCGAGGAGGCCGCGATGTACATCGCCCAGGCGTGTCATGCCGTGGAGGAGGCCCACTCCTTCGGCGTCATCCACCGGGACCTCAAGCCGCGAAACCTGTTCCTCGCGCAAGAGGGCGAGAGGCGGAGCATCAAGGTGCTGGATTTCGGCATCGCGAAGCTCACGATGAGCTCCAGCGACGAGGCGCCGGTGACGGTCACCAAGATGGTGTTCGGCTCGCCGCTCTACATGGCGCCCGAGCTCTTCCGCACGGCCAAGATCGCGGATGCCCGGAGCGACGTCTGGTCGCTCGGCGTCGTCTTCTACGAGATGCTCACGGGCCTCGTCCCCTTCCGGGCGGAGAACGCGCTCGGGGTGGGGCTCGCAGCGGCGCGGGAGCCCCACGTGCCGGCGACGACGCTCCGCAACGAGCTCCCGCGCTCCGTGGACGTCGTCCTCGCGCGTGCGCTGAAGAAGGATCCCGCTCAGCGCTACCAGTCGGTGCGAGAGCTCATGGCCGCGCTGGAGGTGTACCTGCCTCGGGGGCGCAACGACACGCTCGCCATCCCTGCGGTCAAGGGTGACGCCAAGGACGATGATCCGCGGACGGTGCGCCGCGAGGGCGTCGCGGAGTACCGCCTCGTCCCGATCAGGGCCGCGGACGCCGAGCCCGCGACGCGGGTGCGCGCGGCGGACGACCCCACCGACGCGCCCACCCGCATCGGCGGAGGTGAGGACGTCGCTCGGGCGATCGCCGCCACCGCGGATCCCGACATCGACATCGAGCCGGCCACACGGATGCGCGAGAACGACGAGCTCGGGACGCTCGTGACCGGCATCCCGGAGGAGCTGCTCGCTGCTCACGCGCCCCGGGCCGACTCCGCGCCCGGCGCCATCGGCGAGACCGGGCGCGTGGCGGGCCCGGTGAGCGTCTCGACCACGCCGGTCCTACCCCAGGGCAAGCGCAGGCTCTCCGCGGCGCTCTGGGCGGTGCCCGCGGCGGCTGTGTTCTTCGGGGTCGGCGGATGGTTGCTCGGGCGCGGCCCTCCCACCCCCGACCCGCCCGCGCGCGGCGGGCGCGCGGTGGCGACCCAGCCGGCATCCGCCGAGCCTCCCGCTCCGGTGGACTCCGCTCGCACCGCCTCGAGCGCGCCTCCCGCCGCTGCCTCCGCCGCCCCTCAGGAGTCCGCCGAGGCTGCGGAGCCAGGCGCGGAGACGGCGGCGCCCACGGCCTCTGCGAGCGGGCCGCCTGCCGCGTCGGCGCGGCCCCCGTGGCGCCCGAAGCCGCCGCCCCCGAAGGGTGGAAAGTACACGCCGAAGAAGATCTGAACGCGGGATCGCTGGGGTCTCGGAGCACCTTCTCCGAGCCCGAGCGATGTGCGACGCTCCGCGCACGTGACACGCGCCCACCAGATCCTGGCCATCGGGGGGGATCCGAGGCTCTTGGAGACGGTGCGCGCGCGGCTCGAAGGGCGCGGCTACCAGATGGAGCTGCTGGCCGAGCCGGAAGCGTGTCTCGCGCGGTTCGCGTCCGACGGTGCCGATCTCGTGATCGCTTGTCTCCCCCTCGCGCGTGGCGGCGGAGCCGACCTCATCCGAGGGCTCCGCGAGAGCGATCCGCGGGTCAACGTGGTGGTGACCGGGCGCGACGCCCAGATTCCTGGCGCGGCGGAGGCGTTCGACCTGGACGCCTTCGAGTACGTGGAGGAGCCCACCCGCGACATGAACGATCTGCTCGCGGCGGTCGGGGGGGCCCTCGGCTCACGCCGCGGCGACGTCCAGCTCCGCTACCTCAAGCAGCGTGAGGCGTCGGGCTCGTCGTGGGCTTCGCTCGTCGGGGACTCGCCCGAGATGCGACAGGTCGTCGAATCGCTCCGCCGCGTCTCGGAGCGCACCACGCGCGGCGCCGCGCCCACGATCTTGCTCCGCGGGGAGACGGGGACGGGCAAGGGCCTGGTCGCCAAGTGCACCCACTACAGCGGGCCGCGCCGGAACCAGGCGTTCGTCGAGATCAACTGCGCCGCCATCCCCGGGACGCTCCTCGAGTCGGAGCTGTTCGGGCACGAGCGGGGCGCGTTCACCGACGCCCGCACGTCGCGCGCGGGGCTCTTCGAGACCGCGCACCAGGGGACGCTCTTCCTCGACGAGATCGCGAGCCTCCCGGTGGACCTCCAGGCCAAGCTCCTCACGTCCATCGAGGAGAAGCGGATCCGGAGGCTCGGCGGGCGGACCACGATCCACATCGATACCCAGATCATCGCGGCGTCGCACATGGATCTCGCCGACCGCGTGAAGAGCGGCGCGTTCCGAGAGGACCTCTACCACCGCCTGAACGTCGTCTCGGTCACCATCCCGCCGCTCCGCAAGCGGGGCTCGGACGCGCTGGTGCTCGCGCAGACGTTCCTCGAGTCCATGTGCCGAGAGTACGGCCTCGCGCCGCGCACGCTCTCGGAGAGCGCGCGCGCCTACATCACCGAGTACGCGTGGCCCGGCAACGTCCGCGAGCTGCGGAACCAGATCGAGCGCATCCTCCTGCTCGGCACCGACGGGGACATCGAGGAGGAGCACTTCCGGCGCCCGAGCAACGCTCCGCCCCCGCCTTCGTCCACGCGGCGGGGGGGCCTCTCGCTGATCTTGCCGGAGGAGGGCATTGGCCTCGAGGAGGTCGAGCGGGAGCTCATCCGCCTCGCGCTCGAGCGCTTCGCCGGCAACGTCTCGCGCGCTGCCCGCTACCTCAAGGTGACGCGCCAGACGCTCATCTACCGGATCAAGAAGCACGGCCTCTCGAGCGTGGGCTGAAGCGACCGCCCGGCGCCCTCTCGTGGGGCGCCGGGTCGCGCGCGAGGGACGTCGCCTACAGGACGTCGAGGAAGGCCAGCAGGTCCGACCGCTCCTGCGCGTTCAGGCTGATGGGGAACCGGCTCCCGTCGGGCGAGTCGTTGTAGGCATCGCTGTTGAAGTAGTCGACCACCTCGGCCAGCGTCATCGCAGAGTTGTCGTGGAAGTACGGCGCGTTCTTCTTCACCTCGCGAAGCTGCGGGACCTTGAAGCGCCCTACGTCCTCGAGGCGTGAGGTCGTCGCGGCGAGCCCGATGTCGAAGGTGACCTCGAAGTTCACCACGGTGCCGTCCTGCGCGACGAGCGGGATGAACACGGTCTCGAAGCCGCCGCCCTCGAGCGGCACGGTGAACCGGAGGTCGTGCGCGTTGCGCTCCGAGACGCCGACGTTGAACGTGCGCGCCACGCTGGGTCCGAACGCCGGGAACGTCGCGGGCCGGGTGGCCTCGTCCGCGCCGAGGGCCTCGACGTTGTCCAGGTTGTTGAACACGTTCGGCGTGTTGTGGCACGTCATGCAGTTCTTCTTGAACACCTTCGAACCGCGCTTCTGCGCCTTCGTCGTCATCGGGACCGTGTAGAATGGATCGTCGAGCAACGTTTGGTGCATGGGGTGGTCCGGATCGCGCAGGGCGAGGAGGACCGGGTCGGTCACCATCAGCTCGCTGAACTGGAACGCGGTGAGGTCGTTCCCGTTCTGCTCCGAGAACAGATCGTCGAAGCGATCATCCGTGTCCTGCGTGTGCGAGAAGACCGCGCCGCGGTCGGTCTCGAACATGACGCGCATGCGCCCGTCGTTCAGGAGGCCGTGCGTGAACGCCAGGTTCATCAGGTTGATGGACTTCCGCCAGAAGAAGACCTTCCGGAACGGATCGCTCTGGGGCCGCTGGAGGTTGAACCGGCCGGGGCGGTACTTCACGAGGGCCAGGTTGTCGAGGTTCGCGAGGCCGTCGGGATCTCCCTGGCTGTCGGCGTCTTGCCCGGTGAAGAGCACGTCGTCCAAGGGGATACGGCTCGACAGAGGGAGCGGTCCGGCGAGGCCGAACTGCTCCGCGCGCCCGCGGTGGCAGCTGAAGCAGGAGCGGCCGTTGCTGGTGATGGCTCGCCCGGCCGCCCCGGAGAACCCCTCGAAGAGGGCGCCGCTCGGGTCCGGGAGGTTGTCGTCGGTCGCGTCGAGCCCGAAGAGGGCGCGGCCGGCGGCGGCGTTGCCGCTCGCGGGGAGCGGCATGAAGCGCGCCCGCGCCTCCAGGTGCATGTTGTAGCTGCCGGTGTTCGTCTGGTGCATGGCCTGCTCGGCCTCACCGACGATCTCCGTCTTCGACTCCGTGGAGCACGCCGCGGAGAGGGTCGCGCTGGCGAGGAGGCCCAGACCAAACAGATGATGAATCTTCATGGTGGTCTCCTCCTCTCAGGGGCAGAAGTTGGCGTCGGGCTTGTGGAAGGGTTGGGCGTTCAGGTTGCACTCCCCGGCGCCTGACCATGGCCGGATGGGCGGCCCGACGTTGCCAAAGACCGCGTCGATGTCGAGCGTCTGCCCGTTCGGGATGACGCCGATCATGGTCGTCTGGCTGTACGATCCGACGCCCGTCTGTATCGCGCGATCCGTGAAGTACTCGGGCGGCTCGACCGTGATGTCGAAGATGAGGCCACCCCGCAGGTACTCCGCGAAAGAGGGCCCCTCGGCGGCCTGGAGCGGCTTCGAGCCGTAGGGCCGGAGGTGCGAGTTGTGGATCTGGAATGGGTTGACCTGGCAGAGGTTCGGCGGCGGGAACGTGAGGTAGTACTCGGAGAGGTGCGGTAGATCGCCGCGAACGACCTGGTCGTACGGGAACGTCCACTCGTAGTCGAGGTCGCCGTTCGCCTTGGGCTGGAAGAACGGGGATGGGAACAGGCGCAAGGTGGGGAAGGGGACCGGGATGCCGGGCGGCGGGCCGCCGGGGAAGTCCAGCTCACTGCCCATCAGATCGAGGGTGCCCGGATCGTAATAGAAGGTGAGCGCGCGACCGTTCGTGACGATCCAGAGCTGGTAGCGGCCGTCGGTGATGTCCTCGGGCTCGGGGAACCAGGGGTTCGGCTTGAAGTCGACGCCTACCGTCCGGTCGACGTCGGGGTAGGGCTCGAGGACGTTCTTGCCCTTGAGCTTGACCGTCACCTCGTTTTCTTCTTCGTCCCACTCCATCTTCAGGTCGATGTGGCCGTTACAGTCGTTGGGAGTCGGAATGACGACGAGCTCGAGCGGCTGCGCCGCGCCCCGGTACAGCTCGACCTCGAGCTTGCCCTTCTCGTACGTGCCCTTCGCCTTCGGGCCGCCCGCGCCCGTCGCGTCGACGTCGCCGACCATGAACGCGAACGCGCCAATGGCGGTCGCTGCTCCTACGGTGTACCGAATCGCCCCACCCAGGCGCCTCAATCGTCCGACTGCCTTCATGCGCACTCCCTTCCAAGACGGGGAAACGAATCGCGGTCGGGCGTTGCCCTGCGCCGATCGGTCCGTTGCCCAGGGGGCGCCGTAGCGCGGACCGTGCCAACGAAATGTGCGGGGAAAACCGCGCCGAACGCGGCGCGTCGTGTTGCAATTGAGACACGACCGTGTGCTACGCGCTCCGTTCCGCCGTCGTCGCAAGGTGTTTGTTGGTTCTGAGACGCGGTGTACGAAATGAAGCAGCCAACCCGCAACTGCGGCGCTCGGTCTTGAGCGGCGCGGCGCGCCTCCCCTAGGATGCCTGCCTCCACAGGAGAGAAGACATGCCCACCACGCTCCCTTTCATCACGGACGACAAGGCCAGTCCGGACATGCTCGAGCAGTTCGCAGCCATCGAGAAGATCATGGGGAACGTGCCGCCGCTCCTCAGGATCCTCGCGAACATCCCCCCGTTCGTCGGCGCGTTCATGGACTTGGCCGGGCCCGTCATCATGGGCCAGGCGCTCAGCCTCGAGCTCAAGACGCTGGCGCTCCTCCGCGTCTCGGAGATCAACAACTGCAACTACTGTCGTGGCTACTACGCCGGCCTCGCGGAGCAGGTGGGCATCGTCGGGGACAAGCGCGCCGCGCTGAACAGCGGGGATCGGAAGTCGTCGCTCTTTTCCGACAAGGAGTCCATCGTCCTGCAGCTCGCCGACGAGATGACGCGCGACGTCCAGGCGAGCCCGGCGACGGTGGCCGAGGCGCGCAAGATCCTCGGCGACCACGGCGTGCTCGAGGCCATGATGATGATCGGTCTCTTCAACCTCATCAATCGGGTCGCGCGTTCGTCGGGGTTGCCGCTAGACTGATCTCGTCTTGCGCAACATCGTCGTGTACACCCGCCCCGGGTGCCTCTTCTGTCAGCAGGTGCTCCGCATGCTGAAGGAAGCAGCGGTCCCCCATCGCGCCGTCCACGTCGTGGAGCTCGCGGAGCAGCTCAAGATCATCGGGAAGGTGGACGCGCGCAGCTTCCCGCTCGTCTTCGCCGGGGACGAGTTCATCGGCGGCTTCACGCACATCGTCCACCTCCACGCGCAAGGAAAGCTCAGCGAGCTCGTGGGCGAGCCCGGAGACGAGGCGGTCGCCGCGCTCGGGACACCGCCGGCGGCGGTGGTGAACGCGACCGCGCAGGCCATGAAGACGGACCCGCCTTCCGCGGTGATGACGGCGAAGAATGAACTCGCGGGCTTCGCCGCGTGGGGAGAGCACCGCAAGCGGACGAAGCAGCCCTAGCTTAGGGGCTACGACGCAGGCGGCTTCATCTTCGCGGGGTCGACCTTCTCGTTCTTCTTGTTGGCGTCGAACGTGATCGTCGACTCGTCGCCGCTCGGCTCTTCGATCACGATCAGGTCGACGCCCCATCGCTCCTTGTTGGTGCGGAGCTGGAGGCGCGAGAGCGCCCGCTTCAGGTCGGCGTCCTTGGGTGAGGCAACGATCGTGACGCTGCCGTCGGCGTCCTGCTTGGCCTTCAGATCGTACCGCGCCTTCAGCTTCGTCACGTCCCCGCCGACGAACAGCAGCAGATCGGCGGACATCGCCGTCATCGGACCGGGCGGAGCCTTGGCCGTCTTGCCCTTACTCCGATAGTAGACGCCCGACCTCGTGACCCAGTAGACGACGTCGTCCGGAGGGAACAGCTCCCACCGGAGCTGGTCGGGGACCACCACGGTGAGCTCCCCCTTGCTCTTGACCTCCTCCTCGAGCAGTCCGACGCGCCGTGTTTGCTGGAACGTGGCGACGAGGGTCTTGAGATCCGCGCGCGCCTTGGTGACCGCTGCGAGGGCGTCGTCCGTCGCGTCGGCGCGCGCGGCGCGCGGCGCCACCGCCGCCGCGGCGAGCAGGCCAGCGAGCCCGACGAGGGTGGAGCGGCGGGTTCGTCGTGTGAGCATGGGCGAGCCTTGGACGGGCGTGACGTCCTAGGTCTTCAACCGGGGGGATGCGCGCGCGTCAAGGGGCGGCCGCGCTCCCCCCCCGGACTGTGGCGCTCTGCGATCTCCTTGAGCCGCCTGACGAACGCGTTCAGCTCCTCCTGAGACAGCGGGTGGTCGGTTTGCTTGCGGTCGCAGTAGAAGGTCCGGCAGCCGAGCGGCCTGGACTCGTAGACCGAACAGCGGCCCGCGTCCGTGAGGAGCGGGCACCTCCGCTCCGCCAACGCGGGCGCCGCGCGTAGCTTGCTCGCCCCGCGCGCGCTCGCGGGGGTGCGCCCTCCGGCCCGCGCGACCGCGCGATCGATCAGCGCGAGCTCGACGCTCGTGACGTACGGCTCGCGCCCCGTGACCCCGAAGCGACAGCACTCGGTCGTGCCCGGGCAGGAGTGCCCCGCCATCCTGCGCTCGACCTCCTGGTAGAGGCCCACGAGCTCTTCGCGCGCGTGCTTCTCGGCGTCGTCGCTCTCGTCGTGTGGTCGTCGGCGGGTCACATGGCCCCCTGGTGCGGCGAGCCGCTCTCCAGCCACCGGCGGTAGGTCCCGTCGTCGAGCGCGGGATCGGCGGGGAGCGTGACCACCTCGTCGGGGACGGGCTCGTGATCGGCCGCCAGCAGCGCGGTGAGATCGAACTTCACGAACCGGCCGAGGAGGTGCGGCCCCTCGCTGACCCACAAGACCTTGTCCGTCGAGTCCATGACCACCGCGTGCGTGGCGATGAGGGCGTCGAGCGCGCTCCGGTGCCCGAGGGGAAGCTCGACGTCACCCGGGCCGCGCCGGTCGCGGAGGAGCGAGATGGCGCCGAGGGGGTCGAGGGGCGCCTTCCGCGCGCCGAGCAGCTCGTCCAAGCGCTCCCGCCGCGGCACCGTCGAGGTCACCTCGCGCACCCGCCGGTTCTTCGGGTCGTCCGCGAGCGGCCCCTCGAAATGGTTCGTCACCGGGAGCACGGCGCCCTCGGCGCGGCGCACGTGGGGCGGCTCCCCCGGGGCGCGCTCCACCACGGCGAGGGCGCCCGTGGCGTCTGCGAGGAGCAAGATGTGCGAGACCATCGGCTCGCGGGACCCGAGCAGCTCCACCGCCCCGTCGACCGTCGCAGCGTCGGAGAGGATCGCGCGCGTCGTCTGCACGACCGGCTCGCCGAGGGCGCGGGTGTCCCGGGCGCGGCCCCCGTGGACCACGATCGAGAGCCCCCGCGCGTTCATCCCCGACAGGACCCCGACGAGGCCGGGCCAAGCCACCGACGCGAAGGGAATCTTCCCGTCCTCGCGCACCAGGAACACGACCTTCTTCTCGTCGTACACGCTGCCGGCTTCGAAGTCGAAGTTGCGCGCGAGGATGGTGTGGCCTCCGGCCACGGCCTCTCCGCGCGCCGCGAAGCTCGTGCACCCGAGCAGGGGAGAGTGCTCGAACCCGAGGGCGATGTCGTAGAGCGAGTTCAGGTAGACGAAGCGCTGGTACGTCGGAAACGTGCCTTCGAACGGGTCGGGGGTGAACGCGCGGGCCTGGCTCGCGATCTCTCGAAGGCGCGCGTCGGACATCGTCCGGTCCGCCCCGTGGTGGAGCACCCTCGCGACGTCGAAGATGATCCACCGGAGCGGCGCGAACGGCCCGATCTGCTCGAGCGAGGTGTAGAGCTGTCCCTCCGACGCGATCATCTCTTCGTAGAGCAGGCGCGCGTGCTGGTGGCCGATCTCCTCCGGCGTCCCGACCAGGCGGACCTCGAGGATGCCGCCTCGCTTTCGAGCGTAGCCCCGCCCGACGCGGCGCACCCCGTCGCGCTCGCTCCGCTCCCCCTCGACCGCCGCCACCGCGGGCGGGGACATCCGCGTCACCAGGCCGATGCCGACGTGGATCAGCAGCGGCAGGAGTAGGAGCACGGCGAGCGCGATGAGCTTCTTGCGGTGGCGCCTCAGCACGGCTCAGCCTCGGGACGCTGCCCCGAGCGGACGGCGCGTGATGCCGCGCGTCGAGACCAGCGTGGCGACCACCCGTCGGATGACACGCATCGGATCCCGCACGCTGTCGAAGTGTGTGGTGCGGTCCTCCGGGTAGATCACGTCGACGGGGACCTCGACGATCGGGATCCCGGCCGCGATCGCGAGCAGGATGATCTCGGCCTCGAAGGCGTACCCGTCGTCTCGACCGCCGACCGAGAGGGCCGATGGGAGGGGGTAGCGGCGGAGCCCGCACTGCGTGTCCGAGAGGAGCCGCCGCGAGAACATGGAGAGGAACGCGTTGGAGATGGCGTTCGAGATGCGGTTCGGGCGCGGCGCGCCGGCGCCCCTGAGGTCCCGGATGCCGAGCACGAGCGAGCCCGCCGCGACGTCGAGCTGCGCGAGGCGCGCCGCCTCGGCCGGGGGGTGCTGGCCGTCCGCGTCGAGCGTGACCGCCGCCTCGTGCCCGTCGGCGCGCGCGCGCTCGAGGCCGGTCCGCAGGGCCCTCCCCTTGCCGAGGTTGACCTCGTGGGCGACCACGATGGCGCCGGCCGCGCGGGCCGCGGAGGCGGTGCCGTCGGTGGAGCCGTCGTCCACCACGTAGACCTCCCCGATCCTCGCGAAGGCGTCGCGGGTGTCCTCGACCACGCGCCGGATGGTGCGCGCAGCGTCGTACGCAGGGATGACGGCGGCTACTTTCACTCAGGTGGCCCTTACCACAAAACGGGCGCGTAGACGCGTGGTAGGGTCGCGCCGTGACGGACGGGCACGACTTCGACCCGGACGCGGTCGCCGAGATGGCCCGGCGCGCGAAGGTGGAGCTGCGCAAGCGAGCAAGGTCGGTCCGAGGGGCGCTCCCGGAGCCGGCGGCGGCCGAGCGGTCCTCGCGCATCGTGAACCGCCTGCTCACGCTGGACGCCGTGCAGCGGGCGCGGTCGATCGCCCTCTTCGACCCGATGCTCGCGCGGCGCGAGGTGGACGTGCGGCCCGTCGACGTGTGGGCACGCGGGCGCGGCGTGCGCGTGCTCTACCCGTCGATGTCGGTGGTCGACGCGGGCGCCGGCGAGGGACAGACGAGGCACCGCGCGATGTGCTTTCGCGAGGGCGATCCGGCCACGATGCAGGACGGTGGGCTGGGCTTCCGCGAGCCGTCCGGCGAAGCCCCCGCCGTGACGGAGATCGACGTCATCGTGGTGCCGGCGCTCCTGGTCGACGGGCGCGGACACCGCCTGGGCTATGGCGGGGGCTTCTATGATCGAGCCCTCCTGACGCACCGCCCGCCCGCCGTGGCGGTCGCCGTGGTGTACCACTTCCAGCTGGCCGCGGAGCTACCCACCACCGGCGGCGACGCGCGCGTCGACGTCACGGTCACCGACGCCGCTGTCCTCACGCATCACATGCAGTCGTAGTACCCCTGCGAGGCGTTGAACCCGCACTGGTTCGAGCACGAGACGGTCTTGACCTGCTGGTTCTCGCAGTAGATGACCGTGTTGCCTTCGCAGCGCCCAGCGAACGTCTCGCCACCGCAGGGGTCGGCCGCAGCGGGCTCGATGCAGGCGAAGTACTGGTTCTGGGTCGAGAAGCCGCACACCTTGCTCTGGGACGAGCAGTTCGTCGACTTCACCGTCTGGTTCTCGCACCAGACCACGGTGCTGCCGTCGCAGCGGCCGGCGAACGTCTCGCCCGCGCAGGGATCGGGCGCGTTCAGCCCGAGGAAGTCCTTGAACGCGTCGACGCGGGTGTCGACCCCGTACTGCGTGCAGTTGGCGTCGCCGTAGGACGTCACGCCGGCCACGTAAGCGACCCCGCCGACCTCCGCGAACGCCGGTCCGCCCGAGTCTCCGTTGCACGTGTTCTTGCCCGACACGGCGTAGGAGAAGGTCTTGGCGCTGACGGTGGAGACGGGCATGCGCACGTAGCGCTTCGTGCCGTAGCCCGTCTGCGCGTTGCCGTTGCTGGCGCCGTAGCCCACGAACACGAGCTCCTTGCCGGCCCATGACGCGTCCATGGCGGAGAGGACCGGCGCGGGGACGACCGGCGCGTCCGAGGAGAGCGTGACGATGGCGATGTCGTTGGCGAGCGACGTGTCGTCGTAGCTCGGGTGGGCCTTCACCGACGCGACCGACAGCGTGTGCTTCGGGGCGCTCACCTTGTCGCCGAGGACGAACTTCAGCGAGCTCGCGCTGACGCCCTTCACGCAGTGCCCCGCCGTCAGCACCTTGCGCGGCGCGATGACCGTCCCCGTGCAGTGCGTGGAGCCGTACCGCGTGAGCGCGCCCACCGCTGGGAACGCCGAGGTCGTTTGACCGCCTACGATCGGGTCCCGGCTCTCCTCGGAGGACTCGACGTCTTCCTCCGCTCCCGGGAGGCTGCTCTCCGGAGCGCACGCGGTGAGGAGGAGGAGGGCGAGGAGGAGGGAGGCCGTCTGCTGCATCCCCAACCAACTATCGGCTCGTCGTCGCTCGCTCCATCCGAGTGATCGCGACGGTCATGCTGCTGCGTCGAACGGTCGCGCACCTTGGGGCGGGGTGGGGGGGCCATGTCGCCGCAGGGCCTTCACCGTCCACCTGGGCGGACGTGGCCTCGGAGCCGCCCTCGCGTTGGGGGACGAGGTGGGGCGCTGTGGTGGCGCCTGACGAACCGCCGTGGGCGAAGAGTGGCCCAATTGTCCCGTGATTTGCGCGGTGCCACGGTGCAGGGCGTTGAAGCTCGCCCGTCGCTCCGCCCAGATCTGGAACTGGCTCCCCGCCTTTCGAGCAGTGGCGGAGGCGGAGCACCTGCCGACCGCGTCCAAGGAAGCGCACATCAGCGCGAGCGCGCTCTCTCGGTCGGTGCGCCTGCTCGAGGAGGACCTCGGCGTGGAGCTCTTCGGGCGGGAGGGGCGCCAGCTCGAGCTCACGACCGCAGGCAAGCGCCTCCTCGGGGCGACGCGCGCCGCCATGAGGAGCGTGGAGTCGGCGCTGGACCAGATCCTGACGACGGAGGGCGCCGGCGCGGTGCACGTGTCGGCGCCCGGGCCCTACGCTACCTTGCTCGTCCTTCCGGCGTTCCGGAAGCTCCGCGACGAGTATCCCGGCATCGTGCCGCACGTCCGAGCGACGCAGCCTACGCAGGCCGAGCGCATGCTCCTCGACGGCGCGCTGGACATCGCCATCAGCGACCGGGTCGAGGCGCGCCCGGAGCTCCGCATCACCAAGCTGGGCGAGCTCGGCTTCTCCGTGTACGCGGGCGACACGCACCCGCTGTCCACGCGCATCGACGTCACGTTGGACGACTTGCTCGCGTACCCGTTCGTCGGACCGGCCGAGTCGGTGTCGGACCACTGGCCCCCGCACCTACCGCGTAAGGTCGGCATGGTGGCCGAGCAGATCCACGTGGCCATGCAGGCCTGCGCGGCCTTCGAGCTCCTCGCGCTGCTTCCGGACGTGGTGGCTCGGGAGTACCGCGGCGAGGGCGCGCTCGTGCGCTTGCCGGTGGAGGTCGTGACGCCGCGGCCCCTCTACGCGATCTCGCGCAAGGCCGCCGCGGAGCCGCGGCGCATCGACCTGGTGGTCAGGTCGCTCGCTCACACGATGGAGGACGTGCGGCGCGGCGCACGCCGCTCGTCGCTCCCGCCTGCGCGCTCGACGATCCGCCCGCCTCCTTACCTCGAGGCGGGCCTCGTCCCTCCGCGGCCGCCCGGGGTCCCCGTGGGGCTCGAGTCCGACGCAGAGGGCGTGCCCCCCACGGGGTGGCGAGGCGCCGGAGAGCGCTGAGGCGGGGGCCGAGAGGATCCCCACCACGCGCGGTGGGGAGATCGTCTGCGGAGGGAGTCGAGCCCGCGTTGGGGTCGCCCCGAGGAGGTGTCGTTCTGTCGAGCCATGCTGTTCACTCCGTGAGCCGCCGGCGGCGCTCCACGTCGTCGACGTGGAGCACCTCCCGGAATGGTCGTCGTGTGGGTGGGTTCGGTCGCGGGCTTCCCCTCACCGCGGTGTCGGGGCAGAGACGTCCCGCGACTCTGCGGCTGGGCGCTTCTTGGGCGCGCGCACGCGGAGCAGGTCGCCGACGCGCGTCGTCTCGACCGCGTCGGGCAGGATCGGCGTGGGCAACGCGCACAAGCGCACGGCCCGCGGGCCGCCTACGACGGTCACGCTCTGCTCGCTGGCTTGAACGCGGACGGGGCCGTGGCCGGTCTCCGGCACGTGGAACACCACCGTGAGGGAGACGTCGTCCTCCGCCGCGTCCACCGGCGCCGCGAACCAGGGCGGGTTCGCGATGCTGGAGCGCGACAAGCGGAGGAGCGACTGGAAGCCTTCCGCGGAGGTCGCCTGGATGCTCATCGCGGCCCCCCAGTACCTCGCCCCACAGATTTCGATCGGTTCCTCCCAGCCCCGCGACGAGGCGAGGGGGATGGGAGGAACCTCCCGATGCCGCCTCTCCGTGCTCCTGCCTCGATTTCCTTTGGTGCGAGGTTGGCGGTTCGTCGCTGTCGGCGATGCGTCGTCGTTTGCATGGGAGCTGCTCTCCGTGGGGCTAGGCGGCGCGGAGCACGGCCGCCTGTCGACGCGGGCCGCGTGGCCTGGGAGAGGGCGGCGCAGCCCAGCGTCTCGTCGCCAGCGCCTCGGGGTGCTCGAGGAGAGAGCGGAGGCCGAGCTCGTCGTCGCGTCGCTCGGGGGCCAATCGGTTTCGGATCTCCGGCATCATCCGGAGCAGGTCGGAGGGGTCGTCGAGGAGCGGCTCCTCCATCCACCAGAGGTCGTCTTGGTTCAGCATGCAGTCCTCCCTGTGCGGCCCCCGTGTCGATAGGGAGGACTCGGGGGACCGGTGGCGATCGTCGATGGTTACGAGCTCGCGGTGCGCGCACGCGCTCTGCATGCCCGCCGAGGCAGCGACCGCCGCCGCGGCGGGGCGATGACCGTGAGCCCAAAATCGGGATTAATCACGGACGAAATGCTGTCAAGGCCCCGGCGACGAGCCCGCGGCTCGGAGCCGCAGGCCCCGCGGCTCGGAGGTGAGGAGGGGATTCGCCACGCAAAGGTCCGAGCGGAACGCGAGGAGCGTAGGGCCGAGATTCCGGGCGAGCCG
>CAZBJI010000026.1:0-18976 GCA_964492175.1 uncultured Polyangiaceae bacterium | reverse complement strand
GCCCCGCAAAGGTCCGAGCGGAACGCGAGGAGCGTAGGGCCGAGATTCCGGGCGAACCGACGAGCCCGCGGCTCGGAGGTGAGGAGGGGATTCGCCCCGCAAAGGTCCGAGCGGAACGCGAGGAGCGTAGGGCCGAGATTCCGGGCGAACCGACGAGCCCGCGGCTCGGAGGTGAGGACGGGATTCGAACCCGCGTATAACGGTTTTGCAAACCGTTGCCTAACCACTTGGCTACCTCACCAGGTAGGCCGGCGAACATGGCCCGAGGGGCCCGAGCGTGTCAACCCCCGAACCCGACGCTCCCGACGGGGCACACCTGACGGGCGCTCACGCCTCGCCCTCCCTCCCGAGGGCCCGAGCAAAGGGCTCCCCTTCCCGGGGGAGGGGTGTACCCTGCGTGGTCACCCATGAACGTCGTCGCGGTCTCCAGCCAAAAAGGTGGGGTAGGGAAGACCACCGTCGCGCTGAATCTCGGCCTCGCGCTCGGCCGCGCCGGCGCCAAGACGCTGCTCACCGAGTTCGACGCCCAGGGCAGCCTCGGCCTCAGCCTGGGGCTCGCGGACCGCGCTCGGCCTGGGATCGCGGAGATGCTCACGCAGAGCGAGCAGTTCGAGAGCGTCGTGCAGCGCACGCGGGACGCGAACCTCTCGGTCCTCTCCGTCGGCCGGGTCGATCCCACCACGGTGGCTGGCTTCGAGGACGCGCTCACGCGGGGCAACGCCATCGCCGGCATCCTCGACGCGGCGAAGGCTCAGGGCTTCGACATCGTCCTCATCGACTGCCCGGCCGGGCTCGGCAAGGTCACCACGCGCGCCATGGAGAACGCGACGCACGTGCTCTCGCCGCTCCAGGCCGAGCCGCTGGCCCTCCGGAGCGTCGGGCAGATCCTCGCGCTCGTGGATCGCATCCGCGCCACGAAGAACCCGAAGCTCGAGCTGCTCGGCTTCGTCCTCTCCATGTTCGATCGCAAGGTGCCCGCGTCCCTGGACGTCGCCGAGACGCTCTGGACGAAGTTCCCGGCAGGGGTCGTCATGGACGCGATCATCCCACGAGACGAGATGTTCCTCGAAGCCTCGCTCCGCGGCGCCCCGCTCGTGCTGATGCAGAAGAAGCCCCCTCCGCTCTCGCGCCGGTTCGATCAGCTCGCGACCGACGTGCTCGACCGCTTGGCTCCGCAGAAGGCCCCGGCTGAAGATGACACGCCGATCCCGCTCCTCGTTTGACCTCCGCGACGCGCTGGTCACGGCCGAGGCGCTCTCGCCCAAGCCGCCTGCCGCCGAGCCTGTCGCAGCCTTCGAGGGCGTGCCGCTCATCGCCTTCGGCGCGGAGGCGGCCTCCGCGGGCGCGCCGCCGGCCGCGGTGGCCGTCGCGCAGCCGCCGCGCGTGGCCAAGCGGACGCTGCCCGACGCCCCGGACACCACGGCCGTCGCGAGCCTGGTACCAAAGCTCTCCCTCCTGCTGGAGTGGGTCCGCGGCAGCCAGGACGTGAGCCGCGCGCTCGTCGTCGATGACGAGGGGTTGCCGCTCGTCGGGACGGGCGTCGGGGATCTGGGGGAGACGGAGTCGCTCTTCGCCGCCACCGGCAGCGTGGCGAGCGCGATGAAGAAGCTGGCGCTGGCCTCTCCCGGGACGCTCTCGCCCGACTTCGAAGGGCACGTCGGGGATGGCCCCGTCTTGCAGCTGATCGGCTTCTCGGCCGCCCGCAGGGCCTACGTGGTCGCCGTCTCGCGCAGGGAGCCCTTCGGCGCCAAGGACGTGGAGCTGATCCGCGCGACCTTCGCCGCGGCGCTCGCGACCAGCGTCCTCGGCGGCGCGGTCCTCGGACCGGGGGCGGCTCGCGCCAGCCGCGCGCCGGACCGAGGCGACCCATGATGGAAGACTCCCCCACGATGGAGGCCGAGAGCGCGATGGTGCTCGACGGGCTGGCGCTGGGCGTCGACCACCTGGAGGCCATCGTCGTCTTCTTCCTCTCGGTCTCGCACGCGTACGCGTCCTGGGTCCGGCCCGGCGTGGATCTCAAGCCGCCGCGGATCGCGACCGGCATGCGGGAGGTCTACGCGGCGGCGGAGCAGGCCTTCGGCATCCTGGACGGGGCGCCGCAGATCCGCGCCGAGCCACCGACGCTCACCCTCGAGACGCAAGGTCGGCTCGTGTTCGTCCACCGCGTCCGCGCCTTCGGCGTCGCGTTCTGCTTCGAGCGAGACGCGCCGCTCGGGTACGCGCGGATGGCGGCCCGGCAGCTCGTCAAGACGCTGGAGCACGAGCTGCCTTATCCCCAAGACGACAGCGGCGTCACCGTGCTGTCGCACGCGAAGCCGACCGCGCCTGGCTTCGTGGACGCGCCCCCGCAGCTCGACTTCGAGGGCGGCGACGACGGTCCCGACACGCACGCGCCACGCCACCTCGTCGGAGACCGCGTCCGGCAGGTCGTTCGCCACCTCGAGGAGAGCTGCCTCGACGCGCACATCGTCCGCACCCGCCTCGCCCTGCGGACGGGCCTCGGCCTCGACGCGATCGCCAACCCCGATCAGCTCACGCACGACGCGCTGCTCCTCGTGGAGAGCGCCGCCGAGGACATCCTGGGCGCGGTCCACGGCGCCGCCGCCGAGGTCGACCGCGCATGATGAACCTGGGCACGATCCTCAGGCCCGTACCGGCCGCGGGCCTCCTCGCCGTGAGCGATCAGCTCGTCATCGGGGCGACCCACCACGAGTGTGTCCTGCTCGAGCAGGCCGTCTGGGACGCCCTGGGCACCGAGGGTTGGGCGGTGCGTCGGCAGGCCGCGTTCGACGCGAGCTTCGCCCTCATTGGCGCCATCACGAGACGGCTCGGCATCGAGGGTGACCGCGAGATCATCGACCTGGCGACGGAGCTCTTCGCGACGCTCGGCCTCGGACAGATCCGGTTCGACATCTCCGCCACCGGGGGTGAGATGGTGGGATCAGACCTGCTCTTCGGCGCGGGCTTTCGCGAGCGCTACGGGGAGCGGGCGCGCATGCGCCACCTCGCGGACGCCTTCGCGTCAGGGTTCGCGGCGGCGGCCGCGTCCCTCGCGTACCCGTCGGACTGGGGCTCGTTCGAGGCGGACGAGACCAAGTGCGTCGCGCGCGGCGACGGCGTCTGCCTCTTCACGCTCACGCGCCGTCCGCTCACGTTCCAGCCGGGCGAGGGGCTGTCCCGCCTGGACGCCGAGCAGCTCCTCGGACCCGACGCGTCCGCCGATCAGGAGCCGGTCCCGGTGGCCGCCACCACGCGCGATCTGCTCGCCTCGTGCGTGGCGAGCGATCGGGGGATGATCCGGATCTCGGAGGTGCGGTTCGCGCTCCTCCCCGCCAGCTACCGAGCGCAGCTCACGTTCGACACGCTCCACCTGATGGAGAAGCGCTCCTCCGCCGGCGGTCGCGCCGCGGGGGGCCGGCTCGGCCCGCTGTTCTTGGACCTCGCCAAGGACGCGACGCGCGCAGGGATGTTCCACCTCATCGCGCACCTCTACGAGAGCGCGCCGCTGCGCGACGCGTTCGGGGCGGCGCCGACCGACCCGTTCGAGCTGATCGAGCAGCTCGTGGCGGTCGCTGGGGCGCTCGGCTGGGGGTCGCTCTCCGTCGTCGAGTTCATCCCCGAGAAGCGCCTCGTCATCACCGCGCCGCTCACGCCGGAGGCCGTCTACTACGCGGCCCGACACGGCGGGACCCCCCAGTCCCGTCTCCCCGGCCTGCAGGGGCTGGTGGAGGCGATCGCGATGCTCGTCACGAGCGTCCCGTTCGGAGGGGATGGCATCTCCGCGCAGGCCTACGCGGAGCTCGCGACGAAGGGCCCGGCTCTCCGCTCCGAGGAGACGCGCAGCATCCTCTCGGGCGACCGGGAGAGCGAGGTCGTGGTCGAGATCACTCGATAGCGGACGGCGTCTCGTCGACGGCGCGGCGCGGCCTCGGGTCGAGCGTGATGACGAAGGTCGCGTCCTGCGTCGCGGTGAACTCGCGCACCTCGGACTTGTAGCCTCCGGCCTCGAACTTGAGCTCGTGCTTGGCTCCGTCCCGCGGGAGCACGGCGCGGGCAGGGTGCGCCATCAGCATGCCGTCGAGGTAGAAGCGGGTGTACGCGGGCTTGACCTCCACGATCAGCGTGACGGTGGCCGCCTCGGTCGCGAGCGCCGCGGCGGACGCCTGCGCGGGCGCCGGCACCGGGGTCGGGGCGGCCGCCGGTGGCGGCGCGATCGCCGAAGGCGCGGCTGGGCTCGGTCCCGAGACCTTCGCGGGCTCCGACGGCGCGCGGAGCACGAGGAGCGCGAGGGCGATGGTGCTCACGATCAGGGCGGCGAGCGCTGCCGGGAGGGTGATCCACTGGGCTCGCGCCAGGGAGGCCTCGACCGCCCGGGGCGCCGTCGCCGTCGCCGACGCCGCCGCATCGGGCGCCTCGGTGAGGCCCGCGCCCGACCCTCGCTCGATCCGCGGCGGTCTGAGGCTGGTCCGGAGGAGCACGTCGAGCGCCTCCAGGCGCGCGAGCTCGGGAGCGAGCTCGACGCGGAGCGACGCGCGCGAGATCGGCTCGTCCGAGTCCGGCGCCGCCTCCGCTTGCTGTGGGTCTGTCTCCTCGTCGGGGTCCCGGTCTACGTCGTCCAGCTCGGGCGCTGGCCCGGGCTGGTTCGAGCTCGCGCGTTCGGCCACCTCCGCGCGCGCGTGCGCGAGCACCTCCAGCCCCTCGGACCAATCGGCCTCGGCCTCCTCGACCGCGGCGCGCACGAGCGGGGTGCGCTCGTCGAGCTCTTCGCCGGGCACTTCTTCGCGATCCACGGGGCGGGGCGGGATCGTGAGCTCTGCTGGCTCTGCCAGGCGCTTCTCCTCCGGCTCGGACGGCCGCTTGCTGTTCTCGGTCAGGCCGCCCTTGCCGAAGCCGGTGACGGCCTTGCTACGCTGCCCCTGTCGCAGCGTGATCGCGCCGTCGTCCGCGAGATCGTGGAGGATCGCGAGCGTCCTCATCCGCGGCAGGGGCGACGAGGCGAGCAGCTCGCCGAGGGTGCTCCGGCTCCGCGCGAGTCGGAGCAGCGTCTCACGAGGCGATCCCTCCGAGCCCGTCGGCCCAGAGAGGACGACGATCTCGGAGCTCGTCGCCCCGAGCTCGAAGAGCAGCCGCGAGCACTCGGCTTGCTCCACGATCGCCATCGCCTTCGGGATGTTCACGATCCGAGGGGAGCGCTGCCGCTCCACGCGGAGCAGGCGCAGGACGTCCCCGTACTCTCCGCGGAGCAGGTGCTTGAACAGCGCCTTCCTGCCGGACTCCTCGAGCCACGCGAGGTGGGGCTCGAGCGCCGCGGCCACGACGTCGGGCGAGTCGGCGGGCGGGCCCGGGAGCGGGGGAATGAGCTTGTCGCGATCGAGGATCACGGCGGCACGCGCTGGCGGCGTGGCGATCGGGACGTGCGCGCGTTCGTTGCGCGCGGCCGGCGCCGGGGGGGCTGGCTCGGAGAAGCCCGTGGCGGCCGAGCGAGGGACCTCGATCGCGGCGTCGGAGAGGACGAGCGGGCCCGGCGCGGGGATGGAGGACGTGGGGGTGGGTCGTGCGGTGGCGTCGCTCGCGGCGGGCGGCCCTGCCTCGACCGACGCGGCGGCGACAGGGGGGCTCTCCACCAGCTTCAGCGGCGCGAACTCGAGCGTCTTCTTGCGCGACCTCAGCTTCTGGGCGGCGACCGACGGCGCGAGACCCTCGATCCCTACCGGCGGCGGCATCGTCCGGCGCGTGTGGATGTTGGTGTCCGACGCGGTTCGGCGAGGGCCCGTCGCCGTCTCGTCAGGCGCATCGCCCGCGTCGCTCGGTTCGCTCGCGTCCGCCGCGCAGGAGGCGCTGGTCGGCCCGCGCACCTCACCGGCGCTCACCTCACCGATCGACTCCCCGGATCGAGCTCTCCCGCTCTCGCTCTCGGGCTCGTCCGCCTGGGCCGGCGCCTGGCTCGCTTCGCCCGCGTCCTCCATCAGCTCCCACGCCTCGCCTACCTCGATCATGGGCGGCGACGGCTGGCTCTCCGGCTGCTCGGCCGAGTCGTCCGGGTCCGCCGTGTCCAAGGGCGAAGAAGCCATTCCTCCACAATGTTTCACACCCTGCTCCCATCGCCAAACGCTCGGCGGTGGGTCTCGAACGATCGACTGACCGTCCTCGGCGCGAGTGGCTCGGTGTGGCCCTCGCTCCGCGTCACCCGGGGCGGCGCCGGGTCACCCCTTGTGCGTCGAGCGTCCGGCGTCGCCGAAGGGCTCGTCTCGCTCGCGGACGGCGGCCTTGAAGCCGGCCTCGGCCGCCCGCTCCTGGAACGCGTAGCCCTCCTTCGTGTGCCTCGCGATCCCGTCGAACACGGTCCCGAGCGTCTGGGACGCGAGCACGCCAGCGGAGAGGAGCGCCTGGTTCACGAGGAGCTTGTGCATCACGAGCTGGTTCACGGGGACACGCGCGATGCGCTCCACGAGCGCCTCGACCTTCGCGTCGAGCTCCGCCAGCGGGGCGCTGTCGATCGCCAGCCCCCACGCCACTGCCTCCCGACCCGACAGGCAGTCGCCGGTGAGGAGGAGTCGCTTGGCGCGCTGGGCCCCGATCCGGTGCGCCCAGAGCGCGGTCGTCGGCACCCCCCACACGCGGGCGGGCGGGTACCCGAGCTTCGCCTCGTCCTCTACGACCAAGAGGTCCGAGCAGAGGGCCATGTCCGTGCCGCCCGCCACGCAGAAGCCATGCACCTTGCAGACCACTGGCTTGTCGCTGAAGAACAGGCTCATGAACCCGCGAACGTTCCGGCTCATCATCGCGTAGTCGACCATCGGATCCCACGGCTTCGACGGATCGTGGTTCTGCGCGATGACCGCGGGATCGAGCGGGGTGCCGGGGTGCGCGACCTCCGCGGTCCCGGCCATGTTCCCCTCGGCGCTCGCGACGAGGTCGTAGCCGCCACAGAACCCCTTGCCTTCTCCGCTCAGGAGCAGCACCGACACGGCGGGGTCGAGGTTGGCTCGCTCGACGCACTCGGCCACCTCCCGCGGCATGTCGAGCGTGATCCCGTTGCCTCGGTGAGGCCTGTTCAGGGTGATCCGGGCGATCCGCCCGGTGACGGCGTAGGTCAGGGTTCGAGGGCTCATCCGAGCGCGTTACTACGGCCTTGTGCCGTCGTCTCATCCGCGAGACCCTCTGCGGTCCGAGATGGTGGATGTCATCCTGAGGGGGGCGGGGAAGAACGCGCTCTCGACCGAGGTCATGACGCGGGCGCTCGCGGACGTGCGCGCCGCGGCAGGGGCACCGATCCTGCTGCGCGGCGAAGGCGACGCCTTCTCGGCGGGGCTCAACCTGAAGGAGCTAGCGTCGCTGGATCCGCCGGGCCTCGAGCGGTTCTTGGGGCTTCTCGACGATCTCGTGGTCGCGCTCTTCGAGCATCCCGGGCCTACGGTGGCGTGCGTCAACGGCCACGCGATCGCCGGCGGCTGCGTCCTCGCGCTCACGTGCGACGTGCGGATCATGTGCTCGACGCCGACGGCGCGCATCGGCCTGAACGAGGTCGCGATCGGGCTCTCCTTTCCGCCCCGCGTCCTGCGCCTCGCGAGGCTGCGCCTCGGCCCGCGGACGGAGCGCCGCGTCCTGCTCGGTGCCGACCTCTTCTCGCCAGCCCAGGCCGTCGAGCTCGGTCTGGTCGACGAGATCGCCGAAGATCCCGTCAGCGCCGGTCGAGCGCGCCTCGAGGCCCTGGAGCGTCACCCCCGTGAGGCGTACTCGGCGACCAAGCGGGAGCTGACGCGAGGCGCCCTGGATTTGGACGACGTCGAGGTTGCCCGCTATCGTGAGGAGGTCTTGCCACGCTGGACTCGGCCAGAGCTTCGAAGGACGATCCTGGCCGTCCTCGGGAGGTGAGCGTGCCGCGATTCCTCTACGGTGACTCGAGCAGTTTCCCCTTCGATTTCAACTTCCTCGGTACGGTCGAGGCGTTCATGGCCGCGGCCTCGCACGTCGTGCTGGGCGAGACCGAGACGAAGGGACAAGCGCAGGCGGCGGCCGCGGCGGAGCGGGCTCGCGGCGAGACCCTGACGGCCATGAAGGGCCTGCATCAGCGCCTGATGCTAGCCCTCGAGCGCGCGACCAACGACGAGGCGTACAACACCGCGCGCGACTACACCTCGGAGCTGCAAGAAGCGGCCAAGCGGATCGTCGACAGGCACCACCGCAACGCGCGCGAAGCGACCGAAGCCGAGGCGGCGCAGCTGGCGGCTGATCGAGAGCGGCGCTCGCTCGAGTCCCGTGGTCACCTGGAGACCTTCTTTCTGCACGCGCAGATGCCCGTCACGGATTGGCAGATCTCTCTCGAGCTGAGCGAGGGCAAGGAGGGCCGGAACGCCGTCAGCGCCCTCCTGACGCACCCCCAGCGGGTCACGAGCACGGTGGCCCTCGATCCCGCCGGCGACTGGTCCCACCCGCGCAAGGTGAGCGAGTTCGCCTCGGGGATGGACCTGATGGTCGGCGTGAAGAAGAGCTTCTTCGGCGGGAAGGTGTCCGCGGAGCAGATGAACCTGGACGACTGGTACATCGGCACGTTCGAGCTCCGAGACGACCTCGCGCGCATCTCGCTCCGCAAGAAGCTCGACGTGAAGGACTCGCTCGTCTTCCACCTTCGCAGGTCCGAGGCCGGCACCCTCTCGGGCCACGTGGATCACCCCGGCGACGCGAACGCAGCGCAGCTTCCGTCCGCGCTCGGTGAGCCGGACCTCGCCAAGCTCGACGGGCTCTGGCGGGCGCTGCGAGCGCAGTCGGAGCCGATGCTGGAGCGGAAGACCAAGCTGCTGTCGCTGACGCTCGACGACACCGACGTCTTCCCGAACGGGCTCGCGCTCCCGCTGGTGGTCCGGCTCGTCGACTCGTTCGCCCCCATCGTGCGCGCCATCGTCGAGAGGAGCCCGAACGACCACGAGCTGTCGCTCAAGGTGGAGCACGACGGGGGCCGACGCGAGGAGGTCTACCTCCGCCGCAACGAGCTCCTGCAGAAGCTCCAGCCGCTGAACGCGGACGGGCGCGCGGTGTTTGGACCGTTCGGCCTCGACGACTGGATGCCCACGCTCACCGTGCGCCCCCCGGACGTCCTGCCCGTTCGGTCCCCGGACATCACCCAGGTGATCGAGGACGACACGCACGAGCGCTAGTTCTGGAACGGGCGCTGAAGAGGCCGGATCGTGGGGCTCGATGAAGATCAATGCCGCGATCCGGCGCTCGCTTCGGGGAGGGGAGCGAGCCTCTCCGTCCAAGCGGCCGCGTCCTCGGGCGGCAGGCGGGGGAGCAGCGCCCTCAGCGTGTGGTTGCCGTGGATCTTGCCGGCCTCTTCGTACATGTAGTCGGAGATCTTCGCCTTCTCGACGCGCAGCTCCTGCCCCTCCGCCACGGTGGTGACGCGCGTCGGGAGGTTGTCGACGCGACCGATGAAGGTCCCCCCCTCGTAGCGTACGTCCGCCAGCCAGACGTGCTCGATGCGGACGCCGTCCGTGATGGGCGCCTTGATCGCGAGCTCCGACAGGGGCGAGCGAGCGTGGCGCCTCAACACGTCGTCGATCTCGGCCCGCGCTCTCGCGCGCGCCGCGAGCAGCGCGGGATCGTCGGCGAGCACGTCCAGGACGGGATCATCCCCGGCGGTCTCCCGTGGGCGCGCCGACGTGACCGTCGTCGCGACGCCCGGCGTGGGGGGCGCGGGCGCGCCCGGATCGCTGCAACCGCCGAACAGCGGGAGACAAGTCCAGACGGCGAGCCAGCGCACCGGTCCGGATGATACGCTTCGTCCCTCCGATGATCTCGCGAAGCCATTCGGTCGTCTGCGCGCTCGGCGCGCTCGCCTCGTGGGGGTGCGGCGACGACTCCGGCGCCGGCGGGGGGACGACGTCCGGCGAGACCGCCCAGAGCGCGACCTCGACCTCGGTGGTCGGCTCGAGCGCCAACAGCGCGTCCTCCTCCTCGGCCACGACCGGTGGCTTCCACTGCGAGCCGCCGGCCGCAGGGATGGAGACGCTCGCGCTCGTGCCCTTCGTGACCGGCATCGAGCAGCCCATCGTGATGGCCACCGACCCGGCGGATCCGGGGCGTCTCTACGTCGGGGGCCGCACGGGGATCGTCCGCGTCGTCCAAGACGGGCAGCTGCTCCCGGAGCCGTTCCTGGACGTGAGCGCCGACGTCTCCTGCTGCGACGACGACCGAGGGTTCTTGGGCCTCGTGATGCACCCCGACTACGCGCGAAATGGGCTCTTCTACGTCCACTACACGCGCCTCGGCACCGTCGCGGACTCCACGACGGTCCTCGCGGAGTATCAGCGCAGCGCCGGGGATCCGATGGTCGCCGACCCCACGCCCGTTCGGGAGATCATGACGCTCGATCAGACGGTCGTGTGGCACTACGGCGGGACGATCACCTTCGGCCCCGACGGGCTCCTCTACTACGTGCGCGGGGACGGCGGTGGCGCGGGGGATCCGGAGGGCGACGCGCAGAACCCGATGAACCGATACGGGAAGGTGCTCCGGATCGACGTGGACGCGTTCCCCACCCCGCCGCCGGGCAACATGCCGAACGCCGACCCGTTCGTCTGGGACATCGGGCTGCGGAACCCCTGGCGCGCGAGCTTCGACGTCTGCACCGGGGACCTCTACATCGGCGACGTAGGGCAGAACCAGGTGGAGGAGGTGAGCGTCCACGGCGCCGGCGCTTCGCACCAGAACTTCGGGTGGAACCAGTATGAGGGAGACCTCTGCTACAACCTGCCCTGCGTCCCCGACGGCCTGACGTTCCCGGCCGTCTCGCACCTCCACGTCGACGGCTGGTGCGCCGTGGTGGGCGGCTACGTCTACCGCGGCGCGCTGCTCACCGGGCACCGCGGCAGGTACTTCTACGGCGACATCTGCAGCAAGCGCATCCTCTCCTTCGAGCTTGGCGGCGACGGGCTCGCCGCCAATGGCATCGATCACTCCGTGGACCTCGACACGTCGTCTCTCCTCGGCGACTACGGGTTCGGCTCCTTCGGGCAGGACCTCTTCGGAGAGCTGTACGTCCTCGACATGACCGGCGGCGCGGTCTTCCGGATCGAGCCCGACTGAGCGCCGCCCGGGCTGGCGGCCCGCGGGTCACCCGCGCCGTGACTCGATGACGCGGTCGCGCCCTTGCCGCTTGGCCTCGTAGAGGGCCCCGTCGGCCGCCTCCACCAGCGCGTCGGGGGACTTGAGGTCGGCGTCCTCCGTGGAGGCGATGCCCACCGAGATGCTGACCGCGGCGGCCCCGGGCCCCCAGCCCGTCCGCGCCTTCTGGAGCTTCTCGCGGATCCGATCGAACACCAGCTTGGCCTTGTCGAGCGGCGTGTGCGGCATCAGGACCGCGAACTCGTCGCCGCCATAGCGCGCGCAGAGGTCCACCTCGCGGATGCTGGACAGGATGAGCTTCGCGACGTTCCGGAGCGCCTCGTCCCCGGCCCCGTGCCCGTGCTGGTCGTTGACCTGCTTGAAGTTGTCCACGTCCACCATGGCGCACGAGAGCGCGTGCCCGTAGCGGCGCGCCGTCGCCCACTCCCGGCGCAGGACGTCCGTGAAGCGGCGGCGGTTCACCAGGCCCGTCACGCTGTCGGTCGCGGCGATCTGCTCGGCGCGGGTGAGCATCGACTCGAGCTCGGTGTTCCGCTTGCGGAGCTCCGTCCGCGTGGAGCGAGATCGGAGGGCGGCGTAGATCCTCGCCTCGAGCTCGTCGCCGTCGTACGGCTTGGCGACGTAGTCGTCGGCGCCGACGTGGAGCCCCTCGACCCGCTCCTTCACCTCCGCCTTCACGGTCAACATGATGATGACCGCGTCCTTCGTGGCCTCCGTCAGGCGCAGCCACCGGCACACGCTGTGGCCGTCCATGTCGCCGAGGACGACGTCCAGGATGACCACGTCGGGCGTGACGGTCTTGATCGCCCGGAGCGCCTCGAGGCCCGTGGAGACCGCCTCCACCGCGTACCCTCGCGCCTCGAGGAGCCCCTTCAGGTGGTTCCTCTGCTCGGTCGAGTCCTCTACGACGAGAACGCTGGCCTTCATGACGTGCTCGGAAGGTTAGTGCATCGGAGGCTGGAAGTTTCGGGCTGGGGCACGCTTGGGAAAAAAAAAGAACCGCCGGGGCAACATGCCCCGACGGCTCCCGGTTTCTTGGAAATCTCGATTCTAGCGGCTCTTCGCCTTCTCCAGCTTCGCCTTGACGACGCTGTCGACCGTCTCCCGGACCTTGCTGTTCTTCACGGCGCCGGTCTTGTCGCCGCCCTTGAGCTCGCCGCGCTCGTTCTTGAAATGCACCGTGGACTTGCCGGAGCTCATGGCGCCCGTCGCGAACGGCTCCGAGCCGCCGTACGAGTCGGTGCCCTCCGCCGCCTGGGACGTGCGGTAGGCGCCGTGCATGGGGTTGATCATCCGCAGCATCGCCCGGATCTCGGACGGCGTGTTGACCGCGCCGGTCGCGCTCATGTTGCGCTGGCCCTCGACCTTGCCGTTCGGCACCATGGACCTTCCGCCGTAGGAGTCGGTGCCCTCCGCCGCCTGGGACGTGCGGTAGGCGCCGTACATCGGGTTGATGCGGGAGAGCATCGCCTGGATCTCCTTGGGCGTGTTCACCGAGTTGGACGCGCTCATGTTGCGGCCCGAGGCGACGGTCGCCTGGGTCTTCGTGGTGGAGCGCGTCGCTTGGTCGCCGTAGATCTCGCCCTTCGGTCGAGACCTCTGCACCTTGTTCTCGAGGCCCTTGTTCTGGCGAACCGTGCTCGTCTCACGGGAGGCGCGCGACTCGCGCTGCTTCTCCAACACCTTCTCCTTGATCTGCTGTCCGCGGGTGCTGCTCTTCTGGTCTTCCTCGTTGCGATCCGCGGTGGCCACTCCGGCCACGAGCACGGACGCGAGCATGGTGCTCAGGAACAGGGCCTTTCGCATGACGGTCTCCTTGGTGATGAAGCGACGACGACGCTCGCCGATGATGCCCGGTCGACCATGCACGAACCATGCTCGACCCTGATGATTGAGGATGTTTGAGAACCGCGGGTTACGCGGGGTGCGGCCGGTCCTTCGGCACGAGGTGGCTCAGCCCCGGGCGTAGGTGGCGCGCCGATGCCGTTTCGATCAGCCGCATGATACACCTCTAGGCCGTGTCCCGGCAGGTCCTCCACGTGGACATGGATGCGTTTATGCCTCCATCGAGCAGCGCGACGATCCGGCCCTGCGCGGACGTCCCGTGGTGGTAGGGGGACGATCGCCGCGGGCCGTGGTGTGCACCGCGTCGTACGAGGCCCGGAGGTTCGGCGCCAAGTCGGCCATGCCGATGATGGCGGCGCTGCGGCTCTGCCCGGACGCGGTCGTCGTGCCGCCCCGGATGGCGCACTACGCTGACGTCAGCGCGCAGGTGATGGCCATCCTCCGGCGCTACTCACCCGAGGTGGAGCCGCTCAGCCTGGACGAGGCCTTCGTGGACGTCACCGCCAGCCGTGCCCTCTTCGGAGACGCCCCGGGGATCGCGCGGCGCGTGCGGTCGGAGATCCGCGAGGAGCTGGCGCTCACCGCTTCGGCAGGGGTCGCCACGAGCAAGTTCCTCGCGAAGGTCGCCAGTGACCTCGAGAAGCCGGACGGGCTCACCGTGGTGGAGGCGGGGAGCGAGGCCGCGTTCCTCGATCCGCTCCCGATCGAGCGGATGTGGGGCGTCGGCCCAAAGGCGTCCTACGAGCTGCGGCGCGCCGGCTTTCGAACGATCGGAGACCTCGCCCGCGCGCGACGATCCGACATCGAGCAGCGGCTCGGCGCGTGGGGCCGTGTGGTCCAGGAGCTCGCGCGCGGGCGAGACGAGCGCGCCGTGGTCCCGCGTCGCGACCCGGTCAGCGTCGGGGCCGAGGAGACGTTCGAGGTGGATCTGCGCTCGCGGGAGGAGCTCGAGCGCGCCGTGCTGGCGCAGGCGACACGGGTGGCTCGCCGCCTGACCACGCAGCAGCTCCGCGCGCGGACCGTGGTGCTGAAGCTCACGGACAGCGACTTCACCCGGATCACACGCCACGTCACGCTGCCGGAGGCGGTCTGCGACACCACCAGCATCTACGAGGCCGCGCGCGCGCTCCTCGACCGCGTCCCGCTCGAGGTGCGCGCGTACCGCCTGGTCGGCGTGGCGGCCAAGGAGCTCGTGCGCGCCGGCGGCGGGCAGGCGTCGCTGTTCCCCGACCCGACGCAGGGCAAGCGGACCAAGCTCGAGGAGACCCTGGCGGAGGTGCGGGCGAAGTTCGGCGAGGACGCGCTGGTGCAGGCCACGTTGAGGTCGAGGCAGCCGGCGACTACCATGCGCCGGTGACCAAGAGCTTCCTCCGCGTCGGGGACCTGTCCGCCGCGGACCTCGCGCTCCTGCTGGACCTGTCGCTCGCGTACAAGGCCGAGCCTCGTCGCTCGCCCGAGCTCTTGCGCGGCCGGTCGGTGACTCTCTATTTCAACAAGCCCTCCACGCGCACGCGGATCTCCTTCGAGACCGCCATTCACCGGCTGGGGGGCCTCCCGCTCACGGTGGGCCCGAGCGATCTGCAGATGGGCCGCGGCGAGACGATCGCGGACACCGCCCGCGTGATCAGCCGGTACTCCGCCGCGTTCGTCACGCGGACGTACGCCGACGAGGAGATCGCGCGCTTCGCGGAGGCCGCGACCATCCCGGTGATCAACGCGCTCACCGATGGCCATCACCCGTGCCAGGCGCTCGCGGACCTGATGACCCTCCGAGAGCGCTTCGGCAGGCTCGAGGGGCTCCTGGTCGCGTACGTGGGCGCGGGCAACAACGTCGTGCACAGCCTCGTGGAGGCCTGCGCGCTCGCCGGGGCGCACGTGCGCGTCGCGACGCCCGCGCGCTACGCGGCAGATCCGCGGATCCTCTCCGACGCGCGGAGGCTCGCGGAGGCGACCGGCTCGCGCATCGAGGAGACCGACGACGTCCAGGCGGCGGTGAGCGGTGCGGACGCCGTGTACACGGACACGTGGCTGAGCATGGGAGACCCCGACGAGGAGCGCGCGCAGCGCCAGGAGATCCTCTCGCCCTACCAGGTGAACGCCGCGCTCATGGCGCGGGCGGCGCCGCGGGCGATCTTCCTGCACTGCCTCCCGGCCCACCGCGGGGAAGAGGTGACGGACGAGGTCGCGGACTCGGCGCAGTCGATGATCTTCGACCAGGCCGAGAACAAGCTCCACACGTCCATGGCCGTGCTCGACGCGTTCGTCTCCGGCAAGATCCGGTAGGCGCGCCGGCTCAGGCGGAGAGCGTCACGTCGTCGTTCGGGTGCTCTCCCTGGACGGCGCACATCGAGATCTCGAGCTTGGCGTCGACCAGGCCCCTCGCCTTCGCGATGTCCACGTGCGCCGACGCCGGCAGCCCGCCGCTGCCGAAGCTCTTGGGCGGCGGGCCCGCGAACTGCGCGAAGAGCTCGTGATCGAAGTGAGCGGTGGGCCGCACCTCTCCGTCGTGCACGTGCACCGTCGGGAAGAAGAGGGTCCCCGCGTCGCGTCGCGGGAGCTCGAGCGCCATCGGGTGCGCGTCGATGACGGTGGCCGAGGCGTGGAGCTTGAAGACGGCGAAGCCGAAGTCCGCGTAGCGCGGGATGGCGTCGACCAACGTCTCCGGGAGGCGGAACCTCGGGTCGAGGCGGACGAAGTCCGACGGGTGGGGCACGAAGGAGGCGTCGAAGGCGCCGACGCGGTGCACCACGAGCGCCGGCTGGGGCGCGAAGGAGCGCGAGAGGCTCAGCGCGCCCGACAACGGGAAGCCCGCGAGCATGTCCTCGAACAGCGTCGGATACCCCGAGAGGTCGACGAACGTGACCGCGTCCTCCGGTGAGCGCGGCGGCGTTGGCAGCGGGAGGATCATCGCCAGGTCCGCGTCCGCCGCGAACCTCATCGAGTAGGCGAGCGCCTGGCGACCGCCCTCCAAGGCGCGAGCGAAGATGCGCGTCCTCGCGACGTGCCGGACGCTCCCCGAGAAGCAGCACATGGCGACGCTCAGTAGCGCGGCACGCTGGAGTCGACCTCACGGCTCCACGCGTCGATGCCGCCGGTGAGGTTGAAGACCCGGGTGAAGCCCTTCGAGAGGAAGTGCTCCGCGGCGGCGCGGCTCCGGACGCCGTGGTGGCATTGGAAGACCAGGAGCGAGTCCTTCGGAAGGCCCTCGAGCTTCGCCTGCTCGTCGCCGTCGAGCAGGACGGAGCCATCGATCTTCGCGGTGGCCCGCTCCTTCGCCGTCCGCACGTCGACCAGGTGCACCGTCTCGGCGCCGGCGAGCAGCGTCGCGAGCTCGCGCGCCGAGAGGGGCTTGACGGAGGGCGGCGCGTTCGGGTTGTCGATCTTGAACCCGGCGCCCTCCGGTCCGTCGACGTAGTCGATGGAGACTCCGTCGGCGCGCTTGGCCGAGGCGGGGTCCAGGAGGAAGGTGACCCCCCCAGCGACGACGGCGAGGTCGCCGGGCTTCGGGGGCCCGAAGAAGAGGTCCACGCGGAACTGGCCGTCGATCTCGAGTCGGAGCTTGTCCTCTCCCGGCTCCTCCGCCGCCTTGAACGCGCGCGCCGCCGCCTCGGAGACCTTCAGCGCCGGTGGCTTGGGCGGCTCGACCTTCACCCCGAGCGCCTTGGCGAGCTCCCCGGACGCGTGCATCTCCCGGACGATGTCGCACCCCCCGAGGAACTCCCCGTCGACGTAGAGCTGCGGGATCGTCGGCCAGTCGCTGAACGTCTTGATGCCCTCGCGCAGGGCCGGATCGGCGAGGACGTTGGCCGTCTCGAAGGGGACCCGGAGCTCCTTCAAGATGCCGACGACGGTCGCGGAGAACCCGCACTGCGGGAACTGCTTCGTGCCTTTCATGAAGAGGACGACGCGGTGCTTCTGGATCAGGCCTTGGATCTGGGTCTGGACGGCTGTCTCGGTCACCATGTAAAAACCTCTCGTAACGTCACCCGGCGGTTCTAGCAGCAGGCCACCGCGCCCTCAAGGAGTGAGGATCAGCTTTCCTCGTACCTCGCGGCGCTGGAGCCGCGCGAGGGCCTCCGCGGCGCGGTCGAATGGGTAGGAGCCGTCGAGGTGGGGCGTGAGCTCCCCCGCGCCGACCCATCGGAGGACCTGCTCGAGGTGTCGGCGGTTCTGATCGGGCTCACGCTGAGCGAACGCGCCCCAGAAGACACCGACGGCGGCGCAGCCCTTCAGGAGGAGCAGGTTGGTCGGGATCTTGGGGATGTCGCCTGCGGCGAAGCCGAGGACGAGGAGGCGCCCGCCCCAGGCCATCGCGCGGAGCGCCTCTTCGGTGAGCGCGCCCCCTACCGGATCGTAGACGACGTCCACGCCCCCGCCGCTCAGCGCCTTCGCGCGGGCCTTGAGGTCCTCTTTCGACGTGTCGATGCCGTGGTCGGCCCCCTGCTCGCGGCAGTACTCGAGCTTCTCCGGCGTGGAGGCGGCGGCGATGACCTTTGCGCCGAGCCTCTTGCCGATCTGGACGGCGGCGGTGCCCACCCCGCCAGCGGCGCCGAGCACGAGCAGCGTCTCGCCGTCTCGCAGCCCGGCGCGATCCACGAGCGCGTGCATCGTGGTGCCGTACGTGAGCAGCGTGGCGGCGCCGACGTCGAAGGGAACCGCGTCGGGGAGCTTCACGGCGAGCGCGGCGGGGACGCACGCCCGCTCGGCGAAGGCCCCGAACAGCATCGTCGCGGCGACTCGGTCTCCGACCGAGAGATCGGTCACGCCCGCGCCGACCTCGGCCACGGTCCCGGAGACCTCTCCCCCGGGGATGAACGGCAGCGGCGCCTTGAACTGGTACTTGCCTTCCGTGACGAGGAGGTCGGGGAAGTTCACGCCCGCCGCCGCGACGGAGATGACGACCTCTCCCGCGGACGCCGAAGGATCGGGCACCTCGTCGACACGGAGGGACGACGGACCGACGAGCTCGTGACAACGGACGGCGCGCATCGGCGGATGTTACGCCGGAGGCGCGCCCGCGCGGTCGATGGTTTCACCGGACAGGTACCGCCAGCCCTCGGCGGTTCGCGCGAACATGGAGGCTTCCGTGAAGGAGAGGTCCCGCCCGCGGTCGAAGACCTTGGCGCGGAAGACGACGGTCGCCTGCTCGCCCTCCGTCCGGTGCTCGAGCACCGAGAGCCCCGTGTACTTGTAGGCGCGGCATGCCCCCTTGAGGGTGGCGCGGAGGGCGTCGTGTGGGAGGGCGGCGTCCGGGTGCTCGGGGTGGAGCGTCCGAATGAGGTGCTCCACCTCGCCGAGCGCGAAGGCGCTGTAGCGCGAGCGCATCAGGGCCTCGGCGGTCGTGGCCTCCACGCCGTCGCGGATCAGCGGCTGACAGCAGGCGGAGAAGGGCCTGCCGGACGAGCAGGGGCACGCGGTGGACCGCTTGGCTTTCATGGAGGGGTCGGGGGGCTCGCGAGGTTCCGGGGGCTGGACGGTCCCGAGGAGAAGTCCGATGGCTCGTCGGTGTCTCGGCACGCCGGCTGTCGGTGCAGGCTCACGTCCTCGAACGCGGCGCTGGCGGGGTTCGGGAGGAGGACGCCGGCGCACTCCGCCCACCCAGCGCCCGAGCACTCGTTGGTGCAGATGCACGCGACGTCGAGCCGGCTGCCGTCCTTGTTCAGAAAGAAGAGGACCTCGCTCCCGAAGGAGGCGCCGCTCGAGAGCTGCTTGTCCGGCGCCGCTGCGTCGTCGTACGCGCTGCCCGCGACGAGGAGGTGCCCGTATCCCGGGATCGAGGCGGCGTCGGTGCCGCCGGTGAAGCGCGTCGTCTCCTGACCCGTCGGCGCCTTCGCCGAGATCGTGTAGCCGGCGAGCGACCTCTGGGTCGGCGAGGGGTTGTAGATCTCGATCAGATCGTCGGCGAGCCCGGCCGACCCCTGGGTGCGGACCTCGCTGATCACGAGGTCACGCGCGTCGCAGACGGTTTGCCCTCCGCCGCCCTCCGCGCCGCCCCCGGGCCCCGCGC
>CAZBJI010000025.1:0-63894 GCA_964492175.1 uncultured Polyangiaceae bacterium | reverse complement strand
GCGCGCCGCCCGCGCCGCCCGCGCCGCCCATGCCGCCGCCGCCGCCACCACCGGTCCCCGCGCTGCCGAGGGGCACCAGCGGATCGAGGCACTTGGGCCCGTAGATGGTCTGCGTGCAGATATCCTCGGCGTTGGTGCAGTCACCCTGCCCGCCGGGGCAGTCCCCGGCGCCGAAGCAGAAGCCGTTCGCGGCGAAGTTGTTCGTGAAGCACCACCAGTCCGGGTTCTGGCAGTCGCTCTGGACCGAGCAAGCCGGCGAACAGAAGCCCTGATCTCCGGCGCCGTGCGTCGACGGGCGGAAGACGCAGACGCCGCTCGACAGGCCACCGCAGTCGAAGCCGTCGATCTCCCCGCCGAGGGCGCAGCGGTTCGAGCACATGGTCTCGCCGCTCGAGAAGTTGACGCAGACACCCTCGCAGTCCGGCGGATCCGCCATGGGATCACACACGGACCCGTTCGGGAGCCCCGTGCTCGGCGTGTCCACGCAGACGGCGAGCCGCGGATCACACACGCGGCCGGCCGGGCACTGCGCGTCGCTCCCGCACACGGGGAGGCAGGTCACGGTGCCGCCGCCGAGATCCGTGCAGCGCAGATCCTCTCGGGCGTGGCACTTGTCCTCGTCGAGGGGGTCGTCGATGAACTCGAGCGGGGGCCCGAGCTCGCACCCGAGGAAGCACTCGCCCTCGTCGTTGGCGTCCAGGAGACAGAAGGAGACGCCCCCCGGGCAGTCGAGATCCTCGGTGCAGCTCACGGTGCAGTACCCGTTGGCGGGACCCCCGCCGAGCCGCGGGTCGTCCTCGTCGGGCAGGATGCATCGCCCCATCGGCCCGCAGGACGCGTCGCTGTCGCAGGCCCGACCCACGTAGATCGTGTTGTCGGGGCCCGTCGTCACGGTGACCGCGGTCGCGGTCACCGACGTGACCGTCTTCGACGTGGAGGACGTCGCGGCGCCGCCGGCTCCCCCGGTCCCGCCGGTCCCGGTGTCGTCGCCACACGCCCAAAGGGCGAAGGCGGCCATCCCCACGCTGCCCACGATAAGCTGCCTGTCGAGCCTCATCCAAGCCTCCCTTTGTGCTCCAAAGGATAGCGATCAATGAGGTGCCGGCCCGCAAAAAAGGAAGGGCGCGCCCCGAAAGTCCGGGCGCGCCCACCTGACCGTCGCGAGCGCGCGGGTGCGCGCCCGAGGGGCCTACTGGATCTGGACCTTGCCCTGCAGGATGAAGGCGATGACGAACGCCAGCAGGACGAGTGACTCGATGAGGGCCAGGCCCAGGATCATCGGGGTCTGGATGCGGGCAGCGGCGCCGGGGTTCCGCGAGATCCCCTCGAGCGCGGCCGCCGTGGCGCGGCCCTGGCCCATCGTCCCTCCGAGCGCCGCAAGGCCGATGGCGAGGCCGGCCCCGAGCGGGATGTAGGCGGTCGCGTCGAACTTGTTGGCGGGGGCCGCCTGCTGCGCGAACGCGAGCGCGGGGACGATGAAGGCCGCAGCGAACGCCGCGAGAGATACGAGCTTGCTCTTGAGGGACATCCTGCTTTCGCTCCTTTTCGCGCCCGTCAGGGTCGGAAACAGAGAGTTGTGGAACCGAGCGACGACGAACTTTCCGCGCGCTCTCTAGAACGGTTTTAGGGGCAAGACAACAAGTCTTGCAGGGGGCCCGCGCCCCGCTGAGTTTAGTGCGCTTCCTCGTGCTTCTCGGTCGCGAGACCGATGTACACCGCCGTGAGCATGCAGAAGACGATCGTCTGCACCAGACAGACGATGACGCCGAGCAGCAGGATCGGGAGCGGCACGAACAGCGTGACGAGCCCGAGGAAGAGAGCGGCCAGGAGGTGGTCGACCGCGATGTTCACCATGAGCCGGATGCTGAGCGTCAGCGGGCGCACGATGAGCACCGAGAAGATCTCGATCGCGAAGATGAGCGGCGCCAAGTACCACTTGGGGCCGGCGAAGTGCGCGATGTAGTGCCAGCCGTTCTCTTTCAGCCCGTAGTAGTTGAACGTGATGAGCACGACGAGGGCGCAGCCCAGCGTCACGTTCCAGCTGGAGGTGGGCGACGAGACGCCGGGGATCAGCCCGGCGAAGTTCGAAAAGAAGATGAACAGGCCCGAGGCGCCGATCAGCGGGAAGTACCGCTTGGCGTTGGCCGGACCCATGATGTCCTTGGCCATGCCGTAGAAGTAGCCGACGAAGACCTCGAAGAAGGTCGTGAGCGTCAGCTTCTCGCTCGGGAGGACGGCCTCCTTCAGCTTCGTCACCTTGGACCGCACCGCGAGCGCCAGGAGGACCAGGATGGCCATGTAGAGCAGGCTCGTGAGGACCGGCTCGGTGGACTTGTAGTCCGGGTGGCTGGCGCAGGGCGGCGCGACGGTGGAGCAGACGATGCCGTCCCCGAGGTTCTTCGCGTTCTGCTTGAGGGCAGGGAACTTATCGAGGAGGTAGGTCAGCCAGTAGGTGTGCTTGGGCATCGCAGCGTGCCTCGCGAACGGGGCGGTGCTTACCACAGCCGCGCGTTTCCGGGGGAGCGGAAACTTCGAACGCGAAAACGTTGCGCATTCCTGGCGATGCTCGCGCTACTCGTCGACCGGCGAGAACACGATCGGGTAGGTGACGGTGACCACGCCGCCCTCGGGCTGGGGAAACGAGAGCCCGTAGAAGGCGCGGGTGACGCACTGGGCCAGGGACGTCTGACCGGTGTCGGACGTAGCGACCGCGCTGCCCACCGAGCCGTCGCGGCCGATGACGAAGCGGACCGAGACGCGCTCGCTCAGGCCCGGCTGCCCCCGGAGCGAGTCGGTGTAGCACGCTCGGAAGCGGCCGAAGTTCTGGCGCACGATGCGCTGCACGATCTCGGGCGGGAGGCGCCCGGACACGCCCGAGCCGCAGGCGCAGCGCCACCGGACGCTCTGCCCCTTCGCGGCGTGGCCCTGCATCCCGTACGTGCCGCCGATGGTGCCCACGGTGAGGCGCTCGGAGCCGGGCGAGCCGGTCATCCCGCCGAGGGAGCCGAGGCCCACCCCGCCGCCGGAGATGCCGCCGCCGTAGCCGACGCCGCTCAAGGCGAGGCCGCCGAGGCCCTCGTCCGAGCCCATCGGGAAGCCCGCCGCGGCCCCGCTCAGGACGCCGTCGCTGGAGAACGCGGCGTCGCCCCAGGGGGAGGCCTCGAGCGACGGATCCTCTCCGAGCAGCCCGACCATGCCGAACCTGCTGGCCTGCTCGAGCATCGCGTCGCGATCGAGGGTGGCCTGCTCGCCGCGTCGCGCCTGGTGGCGCGCGCCGCCCTCCGCGGACGCCGGCCGGCCCAGCGCGGCGCGCGCCGAGGTCCCCTCGCCTGCGGCGCCCGCGGGCGCCGACGCGCCCGCGATCTCCAAGGGGGCGTCGCCCACGAGGACCCGCTGGTGCGCGACCTCGCTCCCGGCGAGCTGCCCTCGGAGCGAGCCGAGGTCGGTCTCGGCGTGCGCGAGGGGCGCGTGCCAGACGAAGCCGGCCGCGGCGATCCCGAGGTGGAGGGCGAGCGATCCGAGATCCGCCGCCGCGTAGCGCCGCTCCACGACGGGCGCGACGGCCCACGCGGCGATCTTGTCCTCGGTCGCGTCCACGACGATCTCGACGTCGTCGACGACGGCGCGGACGCGCTTCCCCGGTGGGACGGGGAGCCGGTCACGCCCGGCGACGAGGACGAGGCCCGTCGGGCCGAGCTCCAGCTTGCCGATGCCGCCGGTGAGCGCCATCGACTTCGGCGGCGAGACGCGCTTCGCCATCAGGACCGAGGCGCCCCAGCGGACGGTGATCGTGACGGCGCTCGGCGTGACCCGTGCGGGCGTGGCTCCTTCGCGCATGTCCGGGCTAGACAGCGGCCGTCGCCGAGTGTTCCCGGCGGCGCGAGCTCGCGGAAGGCGCGGCCGCGGGCGCGCCCGCGGGGGGGCGAGCGCGCTTGCCGCGGGACTTTGTGGCCTGTACTCCTTCGAGGCGAGCCTCGCGCGAGGCGCCCCTTCAACCATGGTGCACACGCCGCCGCCCCCCCGTGGACCGGGTCACCGCCACCGCCACTCGCTGTCGGCGCTGAGCGCCGCGTCCTCGCAGGCGAAGCTCGAAGAGGCCCTCGAGCTCGTGATCCCGGACGCCGAGGACGCCGCGTTCGTCGCGCGCTGCATCCTCGGCGACGGTCCGGCGCACCACCGCGCCGCGAGCTGGGCGCTCCTCACGGTCGCCGCGGAGATCGCGCGGAGGGTGGGCGCGAGGCCGGCGCCCGCCGGCGGAGACCAGCCCGTCTCGCTCCCGCTCCCTCCCCACCTCCGGCACGGAGAGGACGCGTCGTTCCCCGTCTCGCTCCCGCTCGCTCCTCTCCGCGCCGTGCTCGAGCGCGAGCGCGACGTCGAGGCGATGGCCGACGCCCTCATCGACGGCCCGCCCCACCACGCGCTCGCGAACGCAGCGCTCGTCGCCCTCCTCGCGCGCGTGCTCGATCGCCTCGACGAGCCGGAGGGAGAGGGCACATGACGGCCGCGCTCCCGGAGAGCCTCTCCGTGAGCTTCATCGTCGCGGCGGCGGAGCTCGGGATGGCCAGCGCGGCGCGCGTGTTCGTGGAGGAGGTGGCGCGGGCGCTGGGGACCGAGGGCGTCGAGCTCGCCCGCGACGCGATCGGCCGGCAGTTCGCGGTGTTCGACTCGGTGGCGTCGACCTGGCTCGAGCGAGGGGAGACCCAGCGGCTCGATCCGGAGGGCGTCCTCGGCGCGCTCCGGGGCGCACGCCGCGTCCTCGTCGTCGGGACCGAGGCCGACGCGCTCGACCTGCTCGTGCCCCGGCTCGAGGTGCCGCTGGGCCTCGTCGCCGGCGGGGGCGGCATCGAGGAGGACGTGGTGCGCACGGCCGCGAACTACTCGGGCCGAATGGAGGTCGTCCCGCTCGGCGCGTGGACGAGCTGGGCGGGCGCGCGGAGCGCGTTGCTGGCGTTCGTCTACGGCGCCGACGATCACGTCGCGAACGTGTCCCCCGCGTACCTGCGGCTCGTCGGGCCCGACGTCCGCGCGTCGTTCCGCAGCCTCGTGGGCTGGAACCTCCTCGGCGCCCGGCCGAGACTGCACCCGCGCTACCTCGCGCAGACCGGGCTCGAGGACTTCTCGGTCGTCCTTCCTCCGGAGCCGCCGGCGTGACGATCCTCCGCTGGCTCCTGCCCGCGATCTTGGTCGCCGCCATCGTCTCGCAGGCGTTCTTCCCCGGGCGCCGCCTCGTCGCGGTGATCGTCGCCGCGTGCGCCGCCTCCCTCGCGTCCGCGGCGCTCGGCGGCCCCTCGGCCCGCGACATCTTCGCCGCCGTGCCCTGGGACGTGCTCGTGATCCTGGTCGCGCTCGGCGCGCTCTCGGGCGTGTTCGCCGAGGCGAGGGTGTTCCAGCGCGTCGCGGTCGCCATCGCGCGCGTGAGCGGGGGAGACCCCCGCCGCCTCTACCTCGTGGTCGCGGTCACCATGTACGTCGTGAGCGCGCTCGTGAACAACCTGACCGCGCTGCTCCTCGTCTTGCCCGTGGTGTTGGTCATCCTGCGGCTGTTCGCCCCCACGCAGCGCTACACGACGTGGGCGCTCGGCCTCATGCTGGTCGCCTGCAACCTCGGCGGGGCGGCCACGCCCATCGGAGACTTTCCGGCGATCCTCCTGCTCGGCGCGGGGCGGATGCCGTTCGCCGACTACCTGTCGCAGGCGCTCCCCTCGACGGCGGTCGCGCTCCTCATTCTCCTGGTGCTCGTGCGGTTCGCCGTCGCGCCAGCGGCGTCCCTCCCGAGGGACGACCTCACGAAGCGCGTCACCGTCCGTGTCGCGCAAGCCATGCACCGCGGCGTGAAGATCGATCCGCGGCTCGCGGTGCCGGCCGCCGTCATCCTCGCCGGCATGCTCGTCGCGTGGACGGCGCTCCCCGCGAGCTCGGGCGTCACGCCCGATCTGGTGGCGTGGACGGGCGCCGCCCTCGCGCTCGCCCTGGCTGGCGCGGCGGGCGAGCGCATCGCCCGCCGGAGCGTCGACGCCGAGAGCGTGCTCTTTCTCCTGGCGCTCTTCGTCATGGTCGGGACCGTGCGCGCGACGGGTCTGTTCGAGGCGACCGGGCAGCTCCTCCTCTCGCTCCCGGGGCCGGCGCCGGTCCGCCTCGTGGTGTTCCTCGTGCTCGCCGCCGTCCTCACGGGCCTCTTCTCCGCCGGGCCGAGCATGGCGGCGTTGCTCGAGGTGGCCGACGTCCTCGCGCGGGAGCTACCTCCCGACGCGGTCTACGTCGGCCTCGCGCTCTCGGTGTGCGCCGGGAGCTCGCTCTTCCTCACCGCCGCGACGTCCGGCCCGCTCGCGCAGGCGCTCGCCGAGCGCGCCGACCTGCGGGACGCCGAGGGGCGCGTGCTGGTGTTCGGGTTCCGCCAGTTCGTCCCGGTAGGGCTGGTCTCGTTCGCCGCGATCCTCTCCGTGGGGGTCGCGCAGGCGCTCTTGCGGATGTGAGGGCGAGCGCGCCGCGCCCGCCCTGCCCCGACCCTCAATCCTCCGGGATGGGGTGCTCGAAGACGACGTCGTCGACGGAGCCCGTGCTCGTGGGCGGCTTGGTCACGCGCCCGAAGAACGCGACGGCGACCGGCTCGGCCTCCGAGGTGGAGCTGACCAGATCCAGGCCGACGAGCATCGGGCCGCCTGTCGACCACGCCGGCGGGTGGCCGAAGATGGGCGTAAAGACCGCCTGGTCCACGACGCCGGTCATGCTCGCCGCCCCGCCACGGACGATCGGGATCGTCCTTCGACCGAAGCCGGTGGCGGCCTCCGAAGGGCTCGCGCCGCTCCCCTCGACCTCGAGGTTCGCCATCGGGGGCGTGAGCAAGGTGACCTGTTGGGTGCCCGAGGTGCAGGTCGCCTCCTCGCAGGTCCGGAACGCGAAGAGGTAGCCGGGCACCAGCGCCAGCGGCTTGAGCGTGACGCGCGACCGCTCCACCGCCTCACAGCGGTGATCGTCGAAGATCCCGGTCACCCGGGTGAAGGTGGCGCCGCCGTCGGTCGCGATGTCGAGGAGCTCCACCTCGAGCCGCGCCGCCGCCCACTCGCCGCACCGGACGCGTACCCCGGTCCGCCCCCAGGCGCCCCGACCATCGAAGGCGAGCCACGAGACGCGGCCCTGCTGGGGCGCGACGCGGACCGTGGCGCTCCCTCCATCACGGCTGACGAGCACGTCGAGCGCCACGCGCTCGCTCACGCGGCTCTTCGCGTCGGCGCCCTCCAGGACGAACGTCGGCAGGTCGCCGAGGGCGAACGGCACCGACTTCACCGGGGGTAGGCCGCTGCCGCGCACGAACGTGGAGGCGACGGGGTCGGCGGGGAGAACCTCGACGTCCAGAGAGCCTGCGGCCCCGCGGTCCGAGGAGGTGCTGCCCCCGCACGCGGCCGCCAGGAGGGCGAGCGCCGCGACGGAGGGCGCGCCGAGCCTCACAGCGCCTCCAGGTAGGCGACGAGCGCCAGCCGGTCCTTGCGCGTGAGCTGCAGCGTCCGCCCCATCGAGTGATCCGGGGACGCGAGCAGGTCCTCGAGCGTCGCGAACCGCCCGTCGTGGAAGTAAGGGGCGGTGCCGCCCACGCCGCGCAGCGATGGCGTGTCGATGGCCTCCCCCGCGCGGGAGGCGCCGCTCACCTGGTACGCCTGCCCGTTGCTGCCGCCCGCCGCGTGGCAAGTCCCGCACGCGGCGGTCTCGTCGCGGAAGAGCTCCTCGCCGCGTCGGATGAGCTCGCGCCTCGCCGGCGTGGGCGAGCTCTGCGTGGGCGCCGGCATCGTCGTCACGTAGGCGAGGAGGGCGTCGAGATCCGCCGTGTCCTCGGGGCGCGTGAAGCCGGCGCCCTTGAGCCGGGACACGGTGTCGATGACGTGCTCCTTGACGGTCTTCTTGTCGCCGTTCCACCCGAAAGGGGCCGTGGCGCCGAGCCTGCCCGCGAGCATGATGGTCTGCCGGGGGCCCTCCGGCGTGGCCCAGGTGATCGCGTCCTCGCGCCCGTCCGGGTGACAGCTCGCGCATGCGCGGCCGTCCTCCGAGATGCGCTTGTCGTTGGTCGCGTGGAAGAGCACGCGCCCGCGCTGCACGTCGGCCGCCGGCCCACGCGAGGCTCGGAGCGCGACGTCGATCTCCTTCTGCGAGCCGCCCCCGATCGGCACAACGGTGAGCTTGCTCGCGAACTGGGAGAACACGATCGCGTGCTTCAGCTCGGGATCGATCGCGACGCCGGTGGGCCCGCGCGCCACCCGGAAGCGCGCGAGCTCTCGGCGCGACGGATCCACCGCGCGCGCGTCCAGCCGGACGACCGCGTCCGAGCCGAGGCACGCGACCAGCAGCGACTGGCTGGGCGCGTCGAACACCGCCGCCCGCGGGAGCAGGCAGGCGTCCTGGCTGACGAGGGCGTCGCCGGCCGCCTTGCGCGTGATCGCCCGCTCGGCGCCGGCGTCGATGACGCTGACGATGGGTCGCTCGGCCGGTCCGCGGTCGGCCGAGCCGTAGCCGCCGCTCCGCGACCCCGGATCGCCCGGATCGGCCGCGATCATCGGCGCGAAGACGCGCCCGCTCACCTCGCGGCCGGGCGGAGGAGGGGCCGCGGGCTCCGGCGTGCGCTCCGGCGGGGTCGGGTCCTTCGGCGCGGCGCGCTGTGGATCTTGCGGCGGCGCCCTCCCCGTCAGCGGAGACCTCTCACCGTCTTTGGCGACCGCCCCGACGCTCTTCGCGAGCGCGAAGCCCTGGCAGCCCATCTGCTTCCTGTGCTCCTTGGTGACCCCGAGGTCCACGGTGCGTGCCGTGGTGGCCGCGGACGCCGCCTGCGGTAGGTCGACGACGCTGAGCTTCGCGTCGACCACGTGCGCGACGAAGGCGCGTTGCCCGTCGTCGTCGATGACGACCGCGCGCGGCTCGCGGGGCAGGGGCACCTCGGCCCGGATGCTCATCGAGGCGACGTCCAGCGCCGAGAGCTTGCGGCCCCACCCGCTGGTCACGGCGAGCGTGCTCCCGTCGGGGCTGAGCGCCATGCCGACGGGCTCCGCGGCGACGTGCACCGAGCACCTGTGCAGGAGCGCGTCGGAGGGGGAGGCCCCAGGCTCGAGGACCTCGACCCGGTTCTTGTCGCGGAGGGCGACCACGAGCCGGCCGTCCGGGAGGGCGAGCACGCTGGATGGGGCGCCGTCGAGCGGTGTGAAGCCGACTTCGCGCCCGAGGTCCAGATCGATCGCGTGCATCGCCCGGTCATCCTCGTGCGCGACGTACGCGACGCGCCGCTTTCCCCAGCGGGTGAGCACGACCGTGGAGCCCTGGTCGGCGTCGGCGACGGGTGTGCCGCCTCGCCCCGGGGCGGTCCTGCCGCAGCTCACTGAAGAAGCGGACGCGCGGACCGGCGCCGCCTCTTCCTTCTCGGGCGGCGCGGCGTCCGCGAGACCGTGGAGACCCGCGGCGCTCGCGAGGACCCCGACCCCACAGATCCCCGCGGCGCGTAGCCACCGACCCTTCTGCGAACGTTCAGCGGTCATGGTTCCTCCATCCGGACACCCCGGCGTCGTCGAGGTCGCAGCCATGGACAACGAAAGCCGGCCCTTGGACCTTTCACCTCCAAGAGGCTTGGACGCCTTTCCTGGCGGTGGTCGTGAAGGTTGGGCGCCCGGAAGCATCGCCCGTGCCGGCTGCGTGTCCGTGTTCCGACATGCCGACATCGGGACCGCCCGCAGCCCGCCCGCTGCGATCGACGTCCGCCCGGATCCTCCCGTGGCGGTCGCCCGTAGTCGAGTCGCCGGCCGCGCCGGTGTAGGATGAAACATGCTTCGAGCCGCGCTCTTCTCTTGGTCCGTCGTCGTCCTCCTCGGCTGCGGAGGTCAGGTGCCCGCCGAAGGCGGCACCGGTGGTGCAGGGGGGACCGGAGGGGCGACCGCGAGCGCCGGAGGAGGCGGCGGGGCTCCGCCCACGACCCCCGACCTCCAGCCCGGCTGGAACGAGTTCAACCCCGAGGGGACGATCTGTTCGCGCGGCACCCCGTATGCGTTCTGGGCCCGCCCCGGGAAGGTGAACAAGGTGATCGTCGACTTCATCGGCGGCGGCGCGTGCTGGGACGAGTTCACGTGCAGCCTGGGCGCGGCGATCTTCGCGGAGGACATCGACGACATCCGCGCGAGCGTCGAGGCGAACATGCCGAGCGGGATCTACGACCACGACGATCCCCGGAACCCCTTCGCCGACTGGTACCACGTGATCGTGCCGTACTGCACCGGCGACATCCACTGGGGCGACTCGGTCACGACGTACGGCGCCGGCGCGAACGAGGTCACGATCAACCACAAGGGCGCCGTCAACGCGCGAGCCGTGCTCGACTGGGTGTTCTCGAGCTTCTCCGCGCCGGAGCAGATCCTGGTGACCGGGTGCAGCGCGGGCTCCTACGGGTCGGTGCTGTGGTCTGCCCACGTCATGAACCACTACCCGAGCAGCGAGGTCTTCCAGTTCGGCGACAGCGGCGCCGGGATCATCACGCAGGACTTCTTCACGAACAGCTTCCCGTCGTGGAACGCGCAGCAGGCCTTCCCCAGCTTCATCCCGGCGCTCGACCCGGCGCAGGTCGACATCCTCTCGATGGCCCTCCCCGATCTTTACGCGGGGATCGCGAACCACTTCTCCAGCCAGCGGATGAGCCAGTACAACACGTTCAAGGACGAGAACCAGACGTTCTACTTCCAGGCCATGGGGGGGAGCGGCGCCGACGAGTGGAGCATGCTGATGCAGGAGAGCATCGCGGAGATCGAGTCGAGCACCGACAACTTCGCCTCCTACATGGCGCCGGGGGAGCAGCACTGCATCATCCCCTTCGACAACTTCTACACGGTCACGTCGGACGGCGTGCTCCTCACCGACTGGCTGAGGAGCATGATCGAGAAGGCGTCGTTCGACAGCGTCGCCTGTCAGGGCGCCGAGTGTGATCTCATGACGCCGTGAGCGTCCCGGCGCGCGATCGGGGCCGCAGCTCGATCCGTCCGCGCCGCGCCGAGGAGAGCCCAGGTGAGGATCGCGTGCGCGGAGAGCCCCGCGGCCACCATCGGGACCACGACCAGGGCGAGCACCCGCGTGAGCACGAGGGCGAGGCCAGCGGCCAGGCTCCAAGAGAGCTGCGTCGAGAGCATCGCGGCCGCGAGGGCCCGCCCGTCGAGCGCCTCGGTGAGCCCGAGGTGCGTGAGCGCGAAGCCGAGCTCGACGGCGAGCGTCCGGCCGAGGATGCGGGCGAGGCGCGCGCCGAGCGGGCGGTCGTTCACGAGGGCTCCTGCAGCCAGCGGTCGAGCTCCTCGGGGCTCGGCGCCGTGCTCATCGCGCAGAGGATCGCGTCGCCGAGGGGACCGCCGCCGACGTGCCGCCTCGCGCCGGTGGCGTCGGTGACGGGGGCGCCGAACAAAGCCGCGGTGGCCGAGAGGTCGCCGAAGAGGGCGCCGTCGCCGAACGCGCGCGCGCCCGAGAGCGCGAAGCCGGTGGCGGAGACGCCGAACCCGAAGATCACCGGGCCCGAGTCCACGTCGCCCCCGCCGGGCGCCGACCGAGGCCGCTCGCGCATCGCGACGAAGCCGAGCCGGTCGCCGCGAAGCTCTCTTCGTCCGGCGATGAAGAGATCCCGAGCGAGCGCCGCGTCCGCGGGCAGCAGGAAATACGCGGCGAGGAAGGTCCCCGATCCGCGCGGACCGTCGAGCGCCCCGCCGGTCTCGGGCGCGAGGGCTTGCTGGAGCATCCCGGTCGGCGCGTCGATCGCGCTGCGTATCAGCTCGAGCCCGGCGCCGACCGCCGGGTCGCTCGCTGGAGGCTCGCCGCGGAGCCGAGCGGCGAGGGCGAGGGCCCCCACGCCCGCCGCGACGTCCACCGGGTACACCTCGCCGGGGTAGGTCTCGGGCCACGCTCGCGGTCGCTCGGTGAGCCGCCGCGAGAGCCGCGCCGTGATCGTCGCGGTCACGCCCGCGTCGTCCCGCCACCCGGCCGCCTGCGCGAGGCCGAGCGCGAAGCCCCCGTAGCCGAGCATCGCGGTGTGATCGTGGCCGGGCTCGTCTTCGGCGAGCGGGTCCGAGCCCCACATCTTCCGCGAGAACGCGCGCGCCTCCGGGGACGTGAGATCGCGCGCGGCGTCGGCGAGCGGCTCACGTAGCTCGCGCGCCCCCGACCCGTGGCGGAGCGTCACCTGCGCGAGGCACGCGGCGCGCATCATCGGGGTCCCGAAGGCCCACTCGCGATCGAAGAGCTCCGCGCCCGTGGAGAAGTCGGCGCGGTCCACCGTCCCCCAGCCGTGTGCGCCCCGGGCGAGCGCGAGCTCCGCTGCCTGGGCCCCCTCGAAGGTCGGGGTCGCCTGCGCCGCGAGCGTCCACGCCGTGACGCGTGGGGCGAGCGACGCGGCCGCGAAGGACAGGGCCCACGCGACCGCGCGCTTCCAGGCCGAGGGGGGGCGCGCCGCGCGGTCCGTCATCCTCGCAGTGTGGAGCCCCGCTCGGGCGCGGGAGGGGCAGGGGCGTGGAGATTCCATGGAGGCCCGCGCGCGGCCGCGGGGCATGCGGGTCGACCGGTACAGCTCCTCCCGCGACGGCGCCGGAACTGAACCTGCCGATCGCGGGCAGGACGCGGCACGTTCCGATCATGCGCCGCCCCGTCTTTCGGACCTCGCGTGGCTCGGCCGTCGAGCTCTTCACGCGCGCCCACCACGTCCACCTCGCCTCGACGGACGTGCATGGGGCGCCGGTCGTGAAGACGCTCCACGTCGTGGTGGACGACGACGTGCTCGCGTTCCACGCCGCGCCCGTCGGAGAGAAGGTCGACGTGCTCGGTCGAGAGGCGGTCGTGACGGCGATCGAGGTGGTCGCGCAGATCCCGAGCTACTTCACCGACGCGGAGCGCGCGTGTCCCGCGACGACGCTCTACCGCAGCGCTCAGGCGCACGGCACCGTGACCGAGATCGCCGAGCCGGAGCGCAAGGCGCGGATCTTGAGGGCCCTCTTGCGGAAGTTCCAGCCCGAGGGCGGCTTCGCCCCGCTCGAGGCGGAGAGCCCGCTGTACGCGAAGGCCATCGCGGGCCTCCTGGTGGCGGCCGTGCGCCTGGACCGCGTCGACGGGAAGTCGAAGCTGATGCAGCACAAGAAGCCGGCCGACCGGGCGAAGGTGGTCGAGGCCCTCTTCCGCAGGGGAGACCGAGGAGACTGCGAAGCGATCGAGGCGATCGTCGCCGAGAACCCCGGCGACCCGGTCCCCGCGCTGCTCCGAGGACCCGCGGAGACCACGTTCTGTCTGGCGCCCGGTCGCGACGACGCCCGCGCCGTCGCGCGCATGTTGGCGGGCACGTACTGGAACGATCGCTTCGACGAGGACGAGCTCGCCCGCGCTCACACCGGCTCGAGCGCGTGGGTCCTCCTGCGCGCCGCGGACGGCGCCGTGGTCGCGAGCGCCCGCGCCGTCACCGACGGGGTGAAGCACGCGTGGGTCTACGACGTGATCGTCGCGCCGGAGCTCCGCGGGCAGGGGGTGGGCGCCGCGGTGATGGAGCGCCTCCTCGCGCACCCCGCGGTGCGCGGCGCGCGCTTCGTCCACCTCGGGACGCGGGATGCCCAGCCTTTCTACGCGCGCCTGGGCTTCGCCCCCAGCGCGTCGATTCCGCGTCCGTACGCGTCCACCAACATGACGCTCGACCGCGGGCCGAGCGCCGAGCGCTCCTACGGTGCCACGCTGAGATCCACGCTCCAGGTCTGATCCCCCTCCTTCGCGGTGAGCGTCGCGTGGCCCGCCGCGAGCTCCCACTGGAACACCGGGTCTGCGTCGTGGGCGTCGTCGCGGAAGGCGGTGGGCTTGTCGCCGGCGACTTCGCAACGCGAAAACCCCGTCATCCTTGCGCCGTACACGACGCGGTCGCCGCAGGTCACGACCGCGCGGCAGTCGTTGCCAGGACCCCACGTGGGGCGGAGCTGCAGATCACAGGAGGCCCCGACTTCGAGCGGGCTCGGGCCGGATTTCTTCGTCACCTTGCCCTTGCCCGAGACGCGCTGGGTGAACCGGAGCGTCTGCTCGTTGTGGAGCAGGAGGAGCGCGGTGACCGTGGGGTCGCTGAGCTCGCTCACCTCGATCTCGACTCGGAACGAGGGCTCGGTGTCTCTCCACACCGAGGCTCTGCCCGCCGAGGTGTTGATCGAGGCCTGGGTGCGCTCCCCCGTCCGCGCGCCGACGTCGTCCCACGAGAGGTGATGTTGCGTCTCGCCCGGCTGCGCGCCGGGTACTTCGCCCGCCTCGTGCGAGTGCTGCGACATCCCGGCGAGCTGGTCCGTGGAGCGGTAGAGGGAGCGGCCGCCGCAGGTGACGCTCACCTCGGTGCCCTGCGGGCTCCTGAGGACCCCGCGGACGTCACACGGCGTTCCGGCCGCGGGCGCGTCTCCGGTCGCAGTCTTGATCCGACCCTTCCAGGCGGCGTCGACGCGGCGCGGCTCCGGCGGCGGAGCGGGCGCGGGGCTCGCCGCTTCCACTGTGACGGGGTCCATGTGCGGCGTGGCGCGGGCGACGAGGATGAAGGCGGCTACGCCGGCCAGCATGAGGAGGGAGACGAGGATCCCGATCACCAGCGCGATCCGCGGGCCCTTGGGCTGCGTCGCTCTCCCGAGGGCGGCCCTCGTCCGCGCGAGCTCCCTCTCCAAGGCCCGGAGCCGCTCCCCCTCCTGCCGGCGCTCCTCGAGCTCGCGCTGCGCCGTAGCGAGCTCGCCCTCGAGGTCCGCCGCCTTCTGCTTGAGGGCATCTCTGTCGTCGCGGAAGGCCATCGGCACATGAGACCAGAGGGTGGGGTCCTCTGTCGCGGGTCGACGACGCCGCTTCCTCAGGCGGTGGCGGCGGGCCGAGCGGTCGTCCGTGCGCTCGAGCCTTCTCCCAAGAAGGCGTCGGGCTCGTCGAGCACCGCCCGGAGACGCGCGGCGATCTTGCCGAGGTGATGTCCATCGACCACGCGGTGATCGAACGTCGAGCCGAGCGTGAGGACGGGGCGCACCCTGGGCTCCCCGTCCACGGGCCAGACGCGGTCGCGCACCTTGCCGACCGTGACGATGCACGGCGAGCGGCCGTGAGGCATCAGCGGCGCGAAGCCCTGCTCGAGGCCGAGCACACCGACGTTCGTGACGATCGCCGTGCCGAACGGATCCACGGGGACGCCTACCTTCTCGAGATCGAGGCCGAGATCGAAGCTCAACGCGGACACGGCGCGGAGCGCGAGGCTCACCACCGGCGCCGGCAGGTTCTTCAGCATCGCCTGCGACCTCTGCAGCTCGGTGTCCCCCTTGCCGCGGATGCGCGAGACGCTCTCGTCGAGCCTCGCCGCGATGTCGGAGACCGAGAGCTCGTCGACGCGGCGCACCTTGGCCCCCGCGACGCTCCGGCCCCCCTCGGCGGCGACCGAGAAGAACACGTCGATGGATTCGCGGCGCAGCACGCCTCGGAGCGAGAGCGCGGCGTTTGCGTCCGGACACTCCGCGAAGCCGAGCGCCACGGCCTTGCCCACGACGTGGGTGATGGTGACGCGGGCGCCGGTGGCGCTCCGCGTCCGCTCGATGAACGAGAGGAGGTTCGTCGCGTCGACGTGCATCCACCCGAAGATGGACGCCTCCGAGGAGGAGGACCACGTCGCCGTCGCGACCTTGCGCCAACCCGATATCTTCCCCTCACGCCGAAGTCGGACCGCCATCGTGAGCCTCTCGGCGACGGTACCTCAGGCGCGGCCGCGCTGCGACATGTGGCGGGCCTCGGCCCCAGGTCAGGAGAGCAGGCCCGGGAGCGCGCCGCCGCTCACGTCGCCGAACGCCTCGATGGGGTGGCCCATCGCTTGGGCGAGGGCGATCCAGAGATCGGCGTGGCGGCGGCCGCCCGCGTCCAGGAGCCGCCCCGTGGAGATGCGTCCGCCCGCGCCGCCGGCGACGACGACGGGGAGGTCGTCGTGGAGGTGCGTGTTGCCGTCGCAGACCTCGGTGCAGAGCACCACGATGGAGTGGTCGAGCATCGTCCCGTCCTCTTCGGGGAGCGCGCGGAGGAGCTCCAGCAGGTACGCGTACTGCGACGTCCACCACCGGCACTGCTTCATGAAGGCGTCGAACTCCTTCTTCGTCGGGTCGTGGGACGCGCCGTAGTGCGAGGCCTGGTGGCTGCGCATGTCGAAGCCCGGATCGTACATCTCGGTGTTCGGGAAGCGGCTCATGATGAGCTCGCTCGTGTGCTGCGACGCCTGGATGACGCCGACCTGGGTGAGGCCGCACGCCATCGCGAGCACGGTGAGATCCATCTGCGCGCGGAGGACGTCGGGGAAGTACGTCGGGTCCGTGAGCGTGGCGTCCTCGACGCCCGTGGTGTCGAGCGAGGGGTCGTCGCACGAGGCGCCGCCGGGGCCCTGGGGAGGCTGCTTCACGCGCTTCTCCACCTCGCGGAGGGCCTCGAGGTGGAGATCGAGCTTGGTCTTCTCGACGGCGCCGAGCCGCGCCCGCGTCGACTCCATCTCGGCCAAGACCCCGTCGATGACGCTCACCTCGATCGGATCGGGGGCCGCGGGGTCGCCCGGTGAAGGACCGCCGAGGTCTCCGAAGAGCAGATCGAACGCCTTCCGCGGGTCGTCCTCGGGGGCCACGCTCTGGCCAGGGGCGACGTAGGAGATGTGCTTGTCGCCGGACGCCGCGTTCACGTTCGCGTGCGCGCCGAGGTAGAGGTGCCGAAACGGCGCGCCCGAGCCCACCGTGTTCGCGAGGACCTGGTCGATGGAGACGCCGGCTCCGCCGTCGGTCGCGGTGAGGAGCTTCTTGGCGCCGCCTGGGTGGCTCCCGGAGTCGGTGGGGCCCATCGTCAGCCCGTTGAAGAACACGCAGTCGTCCTTCCTCGCCGCGAGCGGGGCCTGGAGCGCGCCCAAGGTGAAATCGCTGCCGCTCCCGGACGCGTGCCAGAGGCTCACCTCACCGGCCTGGCTCGGGCCGACCGTCCCGTCCGGGTAGTAGAAGAAGAGGATCCGCTTCGCCACGCCGGCCGCCGCGATCGAGCGGCGCTGCCGCCCCAGGGTCGCGAGGGGGAGCGCGAGCCCCGCCGCGCCGAAGAGGCGCAGGATCGATCGCCGGCCGCCGCGAGTCATCGGGTCCTCCTGTACGCGAAGCCGCGCACCTGGGTCATCGCGACGAGCAGCTCGCGGACGTCGTGGCCCGAAGCCGCGAACGACGCCGTCAGGGAGGCGATCGTGCCGTCGTCCTCCGGGACCTCGAGGCCCCCTGTCGCTCGGCGGTGCAGCTGCCTGACGAGGCACTCCTTCGCCCTCTCGCTCTCGGCGAGGATGGCACCGAGCTCGGGCAAGCCCGAGAAGGTCCGGTCCGTGCCGGTGGCGAGCCCCTCGACGCCCGTGATCGCGCCGGACACGTCGACCGGCTTGCCCGCGTCGGTGTCGCGCGCGCGCCCGATGGCGTCGAAGCCCTCGAAGCCGAAGCCGACCGGGTCGATGTGCTGGTGGCAGCCGCTGCACGCGGGATCCGCCGCGTGTTGCTGGAACCGCTCCCGCGTGGTGGCGCTGGGATCGACCTCGGGCAGGCCGCCGGCGTTGGCGGGAGGAGGCGGCAGCTCCTGACAGAGGAGCCGCGTGCGGACGAAGAGCCCGCGCTTCACGGGCGAGGTCTGGTCCGAGTGCGCCTCGGACGCGAGCACGCTCGCCTGCGAGAGCAGGCCCGCGTGGCGCGCGGCCGGGAGGGCGCCGTCCGGCGTGGCGGCGTAGAGCGCGGCGAGCGTCCCGGTCGCGGTCGTCCGCGACGAGAGGAAGAGCTCCCCGAACGGCGCGTCGTCGAGCGCCACGCGGACGACGAGGTCGCGCGTCTCTTGCTTCATGGCGCGGGCGAGGTCGACGTCGAACTCGGGGAACGAGGCGTCGCTCTTGTCCGCCTGCTCCAGCGACTCGATGGCGAGCCACTGCTCGGCGAACGCCCCGATCACGTCGCGCGCGCGCGGATCGTCGAGCAGCTCCCGGGCCGCTGCCTCGACGCCCTCGGGCGTGTCGAGCGCGAGACCCTCGGCCGCGTCCAGCAGGGCGTCGGTCGGCGTCGATCCCACGAGGGCGTAGCTCAGCGCCGTCGCGACCTCGTACCCGTCGAGCCTCGCGCTCCCGTCTCCGAGGTCCTCGCCGATCTCGAAGCGGTAGAGGAAGCTCGGGGAACTGAGGACCACGCGGAGAAACACGTCGATCCCGGCGTCGAGGGAGGCCTGGCCCGCGACGAGGGCGTGCAGCCGATCGAGCTCGGCTGCCTCGAGCGGTCGGCGAAAGGCGCGGCGCCCGAAGCGCGCCAGGGCCTCGCGCACGCAGGGCTCGGAGGCGCTCTCGGCCTCACACCCCTCGCTGGCGAGCAGCGTCGCGGCGTGCTCGGCCGCGAGCGTCTTGCCGGCGCGGAGGTACTGCTCGACGTGCGTGCTCGTGACGAGCCCCGCGGCCGCGCCGTTGTCGTACGGGTAGCCCTCGGGCCGGCTCTCCACCGGGAAGTCGGCGGCGTAGTCGGTCACGCCCTCGCTCGGCCCGCCGACGCTCGGGGGGCGGGGCTGACCGGCGCAGGACTGCTCCAGCAGCGAATTGACACCTCCGAAGCCGTCGGGCTCGCCGTTCGGGTTCGAGCCGTCCGCGACCCAGGTGACCCCGTCGATCACGAACTTGTAGCGGTGGGTTCCGTCCACGAGCGGTCGCTTGGTCACCCACGCACCCAGGCTCGGCTCGAACGCCATCGCGAAGCCCCCGGCTTGCTCGGTGGCGCCCCAGTCGTTGAACGAGCCCGCCACGACGACGGTCGCGGCCGCCACCGCCCCCTCGTGCACGAAGGTCACGAGCTCGCACGGATCCTCCTGGCACGTGCCACCCACGCACGACTCGACGCGGACGTCGCAGCCGGCGTCGCTCTCACAGGTCGGCGCGGGCTGCCCGGTCGTCGCGCGGTCGAAGAGCGCCGCCACGGTGGCGTTGTACTCGCGGCGCGTGAGCAGCCGGAGCTGTCGCGGGCCGAGCCCCTCTTCCGCGGCGAGGTCCTCCGCGGGGACCTGCGGGATCGACGCGGGATCTGGCTCACACGCGGCGAGCAGGGCGGAGACGGCAAGGACGAACCGAGCTCGCATAGTCGCTCACTCCTGAGTTACTAGCCTCCCACGGACGAGCCTGGATCGCGAGGGGAACCTGCGACGCGCACCGTGTCGATCGCCGGCACCCGGCGTATCCTCTGGAAACCATGCGGATCCGACACCTCTCCGCGTTCGCCGCGCTGCTCGGGCTGGCGTGCGGGGACGACACCTCGAGCAGCGGCGCGACCGGCGCAGGCGCGGGGACCGTGACGTCGGGATCGACGGCCTCCTCCTCTTCCACGACGAGCTCGACGGGGTCGGGCGGCGCGGGTGTCGGGGGTGCAGGGGGCGCGGGCGGGGCGAGCACCCACCCCGACGTGGTGTGTCCCGCGTACGCGGCGAAGGCGATGTCGTGCTTTCCGGGCGCGAACGAGGACTTCCTCGCCGAGTGCTACGATCTCTACGAGCTCTGCGGTGGGGCCATGCCCGCGGTGGTGGCCTGTCGGATCGAGACGCCCTGCCAGGACCTCGCGCAGTGCATGGGTCTCGCCTGCTGACGGGTGTCAGCGGCAGACGGCGCCGAGGACTGGGTCGGCCACTGCCGGGAGCGGCAGGTGCTTCGCCCCTCGTGAGGCGCGCACCTGGTAGAGGAGAGGCCCTCGGACCGAGCGCGGCGGCGCCGGCTCGTGCCGGTAGATCGGATCCTCGAGCGCCTCACCCAGCGAGATGAAGCGCGCGCCGCTCGCCGCGAGCCGGCCGAGCAGCGCGTCCATCTGCGACGCGGTGAACGCGCCGACGTGGAGGAGCAAGACGTGGCGCACCGGACGCCCGAAGAGCGCGCACGCGGTGGCGTCGCTCCACCCGAGCGCCGCCTCTGCCTGCTCCAGGTAGCTCTCGCGGAGGGCGCGGACCGCGTCCTCGTTCTTCGCGTCGGCGCACCGAACGAACGGGTCCGTGTAGGCCCAGTCGGCGAAGTCGATCGTGACCTCGCCCACGATGTACCCGCGAGCGCGGAGCCCGGCGTGGATCACGCCGCGCGCCTCGAGGTCCTTGGCCTGGTGTAGGTAGGGGAACCGAAAGACGCGGAGGCCTTCGCCTCCTGGCCCGGCGTGCGCGCGGAGGACGGGCTCGTTCAGGTCGACCTCCGCGAGGACCGCCTCGGGCGAGAGGTCCGCCGCGCTCTTGTGCGCGTAGCCGTGGTTGCCGAGAGCGTGCCCTCTCGCCACCCACGCCGCGAGCGCCTGCTTCTCGTCCTCGGTCTCGGCGCGCGCGCCGTTCACGAAGCCGACCACGCCGCGGACGCCGTGGCGCTCGAACGCCGAGGTCATCTCTCGCACGATCGACACCCGCGACGCTCCACCGGCGGGCAGCTTGCCGTGCCGCGGGAGGTCGTCGACCGTCACCGCGATCTCGATGGGGCCTCGCGGGGCAAGCCCCCGGCACCGCGGGTCCACGCGCTCCGCGGGTCGCTCGGCGGCGGCTTGGGGGCGCGCCGAGGGCGCCGCGCTGGGCGCAGGGCTCGGCGCGGGGGCACCGGCGCACCCGAACGTCGCCCACACGAACAGCGCCGCGCGTGACGCGCGGCTCACGGCTGGCCCAGGGCGCGCGCGACGATCTTGGCGAACGCCGGCGCCGCGACGCGGCCACCCGTCGCGCCGCTCTTCGTGGAGACTGCCCCGACGAGGATCACGAACCTCGGCGCGTCGGCGGGTGCGAAGCCCACGAAGCTCCCGTAGGTGCGCCGGGTGCCCGGGTCAGCGGGGAGCTCGGCGGTGCCCGTCTTGCCGGCGACGCGCACGCCGTCGACCCGCGCAGAGGCGCCCGTCGATCGCGGGCCCTCCACCGAGCGCTCCAGCATGGATCGTAGATCTCGCGCCGTGCGGTCCGAGAGGACCCTCTCGGGGGCGCCGGCTTGCTTGGCCTCTCCCCGAACGCTCCGTACGAGCGTGGGGCTCACGCGATCGCCGCCGCTCGCGATCGCGGCATAGAACGCTGCGATCTGGACGGGGGGCACCTCGATCTTGTGGCCCATGGCGACGTGCTCCCAGTCCCTGCGCCCCTCGTACAGGCTGCGCGATACGGATCCGGGCGCGACCTCCGTCAGCTCGAGCGTGGGCGACGCCGTCGCGCCCGAACGCGCGAGCCACGGGTCGAGCCGCTCGGCGCCCAGCGTCTCGAGGACGCGCAAGGTCCCGACGTTCGACGAGACCGCCAGGACGTCCGCGACCGCCAGGCGGCCATGGGCTGCGCTGTCCGCGAAGCGTCGGCCTCCGACCTCGGCCGCGCCGCTCCCGCAGTCGATCGGCGTCTCGGGCGTCACCGCTCCGGCCTCGAGCGCCGCGGCCATCGTGATCGCCTTGAACGTGGAGCCCGGCGTAATGGGGCTCTTGGCCAGGGCCGGCCCGACGAGGGCGAGCACTCGCCCCGAGCGCGGATCGAGCACGATGGCGGTCGCGCGCTCGGCCGCCCACTCCTTCTCCACGACGGCGATCTCCTCCTCCACGATCGCCTGGAGCCGCGCGTCGAGGGTGAGCGCCACGTCGCCGGGCGCGACCCCCAACGAGCGGGCGACCTCGCTCGCGAGCGGCGTGTCACCCGCAGGCGCGCCGGGCGAGGCCGAGGCGACCGGGGGCTCCGTCCGAGCTTCGCGGGCCCCGCCCGCGGGCGCCGGTGCGCCGAGGCAGCCCGGGAGCAGCGCGACCAAGAGACCCGCCGCGGAGAGCGCCGCGCTCTGCGCGCGGCCCCCCGGCGCACGGAACCTCCCGGTCACGATCGCCTCGATCCGAGCCGCCACCTCGTGACCCCTCGCCGCCGCCACGGTGCCCTCGAGGAAGCGTCCGCCGAGCCGCGCGCCGGAGGCCGCGACGAGGAGCGTCTCGGCGTAGGCGCTCGGTCGCACGCCCGTGGCGAGGACCCGCTCGTCGGCGGCACCCTCGCGCTCGATCTCCAGCCGGCGCTTGCTCCACCAGACGAGCGGGTTGAACCAGTGGAGCGCGCAGCCGATCTGCGCGAGCGCCTGCCAGGCGGCGTCCCGTCGCCGCACGTGGGCGAGCTCGTGGAGGACCACGTGTCGCCAGCGCTCGGCGCTCCACGCGTCGGCGTCCGACGGGACGAGGACGACGGGACGGAGGATGCCGGCGGCCGCCGGGACGTCGATGGCGCTCGACGACAGCAGCCGCGCTCGCGCTCCCAGCGTCCGCTCCGCCTCGGTGAGGGCCGCCCGCCCGAGCGGCAGATCCACGGGGGTGGCTCGGCGGATGATGCGCGCGAGCGTCCAGCGCGCCGACAGCGCGCGCCCGGCCACCACGATCACACCGAGCAACCAAAGCGCGGCCACCGCCGAGCGCGCGTCGAGGCGAGCGAGGAGCGTGGAGGGCGGGGGGGCCGCGCGCTCGGGCGCGGCGCCCGAGGTCTCGACGGACGAGGCGGCGTCCTCCACGCGCGGCGCCGAAGCGGCGGGCCCGAGGAGCGGCTCCACGTACGGCTCGGCGTCCACGTGGACGAGGGGGCTCGCCCAGCCGAGCCACGCGTCCACGCGCGCCCAGCCGGGCAGCGCCACGAGCGCGACGAACGTGGAGACGAGCACCAGCCGGCGAGACGAGGCGGAAGCGCCGCGGAGCGCGACGACGAGGATCGCGCCGAGCGTGAGCGCGGCGGCGCCTCGCAGGGCGTCGAGGGCGAGCTCTTCGAGGGTCATCAGCGCCCCTCCTTCTTGGCCTGCTCGATCAGACGGCCGAGCCGCTCCAGCTCCTCCGGTCCGAGCGTGGAGCCCGACGTGCCGACCAGCGTCGCGACCGCCTGCTCCACCGAGCCGTCGAAGAACGTGCGCACGACGTGCGCGAGGGCGCTCTTGCGCGCCTCGGCGCGGCCGACGGTCGGCATGTAGACGTACCGCACGCCGTCCTCTACGTGTCGGACGTGGCCTTTCTCCTCCAGGAGGCGGAGGAGCGCCCGCACCGCGGAGTAGCCGGGCGCGTCGACCAGCTTCGCCTGGACCTCGTGGGCGGTCGCGCGGCCGTTCTTGTGCAGGACGTCCATGATCTCGCGCTCGCGCCGCGTGAGCTGCGTCGTCTTCGCCATGCGCGCTGGTCTACCCGGGTGCTAAAAATTTAGCAAGCAAGATGCTAAAAATTTAGCATCGGGCCCGGCCGCTCCTCGGAGGGACCCCGAGCCGCCCGCTCGGACGAAGCGCGCTCGGCCTACTTCGCGCACGCCACGATCGAGTCGCAGCTCTCCTTCTTGGCGCAGTCGAGCTTGAACGCGGACGGTGACTTCTGGCACTTGAGGTGCTGGTCCTCGGAGAGCCCGCGGTCGAGCTTGTGCAGGCACACCGCGACGCGAGCGCACTTGAATGGCACGTCGTCCAGCAGCTTGGGGCTCAGCACCATGACCGTGCCCTGCCCGACGGTGCCTGGGACCGTCGGGGCGCAGACGAGCTCCATGTGGCCGGAGGGAACGACCGCCTTGTACATCGCGCCGACGCGATTGCACGTGCTCGCGTCCGCGCACTCGGTCACGAGGACGATGGTGTCGGGCGCGCGCTTGGGGTCGACGTCGAAGGCCTGAAAGCGCACCTCGCCGGGGGCCGAAGGCTTCCCCGGGATCGACTTGAACTGTGGGTGGGCGTGGAACGCCTGGTCGGCCATCGGCCAGTGGTGGACCCCGAAGACACCCTTCTTGGTCGTGGAGAAGATCGCCCAGGGCGTCGCGCAGCTCTCGGGGATCGTCTTGACGCCGTCGAGCGGGTAGCCGTCCGCCGACAGGCTTCCGCCCGTCGGGCTCGCCGCCGAGGCGCTCGGGGCGGCTGCCGTGCTCGCGCTGGGGCTCGGCGCAGGCTGCGTGGGATCGGCCGCGGCGCTCTTCGGCGCGCCGGTGGCGTCGCTGGCGGCGGGCGCCGCGCTCTTCTTCGCGGGGGCCGTCGCGCCGCTCGGGGCGCCGCCTCCTCCGTCTTCGCACCCCGAGAGCGTCGCGACGAGGACCGAGAGGAGGACGAGGCCGGGAGCGCGAAGGGGGGCGGCTTGCATGGCGCGAGTAGACCACGCCGGGGCCCCGCGAAGAGCACGCTCTCCTCCCCCTTCAGCGCGGCGGGAACCCCGAGAAGATCCGCAGGGCGTCCGCGTCGCTGGTCGGCTGACCGTCCCAGTCTCGGAGGGTCATCGAGCGGCTCTCGACCGCGGTCGCGCCAGCGCCGCGGCGGAACGTCCACACCGAGAAGAGCGGCGCCCTCCCCGCGCGCGGGATCACGACGGTGCGCGCGACGAGGTCGAGGGCGAGGGAGGCCGCGTGTTCGCTCGCCCGTTCCTCGGCGCGGGCGTCCCCGCAGAGCACGACCGAGCCGGTCTCCGCGACGAGCCTCGCGGCGGCGTCGAGGTAGACCTCCACGCCGCCGCGATGCTCCAGTCGCGCGTGCGCGCGCTGCGAATCGCGAGCGTCTACCGCCGTCCCCTCGGGGAAGTAGGGCGGCGTGCCGGTCACGAGCGAGAAGGGACCGCCGACGCCGGAGAGCAGCGCTTCGTCACGCAGGTCCCCGTGGTGAATCGTGACCCGCTCGCCGAGCGACGCCACGTGCCGGTTGCGCTCGACGTTGCGCCGGAGGAGCTCGAAGCTCCCGTCCTGGGCCTCGACCCCCACCAACGAGGCGCGCGGCATGCGCCAGGCGAGGAGGAGCAGGACGCTGCCGAGCCCGGTGCCGAGATCGAGGACGCTCGGCGCGTGCGGCGCGGCTCCGTGGGCGACGTACGCGGTCGCGACGTCGTCGGACGAGAACCTGTGGCCGGCGCGGCGCTGGTAGACGCGCACCTCGGGCGTGAGCAGGTCGTCGGTCAGAGGGCCCAGCTGGGGGTCCTCCGAGGCGGGCTTGGGGGGCATGCGATGGGTCCGTGGCGGTCGACGCCTGGTGCGTCGGGATCGGCTGCGCAGAGGACGTTTTCGAGGGAAGATTTTCCGGCGTCGAGCGTGCGGTCGCCTCGTACAGCCTACGATGATCGAGCTCTGATCGCGGTGCCATGGCCTCCGGCGCGGTCGGGGCCCTCCCGCTGCGGAAAGCTGGTGGGTATGGGCGTTGCTTCAGGCCGGCCGCGATGTTCACCCCTTCTCCTCTCCTTCGCCCCTTCCTTCGGATCGCCGTCGGGTCGCTGCTCCTGCTCGCGCTGCCCACCGTCGCCAGCGCCGGGGGGGCGGGCGGGGGTGGCGGCGAGAGCCCGGGGGGAGGAGGCGCCGGCGGGGCCCAGGAGGGCGGAGGCGGAGCCGGCCCGACCGACGACGCCGACGGCGACGGCTACTCCGTGGCGGAAGGAGACTGCGACGACACCGAGCCCAACGTCCGACCGAACGCCACCGACACTTGCAACGCACGTGACGACGACTGCGACGGCCAGGTCGACGAGGACTACATGAAGACGCTCTACATCGACCGCGACGGGGACGGGTTCGGGAGCGAGGATCTGGTCATCCGGACCTGCGAGAATCCAGACGGGTTCTCCGAGGAGTCGACGGACTGTGATGACAGCCGGGCCGACGTGAACCCCGACGCCAGCGAGTACCCGGGCGAAGGCGACAGGAACTGCGACGGAGCGTCGGAGGACAACAACAACGACAACTTCGACTCGGGGCCGGGGGATCTCCCGAACGCCCTCAGCGGGCTCCTCTTGGCAGGCTGGATGGGGGTGAGCGCATGGCGGCGGCGGCGACAGCTGCGGGCCTGAGCCTCCGCGGGTGGCTCGCGCTCCTGCCGGTGCGGGTAGACGACCGCCGGTTCTGGACCCGCGCGGCGGTCGCCCTCGCGCTCCGCTGGGCGGCGCTTCAAGCGGAGTGGGCGTCGCTCCGCGAGGCGCTCACCGCGGGCGTCTTCGCCGCGACGAGTGAGCTCTCGTCCGCGCTCACCGTCGTGAGCTCCACCCGGCTGGCGATGGGATCGACGTCCTTCGACGTCGGCGTCGGCTGCACCCACGTCGAGGTGCTCGCGCTCGTCGCGCCGCTCGCTTGGGACCGCTCCAAGTGCCCCCTCCGCAACGCGACGTGGCTCGCCCTCCTCGCCCTCGTGATCGCGCTCTTCGCCTGGGCGCGCGTCACGCTCGCCATCGGCGCGTACTCGGTGGGCGTCCCCTGGGCCGTCGCGCACGATCTGCCGCTCGGCGTCGGCTATTTCGCGCTGCTCGCGTTCGTCCTCGCCCGCGGCGCGTGGACCCGCGATCCGCTCAGGGCGCGCAAGGTGAGCGCTCCCCCAGCAGCAGCCGGAGCGGAGCGGCCGCAGGTCGAAGGCTCGGCGTGACCGCTCGACCGAGCCGCTCGCTCACGACCAGCCACGCCGGCTCCTCCGGCGCCGCGGCGAGCCCGCGCTCGTCCGCGAAGTAGAGGGTCGTCGCGGCGTCGATCCCGTGCACGCTCACGGAGGCGCCGTGGGGGCTCGCGTACCAGGGGCTCGTGGCCTGTCCACCCAGCGTGTGCCACGCGGCCTCTGCACCGAGCCCCCGGAGCGGCGCGGACCGCTCGAGCAGCGCCAGGAGCAACGTCGGGACGTCGTTCTGCGAGAGGGGGACCTGGTCGAGCGCTCGCTGCGCCTCTCTCGACAGCGAGCGCGCGCGCGCCGGCGACCTCGCGCCATCCAGGAGATCGGGCGCGATCCACAGGACCCAGGGGATCTGCGCGCGCTGCTGGAGCGGGCTCCACCCTTCGCTCCGGCCCCAGAGCGGTCGATCGGGGATCGCGTGATCCGCTCCGATGCTCACGATGCTGCGCTCGAGGAGGCCGGCGCTGCGGAGCGTCTCGAACAGCCCTCGGAGCGCCTCGTCGGCGTAGGCGTACGTGACGAGCCGCCTCGCGTCCCCATCGTCCGCACCTGGGCCGGCGTGGCGCAGCGCGGCGGCGCCGCGGGCGCGGGCGTCCTCGGTGAGGTCCTCGGGCTCCGTGAAAGGGTGGTGGTGCGAGAGCGTGAGCACGAGCCCGAAGGTGGACCGATCGGGGCGCGCCGCGCGCACGGCGGCTGCGTAGACGGCCTGGTCGGTGGCGCCCCAGGCGCCGCGCGCCGTCCCCGCGGGCAGCGTCTCGGCGGTGACCCACGCGCGAGAGCGGTGGGCTTCCAGGAACGAGCCCACCCTGTCGAAGGAGAGGGCGCCCCCGTAGGCGTGGCCCACGTCGAAGCCCGCGTCGTGGAGGACGTCCTGGAGGCACCGGACGGGAAGATCGGGCAGGTCGCGGGGCATCCCGAGGCCGAAAGGGAGGGTACCGAGCCCGCAGGAGAAGGCGGCGAGCCCGTGCGGTGTGCGCACGCCCGCGGTGAACATCCCGCGCGCCGCGAGGACGTGGGGCGCGCCGCCCGCGGCCTCCTCGTGGAGCCCGGTGAGGAACGGCGCGAGCTCTCGGGGCGCCGCTCCGTGGAGCGCGTGTAGATCGTCGCCGCGCATCCCTTCGAGCGCGATTTGCCACACGTGGACGGGGCGCTCGTCGGCGTCGAAGAGCTCCGACGAGAGCTCGGTGAGCGCAGCCAACACGGGAGAGGCCGCCGCGGTGGACCGAGCCCGCACCTCCCTCGAGGGGAAGGCTCGCGAGAAGGGGTGGCGCGGACAGGCGACGTCGCGCGGGGGCCAGCCCAGCAGGGCCGCGCCTCGATCCACGACCTCGGGCGTGGCCTCGACGCGCGTGATCTGGATCCGCGGCTCGCAAGGGCCGGTCGCGCAGGCCGCCGCCTCGCCCAGCATCCGCGGCGTGAACAGATCGACGGGTCCGGCGGGCCCGGCCGCGAGCGACGTCGCGGCGAGCGCGCCGCCGAAGGCCACCGCCGACAGGGAGAGCGCGCCGATCCAGCGTCCGACCCTGGGGCCGTCGTTTCGCGGCCAGGATCGGGCGAGCAGCGCCGCCACTGCGCACGCCAAGAGCGCCGGCGCCACGTTCCGAGGGAGCCCGAACATGCCGAGCGAGCCCAACATCATGTCGGGGCTGTCCCGCATGATCCGGACGTCGCCCCCCGTGGGGAACACGCCCCGCGTGATCCGTCACTCGCTCGCCGACACGCCGCCCGCCCACGCCGCGATCGCGTTCGCGAGGAGGGCAGCCTGCGCCGCCCGCCGGCTCCGCCGCGCGACCTCGCCGAGCAGCGCCGCGAGCGCCACGCTGGGGAGCGCGAGCACGGGGACGTCCGCGATCAGGCCGAGCGCCACCGTCGTGACGCGGCCGAAGCCCACCGCGTCGAGCCCCGCGACGACCCAACGAGCCGGGGCGACCGACGCGAGCAGGACGCCGAGCGTGATCGCGGCCGCGCGGGCTCCCTCCCTCGCGCCCGGCCTCACGGGTAGCGCCGCCCCTTCCACTCGACCCCGCGCCCGCGGCGCGCGGCCACCGTCCGCGTCACGACCAACGCGAACAGCACCACGAGGGCGACCGGCCAGAACACCGCGTGCAGCACCTCGTGCCTCGACACGATCCGGAAGAGCGCCGCGTTGCAGAGGATGAGGCCGACGAGCGCCGCCTCCACGGCGACCGCCGCAGCGCCCGGGTCCGCGGCGAGCTGCCAAGGCAAGAGGACGAACGGCGTGAGGAAGAGGGCGAGGACGAGCGTCGCGCCGGCCCACGCGCCGAGCGGCCGCTCGAGGACGTACGGGTGCAGCGTCTTGCCCCAGCCGCGCCAGATACCCCCGAGCCCGCGGTACATCCGGACGCTCATGTCCTCGAACGCCGGCGTGACGAGCAGGGGGATCCCGCGCCGCTTGAAGACGCGCGCGAGCTCCACGTCCTCGACGATGGCCCCCCGGACGGCCGCGTGCCCGCCGGACGCGTCGTAGGCGCCCCGCTCGACGAGGAGGAACTGGCCGTTCGCGACCACGACGCTCGACCCGAGGTCTCGCGCGAGGCGGAGCGGCTGCAGCATGAAGATGAAGAGCCCGAACACGGGCTGGATCACCTTCTCCCAGAAGGTCACGTCGCGCAGCGCTGGCAATAGGCTCAGCAGGCGGACGTCCGAGGCGAGCGCCACGCTCATCGCGCGCCGGAGCGCGCGCGGGCCGAGGACGACGTCCGCGTCGATCATCGCGAGCCAGGCGCCGCGCGCGAGCCCGACGCCGTGGTGGAGCGCCCAGCTCTTGCCTTGCCAGCCCTCGGGCCGGGGTGGACACCGCGAGAGCGTGAGCCGGCCGGTCGCGCCGGCGCGCTCGCGGACGATCTCGACCGTGCGATCGGTGGACCCGTCGTCGATCACCACGACCTCGAGACCCGGGTAGTCCTGCGAGAGGAGCGAGTCGACGCAGGCGGCGATGTTCAGCTCCTCGTCGCGGGCCGGCACCAGCACCGTGATGGAGGGCCACGCGTCACGGGACGGCGGCTCGCGGGGCAGCTTGGGCGCGAGCCAGAGGTCGATCCACGCGTGCGCGAGGGCGCCCCCGACCAGGGCGACCTGCAGCGCGAGCAGGGCGTCGATCACGTCGGCAAGGAGACTGCGTCGCGCGGCCTTCGCAGGCGGTCGGCGCCGACGAGCCCGGTCGGCGGGGCCTGCCGAGCCGCGCTGGCGTGAGGGGCGCTCGACGCGGCTGGGAAGAGCCGGTTGGGCGTGAAGGGGATCGACGTGATGTGGCCCATCGTCTCGTGGGTGCAGGAGGCGCACGCCTCGTGTCGGTTCACGAGCGCGCGCATCTCGTCGGCGCGGGGGCTGTTCCAGATCGCGGCGAAGTCCATGCCGTGCTCGCGGAGCGAGCCGATCTGCCCGACGCCGGGCTGCTCGGGGAAGACCTCGCACACCTGGACCATCCCCATCGGATCGATGAGGGCGCCGTTCACCCCGGCCCAGCAGTGGAACGAGCGCGACCCGGTCACGCGGGTCTGGGCTACGTGTCGGGAGACGGCGTCGAAGTAGAGGGCGTCGGGTCGCAGCCTGCGCCAGAGGGCGCCGCTCCGCATCGCGTGGACGGCCGCCGTCTGGGCCTCGCGGTAGCGGTCGAGATCCACCTCTTTCAGGAAATCGCCGGCGCGCGGGGACTGGCGGACGAGGAGCACGCACTGCGACGAGGGGCGGAGCTCGGCGGCCGCCCAGCGGACGAAGTCCGCCGCGACGTGCTGGTTGATGCTGTTCACCACCGTCGTGACCGTGAGCGAGAGGTTGGGGTAGTGCCGGCCGAGCCGCTGCAGCTCCCGATAGGTCCGGAGCGTGCGGTCGAAGGAGCCCTTGCCTCGGATGACGTCGTGCACCTCCTGGGGCCCGTCCATGGAGAGGCCGACGCCGAAGGGCTTCCACCGGTCGGCCCGGAGGATCGCCTCGGTCTGGGCGAGGACCGAGGCCTGGAGCTGCCCGTTCGTTGTCGTCGCGGCGATGGGCACGCCGTGATTCTTCCGCAGCATCGCGATGGTCTCGCCGAGATCGGGCCGGAGGTACGGCTCGCCGCCGCAGAACAGCGCGACGGTGAACTTGTCGAGGTGCCGGCTCAGCGCGCGGTACTCGTCGAAGGAGAGCTCGGTCTCCGGCGTGCTGGTCGCGTAGTGGTAGAAGCAGTGCTGGCACTTCAGCATGCACCGCGCGGTCACGAGGAACGAGATGGCCCACGGCGTGCCCCGTGGGGTGCGGTGCGCCGACGGAGCGTGCGCGCCTCTGCGCTCGCGCGCCGCGGCGAGGAAGCCCCCGTAGAGGGCGTAGGAAGCCCAGGACGCGACGTCGGAAACACGGCGAAGCGAAGCGACGAGCGGTCTCATCCGCGTCAGCGTAGTCCGTCTGGAGGGCTCGCGCATGCGGTACGGGCGTCGGAATCCTGTGGAGCCCACTCGCCGCGCGCGCTCCTCGGGTCGGTCACGCGCCGCGCGCCCGTCTCCGGCGCCTTACCAGGAAGACCACGCCGGCGCCGAGGGCGGCGACCACGGCGAGGAGGTCCAGCGGGATCCACAGGGGCCGGCTGCTCCGGAGCACGATCGGCGCGACCTCGACGGGGGCCTGATCTTTCGCGACGGCGAAGAACACGTCGTCGGTGCCGGGCCGCGGGTTCGACTCGTCTTCGAACGTGGTCAGGAAGAACCGCTCGGGCAGATCTCCGCCGCTCGGGGGGCGCGTCACCTCGCCCGCGAACTTGACCCTACCCGGGAAGTGGGACCCGTCGCCGAGGGCGCCCTCGAACCGCTGGTCCGACACGAAGTGCACCCGCAGCATGCGCTCGGCTACCGCGAGGTGGCGGTGCGAGGCCGGCAGCACCTCGCGCTGATCGGCGGGCTCGCGGTACGGATAAAACGGCCGATCGGTCGTGAACGTCATCCTGACGGCGCTCGTCCCCACGCCTCGTCCGCTCGGCGGCTGCGGCGCCCCCGCGTCGCCCGGCTCCGGGTCGGCGACCTTGAACGCCGTCAGGATCCACTTCTTCGCGACGTACGGCGCGAGCCACTCCACGAGCGCCGGCCCCTCCGCGAAGCCGCGCTCCGCGAGCCATCGGGAGAGCGCGCCCGGATCGTCCGCGGCCAAGATGACGGCGTCGAAGCCCGCGACCCGCGCCTCCCCCAGCACCCGGACCGCGTCCCCGGGCGCCGTGCCGGCGCTCCGCTCCAGGAGGAACATGCAGCCGGGTCTCACGTCCCACCCGGCCTCCTCGTGGATGACGCGCGGCCTCAGGTGCTCGGCGAGCTCCTGAAACACCCTGCCGTCGACCTCCCCGAGCTCCGGCTTCGTCGGCGAGGGCACGAGGAAGCCGAACGCCCTGCCGCTCGCGCGGAACGACGCGCGGCGGATGAAGTGCTGCCGCTGCTTCGCCGCGTCCCACGCGATGATCGCCTCCTCGTCCGCGATGCGGACGGGCTCCCCGGCGGGCGGCGCGGGGGCGCACGCCTGCGCGTCCCCGGCTCGCGCCAGGATCAGCGCCCCGAACCCAGCCATGAGCCACCCGCGCAGCATGGCCGGACATGGTAGGCGGCCGTGGTCTCTGCGTCCCGCGCGACGTGGTACCGTCGGCGGTGGATGGGCGACGTCGGAGACTTCCTGGGTTGGCTCCTCCCGGAGTGGGGCGGCGTGTTGCTCACGGGCGTCGTCGTCCTCGTCGCGTTCCTGGTGAACCGCTTCGCGCCGAAGCGGCGCCGCGTCGTGCGACGCGCTGCCGTGCTCTTGTTCCTCTACTGGGTCGCGACGGCCGTCCGGCTCGCGCTCGACGCGGTCTCCCTCGGGGGCGCCGCGCACGCGACGGGGACGTTCGCGAACCTGTTCGGCATCTTCGCCGCCGTGAGCGCGCTCGGGATCGTGGTGTTCGAGCTCCTCCTCCCCGCGATCCGCGTCAAGGTCGCGCCGATCGCCACCGACGTCGCGACGGGCGCGGCGTACGTCCTGGCCGCGCTGGTGGTCTTACGCCACGCCGGGCTCGAGCTCTCCGGCATCGTCGCCACGAGCGCAGTCGTGACCGGCATCCTGGCGCTGAGCCTCCAAGCGACGCTCGGGAACGTGATCGGCGGGCTGGCGCTCCAGCTCGACGACTCGGTGCGGGTCGGCGACTGGGTGCAGCTCGAGAGCGGGCGTCAGGCGCGCGTCCGACAGATCCGGTGGCGCCACACGGTGCTCGAGACGCGCGACTGGGACACGCTGATCGTCCCGAACGCGGCGCTCCTCAGCGCGCAGCTCCTCATCCTGGGCAAGCGCGAGGGGCAGCCGCTGCTCCACCGCATGTGGGTCTACTTCAACGTCGACTTCCGGTTCAGCCCCTCGGAGGTCATCGAGGCGATCGAGACCTCCCTCCGGGCCGCGCCGATCGAGGGCGTCGCCGTGACCCCGCCGCCCAACTGCGTGTGCATGGACTTCGCGAAGGATCGCCGCGACAGCTTCGCCTGCTACGCGGTGCGGTACTGGCTGACGGACCTCGCCGCGGACGATCCGGCGAGCAGCCGCGTGCGCGAGCGCATCCACGCCGCGCTCCGCCGCGCCGGGATCCCGCTCGCGGTGCCCGCCGCGCACATCTGGATGGAGCAAGACAGCGCCGAGGTCCGCGAGCGGAAGAAGGGCGCCGACCTCCGCCGCCGCAGGGCGGCCCTGGACGCGGTCGACCTCCTCCGTCCCCTGCACGAGGACGAGCGCGCCAGCGTGGCCGACCGGCTCCGCTTCGCGCCGTTCGCCCGCGGGGAGATCATCACCCGGCAGGGCTCCGTGGCCCACTGGCTCTACATCCTGGCGGAGGGCAAGGTCGAGGTGCGGGTCGGCTCGGGCGCGGAGGAGAAGGTCGTCGCGGAGATCGAGGCGCCCGGGTTCTTCGGCGAGATGGGCCTCATGACCGGGGAGCCTCGCCGCGCGACGGTCGTCGCCAAGACGGAGGTCGACTGCTACCGCCTCGACAAAGAGGCCTTCGAGCGGATCATCACGGAGCGCCCGGGCATCGCCGCCGAGATCTCCGAGGCGCTCGCGAAGCGCTCCGTGGAGCTGGAGGCGGCGACCGAGGACAACGATCCCGGCAGCCGAGAGAGCCGGATGGTCGAGGAGCGGCGCAAGATCCTCGCGACGGTGCAGGACTTCTTCGGCCTCCGGGAGGGCTGAGGCCTCCGCGTCGCTCCCGCGGTCAGGCCCGCGCGTCGCCGCGCGTCGCTCCACGAGTGCCGTGCGAACGACCGCGGGAGCGGTCGCGCGCGGTAACCCCCTTCTTCGACGACGAGCCTGCGCGTCGCCGGGCTCGTCCGAAGGCCCCCGCCGGGGTAAGGTCGGCGTCCCCATGAGGATCTTCAGCGGCATCCAGCCGACCGGCAGGAAACACCTCGGCAACTACATCGGGGCGATCCGTCAGTACGTCGAGGGCCAGGCGCGCGGCGAGGCGCTCTATTGCATCGTCGACCTGCACGCGACCACGGTGCCGTACGAGCCGGAGAACCTCCGCCGCTACCTCTACGACACCACCGCGATCCTCCTGGCCGCTGGCCTCGACCCGGATCGCTGCGTCCTCTTTCGCCAGAGCGACGTGCACGAGCACAGTGAGCTCTGCTGGCTGCTCTGCTCCGTGACCGCTCACGGCGAGCTCAACCGGATGCATCAGTTCAAGGACAAGAGCGCGAAGCAGAAGGACGCGCTCATCTCGGCCGGTCTCTTCCTCTACCCGGTGCTCCAAGCCGCGGACATCCTCGTGTACCGCACCGATGAGGTCCCGGTCGGCGACGACCAACGCCAGCACATCGAGCTGGCGCGGAACATCGCCGAGCGGTTCAACGAGCGCTTCGGAGACACCCTGGTCGTCCCGCGTCACCGCATCCCCGAGGTGGGCGCCCGCATCATGGACCTCCAGCTACCGGACCAGAAGATGTCGACCAGCGCGGCCAGCGACGCTGGCACCGTCCACGTCCTGGATGAGCCGAAGGTGATCCTCAAGAAGATCAAGAGCGCGGTCACGGACTCGGGGACCGAGATCGCCATCGCGGCCGACAAGCCCGGCATCACGAACCTCCTCGAGATCATGTCCGCGGTGGAGGGCAAGAAGCCGGCGGAGGTGGCGGCGGCGTTCGAGGGCAAGCGCTACGGCGACCTGAAGGTGGCCGTGGCGGAGGCGGTGGTCGCGTACCTCGCCCCCGTGCGCGAGCGCTACCTCGAGCTCCGGCCCGACGAGCGTCACCTGGAGGAGGCGCTCGCGAAGGGCGCAGAGAAGGCGCGCGCGCTCGCCCAGAAGACGCTGTCCGACGTCTGGGAGCGGATGGGCGTCGGCGCCCCGCGCAGGTAGAGGCTTGCGCGCCCGGGCGCTTTCCTGGAGCCTGCTCGTCGAAGGAGCTCGCCTTGCGCTTCGATAGCATACCCTTGGCGCCTGGCGGGACCGGCCTCCTCGGCCACAACGCAGACTTTCGCCATGATCGGCTGGGCGCTCTGCGGAGGCTCACGGGCGCGACCGAGCCGATCCTGAGGCTGAAGCTGCCGGTGCCGCTGGTCCGTGCAGCCGTGGCCAACGATCCGGATCTGGCCCAGGAGGTGCTGGTCGAGAAGGCGAAGTGGTTCGCCAAGTCCGACATGCTCCGGTACAGCCTGTTCCCGCTCGCGGGGGAGGGGATCTTCACGTCGAACGGCGACCTCTGGAGGCGTCAGCGCAAGCTCATGGCGCCCCTCTTCCACCCCAAGGCGCTGGAGCAGTACGCGCCGGACATGGTGGCGTGCGCCCTGCGGACGGTCGCGCGGTGGCGCGACGGGGAGGAGCTGTCGCTCGGCGCGGAGGCCACCCGAATCACGATGGCGATCGCGGGCAAGACGCTGTTCGACGCAGACACGTTCACGGAGGCGGACGAGCTCGGACACGCCCTCACGGTCACGCTCGACTGGGCGGGCTGGACCATCGGTCGGCCGATGGCGATCGCGCACATCCTGCTGCGCCGCCAGTTCGCCGCGATCCGGGAGCGGTCCACCGGGGCGCTCGCCGACCTGGCGCGCCGCGCCGAGCTCGGGGTGCGCGGCCCGGTGGTGCTCGTCGGCCAGCGGGGCCGAGACCTGGCGCGGGCGATCGTCGTCCTCGACGAGCAGGTGCAGAAGATGATCGACGACCGGCGCCGCTCCGAGACGCCGCACGCGGACCTGCTGGCCCGTCTGCTCGAGGCGCGGGACGACGAAGGCGCCGCCATGAGCGACCGTCAGATCCGCGACGAGATCCTCACGCTGTTCGTCGCCGGGCACGAGACGACGGCGACGGGCCTCGCGTGGACGATCCACGAGGCGTGCAGGCACCCGCGCGTGTACGAGGAGATGGAGCGAGAGGCCGACGCGGTCGGGGACGACCCCACCGTCGCCGACCTCGGCAAGCTCGACATGTGCCGGCGCGCGTTCCAGGAGGCGCTCCGCCTGTATCCGCCCGTCTACATCTTCGGACGAGACTCGACCACGGAGCTCACGCTCGGCGGGTACGAGCTGCCGCGCTCGACCAACGTCATGATCTCGCCCTGGGTCATGCACCGCCACGCGCACCTCTGGCCCGACCCCGAGCGCTTCGATCCGGAGCGCTTCACGGAGGAGGCCGAGAGCCGGCGACATCGCTACGCCTACCTCCCCTTCAGCGCAGGCCCTCGCGTCTGCCTCGGGATCCACTTCGCGTACATGGAGGCGCCGCTCGTCCTCGCCGCGCTGCTCCGCCGCTTTCGGTTCGAGCTCCTGCGGGAGGACGAGCCCGAGCCGAGCGCGACCCTGCGCCCTCGGCATGGCGTGCGCGTCCGGGTGCGCGCGCGGCGCGCGGCCTCCTGAGGACCTCGCGGCCAGCCATCGCCCAAGAAGGTTGTCCTCGCCTGGCGCCCCTGTCGTAGACTGAACGTTCGACTTTTCTACATTCTTGGAGGCACGGCATGAACAAGACGCATGACTCGAGGCTCGGTCGCTCGGCGTGGCTCGTGGGGCTCATCGGCTGCGCGGTGATGGCGGGGTGTGTCGTCACCACGAGCGACGACGATGACAGCGACGGGTCGGGAGCCGGTGACGGCGCGGGCGGCGGCAAGACCACGACCTCCACGACCAGCGGGACGACGACGACCTCGTCGATGACGACCGCCACCAGCACCAGCACGGGCGGCGCGTGCTTGAGCTGCGGTGAGTTCCTGGTCCAAGAGGGGGATCTCTGCCCGGCTTCGCAGGGGGTGTACGACGCTCTGGTCGCGTGCTCGTGCGAGGGCGCCTGCATGTTCTATTGCGAGTCCAACATCTGCATGGGGCTCGACGCCGACATGGCGTGCGAGGCCTGCATCGTCGACATCGTCGACGGGTGCGGCGACGAGTACGCCGCCTGCAACGCGGGCTGAGGTCGCCGTTCGGTCGCCCCTCGCGTGTACGCGAGGGGTGACCGGCTCCGCGAGACAGGACCTCCCCGAGCGCCGCGCCCAGGGCCGAGCTACTCCGACAGGGCCGCCTCGTGGAGGGCGCTCAGGAGCTCGCGGAGCTTGTCGCTCTTGCCCTCCTCTGCCTCGCGATCGATGGCGTGGGACCACGACTCCGTCACCTCGGCCCAGTCGAGCTCGTCGAGGTCGTACGCCACGAGGGCGAGCGGCCTGCCGACCTCGGACGTGAGGAGGATGTTGGCGAAGGCGTGGGCGTCGAGGCTGATCGATTGCTCGGCCGCCGCTGGCGCGGCGGGCGCCGCGACCGGAGCCTGCTGGGGCATCTGGATCGGAGGCGGCCCGCCTAGCCCGAAGGTGAACGGCCCGGGCTTGGCTGCATGCTGCGCCGCCGGCGGAGGCAGCGTCTGCCGCTCGCGGGCCGGCGGAGGCTCCGTCTGGCGCGGCGCAGGCGGCGGGACGGTGTCGCCGCCCCGGATCGCCGGGATCTGCTGCGTGGAGGTCGTGGGCGGCTCGCCCGGCCGTGCGGCGGGCGGCGGGAGCGTCTCGGGATCTGCGACGAGCGTCGGCGGCGGCAGCGTCTCGCGCGGCCCGCGCACCTCGGCCGTCCCCGCGGGCGCGCGGCTGGTCGCGGGCTCCTCCGCGCTCGGCGCCTTGTCCCACGGGGTGGCCGGCACCGCGACCGGCTCGATGTGAGCGAGCGTCGCGCGCGGGTCCTCTGCCGCGCGGGGAGGAGGTGGCGGCAGCGTCCCGGAGGCGCCGCGCGCGAACGGCAGCGGATCGGCCTTGGCGGTCCGCGGGACCGCGGTCACGCTGGTCGTCTCTCGCTCGTCCGTGACGCCCTTGCGCGGGCCTCGAGGCGCGAAGGGGAGCGCCGGCTCGGGCGCGGTCATGGTCAGCACCTGGGTGGGCGAGCTCTTCGGCGCCGGCTCGACCTCTTCGTCCTCCGCATTCTCTGCCTCTTCGCCGCCCTCCGTGCCGGCGTCCTCGGCGTCTTCCAGGTCCTCGACGTCCGCGTCGTCGATATCCTGGACGCTCGGCGCAGCCGCGACGGCGGTCGCGGCGGCTCCCTCCGCGGGGCGGTGCGCCACGACCTCCTCGATCGACTCGGGCAGCGCGTCGTTCGTGACGCCGTCGCTCGTCGGCTCGTCCTCCAGACCCGCGTGGAGCCCGGAGACGTCGATCTCTTGCGTCGGTTGGGGGGCGAGGCCGAGGAGGTCGTCGGGGGCGATGGGTGTGAGCTCGTCCTGCTCGCTCGTTGCGTTGCGTCTGGCCTCGGCCGGGATCGGGAGGACGATCTCCCGCGTCGACTCTTCCCCTTGGTAGATGGGCATCGTCGCCCTCGGGTTCCGCGTCGGCGGGCCGTCGGTCGAGTCCTCGTCGCCATGCGGCGTCGCCTCGTCCTCCGCCCCGAGACCCAGATCCTCGACCCTGCTGCCCAGCGGGAGCGTCCCGGTAACGCCCGCGAGGCTCCTCCGCTCGGCCGCGGGAGGTGCCCCGCGCGTCGTCACGTCGATCGCGCGCCCGAGCCGGACGGCCGCCTCGACGTCGAGCGCCGACGGAGTCTCTCGCTCGTTGCCGAGCCCCACCACGAACACCGGCTCGGGGCCGAGGCCCGCCACGCCCACGTCGCCGCGGAACGTGAGCTCGACGGTGCCGCGCGTGGCGTCGAGGTGAAGGGCGTCGCAGCGGAGCGACACGGGACGCAGGGCCGGCCGCGAGGATCCATCCCACACCGAGACGATGAGGTACGGCGTCTCGCGGGGTACGCGGAACATCGCGGGCCCTCCCCCGGGGGTCAGGTTGACGGTGCGCACCTCCGTGCCGGCCCGCAGGTCCACGTCCAGACGCAGCGCCTCGGCGGCGATCTGAGCCGCGCCCTCGGCGATGAACCACTGCGCCGAGAGCGCGGCCTCGTCCGCGCTCCGGGGCGGTCCCGCGGTCAGCGTGGCCTCGCGAGGCCCCAAGGCCTGGAGCGCGCCCTCGCGGCCGGCGGCCAGCATGACGTGGGTCTCGCCGACGTGGAGCTCCACGGTCGTCCGCCGGCTCGGGTCGGTCGCGAACGCGCGACCGCTCAGGGTGACGTCGACGAGCGACTTTCGCGGGACCAGCTCGACCGGCGAGAGGGCTCGTTGGGCCGCCGCCAGCTCGAGCCGCCAGCCGTCGCGCTCTCGCCGCAGATCGAACGTGGCCTTGACGGCCATCGCGAGGCGCGGCGCTGGATCCCGGAAGCACACGGCGCCGACCGGAAACGCGACGGGGGCGTTGCTGACGGCTCGGATCATGGGGCCCCCTGGGCGAGGCGGAGCGTCGCGAGCTGGGCGCCGACCCAATCCGAGGGGTCGCAGAGCATGGCCCCCGGAGGCCCCTGAAGGGCGAACTCGAGCTCTGCCCGCTCGCGGTCGGCTTGGCGCGCGACGGCGCCGACCTCGGCGAGGGACTGGCGAACGTCGTAGGCCGCTCCGAAGCGGTACCTGGTTCGAACGCCGAACGCCTCCCCGTGGGCGTCCCAGTACGCGCGGACGAGAGACGCGTCGAGGACGAGGCGATCCTCGTCGGTCGCGACCAGCTCGGCGCGCACCGCGGCGTGGCCCTTCGCGCTCGGCTCGTACACGACGCCGAGGATACGCTGCAGCGCGCGAGCCGTCGCCCGGTGCACCTCGGGCGCGCCGCGGCTGGCCTCGAGCCGCTCGAGGAGCGTGTGGACGGAGAGCACGCGGCCGAACCAGCCGAGCAGCTCGATCTCTTCCGGTCGCTCCGCCGCGGCGCACACGGCCGCTTCTTCGCTGCGTCCGAGCGCGGCCGCGACCGCGGTCACCTCGAGCACGGCGGCGCGCTCCTCCCCGACCGTGGATGAGCCCCAGTCGGTGATCGCTCGCCGGATGTGGGCCACGGTGTGGGGGGCGCGGAGGCGGGCCAGGCTCTCGATCGCCGCGGCGACCACCGCTGGGGATCGCTCCAGGGCGAGCCGGGTCTCGAGCGCGACGACCGCGTTCTCCTTGGCCTTCACGAACCCCAGGGCTCGCGCGGCCAAGCGCCGCAGCGCGGGCTCGCGGTGGTAGAGGTGCGGGACCACGGCTCCGAGCGAGACGCTCCGCCGCCGCACCATGACCGAGAGGCCGACGCGCACCGCGGAGCTCGAGGGCTCGCGGCAGAGCTCGGCCGCGATCTCGGGCGCGGCGGCGCTCGCCCCGAGCGCCAAGGCGTCGACGTAGGCGCGCTCGAGCGTGGATGGCGCCGAGCGCGCGCGGCCCGCGGCGAGGCGTGTCCACCGCTCCTCGGCGCAGGACGCGAGGACGAGCCCACGCGCGAACGCGACACCCGGCAAGAGCGGGTCGTCGGGGGCGCGCAGCGTCGGAGCCGCGTCGAGCCGGGCGTCCTTGGGCTCACGACCGGGTCCCGGGGAGGCGAGGGCGTGGAGATGGTCGAGCTCGGCGAGGATGCGGGCGTCCGTCTCCAGGAGGCGCGGCGACCAGGGGGCGCCTTCGGGAGGCTGGCGGACACGCCAAAGGAGCGCGATGGTGTCCAGGACGTCTTCGGCGGTCGCCTCGAGCTCTGCGCCCGCCGCCGGGCGCTCCGTGACCGGCTCCACCTCTCGGGGGCCGGTCAGCGCCAGGTCGTCTCCGCCCTCCTCGTCTCCTGCCTCCTCGTCTCCCGGCTCCTCCGCCTCGCCCGCGTCCTCGATGGACTCGGCGCTCGCCGAGGTGCGGGCATACCCGAGGTGGAGCGGCGCGGGCCGGGCTCGACTGGCCACGAACGGGGCCGTCGAGGCGTGCGCGACCCCCTGCGTCGCGCTCTCCTGCGCCGCCGCGACCGCGACGATCTCCTTGAGGACGTGCGACTCCTTCACGAGGCGGATCGCGAGCGCCTCGAGGCGGTCCAGGGCTGGCTCCTGACCGTGCCCGCGTCGCGCCATGCTCCGCTTGAGCGCCTTCGTCGCGACGTCGAGATCGGCGCTCGCCTTCTCCATCGACGCTACGCCCACGACGACGGCGTCGGCCGACTCCGCGTCCTCGATGTTGGAGAGCGCCGCGACGAGCGACGCGATCGCGGTGAACACTGGGGTCCGGCGGGGACGCGCGAAGCGGTGCGCGACGGCTCGGAGCTCCGTCGCCCACCGCTCGACCTCGCGCAGCCCGACGCGAGCCACGCGCAAGGGCCGCTCGGGCACCGGGCGCCGCGCGGCGCCGGGCATCGCGGCGACGTGGTCTGCGCGATGCACGGAGACCGCGCCTGCGAGCCCGTCGCGCGCGCGGACGACGACGAGCGCGGTGTCGAGGTCGGGGGGAGCTCCCGAGGCCAGCCGGACGCTGGCCAGCGCCACGGAGAGCGGCGCGATCGCGGCGCCCACGTCGCCGAAGGAGAGCGCGGGCGTCTCGTGGTGCACGCGCAGCCGCGCGCCCTTGCGCTCGGCCTGGAGCTCTCGGAGCGCCTCTGTCCAGATCCCCGTCGCACCTGGCTCACCGTTGATGTCCGACATGAGCCACAGCGCCTCGTCGTCGTCCACGATGGCGCCTCGGAGCAGCCCGTGGATCGCGGCGACGCCCGACGCGCCTCCCGAGACCACGCGCGCCCCCACCGAGGAGAGCCGCGCCATGGGTGTGCCGACGCCGTCGCGCCCCAGCGCGAGGAACGCGGCTCCCTCGCCCGGGAGCTGGCCACCGCGGTCGGGGTAGTCGCGACCGAGGAACGTCGCCGGCGAGAGCCTCCCGGCCGCCATCAGCTCCTCGAGGATCTCCGGCAAGACGCGGCTGTCCACGCCGCCGACCACGACGACGTTCGGGCCCTGGGCGCCGCGCACGAGCTCGAGGGCGCGTGTCATCGCGAGGGCGCCGGCGGCGTGCTCCCCGGCGACGATGCTCGACCGAGATCGGTCCAGCCCGCACGGCGCCGCGTCACAGAGCGAGTCGAGGAGCGCGCGCGCGTCGAACCCGAGCGACGCCGCGGCAGGCCTCTCCGGCACGGCCAGCACGAGCGGCCATGGTCCGCGCGGGATGCCCCAGACGGCCTCCCGCAGGGCGGGGACGGCGAGCTGAAGGAGGCGCTCCGGGAGCGTGGTGGCGTTGGCGAGGCCCACCGTCTCCATCACGACGATCGACGCCTCGGGGAGCTGCACCGTCCTGCTCAGCCCGCGGCCCGCGGCCACGCCGGTGGCCACCTGTCGCGCCGAGAGCCCTGGGCTCGCACGCGCGCCTACGCCCAGGATGGAGGCGGGTCTCGCTTGCTCGCTCATCCGTCGTCGTCGTCGTCGTCGTCATCGCCATCGTCGTCGGGCAGCTCCGACTCGAGCTCCGCGACGAGCTCCTCGAGCTCTCGCGCGACGGCGGGGCTCGCCTCCGCTCGACCGAGCCACCTGCGCTCGAGGCGGAGCCACTGCGCGAGCGTCAGCTTGGCCTCTCCCAGGATCGTCCCGACGTCGGCCCCCCGCTCCATCTCCACGCGCAGGCCCGCGTAGTCGCGCAGGGTGTACGACTCCTCCTCCGGGCGCGCCAGGCGGTCCTGCGCCCGCACGAAGTGTTCTCCGAAGAGTGTCGGGAGCGCGGCGCTCCCGCTCACGGAGTCTGCGGCGAAGCGCTCGAGCCACGCGCGCTCCTCGATGGCCCAGCGGTCCTCCGTGAGGGAGTGGCGGCTCAGCGTCTCGGAGCGGCGATCCGGCCACTCCGCGAGCTCCGCGGAGACCTCCGCGTACGCCTCGATCGAGATGCGCGGCTCGGGCGCCGTCTCGCCCCACGTGGCGTAGCGCTCGGCCTCCAGCCGGGCGTCTTGCGCGGGCGGATCGCGGCCCTCGGCGACGTCCTGCTCGGTGTGCGCGTACTGAATCACGCCCCGCTGCGTGTCGGAGAGCCACTCGGTGGTCGGGCGCTCGGCGAGGAAGCGCTCGACCGTGACGAAGAGCCGGTGCACGTCGACGTAGCTCCGGACGGGCCCGACCGTGCCGCGCCACACGAGCGCCCCGGTGCACGCGTCGGTGTCGAGCCACAGGGTGTCGAGCGTGAGCGCCACCGGCTCCCGGTCGAGGGTGCTCCCTTCCACCAGGACCTGCGGCGCCACGCCGGGAAGCACCACCCGACGCGCAGAGACGACCGACCCGCGGATCGGCACGTCCCCATCAGCCGGGGGCAGGAGCCCCACGAGCTCGAGGACCGACGTCGCCTCCACGCGCCCGAGCTCCGATCGAAGGGCCTCCGTCGCGACGTTCCAGACCGACGGCTCGACCCCATCGACGACGCCGCGGACGAAGCGGTCGTCCGAGCCCACCGCCGCAGTTCGCGGGACGCCGCCGGCGAGCGGCCGGAAGTACGGCGCAGACAGCGGGATCTTCGCCGCCGCCGCCCCGCTCTCGATCAGGAAGTGTGCGCCGTGGATCGGAGTGCCGTCCCCGCTCGTGACCCGGAAGGAGCCCTGGATGGACATGGTGGGCGCGCGCGCGTGCGCGTGCCCTACCACCAGGAGGTCGGTCGCGCCCTTCCGCGGGACGAAGTCGCTGGCTTGGTCGAGCTCCGCCGGCACCGTCGCGTCGAACCTGCTCGGCTGGTCGCCCGACAGCTTGCACGCGGTAGGCTCGGCCACGACGAGTGAGCCGCCCTCCGCGTCCTTCAGGGTGAAGCCGAGCTTCACCACGATGGTGAGCATGCGCCGCCCGTCCTCCTCGAACGGCACGACGCCCACGGCAGGGTTCGGCGCGGCGCCGGCGCCTGCGGTCTCGGCGAAGACCACCACGACGCGCGGGCCCATGCCCCCGATCCTCCGAGATTTCTCCGTCATCGAACGATCGCGATCTTGCCCTCGAGGTTCGCCACCGAGACCCCGAGCGGCAGCGTGTGGCGGGCGGTCCGGAGCACGATCGGTGGCAGCCCCATCGCGTCGGTCAGCGTGACGAGCCGCTTGTCCTGGGACACGGAGAGGACCAGGTCGGCGTCCGGCGTCCGGTCCACGCGGAAGCCCTGGTCCGACGCCATGGTGTCGAGGAACTCGAAGAGCTCATCCTCGTAGTCCTCCCGCCTGCGCTCGATCGCCCCCGCGATCTCGCTGATTCGGACGGCGAGCAGCCGGGACACCGCCTTGTAGTCCCGGCCCGCGAGCGCCGCGCAGAGCTCCTCCACCGTGGCGAGCACCGCCCGGCGCGCGTTCGGATCGTAGGGGGCCGCGCGCTCCCACGCCCACGTCCCGAGGCGCTCCGGGACGCGAAACATGTGGTCCACGAGCGGCGTCGTGGTGCCCTCGCGGAGGCGCTGGACCCCGTGGACGTAGGTGGCGCCGACCATCACGTCGGCGCTCTCGTGGTGGTCGTACTTGAAGGTCTTGTAGAGGCGCACCTCGAGCTGAGGCGGCTCGCCCTGGTCGTCGTCCGGGATCGGCACGCTCATGACCGAGACCTCGAGGCGGCGCGAGCCGACGGTGAGGTAGGCGTCGATCGAGATGTTCGCGGCCTGCGGCCGGTGGTCCAGGCTCGCGAAGACGACCATCCCGTCGACCCGGACCACGGCGCCGAGGTTCAGGCACGTGGCCTCCACGCCGAACGTCTTGGCGCGGCTCATCGAACCCCCTGCCAGCGGCCGTCGATGCAGGCCATCGTCATCGGGAAGCTCATGGGCTCCTCGCCGTCCAAGAGCACCGTGAGCGGGGTGCCGTAGTCCTTCGTGAAGATCTCGACGAGCCGCCCGCCGGCCGCCGACTCCAGCACCAGGGCCGCGGGGTCGATCGGAAGCACGGCGACCGTCCCCGCGATCCCGGCCAGGCCCCCGAGGAGCTTCACCTGATCACTGACGACAAGCCCCGCGTCGCGGTTCGTCGCGCGCGCCTGCTCCTCCAAGCGCACCTGACAGAGGGCCACGAACCGCGCGAAGTCCTTCGACTCGAGCGCGGCGTGCATCCCGAGGAGCGCCTCGATGACGGCCGGCCTGTCCGAGTTCATGTACGGCCGCGCCGACTCCCAGGCCCAGGGTCCGAACGTGGGCAAGAGCTCGATGTCTTGCCGGAACAGCTCCGTCGGGCCCTCGTCGAAGAGCGGGTAGCTCTGCTCCTCGAAGCGATAGCTGTACAGGCGCACCCGCTCCTCTTGGCCGAGGACCCACACGAGGTCCACCTCGATGAGGCGGCGCCCGACGAAGTCCGGGAGCGGCTCGGCGACGACGCGGAGGCGGTTCTTTCCCTCCAGGACCATCGGGTTGAGGAGGACGGAGTCGGTGACCTGTCGGCCGTCCGGGTGGGCCCGATGTGCCGGCCAGTCGTTCCAGAGCACCCGAGTGCGGAGGCCCGCGCTGACGACCTCCAGCGCGTACGTGGGGAACGTGTCGCTCACGGTGCCAGGAACGTATCAGGGCGGCGGCTGGAAGGGAGCCGGCCCGCACGGCGCCCGAGCGGGCCGGTCCGGGGGCTGATAGAGTCGGCAGTTCGTTTCTCGAGGAGGGAGTCAGCGATGGCGGACGGAATCGCGGCGGACGACGGGGCTCAGGGTCAGGATCGGGCGAAGGAGAAGGAGAAGAAGCGCAAGAAGAAGGCGGAGAAGGCCGCGAAGAAGAAGGCCAAGGCCGAGGCGAAGGCCACGCCGGACCGCATGTCGAAGAAGGTCTACGAGCGGGAGCTCAAGCGGCTCCAGATCGAGCTCGTCAAGCTCCAGTATTGGGTGAAGCACAAGGGCCTGAAGGTCCTCTTGATCTTCGAAGGCCGCGACGCCGCGGGCAAGGGCGGCACGATCAAGCGCATCACGGAGGGCCTCAACCCTCGCGGCTGCCGCGTCGTCGCTCTCGGGACGCCCTCGGATCGCGAGAAGACCCAGTGGTACTTCCAGCGCTACGTCACGCACCTGCCCGCGGGCGGGGAGATCGTGATCTTCGATCGGAGCTGGTACAACCGCGCCGGCGTCGAGCACGTCATGGGCTTCTGCACGGAGGCCGAGTACGCCGACTTCATGCGCTCGTGCCCCGAGTTCGAGGGCATGCTCGTCCGCTCCGGCATCATCGTCCTCAAGTACTGGTTCTCCGTCAGCGACGAGGAGCAAGAGCGGCGCTTCCGAGGCCGCTTGAAGGATCCGATGAAGCGCTGGAAGTTCAGCCCGATGGACGTGGAGTCACGCGACCGCTGGGTCGAGTACTCCAAGGCCAAGGACAAGATGCTCCAGCACACGAACATCCCCGAGGCGCCCTGGTACACCGTCGAGTCGGATGACAAGGAGCGCGCGCGCCTCAACTGCCTGCACCACATCCTGACCAAGGTCCCCTACGAGCCGCTGCCCCCGGAGACCGTGGAGCTCACGCCGCGCAAGCCGGCGGGTAACTACCAGCGGCCGCCGAGGACCGAGCAGTTCTACGTGCCGAAGGTCTACTGACGCCGTCGAGGCCATGCGGCCCCGCAGGGAGGGGCCGCTCAGGGCCGGCCCCGCAGGGAGAGGGGCCCCTCGGGCCCTCGTGGAGCGGGGCCCGTCAGGGCAGCGGCCACGGGAAGAGCCAACCAGGATCTTCGGGGAACTTCCGCTCCTCGAACAGATCCACGCTCTTCTCGATGCCGCCCTTCAGGAGGTTCTCCCCGATGGACCGTCGGAGGCGGTCCGACGCGCGCTGCCACCACGAGCGCTTCTCGTTCGTGTTGGCCGCGGGGAGCAGGACGGTGAGGTCCCAGGACACGGTGAGCACCAGCGTGAGTGGCTTGAGGCTGACCTGCACCCCGAGCTGCGGGGGCTCGTGCGCCGTCTTGCGGCCGGTCACCGAGAGGTTGATCTGCGCCTCGCCCCGCGCTCGGAAGACCGGCGTCTGATCGACCGGGCGGTTCATGGAGGGGTTCGCGGCGAGCGCGTCGAGGCTGATGCCGACGGCGCCTTGGAACGCGCCGGTCGCGCTCCACGTGAGGCCGCCCCACTCCCACCGGCCCTGGTACCGCTTGCGGATGGCGCCGCCCAGCGTCGTGTCGACCTTCAGGTTGATGCGCAAGAAGAAGTAGAGAGAGATCAGCCTGCGATCGAAGAGGAACAGCGACACCTCGTTGATGCCCTCGATCGCGAGCTGCACGGCCTTCACCGCGGGGTGCGGGATCGTCCAGTTCTCGAACGGGAAGCGCCACTCGTTCTCCCACTGGATGAGCGTGAGGGTGCCGCTCGGGACGATCTTCGCGTACGCGTAGTACGCCGAGGGGTGCTCCTCCCAGCCGTACGCCACGCCGATGGACCCGGTGAGGAACTTGAAGGTCTTCGAGTTCCCGACGGCGAAGAAGCGGTTGAGGAGCAGCGTGATCCCGTACTGAACCTCGCCGCCCGAGCCGCCCGCTGGCTTCTTCAGATCCTGCTCTCCGAACTGGATCTGTGGCGCGGTCGGAAGCTCGAGGGAGAAGCGCCGCACGAGGCGGTTGAAGTTCGCCTTCTCGCAGCCGGAGGAGGTGAGCCGGTACTCGTCGGGCCGCTCGTCGGCGAAGCTCATCACGCGCGTGAACGTCCCGATCGCCCCGAGGATCGGGCCCTTCAAGGTCGCAGGCTGGTTCGTCACCGCCGGCACTCGGAACTCGGCGGTCTCGCCGGTCGCGGACCAGCCCGGCCCGGTCCAGTCGGCGTGCTTGCCGCAGTTCTTCAGGATCATCGCCCGCAGCGAGATGGTGGCGTCCCTGCCGACCACCTCGATGTACGCGTCGGGCTTCTTGACGTCGGGGTCGCTCTGGGGGCGCGCGCCCTCCTTCATCTCGACGCCCCACTCGGTGCACTGCTCCGCGGTCGGCGGGGTCACCGGGGGTGCGACCGCCACCTGGCCGCTCTGGTCGCCCTTGCCGTCCTTGCCCGCGGCGCCGCCCTGGCTCTTGCTCTTCGCCTTCGCGGCGATCTGCTCCGGCGTCTCGGGGATCACCGGCTTGAACGCCTTGCGCGCGGCGTCGGCGCCCGCCTGGTCGTTGATGATGCCGGGAGAGTTCTTGGCGTTCTGCTCCGTGGCGTCGAGGAACCGGAGGACCTTGTTCGCCTCCACGAAGACGTTCTTGGAGCCCTCCCCGGGCGCGGCGCACGAGTAGCTGTTGATGAGGCCCCCGTTCTTCACGCCGAGGAAGCCGTCCATGGGCATGCTCTTCGGCGGGTCGCCGACCTCGACCGGGCTCGTCCAGATCTTGCCGCCGCCGAACTCGGTCTTGGTCGGGAACGCGCGAGCGATGTGCGTGCTGTCGATCTCGTTCCACAAGCCTTGGGCCTGGGCGGGGCTGGTCCCCGGCGGATACCGGAAGTCCGGCGCGGTGATGTGGGCGACGTGGTCGCTCGTCGAGGTCGCTACCGCGTTGCCGTTGGCGAAGACTGTGGTGGCCATCTGATCCTCTAGTTGAACGTGGCCTTGCCGGCGGTGAGCTCGTTCTTGCCGCTCGCCGTGATCTCGACGTTGGTGCTCTTGATGGTGATGCCCTTGTCGGACAGCACGACCTCGCTGCCCTCGACCTTCAGGATGAGGCCCTCGCTGCCGGTGATGTCGGCCTTGCCCGTGATGGCCGCCTTCAGGGTGGTGCCGGCCACGGCCTTCAGCGTCTCGGTGACCTTCGCGACGAGGTTGAGGCCGACGTTCGTGGACCGCTTCAGGGTCACGTTGAGCTCGAAGGCCTTCTTCACCGAGGTGACCAGCTTCGCGCCGATGGTCTCGACGCGGAGCTTCTCGGCCTTCTCGCGCTTGCCCATGCCGGCTACCTCGACGATGGCGCCGCCGACGGTGAGAGACTGAAAGACCGCGGCGTTCGTGGAGTTCTCCTTCAGCGAGACCTCCACGTCGACGCCACCCACGGTCTCGCTGAGCCCCGTCTTCACGCCCGCGTTGTCGAACCCGCCGACCCGCCGGATGTGGGAGGCGCCCACCGAGACGCTCCTCGACCCGGCCACCGTAGCCTGGTCCGCGGTCCCGACCTTGCGCGAGCGCGAGCCGCCGACCGAGATCGACTGGTTGCCGTCCACCGTGACCAGCACCGGCTTCTCCACGGTCACGGTGTTGTTGGCGCCGATGGTGATCTTCTCGTCCTTGACGACCGTGTTCTCCTCCGTCGTCCCGACCTTCTCGGTCTTGTCGTTGTCGACGAGGACGTTCTGGTCCTTCTCGGCCTGGACGCTCATGAGCTCCCGTCCGGCCGCGTCCTCGATCCAGATCTCGTTGTGACCGTCACGGCCCGGAGACGAGAGGGAGCGGAGGGACGTCTTCGTCTTGTTGGCCGGGAGCGGCTCGGGGAACACGTCCTCGGCGTTGTAGACGCGGCCGAGCACGAAGGGGCGATCGGGGTCGCCGTCCACGAAGGCCACGACGACCTCCCACCCGATGCGGGGGATGCCGGCCGAGTGCCCCGTGTTGTCTTGCAGCACGGGCACCCAGTGCGACGCGTGATCGTTCTTGGGTTGGTACCGGTCCCAGGGGAAGTGGATCTTCACCCGGCCGAACTCGTCGGTGTGGATGTCGGCTCCCTCGGGTCCCACGACGAAGGCCGTGAGCGGGTTCGTGATCGTCGGGCGGGGGGTCACGACCGGCGCGCGGAACAGCGTGCCGGCGGGGATCGCGTCGAAGTCGACTCGGACCTCGGCGCCCGACTCCTTCGTCCGATCGTAGTCGTGGCGCATCGCGACCACGTAGAGCTCCTCCTCCTGCACGCCCTGCGTCGCGAACTCCGCGTCCGGCACCAGGCGGAGCGTGCGGCCGCACATGAGGCGCGCCGTGTCGCTGCGCGCCGTCAGGGTCTGAGACGCGGCGATGAAGCTCTGGGAGAGGATCTTCGCCTTCCGGGCGCCCTCGCTCGGGAGCTCGTACTTGCCGGGATAGTCGTAGAACTCCGGCCCCGCCAGCGAGTCCCCGTCGAACCGCGCGATGGGGACGGTCACGTCCATGTTCAGCGACGGCTTCTCCAGGTTCCAGTCGCGGAGCGAGACCTTGCCGGGCCGGACGCGCGCGCGCCGCTTCAGCGACAGCACGCTCTCTGCGCTCCGCGCCATGCTCCCCGTCGCGCGGAGCGACAGCTCGTGGTCGCCCTCGATCGGGGAGTAGGCGTGGAGACCGTCGCCGAGGATGACGCCGTGGAGCTTCTCCGGCTCCTTCGGCCGCTTCTCGGGGTCGAGGAACTCGGGGAAGACGTAGAAGATGCCCTCCTCCTCGAGCAGGCGCAGGATGAAGTCGAGCTCCCGCTCCGAGTACATGACCGTGTACGGCCGGACCTTGTACGAGTCACGCAGGCGAAGATCGGCGTCGATCTGGAGCCCCCGGAGGACCTCCGAGACGATCTGCGGCACCGTCATGTCGCGGAACACGCGCGAGCTGGCGCGCTCGCGGAAGAGCGCCATCTTGGGCTCGAGCACCACCACGAGCTCCGGATCACCCTGCGCCGTGCCCTCCAGCCACGCCTCGGTGATGACGCCGTGGACGCGCCGGAGCGACCAGGGACCTCTGCGGACCTGGAGGATCGCCTCGTTGCTCACGAACTCGATGGGGTCGGGCACGGCGCCCGGCTGCGTGCGGTAGCGGATCTCGTACCGGTAGAGCTGCGAGACGCCCTCGCTGCCGGTGACGCGCTTGGCGGGGAAGTGGTCGGAGCGGAACTCGAGGAAGTACTCGAAGGGCTCGTGCGCGGCGAAGTCGAGGATGTGGGCTTGGCTCATGGTCCATCTCCTCAGTTGTTGTGGACCTCGCCCTTGATGACGACCCCGTCACCAGAGAGCTCGATCTCCGCCGCGTCGATCTTCACGCTCGTGGGCTCCACCGTGATGGTGGCGCCGCCCGTGGTCAGGACGACCTTCTTCTTCGACTCGATCGTCACCTTCTTGGTCTTGGCCGACAGGGCGCCCGCCGCGATGTCCAGGGCCAGCGTCGCCGTGTCCGTCAGGGCCTTCGTGACCAGGTCGAGGCCGCCGAGGATCTTCTCGGAGTAGGTGCCGGTCACCTCGATCTTCCGGTTCAGACCCTTCTCGATCTTCATCACGCCGACCGTCTGGATCGCCGCGCCGATGCTCCCCTTGATCTTGGAGTCGACGATCGACATCGCCTTCGTGCCGCCGGGGAGCTTGCCGACCTTGCCGACCAGCGACGCGGCCTTTCCGGGCAGCATCCCGAGGGCGGTCGACGCGTTCACCGAGCTCCCGACGTCCTCGCTCATCGTGCGAGGCGTCGCCTTGACGACCGCGCCCCCGACGAGCGTGTTGACGACCATGCTCTGCGCCTTGATCTCCCCCAACACCGCGGTGATCTGCGCCGCGCCCACCTTGAGCTTCCGGGCCTGCCCGGCCGACTCGTAGTTGGCGCCGGTCTTCAGGGTGCGCGACCCGCCGATCGTGATGGACTCGCTGCCGTTCACCAGCTTCTGCCGATCCGTCGCCGTCTTCTCCGACTGGTTGCCGCCCACCGTGACGCTCTGATCTCCGAGGACGTGCAGATCGTAGGTGCCCTTCACGGTCAGGGTGTGATCCACGCCCACGTCGCGCGTCATGTACCCGTGGACCACGTCGGTCTTCGTGTCCTTGATGAGCACGTGCAGGTCGCGCGTGGAGTGGAGGTAGAGCTCCTCCGCGCCCTTCTTGTCCTCGAAGCGGAGCTCGTTGTGCGAGCCGCCGCCTGGGGTGGTCGCCGTCTTGTAGACGACGCGCGTCATGTTGTCGGGGAGGGCGTAGGGCGGCATGTGCTCGCCGTCGAACGTGCGGTTCAGCACCACCGGGACGTCGACCGAGCCCTCCTCCGCCATCGAGAGCACGTTCCAGCCCATCCGCGGCAGCAGCATGGACCCCGCCGTCCCGCGCTGCGCCACACGCACCCACCGGCCGCTCTGCTCGTCGCGCCCACCCTCGCGATCCCAGTGTTGTTGCAGGCGGACGCGGCCGTGCTCGTCGGGGTGGACCTCCTCGCCCGACGGGCCGATCACGATGCCGCTCTGCAGCCCGGGGTGCCGCGGCCGCGGGGTCACCACCGCCGGGCGGAACGGGACGTCGCGCGGGATCGCCGAGAACGCGATGTCGATCGGCTTGCCGGCCTCGCCGAGCCCGCCGACGTTGTCGATCGAGAAGGAGGTCTTCACGATCGTGAACTCCCCGTCGAGCCGCGCGAACGGGTGCCCATGGATCTCGAACATCCGTCCCGGCGAGAACCGCACGACCGGGCTCGAGCCCTTGACCACCGAGGCGACGGCCTTCGCGCGCTCGGCCCGCGTGGCGGCGCGCTCAGCCAGGACGGAGGGGTCGTCCTCGCCCGCGCCGGGGGCGTCGTACCACTCCATGGCGGCGCCGCCGGCAGGGAGCGTCTTGGCCGCGGAGAGCTTGAACGCGGGGCGGGTGAAGTCGAACGAGCCGACCGAGAACGTCGTGGCGTGGCCGCGCGGCCTCACGCCCAGCTCACGGATGAACGGCTTGTCGGCCTCCAGCCCGAGCTCCGGTCGGTACATGAGGACCGACCCTCCGCCCCCCGCGCGCCACACCCGCTCCTCCAGCGGGGCGGACGCGGGCGAGTGGTCGGCGATCACGAGCATCGAGTCGGCCGCGTGATCGAACCAGAAGTAGATCCCCTCCTCCTCGAAGAGGCGGCACAAGAAGGTGTAGTCGCTCTCCCGGTACTGCGCCGTGTACACCCGCTTCGGGTAGGACTTTCGCAGCTCGAAGCGGGACGGGACGCCGGCGCGCCCGAGCACGTCGCGGGCGATCGCGACGACGTCGGAGTCCTGGTACACGCGGCTCGTCTGGCCGAGCGACGTGAGGTAGTAGTGCGGCCGGACCACGAAGTGGACCGTCGCCTCCCCCACGTCGTGGGGCTCCACGTCCGCCTCGGCGATGACGCCGGTGATCCGGCGCTCGCCGCCCCAGACGTCCCGCAGGACGATGGTCGCGAGGTCGCCGACCACGTCCTCGGGGACGAGCGAGGTCGCACCGCTGCGCAGCGGCGCGAGCGCCAGGCGAGCCGTGCCCTCGACGCGAAAGAGGGACGAGAGCTCCTCCTCGCCCCTGAGGCTGAGCGCGCGGACGAGGCCGGCGGTGCCGAGGGTGACCTCGATCCGCTCGGGCGTGACCAGATCGGCGAGGAGCGATTGAGCCATTACTTCGCCACCTTCAGCTTGTTGCCGCCGAGGACGACCTTCGTCGCCTCGACGGAGAACTTCGGACCCTTGAGCTTCACCGCGCCGCCCGAGCTCATGGTGACGCTGCCCTCCGCGCCCACGATCTCCATGTCGGCGGCCTTCACGTGCACCTCGTCATCGCCCTTGATCTCGATCGTCTCGCCGACGTCCCAGGTGATCTTGGCGCCGACCGTCACCTTGCTCGTGTTCGCCTTGACGAGGAGGCTCTCGTCCGCGGACCGCGAGGCCTTGCCGAGGACGGTCACCTGCATCTTGCCGAGCACCTTCTGATCGACGTCGAGCGGGCTCTTCGTGAACTTCAGCCCGCCCACGGTCTCCATCCAGCCGATCTTCGAGCCCCAGGTGATGGGCTTGATGGCGGCCTGCACCGCCGCGCCGCCCACCATCTTCTTGATGCTGACGACCGCGGTCTCGCTCACGCCGCCCTTCGTGAACATGTCGACGAGCTTGTCGATCTGATCCCAGCCGAACTGCACGGCGCGCTGGCCGTTCTGTCCCTTGGGGAAGAAGGAGTCGAAGAGGCCCCCGGTCGCCGAGTTCAGCGCGCCCTCGACCTTGCCTTGCAGGCCTTGGGCGAGCGCCTGCGCCGAGTACATCCCCTTGAGCTGATCCATGCTCGGGAGGATCCCGCCGAGGCCCTCCATCTTGTCCGGCATCTTCTGGCCGAAGTTCGGGAGCAACGTCTGCACGAACTCCGCCGCCTTCGCCTGCGCGGCCTGCGGCAGGTTCTGCACGGCGGCGACCACCCCGAGGGCGTCCTTCTGGGCCTGGCCCAGCGTCCCTTGCACCGTCTCCTTGACGGTGGTCGAGAGCGTGTCGGGCAGCCCCTTCAACGCCTTGTCAGCGCCGCTGAGGAGCGCCGAGGTGCCCGCGTCCAGCGCGGCGCCGAGGCCGTTCTGCTTGTACGCCTCCTTCGCCTTCGCGAACGCGTCCTTGGCCACGGTCTGGCCCTGCTCCTTCAACGCGCCGAGCACTTTGTCCTGGAGCTCGCTCGGCAGCTTCGTGAAGTTCGCGAGGAGCGTGTCCGGGAGGCTCGTGATCTTCTTCTCGAGGTCGGGCAGGAGGCTCTGGAACGGGTTCTTCAGGCCGGCTTGGAGCGCGGCGACCGGGTTCAGGCCCTTCAGCGCTTGCTGCGCCATCTGCTTGAAGTTCGGGACGACGACGCTGCCGATGACGTTGAGGCGGACGGCGCCCACCTTCTCGGAGTCGCTCTTCGTGATCGTCTGGTGCTGCCCGCCCCCCACCTTGACGCTCTCGCTCCCGCCGACCCGCATCGTCCGCGATCCGCCGACCTTCAGCTCGCTCTTGTCGTTGAAGGTCGCGGAGTCGTTGCCACCGATGGAGACGGTCTGGCTGCCCTGAATCTCGCGCTTGAAGTCGGCGCCGACGTCGTGCGTCTCGTTCGCGAGGATCGTCTCGGTCTTGTCGTTCTTCGTGATCGCGTCGAAGTCCTTCTCCGCCTGCAGGCTGATGTGCTGCGCGCCCGCGGAGTCATCCATCTTGATCTCGCTGAAGCCGCCCGTCGCCGGGCTCGACGGCGTCTGGATGGACATCATGTTCTTGTTGGCAGGCTGACCGTACTGCGGGGTCATCTGCCCGTTGATCGCGCGGCCGAGGCCGACCGGGCGATCCGGATCGCCGTCGATGTAGCCGACGATGACCTCCCACCCCATCCGGGCGAGGACCATGGAGCTCGAGCTCTCCTGGATGTAGCGCATCCAGCGCGAGTCCTCGTCCGTGCCCACCGCGTCCCGATCCCAGTGGAGCTGCGCTCGGAAGCGGCCGTACTTGTCCGTGTGGATCTCCTCGCCTGCGGGGCCGCGCACCATGGCCGTGTGCGTCCCGGCGACGGTCGGGCGAGGCGTCCTCTGCATCGGTCGGAACGGTCGATCCAGCGGGATGGCGCGGAAGCGGTTCTCGTAGTTCGACGCGTCGGTTCCGGCCTTGCCCTCCTCGAAGACGGCGGCGCGCGCCACGTGGTCGACGTGCGTGAGCAGGTACTCCCCCTCGAAGTGCGGCACGACCATCCCACCGACTCGGACCCCGAAGCCGGGGCCGAACGCGGGATCGTTGCCGCGGCCGTCGAGGAAGCGCGCGTTCACGCGGTGCGCCTCGCAGCGCAGCACCGCGAGGCGGAGACCCTGCTCGGGCGTCCTGAAGCCGGCAGGGTACTCGTAGCGCTCGAGCGAGGCGTCCGCCTCGCCCTCCGCCGACTCTCGCAGCGCGAGCGACGGCTTCTTCCAGCTGTAGTCGCCGAGGAGCACGCGCCCCGTGGTCACGCGCCCGCCCATCTTGAGCTCGTGGAAGCCCACGTCGCCGCGCGCCATGCCCTGCGCCGCCTCGATGAGCTCGTAGGGCGCGCCGCCCCGGAGGCGCTCCGCCGCGGGGGACGCGTCCGCGAACACCACCGTGCCGTCGGGACGGAACGAATAGTAGACGCCCTCGAACTCCAGCAGGCGCTCCACGAACGCGAGGTTCGTCTCGCGGTACTGCGCGGTGTACTTGCGGAGCGGGAAGGCCGTCTCGGTCTGCCACTCGTGCGGGACGCTCGCCTCCGAGAGCACCTTCGACACGATGTCCCGAGCGGTCATGTTTCGGAACTTCCGGGTCGAGAGGCCGAGGCCGAGCGGCCACATCCGGTCCCAGAGGCGCAGCACGAACCGGAGCTCGTTGTCCTTGTGCTCGACGAAGCGCGCCTCGCCGACCTTCAGGGTCCAGGTCCGGGTAGCCAGAGGCGCGCGCGTCGCGGACTCCACGGTGTCCACGTGCAGCGTGGAGTCGCCGAACAGCGTGGCGGCCCAGTCGACGTCCTCGTGCGTCGCGACCTCTACCTCCGCGTGGGTCCGCTCGCTCAAGCCCTCCGAGAGCCGGACGAACGCGACCTCGAAGGACCCAGCGCCCGGGACCTCCAGCCGCGCCGAGACGCTCGCCTGTGTCGAACCCGAGGAGGTGCCGTCCGCTGCCATGTGTCGCCTCTCAGTTCAGCCGGAGCATGCGGCCCACGATCTTGTGGACCCCGCTCGCCCTCGTCACGATTCGTTCCGCGAAGGACTCGATCTCGGAAGCCGCGCGCAGCACGATGCGCGCGGTCTTCGACGAGAGGGCGACCTCTTCCCCGTCGATCGACACTGCCTTGGCCTCGATCCGGACGGAGCCCGCCTGGATGACGTACGCGTCCGCGGCGTCGATCCCGGGGGTCGGCTGGGTGCGGAGCGCGCCGACGATCACGAGCGACGCGCCGTCCGACTCGGCGAGGAGGCGCTCGCCTCGCCGGAGCGCGCCCTCCACCACCGCCGGGTGCACTCCGTCGTCGACGCGCGCGAGCACCTCGCTCGATCCGACCGCGACCAGCACGCCGTCGTCGGTCTTGCGGAGCGCGCGCACCGCGTGCAAGCCCGCCGCGGCTCGGGTCTCGCTCTCCGGGGCGCGCTCTGCCGGCGCAACCTTCGTGAGCTTTCGTGCGGAGCTCGAGGCCATGCTTCTCGCCTTTCTCTTCCGTCGCCCGTGAGGGCGAAGGGGGAGGCTCAATCGTAGGTGGCCGGACCAACCAGTGGATCCGAAAAAGGGCGATCCAGCTCCCGGCTCACAACCGCTCACTCGGCGCTCGCTTCGCCTACATGAGCCCTCCTCGGCGCCCTGCGACAGCAGGATCTCGACGCGCGAAAAGGATCCGGCTCGAAGGAGGTAAGGGGCCTGGAGGCGGGCGAGGTTTGTCCGCCCCAACCGGAGGAGGACACCGATGCGGATACGTGAGCTGATGGTTGCGGCGACGGTAATGAGCGTCGCCGCCTGCTCGGCGGAGGGGCCAGAGGAGACGGCCGAGGAGGACGAGGCAGGAGAGATCGAGGGCGTCCCGGTGCAAGAGGTCGAGGGCGCCGACTACATGGTCGAGGGCGTCGAGGTCCAGGCGGTGGACGGCTCCGACTACATGGCGGCGATCGACGCCGAGCCGAGGGGGATGATCACCCCCGAGGCGATCGGCTGAGCCGGTGAGCTGCCGCGCGGAGCCCGGCTCAGGTCCCTCGCTCGTCGAGGCGCTCGTGAGCCTCTGCGAGGGGGACCCGTCGAGGCTCCACGCGGCGGCCGCGGCGCCGGGTGAGCTCGGCGAGAAGCGGCGGTTCGCGTACCGCGCGAGCGAGGCCATCGCGCGGCTCCTCCCGAAGCTGGGCCACGTCCCGGCGGCGGTGCGGCGTGAGTTCTGCGTCGTCGACGGTGGCGTGGTGGCCTCGCCGATGCTCGGTGACGGGGACGCGCCGTGGCACCTCGTAGCAGCCGCCGACGGATCGGTCGCCCGCGCGCCGGGATGGACGGCGCTCGGCGCCGCCGAGGACGGCCGCGCGGCGGTCGAGCGCCTGACGGCCAAGCACGGCTGGACCTTGCCGGATGATCGGCGTGACCGCCTCCGCCGCGCCGACCTCTTCCCCGGGTTCCACGGCATGGGCCGGCTGGAGTTCTCGGCCGTCTGGCACGCGCACGAGGCGCGCGCCCTCGCAGCGGCGCCCGCCGAGCTCGCCGCCGTCGTGTACCCACTCTGGAAGCCGCGCGCGCTCGGGCTGACGCTCACCTACCGCTGCAACGCGAGCTGCGATCACTGCTACAACGTCTCGGGCCCGAGCCGCTCCCCCGCGTGCCTCGGGTGGTCCGAGACCAGCGACCACCTCGAGGACTGGGTGCTCGCGGGGGTGACGGACGTGGGGCTCTCGGGCGGCGAGCCGTTCTTGTACCCGGAGCGTGTCGTCGAGCTCGTGCGACACCTCAAGCGCTTGAGGGTCCCGCTCGTGAGCCCGTTCACGAACGGCGCCTGGGGCGCGGACGCGGCGCGCGCGGCGCGGATCCTCTCGGAGCTCCGCGACGCGGGCTTCGGCGACAGCCCCAAGGACCAGATCAAGATCAGCACCGGCGACTTTCACGCGCCTTTCGTGCCGCTCGACGACGTCCTGCGCCTCGCGGGCCTCCACCACGCGATCCTCGGCACGCGGGTCATCCTGGACGTGGCGCTGGCCTCCGACGACGGCGTCCTCCGCGACCTCATCCGGCGTGCCAAGGGCCTGGGCATCGAGCGGAACATCCAGTGGACGGCGCGCAGGACGGTGTCCAAGTCGGGGCGGGCGCGCGCCTTCTACGACGCGCTCCCCATGCGCGACCGCAGGCTCGACGAGATGCGCTGCCCGATCAAGGCGTCGGCGACGCTCTACCCGTCGGGGGACTGGGTCTCCTGCTCGGGGACGAGCTACCCGACCGACTACCGCCGCCTCGGGAACCTGGAGACCGACGGGACCTTCACGGTCCTCGCGCGCGCGCAGCTCGATCCGCGCGTGCCGTACTGGCAGTTCGGCACCTTCGCCGACTACCTCGCCGACCACCCGCGCCCGGGCTTCGAGGGCGGCGTCGCCGCCGTGCCCGACCGCGGGACCGTGTGCGGGACCTGCCGCGACCTCTTCGGGGCGCGCAGGGAGGGCGGCAGGTCGCAGCGGCGGCTGCCGACCGTGGTGAGCGCCGAGTAGCTCGCGGGCAAGTCCTCACGCCCGCCTCATCGCACGTCCAGGGCCAAGCGCGTCACGGACCGCCGTGGCATCGGGTTGACAGGTCCACGCCGCGCGGCGATGCCGGCCACACGTGACGTCTCGTGGCTTTGCGATCATCGGCGTAGGCGCGCGGAGCCACCAGGGTTTGTCGGCGCTCCAGTGCGCCACGGCGGCGCGCGCGCGGCAGCTCGAGCCCCGCTCTTCGCCGTTCGTCGACCGTGATGGGGAGCCGGCGGGCCTCGCCACCGCCGCGTCCCTCGACCCGACCTCGATCGGCCCGGCCCGCTGGGTGGACCTCGCCAGCGGGGCCCTTCGGGAGGCGGTCGCGGGCGGACGTCGCGCGGCGCCCCTGCCGGTCATCCTCGCGCTCGCCGAAGCGGAGCGCCCGGACCAGCGCGAGGTCGCGGGCGCGGAGTTGGATCTGCTCCGCAAGATCGCGCGCGGCGCCTCCGTCGCGCTCGACGAGGCGCGGTCCGGCGTCGTGCAGCTGGGCCACGCCGGGTTCGCGCACGCGCTCGCGCGCGCGACCGAGCTCCTCGACGAGGGGGTGGGCGTGGTCGCCGTCGGCGGGATCGAGTCGCCTCACCACCCCGAGGTCGTGCGGTGGCTGGACGAGCGCGGCTGGCTTTGCAAGATCCACGACGACGCGGGCCGCATCCCCGCCGAGGCGGCGGCGTTCCTGACGCTCGCGAGGAGACAGCACCCGCGGCGGGCGGGTGTCGCCCGGCTCACCGCCGTGGAGAGAGAGCGCAGCGAAGATCCACGCGACGGGCTCCTCCTGGGCAAGCTGCTCCGCCGCGTCGCGCGCGCGTCGTCCGCGGGGGAGCCCGCGTGGCTCCTCACCGACATGAACGGCGAGCGCGCCCGCAACGAGCAGGTCCGCCAGGCGCGCGTCGAGGCGGAAGATCTGTTCGCCCGCGCCGCCCTCGACGATCTCGTCCAGCACACGGGCGACGTGGGCGCGGCGTCGGGCCCGCTCTTCGCCACCATCGCCGTGACGCTCGCGAAGATCGGCGCGGTCGACGCGAAGAACGTGACCCTCGCGCTGTCGAGCGACACGAGCGGTTGGAGCGCCGCCGTCGGGATCGATCTGCCCGCGGCCTCCGGCGGGTTCCGCGCGAGCCGCGGCGGCGTGGCCGAGCACGCGGCGCGCGCGGTGCCCGGAGCGCACACCGCCACCGGGCTCGAGCGGGCCCAGCTGCTCCGGATGGCGCGGAGCTGCCTCGAGGACGTGGGGAGCCTCGGGCTCCTGCTGGCGCCTGGGCCCGTCGACGAGGAGAGCCGGCCGGAGCTCTTCGGGCAGCGGCTCCTCGACAACTTCGACGCCCTCTCCGCGCTCGCGGTCGGCGCGCGTGGAGCCCCCGCGCTCCGTGACCTGCTCGAGGTCGTGAGGGCCTACGCCGTCGAGGTCGACCCGCCCGATCGCGCCCGGCGGTTCGCCGCGGCGTTCTGCGAGCGGCACCTGCGCGCTCCGCCCGCCCGCGCTCAGAGGTAGCGGCCGGCCACCAGCTCGTACTCGACGCGGGCGTCGAGGTCCGCCCAGCGCGCTCCTGCGCGGATCTTGGGCGGGACGCGCCCCTCGAGGCGCACCAAGTTGCGCGTCGCGGTGTCGAACGTGAACGTGATCGGATCGAGGACGAGCCGGAACAGAAAGCTCGAGGGGACCATGGTGACCTCGGTCAGGCCCTCCGATCCTTCGGACGCCCGGAGCTCGAAGCCGATCGTCTCGAGCCGATCCAGCACGGCCAGACGGACGTCGACGCGCTCCCCCCGCCCGAGCGCGGGCAGCGACCGGACGACGAAGCCCACCAGCGTCGGCCCGACGACCACCGGCGCATCGACCCGCTCGACCGCCGTTCGCTCGCGGCCCTCCTCCCGAAGTGCGAAGAAGACCTCGCCGTCCTTCACGCGCACGCTCCCGGACTGCCCCAGCTGATTGGCGTGGAGCGTGTACTCCGTGAGCGCGTAGTCCGGCGCATGCGTCGCGGACTCGGCGAGCTGGATCGTGCCCTCCGGGGTGCGCGTCACGTGCGTCGAGACAAGCTCGGCGCCTCGGTCGTCCACGCGGCGCTCGTAGACGTAGGTCGGGCGCGTGGCAGGAGCGTCGAGCTCGAAGACGCGCCCCACGTAGATCAGCTCGCCGCGCTGGGTGACGGAGGCGGGGACCGCAGGGTCGGGGCGCGCCTCCCAGCGGGGGCCGCCGCAGGCGGAGGCGAGGAGTCCGAGGAGGGCGGGGAGGGTGGCTCGGTGGTGCATGATGGGTAGATAGTGCGTTCTCGGTGGACGCATAATGCCTCCCATGGTGAACATATTGTTCGCCATCGTGAACGATTCTCCTCCCCTCCAGGACCTCGCGATCTTCGTCGCGGTCGCAGAGACGGAGGGCTTCTCCGCCGCGGCCCGGCGCCTCCAGGCGTCCAAGGCGATGGTCAGCGTCGCCATCTCGCGCCTGGAGCGCCGGCTGGGCGTGCGCCTGTTCCAGCGGACGACCCGGCGCCTCTCCCTGACCGAGGCCGGCCAGGCCACGCTGCCGCACGCCCAGCGGTCGATCTCGGCCGCGCGCGACGCGGAGGAGGCCGCGCGCCACGCGCAGGCGGCGCCGCGCGGCGTGCTCAAGATCAACGCGCCGATGTCCTTCGGGCTGCTGCACGTGGTGCCCGCGCTCGGCGCGTTCGCGAGCGCGTTCTCGGAGGTCAGCGTCGACCTCGTCCTCGACGATCGCGTGCTCGACCTGGTCGAGGGCGGCTTCGATCTCGCGCTGCGGATCGGTGCGCTCCCGGACTCGAGCCTCGTGGCGCAGAGGGTCGGCACGAGTCGCAGCGTCATCGTCGCCCACCCCGCGTACCTCGAGCGCGCGGGTGTCCCCCGCGCGCCGAGCGACCTCGCCGACCACGCCGCCCTCGTGTACTCGCTCTCGCCCTCGGGCGCGCGCTGGTCCCTCACCCGGGGCTCCACGACCGAGCAGGTGCGCGTCCGCGCGCGCCTGCGCGCGAACAGCAGCCTCGCGCTTCACCAGGCCCTGCTCCAGGGCCTCGGCGTCGCGCGCATTCCCCACTTCATCGTCGGCGCCGATCTCGCGTCCGGCGGCCTCACCCAGCTCCTGCCCGAGTGGCGCTCCCCCGAGCTCGGCATCTTCGCGCTCACCACGGCGCGGGATCACGTACCCAGGAAGACCCGCGCCTTCATCGAGTTCTTTCGCGAACGCGTGGGGGAGCCGCCGTACTGGGAGCGAGGGGACCGCGCGCCCTCCTGATCCGTGCGCGCGCCGAGCTCGCAGGGGCCGGCGTGGCTGCGCTCGAGGAGGTCCGGGCGAACGCGGGGCTTACACGGTCGGGGGGCGCTCAGCCGTGGTCCCGTGGCCCGCGCGGACCCGGAACGACGGTGCCGCCCTCTTCGTGGCTCGGCGCGCCCGGCGGTCCAGCGGCCTGGCCGGCGCCGGGGGGCGGCACGCTCCCTTGACGCGGATCCTGTCCTGGGGCTTGCCCATACCCGGGGGCCTGCCCATACCCGGGGGTCTGCCCATACCCGGGGGTCTGCCCATACCCGGGGGCCTGCCCATACCCGGTGGCCTGCCCATACCCGGGGGCCTGCCCATATGCTGGGTCCTGACCATATGCTGGGCCCTGCCCATACGCTGGGGCCTGCCCATACCCGGGAGCCTGCCCATATCCGGGAGCCTGCCCATACCCGGGAGCCTGCCCATACCCGGGAGCCTGCCCATACCCCGGGGCCTGCCCATACCCACCGGAGGGGCCCTGGCCGCGGTGCGGCGGGACCTTCTTGCGCACGAGGCGCACGATCCCGAACACGATCAGCGCCACCACGAGGACGTACGCGAGTATCCGTCCGACCAGCTCGCCGGCGCGAAAGGGCGAGAGAGGCGGTCGCCGCGACGCCGACTCGCTCGGGCGGTCGGCCTCCGAGCCGTGGCGCGACGCGGCCGGGCGCGGCGGCCCATCGGCGTCGGACGCGCGCGCTTCACCCGCCTTGACGCCCGCCACCACCCGCTTGGCGACCGCGTCCAGGAGCGCGCGCTCCTCGGCGCCCTTGCCGGACGTCATCGCGATCGAGTAGCTCCCACCTCGCGCGGCAAAGATGTAGTGCCGGTGCGTCGAGAGGACGCGGGCCGCGGCCGATCCCTCCGGCAGCGCGAGCGTGAAATCGAGCTCCACGGCGCTCCGGTCAGCCAGGCGCACGGTGCGGTGCGCCTGCTTCTCGACGGACGCGCCCGCCTGCTCGCTCGCCCCCTTGATCACGCCTCGGACATAGTCGTCCGCGGTCTCCGGATCGAAGCGCCGCTCCGTTCGCATGACCACCATGGCGAGGATGCTCTCGCCTCGCCGCACGGCCAAGACGCCGACGGGGGCGGTGCCCGCGGCGCCCATGGAGCCGATGCGTCCGAACGCCTCGACGTCCAGGCCCTCGCAGCCGACCGGATCCACGTGGCCCTTCGGCCACGCCACGCAGAGGCGCTCGCCCGGCTCCGCGCGCATGGGGATCGACAGGCCGCCTGCCTCGTCGGTGATCTCGAACGCCCAGGCCTGGCGCGGCGCGACCAGCAGCAGGAGCAGCAGGACGAAGACGCGCATGGCCCCTCATCGCATGGCGCGCGCCGCCCCGAAAGTCGGCTTCGACGGGCGCTGACCGCTCCTCTCGGCCCCGCCGCCGGTCAACGCTGGTTCTGGGGCAACCCGTCCGCGATGTCGTAGTAGTCGCCCTTCTCCGCCACGAAGATGTGCACCTTGAGCCTCGTCTCGGTCGGGAGATCGAACGCGCCCATCGAGACGCCGATCCAGTCGTGCTTGGCCTGGTCCAACGGATCGAAGAAGAGGGAGGAGCCGCAGGTGCGGCAGAACCCGCGCCGCACCTTCTCGGAGGACCGGAACCAGGTCACGTGCTCCGCGCCGTGGACCGTCAGGGCGGCGCGGGGAACGTCGGTGCTCGCCAAGAGGTGTCCGGACCAGCGGCGGCACTGGGCGCAGTGGCAGGCGTCGGGAGGCGGGAGGCTGCCCATGACCTCGAACGTCACGGCGCCGCAAAGGCACGATCCTCGGTGCATCGCTGGTACTCCCTCGTTCCCGCTCGCGTCCGCTCTCGGCGGCGAGCGTACACCGGGGGGCGCTCGCGCATCGAGAGCGAGCCTGGCCGTGCTCCTCCGACCCGAGCCCTCGACCCGGACCGCGACGCGCGGCCGAGACCCGGCCGCGCGCGGGTGGTACGTTCGTCCGCGCGATGACCCGAGGGATCGGCGAGAGGTGCGGCGCGCGGCGCGCGCCCGGCGGCGGGGCCGCCCCGTGATCGCGGCGCTCTCCAGGCACGCGCTCCGGCGCGAGCTGATCCCTGCGCGTGCGCGCTGGTGGATGGCCGCGGCCGGCATGCGCGACTGGTACGGCTTCCTCGCCAGGAGCTTTCGACCGCACCTCGGCGAGGGGAGCCGCGGCGCGGTCTCGCGCGCGGCGCGGAGCACGGCGCGGCGTCGGTACGACGCGCTCCGCAGTGGCGCTCCCCACCTTCCCGACGCGGCGGAGGAGCCGCGCGCCGCCGATCTCGCGGTGGC
>CAZBJI010000024.1:12960-63896 GCA_964492175.1 uncultured Polyangiaceae bacterium | reverse complement strand
CCCCCCCGACGTCTCGTCGCCCGCCCGGCCGGTCCCCAGGTGGCCGGCGGCGCCGCCGCCGCGCCCCGCGGCGCAACCCACCCGCCCGCCGAGCGCGAGGCGAGACCTCACCATGGGTCCGATCATACCGAGGCTCTCAGCGCTTCGCCTTCTTATCCTTCCTACCCTTCTCGTTCTTCTTGTCCTTCTTGTCCTTCTTCACCGGCTCTCCAGCGAGGAACTCGATGGCGGCCTCGAGGTGCGCGTCGGCGACGGTGTGTCCCACGTTCCGCGTGGAGCCCTTGTGGGGCCACCCGAGGCGCTTCAGGAGCTTCACGAGCGACGCGCCGTCTTTGCCGGTCGAGTCCTTCGCCGCGACGCCTACGAAGACCGGCCGCCGGCTCTTGGTGGCGCGCGCGAGGCGCTCGGCGCCTGGAAAGGCCGAGCCGCCAGCGAACACGGCGTAGCCGTCCACGTCGAGCTTGCCCCGCAGGGCGAGCGACGAGGCGTAGTAGGCCCCGTTCGAGAACCCCATCACCCACACGCGATCGAAGGGCGCCTCACTCCGAGCCTCGAGCGACTTTCGCGCGGCCTGCCACTCCGCGAGCACCTCGCCCTCCACGCTCTCTCGCGCGCTCTCGGCGGTGGGCCAGCCGATCTGATCCGCGCGGCGCTTCGGGCCGAGGCCCGGTCGCCCGCGCGGAGCGATCATGGCGAAGCCCCACTTCTTGGCGGCGCGCGCCATCCCGCGCTGCTGGTTGTGCTGCCATCCAGAGCCCTCGTCCACGAGGCCGTGCAGGAACACCACGAGCGTCCGCTTCCCGTCCTTGGCCGGCGTCCCGGGCTCGTAGCAGACGTCGGCCTCGAGCGTCTCGAGCTCCTCGGCGCACCAGGGCGCAGCGGTGTCTCCGGTAGGGAGCATCGCGGCGAGGAGCCAGGCTGCGGCGTAGGACCCGAGCACGCCCGGCTCGTAGCCCGGACGGCCGCCGCGCGCCACGCTCGCCGGGCCGACCGCCGCGGCGCCGGCCTCGGTTGCGCCGTCGGGCCCCTCACACTAGACCGAACGCATGGCCTACCGCATCGAACGCCGCACCTTCCTTCAGGGCCTCATCGTCACGGTGTCCGCCACCGGCGCCGCCGCGTGTGGCGACGACGAGACCGGACCGCTGCCCGACGAGGTCAGCTTCGACCCGGCCGATCAAGAGCGCGTCTACCCTCATGGCGTAGCCTCGGGCGATCCGCGCGCCGACGGCGTGATCCTCTGGACGCGCGTCGAGCCGGAGGCCGAAGCGGGGCCCTTCGACGTCACCGTCGAGGTCTCCAAGTCGGAGGATTTCGCCGATCTCGTGGTGAGCGAGACGCTCCGCGCCGAGGCGGCCTACGACTTCACCGTCCGGGCCAAGGTCGTGGGGCTCGAGGCCTTCACCACCTACTACTACCGGTTCAAGTCGCGGGAGGTCGGGTCGATCACGGGCCGGACGAAGACGGCGCCCGCGCCGGACCAGGACGTGAGCGTGCGCTTCGCGTTCGCGTCCTGCCAGGACTTCATCGGCCGCTACTACCACGCGTGGAGGGCCCTCGCGGACGAGGCGACGCCCGTCGACTTCGTGCTCTTCCTGGGCGACTACATCTACGAGACCAACGGGGATCCCGACTTCCAGACGGTCTCGCCCGACCGCGTGATCGACATCCCGGAGGGCATCCAGCTCCTCCCGGAGGAGAACCCCGCGGTCAAGGCCGCGAGCACGATCGGCGACTACCGCGGGCTCTACAAGCAGTACCGGCGAGACCCCGATCTGCGGCGCGCGCACGCGCTCTTTCCTTTCATCTGCATCTGGGACGATCACGAGTTCGCCAACGACTGCTGGCAGGACCACGCCACCGATTTCAACGAGGCGCAGGGCGACGAGAAGAGCCCGGAGCGGCGCCACGTGGCCAGCCAGGCGTGGTTCGAGTACCAGCCCGCGGACGTCACGTTCGACGCCGCCGCGGCGCCCCCCGCGGACCTCAAGATCTACCGCTCGCTCCGCTACGGCAAGCACGTGGAGCTCTTCCTCACGGATCAGCGGAGCTACCGCAGCGACCACGTGATCCCCGAGGGCGCCACCGCCGCGGAGCGTCCGCCCGGCGCCCCGATGACGGTGCCCACCTACGCGGACGTCGGGAAGGTCTTCGTGAACAGCGAGGTCTTCTCGCGGAACTTCGTGAAGAAGCCGGCGTTCGACCTGATCGAGGACTTCGTCCGTCCGACGATGCTGGGCGCCGAGCAGAAGCAGTGGTTCGTGAGCGCGATCACGGCGTCCTCGGCCACCTGGAAGATCTGGGGCAACGAGACACAGCTCGCCCAGATGCTGCTCGACCTCACGCCGTTCGACATCCCCGATGGGTTCAAAGGGGTCTACTACTTCACCGCCGACCAATGGGACGGCTACCGCACCGAGCGCGGGGAGGTGCTCGCGGCGATCGCCGGGACGCGCAACGTCGTGGCGCTCACGGGCGACATCCACGCCTTCTACGCCTGCGAGATCCACGTGGATCCAGACGCGATCACCGGCGCGCCGGCGCTCGTCGAGTATGTCACGGCCGGCATCAGCTCCTCTCCCGTCCAGGAGATCTCCCAGAACGTCGTCGACTCGAACCCCGCGTTCGCGGCGCTGAGCCCCCTCGTCCCGATGTTCGATCAGGTGATGCTCGGCACGAGCCCCGAGTACAAGTACGGCAAGAGCCAGAGCCACGGAGTCGCCATCGTCGACGTCAACGGCGACACGGACATCGTCGTGACGTTCCTCCAGATCGCCGACGTGAAGAGCCCTACCCCCGGCGGGGTAGAGCGGAAGAGCTTCCGCACCCCGAGCGGGTCGAGCACCGTCCAGGAGCTTTGACCGCTCCGTCGCTCACATGGAGTCGTAGCCGAGCGCGCCCCCCAGGATGAACACGCGCGTGTCGTCGAAGTAGAAGTCGACCTTGGTGATGAGGTCCATGCTGAACACCTTGCGGCGACCCGGCTCGTAGACGCCGAGGTGGAGCCCCGCGCGGGCGCCGACGCTGGCGCCCGCGGTCCAGTCGCCGCGCTCCCCGAGCGCGCCGAGGATCCCCTCCGCGCCAGCGCCGATCGAGAACACGTCGGAGAGGGTCACCTCGACCGTAGGACCGCCCCCGAGGCGCGTCGTCTCCGAGATGGCGACGCTCGGGGTCGCGTACACGGCCCAGACCTCGTCGATCTGGCCGCCGAACCTCCCCTCGATCGCGGTGAGGAAGCTGAAGTCCTCGTCGTCTCCGTAGCGGGCCCCGGCGAACAGGGCGCTGATGCCTCCCCGAAAACGGCCCGTGACGGGGGGGCGCGGCGGGCTGACGTCGCGGAGCGGTGGTCGAGCGAGGGCCAGCTGCTTCTTGCTCGCCGCCTCCTCCTGCTTGCGCCGCCGCTCGCTCTCGCCCGGGAAGGGGTCGGGATCGGCTGCCGGGGTCTCCTCGGCCTCCTCGCCCCCGTCCGCCGGGTCCGAGCCCGGCTCGGGCGCCGCCGGCTCCTCCTCCTCGTCGAACCAGCCGCCCCCGGGTGGGTCGTCCTCGGCCTGGGCCCGCGCGGGGGCTGACAGCGACGCCAGGGTCACGAGCACGGCAGCACCAGAAAGCAAGCGAAGACCGAGCATGGCGGTCGCAGCGTAGCAACGCGGGTGCCACGCGCGCCCCCCTTAGCATCGCCCGTGACCTCTGCTAAACCGCCCCTCATGTCCTTCACACGAGAAGGCGTGCGCGACGAGGTCCTCGCGATCCTCCGCCCGCACGTGCAGGGTGGGATCGATCTCACGGAGGCGAGCCACCTCGTCGCCGATCTCGGGATCGACTCCCTCGGGGTGATGGAGCTCGTCGCGGATCTCGAGGACAAGTTCAAGCTCACCATCCCCGACGACGCGCTGCGCGAGGTGAACGTCGTGGCGGACGTCGTGCTCGCGATTACGACCCGCCTGGAGAAGGACGGGAGGTTGGCACCGTGACCGCTCCCTTCACGCCGCGCACCGTCGTCCAGGCCATCGAGGAGGCCGCGAAGAGCACGCAGACGGGCTACCGGTTCGTCGACGAGGACAGCCACGCCGAGCCCTTCTTCTCCCACGCGGGCATCGAGCGGGCGAGCGCCCGGTTCGGCGGCGCGCTGCAGTCGCTCGGCCTCAAGAAGGGCGATCGCGTCGCGCTCATCCTCCCGGACAACGCGGACTTCGTGTTCGCGTTCCTGGGCGCGGCGCGTGCGGGCTTGATCCCCGTCCCCATCTACCCGCCGACCGGCCTCGGCAAGCTCTCCGGGTACCTCGAGAACACCCTCCACATCGTGGAGCGGAGCGGGGCGAAGGTGCTCGTCACCACGACCGACATCCGCCGCATCCTCGGCACGGTGCAGTCTCGCGCGCCGGAGCTGGCGAAGGTGTGCGACGTGGAGACCCTCAAGGGGCTCCGCGAGGAGCTCAAGCCGGTGAAGGTCGACCTCGACGACGTCTGCTTCCTCCAGTTCACGAGCGGCTCCACCGCTCGGCCGAAGGGCGTGACGCTCACGCACCGGAACCTGGCCGCGAACGTCCACGTCATCATGGACCTCGGGCTCCGGGTGGGCAGCTCGGACAGCGCGGTCTCGTGGCTCCCGCTCTACCACGACATGGGCCTCATCGGCTTCGTGCTCGCGCCGCTGTACCACGTGAACACGATCACGTTTCTTCCGCCGCTCTCGTTCCTGAAGCGGCCGATCCGGTGGCTCGATCAGATGTCGCGCAGGAAGGCGACGATCTCCTTCGGCCCGAACTTCGCGTACGCCCTCTGCAACAAGCGCATCAAGGATGCCGAGCTGGACGGGCTGGATCTCTCCGCGTGGCGCGTCGCGGGCTGCGGGGCAGAGCCGATCCGCGCGGAGAACCTCGCGGCGTTCGCGGAGAAGTTCGGGCGCGTCGGGTTCTCGCCGAAGGCGTTCGTGAGCTGCTACGGGATGGCCGAGTCGACGCTCGCGATCTCCTTCAGCCCGCTGGGCTCGGGCGTGATCGTCGACACGGTCGACGGCGACGGGCTCTGGTCGCGCGGTGAGGCCGCCGTGGCGCCCCCCACGCACGAGCGCGCCGCGCCGATCGTCCAGTGCGGACCCTCCTTCGAAGACCACGACATCGCCGTCTTCGCGCTGGACGACGCGGCCAGCGAGCGGCCGCTCCCCGAGCGGACCGTCGGGGAGATCCGGCTCCGCGGCCCGTCGATCATGAGCGGCTATTGGAACGAGCCCGAGCTCACGCGTGACGCGTTCGCCGGCGGCTGGCTCAAGACCGGGGACCTCGGCTACCTCGCCGGCGGCGCCGTGCACATCTGCGGTCGCTCCAAGGAGGTCATCATCGTGAACGGGCGGAACTACTATCCGCAGGATCTCGAGTGGGAGGCCAGCCGCGTGGAGGGCGTGCGAAAGGGCAACGTCATCGCGTTCGGGACGCTGAAGCCCACGTATGACCGGGAGCGCGTCGTGCTCGCGCTCGAGACGGGCGTCCCCGAGGGCGACGCCCGCGACGCCCTCAAGGGCGCCGTGCGCAAGGCGGTGCAGCAAGGCATCGGGCTCACCGTGGACGACGTGCTGCCGGTCGACATCGGCGTCCTGCCCAAGACGTCCAGCGGCAAGCTCCAGCGCGCCAAGACCCGCGAGCTCTACGAGAGCGGGGAGCTGCTCTCTCGCACCTCGGCCCGCAAGGTGGACACCGTCGACGCCGTGAAGGAGGTGGTGAAGTCCCAGATCGGGTACTTCCGCCACGCCCTCCTCGGCGGGATCGCCGGTCGCAAGGACTGACGTCCCCAACTCATTGACATCATTGAGTGATGTGCGCCACCCGGGCGAGCGCGGGCCCGGCTCCGCCACGCGGGCCCCCGAGCTTTCCCCGATCCGGTCGGGGGGCGGCGGGGATAGACGGTTGGACGTGATGTTCAGGGTTCTCTGCCTAGCGATCGCGACCCTCGCCCTGTCCGGGTGCGTGGTGGACGTGTCGCTCGGCTTCGACACCTGCGAGGACGAAGCGGGGGGCGTGCGGCAGCCGGGCGAGGAGTACGACGTCCTCGCGCCGGGCGGGGTCTGCCAGCGCTGTGTTTGTGGCGGCTCGTGCGAAGACATCCCCTGCGGTCCGCCGCCCCCGCCCCAGTGCGAGCACGAAGGGGTGCTGCTCGGCGAGAAGCAGGTCGTGACCTCGGCGGACGGGTGCGAGACCTGCACCTGCAACGCCGCCGGTGAGCTCGAGTGCACCGTCGATCCGTGCTGCTCTCCGCCCTCCCTCGCGTGCCAGGGGATCCCGGACGCGCTGAGCTGCTACGAGGTCCCCGTCTGCGGCCCAGCCGGCTGGACCTGTGATCCCGTCTGTGATTGCTCCGGGCAGCTCCCGTATTGCCCCACGCCGCCGGTGGGGTGCGGGTGGAGCGAGCCGGTGTGCTCGGGTGGGCAGTGGTCCTGCGGGGAGCTCGTCTGCGAGGGCTGCGGCATGTCCCCGCCTCAGTGCATGGACCCGTGGGACCCGGGCTGCTCCTCGGACGCCACCTGCAACGGCCTCGGCTGGGAGTGCGCGACGACCTGCACGACCTGCATGGACCCTCCGCCCGACTGTTACGTGCTCTTCGGGTGCTCGGCGCCCGCTACGTGCGGCGAGATGGGCTGGACGTGTGAGGAGGCGTGCGCCGCCAAAGCATCGGACGCGTGCGCCATGACGGTGGTGCCCGACTGCACGCCCGCGGACATGCTCTGCAGCGGTCAGCCGGTGTGCCTCGAGGCGAGCTGGTACTGCGCCGAGGTCTGCCCGTAGGTCCCCTCGTCGAGCGCTCCGCGCCTCCCACGCGTCATCCGCGCCACGCTCCCGAAGGGGCAGCTTGCGAAGGACCGCCGCCCCGCTCGGCCCCGCCGAGCCTTCGGCTTGGCCCCTCGGCGACCTCACGCCGGCCGGCTCCGCGGGCGACCGCCCGACAATCTCCGATCCCGAAGCACACGGTGGGGCATCATGAGGTGCCGTGCCGCGCCTCTTCGCCGCCGTCAGCCTCCTCGTCGGGTGCCTCACCGGGTGCACCGTGGAGGTGCTCGTGGGCTTCGACTGCGTGCACGACGGCGCGCGCTACGGGCAGGGTGAGACCTTCGCCGCTGCGGACGGGTGCAACTCCTGCACGTGTGATGGCGGCGCGGTCGCCTGCACCGAGATCGCCTGCGCCTCGACGTGCACCCTGGGTGGGGCCGTGTACCAGGTCGGCGAGACGTTCCCGGCCGGAGATGGCTGCAACACGTGCTCCTGCGCCGCGACGGGGGAGATCGTGTGCACCTCGCTCGCCTGCTGCGCCCCGGGCGACTGCTCGTGTTCGGCGCCGCCTCTCTGCGCCCCTCCACCGTCGCCGCTCTGCTGGTCGGAGCCCGTCTGCGACGAGCAGGGTTGGACGTGCGCGGTGGGCTGCGCGTGCGACGGCGCGCCGATGCCCGACTGCCCGGCGGCCCCTTTCGGCTGCGTCTGGAGCGGGCCGGTCTGCGACGGCCAGGCTTGGACCGGCTGCGGCGACCTCCTCTGTGACGGGTGCGGAGGCGTCGTGCCCGTCTGCGACGACCCCGGGATGGTGGGTTGCTGGGCCGAGCCTTGGTGCGACGGCTTCGGCTGGACCTGCATCGTCCCTTGCGACGCCTGCGGCGGCGCGCCGCCGCGCTGCCTGAGCCAGACCGGCTGCAGCGCATACCCCGTCTGCGACCCCGTCTACGGCTGGCAGTGCGCCGAGGACTGCGGGAAGTCCACGTGCGCCGAGCCGGCGCCCGTGTGTGATCCGATGGACCCGGCGTGCTACGCCCAGCCGCTCTGCCTGGACGGCGGCTGGTACTGCGAGATCGTCTGCATGTAGTCGGCGCGCGCGCCTGCTCGAGGGCGCGCCTACTGCGTGAAGAAGATCGGGTTCGAGACCGCGAAGGGCTCCTTGCCGGGGTGCACGGGGGCGAGGTCCCCGACGCCCTTGGCGTGGAAGACCACCCACGCGCGCGGCACGTCGGGCAGCGTGATGGAGACCTGGTTCACGAACTCCTGGCCCGGGCCCATGCCTACCGGCTCGAGCGGCTCGGTGCCGAGCGTCTCACCGTTCACGATGATCTCGAGGCTGTCGGCGGTGACCCAGGTGGGGGCGCGGACCGTGACCACGAAGTCCACCGTCCCCGTGCCGCGAGGCCTCGTGTCGCCCGGCGCGCTGGCGGTCGGCCCCTCGACGATCATGAAGAGACCAGCGCCGATCGTGGAGCGCCCCTGCTTGACGGCGTCTCGGACGTCCTCCTGCGAGGCGAGCGTGGGGGCGTCGTACCCCAGCGCGAGGAACGTGCGCGGGTAGCCGATCGGAGACGTGCGCAGGTAGTGGCTGTCGCTGCTGCCCACCGCCCAGAAGGTCTTCCCGGCGTTGAGGAGCGCGAACCAATGCGCGACCGACGCGTCCCGGTTGGACTCGAAGTCGGAGTCGTTGAACACCTCGATCGCGTCGAAGTTCTCGTCCCAGAGCGGGTGCGACGACGCGCCTGTCGTCTTGTCGAGGTCCACGGCCGTGAAGTACGAGCTGAACGCGCCGTTGCCGCTCGGGTGGTGGATGATCAGCGCGGGCTGCTCCGGCAGCGAGTCGATCTCGGCGAAGAGCTCCTTCGTCGGCTTGTCCAGCCAGTCGCGCGCGCCGTTGTTGAGCTCACCCGGGCGTGGGATCAGCGGGACGACGCCGAAGTGGCCGTAGGTGAACGTGGTGAGCTCCTCCGCCGAGATGCCGAACGCCCACGCCGTGAGCCCGAGCGACTCGATCATCGGCTGGAAATCGATCACCCACTCGTGCTCGCTCGAGACGGGGATGTCGAGGCCGTCGGCGATCGCGCCGCGCACCTTGAAGTCTACCGGATCGGCGGAGTCGGCCGAGTAGCGCGAGTGGATGTGGAAGTCGGCGCTCATCGACCCCGTGGTGTCGACCGTGTGGGCCAGCTCGACCGGGAGGTCGAGCGTCGCGTTGGCCGGGAACGTCACCGTCTGGTCGTAGATCTCCCACTCGTACCCGCGGCTGACGATGACCCGGTGCTCCCCGGGCGGGACGGGTAGCGTGGAGACGCCGTCCATCGCGAAATCCACGTGCAGCCTGTCGTGCGCCTCGTCGGGGGCGCCGTAGGAGTCGGGCGTGGGCGCCTCCAGCACCGTGGGGATGACCTGCACGCGGACCGGCAGCGCGGTCGTGGTCCCCTCCTCGACGACGGTGACCCGGATCGTCCCGTGGGGGTCGAACGTCAGGTCTTGGGACGCCGTGCCGGGGCTCACCACGACGCCGTCGGACTTGGGGTAGCCGCGCTTCTGGGGGACGACCGTGACCGCCTCGTCCGTCGGGACGTGGACGCGGTAGTTCCCTTGCGCGTCGGTGACGGTTCGGACGAGGTAGCCGGCGCCCCCGAGGACGTGCACGTACGCGCCCTCGATCGCGATGCCGGCGTCGTCGAGGACCTGGCCGGAGAGCTCGCTCCAGGCGGGCAACCCGTTCGCTCGGCGCACGGCCTCGCGCAGTCCATCGAGGCCTCGCCCCACCTCTCCGACGACGATCTCCGCGCGCTCGTGGATGCTCGACGTGCAGCGGGGCGTGACGATGCCCTCTCCGGCGAACAGCTCGAAGCCGCTCTGGCTGATGCCTCCAGCCTCGAGCTGCTTTCCGTCCGGCCCCTGGTAGGCGAACGCGATGTCTCCGTTCTCGAAGCCGACGAAGTCGGCCATGCCGCTCGGCTCGCCGAACCCAGTGCCGGGGACGAAGCGCTGGTTGAACGTCGTCTGGAAGAAGCCGAAGAGCTCCAGCGAGCCCTCCACCATCTGCCCCGAGTCGAGATCGTAGTCCGCGTTCGGGTTGACGACGCCGTAGTGGATCTCCACCTTCTCCGCGCCGGGCGCGAGGACGTAGTCCACGAGCGCTGGGACCCCGCCGTAGTCCTTGGGGAAGGCGGCGCCGAACGTCTCGGAGAGGAACGGGATGGGCTCCAGCGTCCCGAGCGCGCGGACGACGGCGGGCTGCCCGTCGGAGCCGTCGTTCATGACCGTGACGCTCGTCGGCTTCACCATGAACAGCGAGGTGGAGTGCAGCGACTCCACGAACATGGAGCGGCCGAGCGGCACGCCGTCCGCGTCGACGCGGTCCACCGCCAGGATCTCCCCGCCGAACCGGCTGTAGCCGTCCGACACGTCCATGTCCTCGATGGTCACGGCGATCTGGTCGTTCACGAGGAGGAAGTCGCCGTCCTCGATCCTGAACTTGCCGTGCGCCGGCTGCGGCACGCTCGCCGCCTGGATCCGACCCGCGCGCGCCTGCCCGGCCGCCTTCGCCCCCATCGGGTCCGGGTGGCCGTTCGGATCACCGGTCGGGAAGGCGAGCGGCCCGGCGTCACACTCGAGCGGGGCGGTCCCGGTCGTCGTGCCGCCGCTCGTCGTGGACTCGTCGTCGGAGCACGCTGCGGCGGCGGTGAGCAGGCCGAGGGGGAGGGCGAAGGAGAAGGTGAAGCGCGGGTGACTCAAGGTCTCATGAGAGTGATTCGACTCGGCGCGGGGGTCAACCCTCGGGGGTCGCTCAGTGCCCACCACCCTTGCCCGGCCGGGCGTTCCAGATGCGCAGGCAGAGCACGAACCCCAGGAGCCCGAACGGCACCAGGAACGGGGGCCACCACGCCCAGTTCGTGGACGTGATGTAGCCGAGCGAGACGCTCTGGATCGCGGTGCCGAGGTACACGAACCCGTCGATGAGCCCGACGGCCGTGGCCGCGCCCTTCCGTCCGCCGAAGTCCATCGTGGCCGTGCCGGAGAGGAGGCCGTGCGTCCCGATGACGCACAGGCTGATGAGGAAGACGATCGCCCCGAGGAGGTAGGGGCTCATCGGCAGGACGGGCCGCGCGCCGAGCAGGCGCTTGTCGCCTGCCTTCATCTTGGCCTTCGGATCGTGGAGCGCGAGCTCCACGCGCGCTCCGTCACGCTCGACCGTCGCCGGGAGGGTGTTCGTGGGCGGGTCGGGGGTCTGCGCGACCTTCGTCGAGCACTTGCACGCCTCCGGGTCCCACCCGGAGCACTCGCACGCCGCGGGGTGGCAGGCGACCGCCCGCGTGACGTCGGCCCAGCCGGTCACCTCCTTGCCCCCGATGCTGAGGATCTTGTCACCCGGCAAGAGCCGCGCGTCGGCGGCGAGCTCCGGCTTGCCCTTCTCCGGCGGAGCGACCTCCGCCACCTCCGGCCCAGGCTGCGCCAGGGTGAAGGTCATCCCCGCGGCGCACACCGCGAGGAAGCCGTAGAGGCCGGCCGCCGCCGGGCCGCGCCGGCTCTGGAAGAAGAGGTCGCTCACCCACCCCGCGACGTTGCCGCCGACGACGCCGGCCACCATGAGCAGGCCCCCCCAGCCCCCTTGCAGGAACGGGGCGAGGAAGGCGAGTGAGCCGAAGACGAGCAGGTAGGCGCGCCGCGCGCCGGCGGCCTGCCGCGCGAGGAGGAACGAGGCCGCCGCGACCACGAACATCACGCCGATGAGCCAGAGCCGGTCCCACGAGCCCTGGACGAGGGCGTGATGCTTCGGCAGCGCCCACACCTCCTTCGCGTAGATGGGGAACCAGTGCATCACGCCGTTGCGGAGCACGCCCGTGCAGAACTCGATGCACGCGACGGTGAGGATGATGGGGTTGGTGAACAGCTTCTTGAAGATCACGAACGTCGGGGTCGGCGCGTCGCTCGTGTCGCCGCTCGAGGCGTCGCCGGTGTCGAAGTCCTTCTGGCCCGCGTGGCTCGGCCGGTCGCGCAGCAGGAAGAGCTCGACGACGCCGAAGACCGCCAGGAGCAGGGCCGGGGCGACGAACACGACCCACTGCATCCGGTCGCCGTAGCTCTTCTCCACCGCGTCCAAGACCCAGCCGTTCACCGTGAACGCGAGGAAGATCCCGCTCGAGATCATGGTGCCGAAGATCCCGGAGAAGCCCCCGCGCTCCGTCACGTGGAACCAGTGCGCGTTGACCTTGACGATCGAGACTGCGCCGAAGCTCTGGAAGTACATGTTCGCGGCGTACAGGACGCTGAAGGTCAGCGCGATCGAGGTCTCCGCCCCGCCGCCGTCGCAGGTGGCCGCCGCGCCCGCCGCGAGCACGCCCCTCAGGTAGTACCCCATGCCGAGGTTCGCGACCGCCGAGCCGAAGGCGGCGAGCAGCATGCCCTTGCGGCCGCCGATGCGATCGACGAGCGGCCCGTTGAAGAGGAAGGCGAACGCGTAGACGATCGTGCCGGCCGCGAAGATGAGGCCGAAGTCCTCCTTCGTCATGAGCTGGGTCTTGCCCAGCGAGGTCTGCGCGACCGTGAGGTTGTAGCGTCCCATGTAGAGGAACGCGTACGTGAGCCCCATGGGAAACCAGTTCTGGAACCGGCGCAGCTTGAACTCGAAGCTGTGCTGGACTGCGGGACCCTTCGTGGGCGCTGCGGCCATAGGGCCGCGAGCTTACCTCACGGGTGTGACGGCACGGTGAACGACGACCGGCGCCGCCGCGCCGTCCTCCAGCACCACGACCGCCTGCGACGGGTCCGCGAGCCCGATGCTCACCGGCGTTCCGGTCATCTGGAACGGCGAGAGCAGCCCGACGGCCAGCGCGTCCGTCCATGCCGCGACGGTGACGCTTCCGGGCGCGAGCGCCGTCACCGAGACACCCGGCAAGAGGAGCGAGGCGTCCAGGAAGGTGGTGATGGGATCGGGGTTCTTCGCCGTCGCGACGGCGACCACGACCCCGCCGTGCTGGAAGAAGGCCGGCAAGCCAGGTTGGAGGGCGGAGGCCCAGTCGGGGATCTCGGCCGGGCGCCCGAGCGCGTCACCGAGGACGAGCAGCACGTCGATCTGCGCCGCCTCCAGCATCGCAGGGAGGTGATCCGGGTGCTCCTTCGAGTACGTGTGCGCGCGGCCGCGCAGCTCCGCCTCGGAGGCGACGAGGCTCTCGAGGTAGCTCGCGCCCGCGACGAGGCCCGTCGGCTTGAGGGCGACGACGCGGACCGGATCGCCGGCGTGGAGGAACACCGCGTTGCCGAGAACCCGGGCGACCTGCCCGCCCGGCGCGGCGTCCTGCAGGTCGAGGCCGAGGCCGATCACGTGCCCCGCCGCTCCCCCGATGCAAACGCCGTCTTCGCAGATCCCCGTCGGACACACGAGCCCGCAGGCGCCGCAGTGGAGCGGGTGAACGGCGACGTCGACGCACTGTCCGGCGCAGGAAGTGAGGTCGTCGGCGCAAGGATCGGCCCCGCCGACTCCGCTTCCTCCCGAGCCCGGACCGGCCCCGCTTCCCTGCTGCGCGCCGCCGCCGTGCTGCTCCGCGCCGCCTGCAGCGGAGCCACCGCCGCCGCCGTCTGCGCTCGCGGCGACCAGGCACCGTCCCTCGGAGAGCTCGTAGCCGGGCAGGCACTCTCCTCCGACCAACCACGCGTCGCACCCGAGGCCACCCGTGAGGAGCACAGCGCCGAGCAGCGCGACCCTCACGGTCGGATCCTCCGGGCCCGCTCGAGGATCTCGAACTCGACGCGGCGGTTCTCGGCGCTGGCCGGATCGACCTCGCGCGGCCGCGTGTGCCCGAAGGCCGCCACGCGGAACCGGTCTTGCGGGACGCCCTTGCGCACGAGCGCGTCGCGGACCGAGAGGGCGCGCGCGGTGGAGAGCTTCAGGTTGTAGTCGTCGGTCCCCGACTGATCCGCGTGTCCCGAGACGCGCACGGTCGCGTACTCGGGGTGCGCCACCAGGAACTCTGCGACCCGCGTGAGGAGCGGCATGCTCTGGTCCGTGAGCACGGCGCTGTCGACGCCGAAGTGGACGATCTCGTCGAGGACGATCCGGTCACCCGTGACGTGGAGATCCTTGGTGTCGGGGCAGCCGTCGTCGTCGCGGATCTCGTTCTTCGTCTCTGGCTCGTCGGGGCAGCGGTCGCTCGCGTCGGGCACTCCGTCCTGGTCGTTGTCGAGATCCGGGCAGCCGTCCTCGTCTTGGAAGCCGTCCTTGTCCTCGGGGTCGTTCGGGCAGCGGTCGAGGCCCTCGAGGATGCCGTCCTTGTCGTCGTCGACGTCCGGGCAGCCGTCCTCGTCCTGGACGCCGTCCTTGTCCTCCGCCTCGTTGGGACATCGGTCGTTCGCGTCCAGGATCCCGTCTCGATCGTTGTCGGGGTCGGGACAGCCGTCGAGATCGGAGTACCTGTCCTTGTCCTCGGGCTCGCTGACGCAAGCGTCCGTCTTGTCGGGGATCCCGTCTCCGTCCTCGTCCGCTGGCGGCGCGCTCTCGGGCGTCGTCACGCGCCGTGAGGGTGGCGCGAACGTGCCGGAGAGCCCCACCACGGCGATGCGCGCGTCCTCCGGGCGGAGGCTCGCCGCGTCGGGCTCCACGACCTGGACGAAGCCGACGAACGGCCCGGCCGAGAACAGCTCGCTCATCGCGTCCCAGCCGAGGCTCGTGCGGATCGCGGGGCGCAGCGACTCGCCCGTGAGCGCGGCGCCGACGCCGCCCGACAGCCAGAGCCCGTCCCAGTCGAAGACGCTCTGGCGGCCCGCCAGCGTCGCGAGCGGCCTGAGGCGCGGGCCGATGGTGGAGAACCCCGCGATGCCCATCTCGGTCTGCGCGACCCCCGGCGGGAGCTCCTCATGACCTGCGTCGCTGAGGACCATCGCGCCGAGCGCGAGCTCGATCCCCACCACGGCGTGGAGGGCCACCTCGGGGACGACCGCGCCCGTCCCGCCCCAGCCGAACTGCTGCGATTTCTCGTCGCCCACCGGGGCGGCGGCCGCCGCCTCGACGTGCATCGAGAAGGCCGGCTCGGCGAGGGCCGTCGCGGAGCTGGACGCGAGCGACACGCCCGCGATCGTCAGAATCTTCCTGGAGAGCGCCACGATCCGTTCACACGGCTCGTTCCGCCCAGACTTTAGGCCTCGGTGTCCCTCCGCGGGACGCTTCGCTTCAGAAGCGGAGGGTGGTCTGGAGCGCGCCCGGACCGACGCGGACGCTCACGGAGGGCTGCTCCGCCGGGGCCGAGAGCACCGTGACGTCGACGATCCCCCAGACGACGCCCGCGGCGAGGATGGCGCCTCCCACGGCGAGGCTGATGGTGGAGCCGAGCGCGAGGTCCTCGGCGTCAGCCCTGAGCTCGGCGGTCTCTGCCTGCGAGGGGGCGCCGGCCGCGTCGTCGTTCCTGGAGAGCGCGAGCCCACCCAAGACGCCGCCGACCCCCAGGCCCGCGGCGCCGAAGGCCGCCACGATCCACGGCGCCGGGCTCGGGGAGGGCGTGTCGGCGGCCGGGGCCGGTGTGGGTTTGGGGTCCGGTCGCGGCGGCGGCTCGCTCGGCTCGTCCTTCGGCTTGGCCGCGCGCTCCGCGATCAACGCGCGGAGCGTCTCCACCTTCTTCGTGATGGCGCCGCGGTCCGGGATGTCCCCAGCCGTCGCCAGGTACCTGTCGTAGGTGTCGGCCGCCTCGCCGAGGAGCCCCTTGCCCTCGTAGGCGCGCGCGAGGTTGTAGAGCAGCACCGGCTCGGCCTTCAGATCGTACGCCTCGCGCAGGAAGCGAATGGCCTCCTCGAACTGCCCCTGTCGGTAGGCCGCCTTGCCCTTGTCGAAGAGCTCGAGCGCGCGCTTGTCGGGGTCCTCCGCGGCCGCGGTCGCGGACGTGCCCAACGCGCCCAGGCAGAGCGCGCCGATCAGGAGGAGGCGGCGGAGGTGCAGCATCACTCGACCCGAAAGGTGCGCTCCGCCTCCGGCGCGCCGCCCGGGATCGTCCCCACGTAGGTGAACACGAGCTCCCCGAGCGTCGCGTCGTACCGCGCGAGCACGTCGGTCCCGATGGGCGCTGCGTCCGTCGCCACGATCACGCCACCGCGCCTGATCGTGAAGGTGGGCGAGCCCCAGTCCGTCACGACGAAGGCTGGATCGTGCCGGTCGCGCGCGCCGTCGAGGACGAACTCCGCGGGCTGGCCGGCCGAGCTGATGCCGTAGGCCCCCTCCGAGTCGGAGTAGCCGAGGACCGTCGCGGGCGGCACGGCGCTGAGGCCGGGGAGGTAGACGTCGTCGACGCGATCGGAGAGGGCTTGCATGTCCTGGCCGCCCGGCCCGAACTGGAGCTCCCCGTCCCACCGGATCGAAGAGCCCGCGGCGATCGTCAGCGCGTCGTGGTTCCAGTAGGTGTTCCAGCCCGCGTCGTGCTCGATCTCCTGCTCGGGGCCGAAGTGGATGGCGAGCAGCGTCGGCCGCGGCGTCGGACCGTCCGTGCGCTGGAACGCCGAGGCGAGCCCGGAGGGCTGGTCGCCCTGCATCCAGGAGACCTGGTCGTTCAGGGTCACGTAATGGATCTCGCAGTCGTTGAAGTTCTTCGTCGGGCCGCTCTCGTTCGCGAGCGACACGGCGACGCCCACGCGCCCGGACGCGTAGACCGTGAAGACCGTCGTCGAGCGGATGCCCCCCTCGATGGGGTGATCCGCGACCACCGTGAGCGCTGCCCGGACCGGGGTCTGATCGCGGAGCGAGGTGGACACGAGCGACGCGTCGTAGAGGGTCCACCACACCCCGCTCGGGTCCTGCAGCTGCGGCGGCTCGTACACCACGTCGGTGTACGCGGCGTCGCTCATCTCGCCGAGGTCGAGCGCAGGATCGGTCGCGAGATCGAACCACTTCGTCAGGTGATAGGTGGAGGCGTCGTCCGCCTCGAGGCGGAACCTCCCGGCCACCTCGAACGTGTAGCTGTTCACCGTCTGCGTGACCTCGAGGGGCGTCGCGAGCGGCCCCTGACCTCCCTGGCCGCCGCCGCCCGTCGCGTCGCCGCCCTGACCGCTGGCGGTCGAGGCCGTGGAGGTGCCCGAGCCCGTCCCCGTCCCCGCCGTCGCCGTCGCGGTGCTCGCGGTCGCCCCCTTCACGCACACCTGAGACGCCTCGTCGCACACGAAGCCCTCGGCGCAAGGACACGGTCGCCCCTCGAGGCCGAGATCCGGCAAGACACACGCCGCGAGGGGTGCGAGCGCCCACCACGCGGCGCTCGAGCGCAAGGAGGCAAGCATCACCGACGATGGTATCGGACGCAGGGCGCGAGCGACAGCCGGACGCGCCGGATCAGTCGAACCGGTGGAAGCCGTCGGTTGGCTTGGACGTCGGCGGCGGCTTGGCGGGTGGCGCCGGTCTCCTCGTGACGGCTGGCTCTCGCGCCGGGGCGCTGGCGCTGACGGCGGCCGTCGCGCTCGCCGCCGGGGGCGCCTGCTCACGCAACGTGAGCGAGAAGCGCTGGTCGCGGTCTGCGGTGACCGTGTCGGTGGCCGTCTCGTACCCGGGCTTGCGCAGCTCGAGCGTGAGCGAGCTCGTCCCGCGCGGGAGCGAGACCTCGACCGGCGTCGACCCGCGCTGCACCCCGGCGATCCACACCTCGGCGCCGGGCGGGCTCGAGCTCACGTGCACCACGATCGGCTCGGAGGGGGCCGCCGGGGCGGAGCTCGCCGTCGCGTCGGACCCCGACGGCGCTCGGAGCGCGAGCGGCACGCCCAAGCCCAGGGCGACGATCGCGAGCCCGCCGGCCACGTAGTATCCGACCCGCTTGCGCTCGGGCCGCGACGGAGCGGGTCCCGAGTGGAGCATCGGTGCGTTCGTGCCAGTGACGGCCTCGGACGGGGCGGTGAGCGTCGGCACGTCCTCTCGGCGCGGTGCCCCCGGGGAATCGCCCGAGCGCATCGAGTCTTCGCCGGGCGGGACGCGCGTGACCTCGCTGCCGCGCGCGATGGCGTCGAGCATCGCGCGCTTCTCCACCACGCGGTCGCTGAAGGCTCCCTGCACCAAGGCCGCGAGCTCCTCCTCTGGGCTCTGCTCCCCCGGCAGGTCTCGCAGCGCCGCGATCAGATCGCGGCGCATCGCGGCGGCGCTCTCGTAGCGCTCGTCTCTGCCGCGCGCGAGCGCCTTCATGCACACCGCCTCGAGGGACTCGGGGTACCCGGGCACCAAGCTCGAGGGTCGGGGCAGAGGATCTTGGCAGATGGCGCGGAGCACCAGCAGATCGTTGTCGCGCTCGAAGAGCCGGGTCCCCGTCGTCGCCTCGAAGAGCAGGATCCCCAGCGCGAAGACGTCGGCGCGCCGGTCGAGCGGCTCCGCGATGCACTGCTCCGGCGCCATGTAGGCGAACTTGCCCTTGATCTGCCCCGTCTTGGTGTGGGCGTCGCTCGTCTTCGCCTTCGCGATGCCGAAGTCGATGACCTTCACCTGCCCGTCGTAGAGGACGAACACGTTGTGCGGCGAGACGTCGCGGTGCACGAGCCCGAGCGACGTCCCGTCGGGCGCCTTCAGCTCGTGGGCGGCGTGCAGGCCCGCGCACGCCTCGGCGACCACGTAGGCGCCCAAGCGAGCGGGGATGCCGACGCCCTTCCGCTTCAGCAGGCGCGTCAGGGACGCCAGGCTCTCCCCCTCGAGGTACTCCATGACGAGGAACAGGTCCTGGCCGTCCTCGCCGAGCTCGTGCACGCTCACGACGTTGCGGTGGCGGATGCGCGCGGCGACGCGGGCCTCGTCCAGGAACATCTGGCGGAACTCGGCGACGCGCGCGAGGTGCGGCAAGATCCGCTTGATCACCACGGGCCGCTCGAACCCGCTCGGACCCCTCAGGCGCCCGAGGAGCACCTCGGCCATGCCGCCGGTCGCCAGGAGGCCCACGACCTCGTAACGACCGACGTGGGAGCTGACCTTGGGAGCTGGCACGGGAGACCTGCATGATAGCGCGGTCGCCTCGAGCCCGACATGTTCCGGCGGCGTTGACCCGGCGCCGCGCAGGCCGTACCGAGGGCGCATGGCCGCCGCGGAGATCTGGAAGGTGCTGCCCCACGGGCCGCTCGAGAAGCTCGCCGAGAACGTCTGGCGCGTCGAGGCGGGGCTGCCGGGGATGCCGCTGAAGCGTGTCATGACGGTGGCCCGCCGGGCCGACGGGCGCCTCGTGATCCACAACGGGATCGCCCTCGAGGACGCCGCCATGAAGGAGCTGGAGCGCCTCGGGGAGCCGGCGTTCCTGGTCGTCCCGAACGGGTACCACCGCATGGACGCGCCCGGGTACAAGGCGAGGTACCCCGAGATCGTCGTGCTCTGTCCGAAGGGCGCGCGGGCGAAGGTGGAGCAGGTGGTGCGTGTCGACGGCGACTACGGGAGCTACCCGGCCGATGACGACGTCCGGCTCGAGCACGTCGCGGGGGTGGGCGAGGCGGAGGGCGCGATGACCGTCCGGTCCGAGGACGGCGTGACGCTCGTCCTCAACGATCTGGTCTTCAACATGCCGCACGCGCCGGGCTTCACCGGGTTCGTCTTCAAGCACCTGACGGCGTCGAGCGGTGGCCCCAAGCTCTCCCGGGTGGTGCGCTGGTTCTTGATCAAGGATGGCGCCGCGGTCCGCGGGGAGCTCGAGCGCCTCGCGGCGACGCCCGACCTCTGCCGCGTGATCGTCTCGCACCACGAGACGATCACGGAGGACCCCGCTCGGGTCCTCCGTGAGGTCGCGGCCACGCTGTGATCGGCGCCGCTCCGGTCGCAGGCTCGAGGCTCAGCTGCAGGTGAGGCCGCAGGCGTCGGCCGCTTCCCCCGCACACTGCTTGTCCCAGGAGTTGTTGCAGCAGAAGGCGTCCATCTCGCACACGATGTCGATGCAGGCCTTCTTGTCTCCGTCGGTGCAGGTGGTGGGTGAGAGCGCCGGCTGCTCCGCGCAGAGGTCCACCTCGCACGTCCCCGGCTTGACCTTGGAGTCCGTGACGAAGGCCGCCGGCGGCAGGACCATCGAGGTCAGGCCCGGGACCTGCGACTTGATCGCGCACTTGTCGCCGTCCCGCTCGGTGCACTTGGTGAGCGGGCCGTCCAGGTACTTCATGTAGAGGTCGTGGTAACCGCGGAACTCCTCGCCCGCGTCATCGGGGGCGAGGCTCGTGCCCCAGGAGTTCTTGATGCGGATGAACTCGAGCTTGGCGTCCGGCGAGAGCGCGGCGCTCAGGGCCGCTGGGTCGGTGACGAGGGTCCCCGCCTCGAGCGTCCCGAACCCGGGCACGTCGTTGATCTGGTAGTCCTCGACCACCGTCATGTGGCCGCCTTGGCGGCCCGTCGAGGCGGGCGGCGCGAGGAACCGGTTCTGCGAGTCCATCGCGGCGAAGTCGACGAACCACACCAGGATCACCGGCATGCCCTCGTGCATGGCGGCCTGCATCTTCGCCTGGAAGTCCCTGCGGCCCGTCGCGCTCGACGGGTACTTGGTCTCGTTCCAGGCGTACTTGCCCTTGCGCTGGAGGAAGTTGAACGTGCTCGAAGGGGTGCCGATCGCGTCCGAGAGCGAGATGTTCGTCCCGACCGGGATCTCGGCGGCGCGTCGGAGACCGGAGTCGGCGGGAGGGGAGACGCTGGCGCTCAGGAAGGTCCGCGTGACGCCCTCGCCGAAGGTGTCGTTCATGGTCGCGATCGTCTCGGGCGTCAGACCCCAAGCCTTGTCGAGCTCCGCGCGCACGAGCTTCCGGTCGCGGCGCGCGGCAGGGTCCTTGAGCGCGCCGTTCTTGAGCGACTCGTTGATCGCCGCGAGCGCGGAGGACTGGTGGCTCGAGCGCGCGGCCTCGGCCTCGCTCGGGATGAAGCGACCCTCGTCCATCACGCCGTACCGGCGCATGATCTCGGCCGCGAGCCCGAACCAGCCTCCCGTGGAGATCTGACCCTTGTCGAGCGTGCCGAGCGCGGCGGTCTGGCTCGACGGCGCCCCCGCGATCTCCTCGTACCAGTGCCAGTAGGAGATCCACGACTCGGAGATGTTCAGCTCGGTGCCCGTGTGGGTGAGGTGCAACGACTCCGCCCAGCCGACCGTGGCGTACGCCCAGCAGTTGCCGATCGACTGGTGCTTGACCTTGCTGTTGTTGACGTCGGTGATGTCCTCGGCGCTCGAGTCGGTGTCGTCGCACGCGACGAGGCCGGAGCTCACCGAGAGGGCGAGGAGGGCGGTGAGGGGCGCGAGGCGGCGGCGGAGCAGGCGGAGCGTCATGTTGCCCGCCCTTCAGCACGTTTCGGGCCAGACCGATGCACCGCCGATCCGGGGCGAAAGTGGTGCGATGTAGGTGTGGCCCGAATGGGTGGATCCAGTCGGATCCGGTCATGCGATCCAACGCCCGCCCCGGCGGAACCTGCTAACGGGGGCGCATGGGCGAAGGAAAGCGGAAGGTCCGCAAGCTCCTGACGGTCCGTGATTTCGAGCGCGCCGCGAGGTCCCGCCTCACCCGGTCGGCGTACGACTACTTCCGGTCCGGGTCGGAGAGCGAGGCCGCGCTGCGGCGCAACGTGCGCGCCTTTCGGCGCTACGTCGTCTGGTACCGCGTGCTCGTCGACGTGGCCGAGCGCGAGATCGCGACCTCCGTCCTGGGCACCCCCGTCGCCATGCCCATCCTGATCGCGCCCACGGCGTACCATCGCCTCGCGCACCCGGACGGCGAGTGCGCGACGGCGCGCGCCGCTGCCTCCGCGGGCACCGTCTACGTGGTCTCCACGCTCGCGACGACGGCGCTCGAAGACGTCGCCGTGGCGAGCACCGGACCGAAGTGGTTCCAGCTCTACGTGCACAAGGATCGCGGGTTCACGCGCGGCCTCGTGGAGCGGGCCGAGGCCGCCGGGTACGACGCGCTCGTGATCACCGTGGACACGCCGCTCCTCGGCCGCCGGCTCCGCGACGAGCGCAACGCCTTCGCGCTGCCCGACGGGCTCCAGATGGCGAACCTGCTGAGCCTCGACGGGGCGCCGGAGGGATCGATGCTGGCCAGGTACGTCGCCGAGCGGCACGACGCGGCCTTCACGTGGGCCGACCTCGACTGGCTGCGCTCGCTCTCGCACCTGCCGATCGTGCTCAAGGGCGTCGTACGAGCGGACGACGCCGCGCGCGCCGCGGCCGCCGGCGTCGCCGGGGTGATCGTCTCGAACCACGGGGGACGGCAGCTCGACGCCTCTCCCTCGACGCTCGAGGCGCTGCCCGGCGTCGCCGACGCCGTCCGCGGGCGCTGCGAGGTCTTCATGGACGGCGGCGTCCGGTCCGGCGGCGACGTCTTCAAGGCCCTCGCCCTCGGCGCGCGCGCCGTCCTCGTCGGGCGCCCCGTCCTCTGGGGGCTCGGCGCTGGCGGCGAGGAGGGCGTGGTCGCGGTGCTCCAGCTCCTCGCCGACGACCTCGCGCGCACGATGGCGCTCGCCGGCGTGCGGACGCTCGCCGATCTGGATCCGGGGATGATCGCGCGCGCGAGCCTGTAGAACCGACGGCTCCGCCGGCGGCGCCCTGCTAGAACGAAGCCTTCACCGACGCGAACCCGGCGCCGACCGTCAGCTCCGGCGCAGGAGCGGGCGCGGCGGTGTACACCGGCCTCTCCTCGGACCCGGCGCGGTTCCGGTGCTCCGGCTTGAGGACCCAGACGGACTTCTTGGAGGCGGCGCCGCCGATGGTGAGGCCCAGCCCGACGACCTGGGAGATGCCGAAGAGGGCGTACGCGGCGCGCCAGCCCGGCTCGAAGTCTCTGTCCGCCGCGATGACGAAGGGACCCGCGAGCGGCAGGAAGCCCCAGGCCCAGTCACGGCTCTCGCAGCCGTAGTACGAGTAGCCGTAGTCCCAGGAGCAGTCCGCGGACTCCACGACGAGCGCGGTGGCCGACGTCAGGGCGGACGCGGCGTACCCGGTGGAGAGCAGGACCACGCCGGGGATCCAGAGGTTCTTGCGGCTGCGCTCCTCGAGCCGGTAGCCGGGGGGCGGCTTCTCCCCTTCGACGGCGGGGAGCGTCTTCTTGAACTTGCCGCGCCGGCCGCGCGCCCAGTCCGGAGGCACCTCCTTCGCCGGGGGCGTCGCCTTCGCCGGCTCCGCGGCGCCGTCGTCCTCGACCACGACCTCGACGCGCTTCTTCTTCTTCTTCCGCTGCTTCTTCGGCGGCGGGGCGGGCTGCTCCTCGACCTCCTCGGCGTCCTCTTCGAACCAGTCGCCTTCGTCGTCGTCGGCGAGGGCGGGGGTGGCGAAGCTCACGCACACGGCGAGAGCGGCATAGGCGAACGGGCGCATGGAGAGAGCATAACCAGCTTGGACGAGGCCGGGGTGCCGGAGCAGCATCTCGATGCCGCCGAGAACCTGCTCGGGAAACGGGCTACGATGGACGCGCCCCATGGATCCGCACCGAGACGTGGTCGTTCGCGTGATGACGAACGACCACGCGTTCCGCGTGATCGGCGGCGCGACGACGACCGCGGTCCGGGAGGTCGTCGAGAGGCAGCGGGTCACCGGCGACGCGGCGCGCGCCCTCGCGGGCCTCGCCACCGGCGCGATGCTCGTGCGCGAGACGATGGCGCCGAACCTCCGGGTCCAGTGCCTGCTCCGCGGCGCCGACGCGAAGGGCTCCTTGGTCGGCGACTCCTTCCCCGACGGCGGCGTGCGCGGGCTGGCGCAGCTCAAGGGGGAGCGGTCCGCCTTCTCCATCGGCCCCGGCGCGCGCCTGCAGGTCATGCGGACGCTCGTGAGCGGCGCGCTCCAGCAGGGGATCGTGGACGTCGGGGAGGCCGGGGGGATCGGCGAGGCCCTCACCGGCTACTTCCACGGGTCGGAGCAGATCGTCTGCATGGCGCGCGTCGCCACGCGGTGGGTCGGTGCGGAGCTCGTGGCTGCCGGGGGGTTCGTGGTCCAGCTCCTCCCCGAGGCGGAGCGGCCGGCGCACATGATCATGACCCAGCGGCTGGACGACTTCCCGCCCGTCGAAGCCTTCCTCGCGCGCGACGACTTCTCGGCGGACCTCCTCGTAGGCGAGATCTGTCACGGCATGCCCTACACGGAGCTCGCCCGCTCCGCCGTGCGCTTCGCGTGCCGCTGTGACGAAGCGGCGGTGCTCACGTCCCTGGCGAGCCTGGGACGGGCGGAGCTGCAAGAGATGGTCGACGACGGCGCGGGCCTCGAGATCGACTGCGACTACTGCGGGACGAGCTTCCAGATCGCCGTCGAGCGTCTCCGGGCCCTCTTGGCGGACAGCTGAGCTCGGCGCGGCCGGCGCTCAGCCGGCGAAGGTGCGGTACCCGATCATCCCGAGGACGCCGACCTGGAGCAGGAGCGCCAACACGAAGAACACCGTGCGGAAGGGCTGGATCCCCTTCACGTAGCAGATGCTGTGGAGGATGCGGAACGCGGCGTACGGGTAGAAGAGCGCCGCCGCCACGGTCGCAGACTCGCCCATCAACGTGAGGACGAACGCGGTGATCATGAACACCGGCGTGTTCTCGAGCGCGTTGCGGTGCGCCCTCCGGTACCGCGCCGTCTTGTCGTTGCCCTGCTCGAAGACCACCGAGGCCTTGTCGTTGAGCTTTCGGTCCTCGGGGTTGATGACCTCGTCGTGCTGCGCGCGGGTGAGCGCCGTCGCGTTCGCGAGCCCGACCAGGTTGGCGCCGAGGATGAGGAGCGAGACGGAGTACGCCGTGAAGGCAGGCAGGGCCGCGAGTGTGTTCATGAGCTTCCTCCCGAGCGCCCGAGGCCGGGCGCGGAGCCAAGCTACAGCGATCTCAGCCGCTTGGGCCAAGCAACGTCAGACGGGCTCGAGCTCGGGATACTCCGGCCGCCACATCGAACGAACGACGGTTTCCTCGATCTCGGCGTCGGGGATCGCGCGGCCGACGCCGAGCTCGCGCGCCTCGCGCACCACCGCCGCCGCGATCCGCACCGAAACCGAGCGGAGCTCCGTCAGCCGCGGGAAGAGCGCGCGCTCGCCGAGGTCGTCCTCCGAGAGAGCGTTCGCCAGCTCCTGCGCCGCCACGGTGAACATGGAGTCGGTCACGCGCCGTGCCTCGGACACGAGCACGCCGAGCCCTACCCCCGGAAAGACGTAGACGTTGTTCGCCTGCGCGAAGCGGTGGCGCCGGCCCTTGTGCTCGACCGGATCGAACGGGCTCCCGGTGGCGACGAGCGCTCGACCATCGGACCACGCCGTGACGTCGGCGGGGCGCGCCTCGCTCTTGCTCGTCGGGTTCGAGAGCGGAAAGATCACGGGCTCCTCGCTCGCGTCGACCATGGCGTGGACGACGCGCTCGTCGAAGGCGCCGGCTTGCCCGGAGGTCCCGATGAGCACGGTGGCCCTCAGCGCGCGGATGACGCCCGGGAGATCCGTCTGGTGCGTGACGTCCACGGCGCTGGCCAGCGCCGCCGGCCAGGCAAACTCGTCCTTGTGGGGCTCGCCGCCCGTGTGCCCCTCGATGAGGAGCCCGCGGCTGTCCAGGACCGCGATGGCGCGCACCAGCGCCTCCCCGTCCACGCCGGCCCGGCGCAGCGCATCTCGGAGCTGGCGCGCGATGCCCACGCCCGCAGCGCCCGCGCCCAAGATGACGACGCGCTGCTTCGCCAGCGGCTCGCGCTTCGCGCGGCACGCGGCCATCACCCCCGCGAGCGCGACCGCGGCGGTGCCTTGGATGTCGTCGTTGAAGGACGGGAGCCGCTCCGCGTACCGCTCGAGCAAGCGGAAGGCGTTGCCCTTCTTGAAGTCCTCCCATTGGACGAGCGCCTGCGGGAACCGCTGGGTGACGGCCTCGACGAACTCCTCGACCAAGGCGTCGTAGGCCGGTCCGCGCAGCCGGCGATGTCGCCAGCCGATGTAGAGCTCGTCCTCGAGGAGCTGCTCGTTGTCCGTACCGACGTCGAGGCTGACGGGCAGAGTGAGCGAGGGGTGGATGCCGGCCGCCATGGTGTAGAGCGCGAGCTTCCCGATCGGGATCCCGATGCCCCCGCCTCCCAGATCCCCGAGGCCCAAGATCCGCTCGTTGTCGGTGGCGACGATGAGCCGTACGTCACCGGCGGCGGCGTTCGCGAGCACGTCCCCCATGCGCCCGCGGTGATCGGGCGTGATCCACACGCCGCGCGCGCGGCGGAAGATGCGAGAGTACTTCTGGCACGCCTCCCCGACGGTCGGGGTGTACACCACCGGCAGGAGCTCGTCGGGGTGCGCCGCCAGGAGGCGATAGAACAGCGTCTCGTTCCGATCCTGGAGCGCGGCCATCCCGATGTAGCGCTCGAGCGGATCGGACTTCCGCGTGATGCTCTCGTAGGCGCGGACGAGCTGCTGCTCCATGGTGAGCACGGCGCTCGGGAGCAGCCCGTCGAGGGCAAACACCCGGCGTTGCTCCGCGGTGAAGGCGGTGCCTCGGTTGAGCAACGGCTGGTAGAGGAGCGGACGGCCGCGCAGCGCGACCCGCGCCTTGTACCCGCGCTCCGTGCGCTCGAGCTGCACGCGTGACATCCCCCGAGCGTACCAAACGCGGACGCCGAGGAGTTGCCCGCCGAGCCGCGTCGAGGCGATAGAGACGGATCGTCGCCATCGGCGGGACAGCACCAATCCGGCGCCGCGGACCCGGGGCAAACGACGACGCTCCGCCGTAGAGGATGACATATGAAGACCTTTCTTTGGCTCCGCATCGCACGTACTTCGGTCTGTTCGCTCGCCGCGCTCCTCACCGCGCTCGCCGCGCCCGCCTCCGCGCTCGCCGCGGATGACGAGGACGACGACGACGCGGCCGAGGGTGAGCAAGAGGCGGTCTTCAAGGACAAGGGCAAGGGCAAGGGCAAGAAGGCCGCGCCGTCCGACGACGACGACGACGACAAGCCGCCGGCTCCGGGCGAGGATCGCGACGGCGCCCGGTTTCGCGGCGCCATCTCCGGCGGCGGCGGCGTGTTGGCCATCCCCGACGCGGATCTCGTGCTCGGGGCGGCCGGGGTCCAGGGGCAGATTGGCGCGCAGATCACCAACCTCGTGGGGCTGGTGTGGGTGCCCGGGTTCGACGTCCTCTTCGGAAAAGCCGGAGGCGTCGGCGTCCACAGCGCCATCCTCGTCGACTTCACCATCGCCGACATCTTCTCCGTGGGCGTCGGTCCGGAGGTCGGCGCCTTCCTGGCGATTGGGACGGAGGCCGTGGCGTCCGGCGCGAACTACGGCGGGCGCCTCCACCTCGCGGTGCACCCCGTCGTCGGCGACGGCGATGACGGCATCCGCCGCAAGGCGTTCACGATCGCGGCGGACGTCCGCATGCTCGGAGGGCCGGTCGCCGCGGTCGGGCCGACCGGTTCGAGCGTCACGGTCACCGGGTTCATCGTCCAGCCGATGCTCACCCTCGGCTACACGGCGTTCTGAGCCAGCGGAAGAACGGCGTGGCCCGAGCGTTCTGCCCTCGTGAGGGCAGTCGGCTCGTGCGCCGCGGTTCGGGAGGTAAGTCTCCGCGCCTCATGTGCGACATTTGCCGATAAGGCCCTCCTCAAAGTTGCAGCCGCCCGTCACTTCCTGGGCAGCCCGCGCAACCAAGGAGCGTAAGGCCCTCGTTCGGTATCGAGTTCGTCGTCTATGGGAGCGCTGGAGGTACCCGCCGTCGGAGCGACGCTCGGACGGTTCAGCATTCTGCGGGAGCTCGCCTCCGGCGGCATGGGCACCGTGTACGAGGCGGTCCACGTCGAGCTCGGCCAGCGCGTCGCGCTGAAGGTTCTGCACCCGGAGCTCGCCGGCGACGCAGAGGTGGTGGAGCGGTTCCTGCGGGAGGCGCGGTCGCTCGCGTCGCTCGCCTCCCCGCACGTCGCGCGGGTGTTCGACGTGGGTCGCACCGGGGCGGGCGTTCCGTACCTGGTCATGGAGCTCCTGGAGGGTTGCGACCTCGAGACGCTCCTCCAGGGGCGCGGCCCGCTCCCGGTGGCCGAGGCCGTGGGCTACGTGACCCAAGCGCTGGCCGGCGTCGTCGAGGCGCACCGCATGGGCATCGTGCACCGCGACCTCAAGCCCTCCAACCTCTTCGTTGCGCGTGCCCCGGACGGCCCCACGGTCGTGAAGGTGCTCGACTTCGGGATCTCGAAGAACGATCCGGCTCGCGAAGCGCTCCCGTCGGCTTCCCTCACGACGACGCGCGCGATGCTCGGCTCCCCCGGGTACATGTCGCCCGAGCAAGTGCGCAGCAGCAAGAACGTCGACGCGCGCACCGACCTCTGGTCGATCGGCGTCATCCTGTACGAGCTGCTCACCGGGCGCATGGCGTTCCTCGGGGAGACGCTCGGCGACGTGTTCGCCAAGATCCGCGAGGAGCCCTTGCCGCCGATACGCCAGGTGCGGCCCGACGTGCCGCTCGGGCTGGAGGACGTCCTCGCGCGCTGCCTGGAGCGCGATCGCGACCACCGCATCGGATCCGCCGAGGAGCTGCTCGCCGCGCTGCGGCCGTACGCGGTGCCCGGCGCCAACCACCCGAGCGCCATCTCCGTCAGCACCTCACGGCGGGTGTCGAAGGAGGCCACGACCCTCATGGAGGCGACCACGGCCATCAGCGAGCGGTTCCCTCCATCGCGGAGCACGCCTCCGCGATCGTCGCGGATCGTCTGGGGTGTGGCGCTCGGCGGCGTCCTGCTGGCCGGTGTCGTGGGGGTCGCCGCCTTCTGGGTCGGTCGCGGAGGAGAGCCGCGCTTCCCGGAGGAGGGCGTCTCGGCGGGCGCAGCCCCGCAAGGGGAGGTTCCCGCCCCCCCCAGCTCCGCGCTGGCGCCGGCGCTCGTCCCCACGCCCCCTGAGGAGGTCCCGACCGTCGCGGTCTCCCCCACCGCGTCGGCGACGCCGACCGCGCAGCCGTCCTCGGGCTTCTCGCGCCCGCGGGAGAAGCCGCGGGGCGCCGGCGCCGCCACCGGGAGGGCTCCCCAGGCGGGCCCGACGGCGAAGCCGGTCTATGATCCCGACGACCTTGGCATCTGACGCGTCCCCGTCTCGTCGCCGCGGCCGCCGGCGAACCGCGCTCCTGCTCTCCGCCTCGCTGCTGGTCGGGCCCGCGATGGCGTCGGCGCAGCCGTCGGACGACGATCGCAACTCCGCGCGCGTCCTCGGGGAGGAGGCCAACACGCTCTTCAAGGAGGGAGCGTACGCGGAGGCCTTGGATCGGTATCGGCGCGCCGAGGCGCTCGTCCCCGTGCCGACCCTGGGCCTGCGCATCGCGCACTGCCTCGAGAAGCTCGGCCGGCTCGTCGAGGCCTCGGAGAAGTACGTCGCCGTCACGCGCACCGAGCTCGCCGCAGATGCTCTGCCGCAGCACGTCGAGGCCGTCGCCAGGGCCCGCGAGGAGCTCGGCGCGCTGCAGCCTCGGGTGCCCGGGCTCGTCGTGAGGCTCGATCCACCGAGCGCCGCAGGTGTCACGGTGTGGATCGACGACCGCGCGCTGCCCGCGGCGCTGATCGGCGCGAGGCGGAGCGTCGACCCGGGGCGGCGCCGCGTCGTCGCGCGCCGCGCCGACAGGTCCGTCGCAAAGGACGTGGACGTCACCGAGGGGCAGACGCTCGAGGTCGTCCTCGTGCTCGGCGCCCCGCCCCCCGACGCTCTCCCCAAGGACGGGGCGCCGATCACCGGGGACGCCACGGTGCCGCTCCGCGCCGCCGCGACGATCGCGTTCGTCGCGAGCGCCGCGGGCGTCGTGACGTTCGCGGCAGCCGGCCTCGACGGCGTGTCTCGGCGCTCCGATCTCGAGCGCGCTTGCGGACCGAAGCTCCTCTGTCCCGGGCACCTCGGCGACGACGTGGACACCTACAACCAGCGCAGGCTGGCCTCGACGATCGGCCTCTGGGTTGGGGTGGGCCTCGGGGCCGTGGGAACGGCGCTCCTCGTGCCGACCTTCGTCACCTCGAGGAGCGAGGTGGCCGTCGGGCTCGCCCCCCTCGGCTTGCGGGTGAAGGGCTCATGGTGAGGCGGACCGAGGGGATCGCCGCCGCGTGCCTCTGGGCCACGGCGTGCCTGCTGCCCGAGGCTGGGCTCTCTTCGTCGGGCGCCGGCGGCGCCGCCGGCGCCGGCGGCGCGGGGACCAGCGTGACCGCGGCGCAGGGGGGCGCGGCCGGGGCCTCCGGGGGCGGTGGTCAGGGCGGCGAAGGGCTCGCGTGTGGCAGCGGCGCGCCCGGCGAGGTGACGTTCACCACGCGGTTCGCTGAGCTCGGGCCGCCCGCCATGGGCGTCGCAGATCAGAGGATCCTCGGGCTCGCGGTCGCGCCGGCTGGGCCCGTCGTCACGGGCTGGTACGCGCACGATCTGCAGATCGGCGACACCGACTTCCCGGACGTCACGGCGCCATTCGAGAACGGGTTCGTCGCGTGGCTCGACGCGTCGGGCCTGGTCCGCGCGTCGCCCGCGCCGCTGACGTACGCCGGCGGCAGCCCCCTGCCGCGCGGGCTCTCGACCAGCGGGGACGTCGCTTCGGTCGTCGGCCATTACTACCTGGACGTGGACTTCGCGGGCACGTCGCTCAACGCTGCGGCCAACGTGCCCGACGCGTTCTACGCCGTGCACGGCCCGGCGAGCACCGTCGTGGAGTTCGGTGAGCCCACGACGCCCCCGCCGACGGCCGCGATCACGGACCTCGCCGACGTAGCCGTGGACGGCGGCGCCACGTTCGCGTCCGGCTTCACGCAGATCGTCCTGAACCTGGGGCAAGCTGGCGTCTTCACGCCCCCCGTCGCCGGGGGGAGCCACTTCGTGACGAGGCTCGGCGGCGGGGGCTGGGCGACGGCGGTCGTGACCGGCTCCCTCCCCAACGTCCGCATGCCCAAGGTCGCCGCGGCCGGGGGCAGGGTCTTCGCGGCGTTCACGCTCCAAGACTCGGGGTCGGTGGACGGTACCCCGTTCGACACGTTCGCGGACTTCGCCGTCGTGGTCGTCGAGCTCGACGCGGACAACGGCGAGCTCGTCCGCTCCACGGTTCTCGGCGGCGACACGTTCGGCGTGGATCGCGCGTTCCTCCACGCGCTGGCGGTGGACGAGGCGGGAGGCACGCTCGTGCTCGGCGGGGCGTTCAGCGGCGAGCTCGCGTACGGCGGAGGGGGCGAGGTCCTGGTCGCCCAGGAGGGCGAGGACGCGTTCGCCATGTCGCTCGACGCGCGCTCGCTCACGGTGACCAGCGCGGCTCGCTTCGGCGGGCCGGGGCCGCAGGCGCTCTGGGCCGCCGCGCTCGATCCATGCGGCAACGCCGTCCTCGCAGGGGCCTTCGACGTCGGGATCGATCTCGGCGGGTCGGTCCTGCAGGCCGTGGGGCCGAGCGACGTGTTCCTCGTGAAGCTCCAGGGGAGCGACGTCGCAGCCGCTCCGCAGGTGTTCGTGCGGCAGCTCGGTGATCTCGCCCACGCGCCGTGCGCCGGGTCGTCGGACCTCTCCGATCAGCGCTGCTACCACGTGCGCGCCACCTCCGACGCGGTCTACCTCGCCGGGAGCTTCGGCGGCACGCTCGACGCGGCCCTCGGGCTCGGCCCGGCGGTGAGCGGCGAGGACGGCTTCTTGGTCGGGTTCTCTCCCTGAAGTGAACTGTGTAACCTCCGACACCCGGCGCCCGCGCGCGCGCGCACCCACCCATGCTTCAGCGCCTTCGATTCCTCCTGGAGCAGATCGCGCACGATCTCCGCGTGGGCCTCCTGTTGCGGCCGGGCGTCATCATCGCGGCGCTCGCGGCCGCCGCGGTGGCGTTCACGAGGCTCGAGGAGCAGAGCGCCGCCGCCGCCGCCTTCGCGGCCGACGTGGCCCCCTTCCGGGGCGAGCCGGGCACCGCGCACGTGGTGCTCGCGACGATCGCGTCCGGGATGATGACCGTCGTCTCCATCGTCTACTCGCTGCTCATCATGGCGCTCAGCCTCGCGTCCATCCAGTTCTCCCCCCGGATCCTCGCTCGGTTCGTGCGCGACGACGTCAGCCAGACGACGCTCGGACTCTTCGTCGGGACGTTCCTCTACTGCCTCATCGTCGTCCCCGAGGTCCGGATCGACCCGCCCTTCGTCCCCGTGCTCTCGGTGTCGGTCGCGCTGCTGCTCGCGCTCGTGGCGCTCGGGTACCTCGTCTACTTCATCCACCACATCGCGCGGAGCATCCAGGCGAACCACATCATCGACGACATCGCGGCAGAGACCGAGCTGGTCATCGACGCCGTCTTCCCCGCCGAGCGGGATCGCGCGAGGGGGCAGCGGCCGCAGGACGACGTCGCCGCCGAGACGCCCGTGTTGGTCGACGTCCGGAGCGTCCAGTCCGGCTACGTCCAGCTCATCGACGGCGAAGGGCTCGAAGCGACCGCCGCGGCGCGCGGTCTCTCGGTCGTGGTGGACCGCAGCATAGGCGACTACGTCGCGGCCGGAGCGCGGCTCCTCCGCGCCGGTCCGCCCGCGGATCTGACCCAAGACGTGCGGGACGAGCTCCTCGGGGCGTTCGACATCGGACCGGTCCGCACCATGCAGGAGGACGCCGAGTTCGGTGTCCGCCAGATCGTGGACATCGGGCTCAAGGCCATCTCGCCGGCGGTGAACGATCCGAGCACCGCCAATACGTGCATCGACCAGCTCGGCCGGCTGCTCGTGCGCGTCGCTTCGCGTCCGCCGCGCGCGCCGCGCTTCGAGCGCGTGTCCCTACCCGGCGCGACGTTCGAGGGCGTCCTCGACGTCGCGTTCAACCAGCTGCGACAGTACGGTAGGTCCGATCTGTCGGTCTCCATCCGGCTGCTGAGCGCGCTGGGCGACATCGCCTCCGCCTGCGTCGAGCGGTCGTACCTCGATCGGGTGGAGCACCACGCTCGGCTGGTGGCCGCCGGCTGCGGCGAGCACGTCGAGAGCGATCGGGCCCCCCTCGCGGAGCAGTTCGCGGCGCTGCAGCGCGCCCTGGAGGCGGCGCGCGCCGGGCTCCCCGAGGCCGACCCCGCGCGCTGACGTGTGCGGAAGAGCGGCGAACCTTCGCCGCTCGGTGCAGCACGGACCTCATCGAGCGCAATGCCCCGGACTTTCTCGGCGACGCGCGAATCGGTGGCGGCCGCGCCGGCGATGGACCATGTCCTCCCCATGCTCGTCGACGACATCAAGGCGCGGATGTTCCAGGCCATGAAGGGGGGCGACCTCGTCGCCAAGGAGATCCTCCGCGTCGCGGTCGGGGAGATCACGACGGAGGCGGCGCGCCCAGGCCGCAAGGGCGACGACGAGGAGGCGCGGGCGATCCTCCGGAAGCTCATCAAGTCGAACGGCGAGACGCTGGCCGCGGGCGTCTCCGACGAGCAGCGCGTGACGCTCGAGCGCGAGAGCGCCGTGCTGCAGGAGTTCCTGCCCAAGACGCTCGGGGTGGACGAGATCCTCGCCGCGCTCGCGCCCGTGTCCGACGCGATCCGGGCAGCCGGCAACGACGGTCAGGCGACGGGGGTGGCGATGAAGCAGCTCAAGGCGGCGGGCGCGACGGTGAGCGGCAAGGACGTCTCGGAGGCCGTGAAGAAGCTTCGCGCTTGACGCGCGCGGCCCGCACGCGCGGACACGCTGCGGATTGACCGTTGCCAGCCGCTGGCCATGCCGGTACCTCTCCGCCATGACGAGCGCGGGGTTCTGCGGCGTGAACGCGGTCCGTCAGCCGACGGAGCACGTCTACTACTCGAGCACGAAGAGCCTCTGCGGCAGCTGCAAGGACCCGGTCGACGCGAAGATCCACTTCGTCGGCGACGCGGTCTACTTCGACAAGTTCTGCCCCAAGCACGGGGCGCAGCGCGCGCTCGTCTCCTCCAGCGTGGAGTGGTACCTCGACGCCCTCTCGTTCCTCGCGCCGAACACGCCGCCGCGGGGCGACGTGAAGCCGGTCTCGGCCGGGTGCCCGTTCGACTGCGGCCCGTGCGCGTCCCACCAGCAGAAGGTCTACATGCCCGTCGTGCCCATCACGTCGGCGTGCAACCTGGACTGCCCCATCTGCTACACGGTCAACAAGAACGAGGGCGCGCACATGCTGAGCGAGGAGGACTTCCGCGCCATCCTCGGCCACCTCGTCCAGCAGCACGACGAGATCGACATCATCAACTTCACCGGGGGGGAGCCGACGATGCACCCCGAGCTGCCGAAGCTCCTGCGCATGTCGCGGGAGGCGGGGATCCGACGCCTGACCGTGTCGACGAACGGGCTGAAGCTGAAGAACGAGGACTACGTCCGGGAGATGGCGGCCGCGGACGCGCGCATCGTCCTGTCGCTCGACACGTTCGATCCGAAGGTGGACAAGATCCTGCTCGGGGCCAACACGGTGCGGACGAAGCTCGACGTGCTGGACCTCCTCGAGAAGCACGACGTCACGACGACCATCCTCCCGGCCGTGGCCGCCGGCCTGAACGACAAGGACGTCGGGAAGCTCTTCGACCTGATGATGTCGAAGCCGAACGTCGTGTCGCTCGAGCTGCACACGCTCACCTTCACGGGGCAGGGCGGAGTCGGCTTCGACCGGACGGCGCGGATCACGACCCCCGACCTCCACCGCCTGCTCGAGGACCACACGAAGGGCGCGCTCGGGCCGCGCGACTTCGTGCCGTCCCCGCTCGCGCACCCGCACTGCTACTCCATCTGCTACCTGCTCGCCTTGGACGACGGACGCCCCGTCCCCCTCGCGCGCTTCATCGGCCGCGACAAGCTGTTCGAGCTCCTGGGCGACTCGCTCTACATCCAGCCGCGCGAGAAGGTGGAGGAGGTGCTGCGCACGGCCATGGACGAGCTCTGGGCCGAGCCGGAGCGGCTCCCGGAAGCGGAGGCCGTCCTCTCGACCCTCAAGCGCCTGCTCGGGGAGATGTTCCCGCCCGGCAAGCCGCTCGCGCTGGAGGCGCGCCAGAAGGTCGCGGAGCGCGCGATCAAGGCGGTCTACATCCACTCCCACATGGACGAAGAGACGTTCGACGTCGCGCGCGTGATGAAGTGCTCCGTCGGCGTCCCGGAGGTGGACGGCTCGAACATCCCGACGTGCTCGTACAACGTGCTCTACCGCGAGAACGACCGGCGGTTCGCCGACGACGAGATGCTGCAGCGGATGGGGCGCACCGGCGGCCACCCCCTCCTCACGTCCACCCCCCCCGGCAAGCGCTCCCTCCCTCTGGTGAAGTCATGAGCACGCGCCTGCCCCTCGTCGACCGCAAGCTCACGTTCACGCCCGACGCCGGGTCCAGGGACGTGTTCCACTCCTTCTCGCGCGGGCTCTGTCCCCAATGCAAGAAGGCCGTGGACGGCGTGCGCATCCTCCGCGGAGGCAAGGTCTACCTCCGCAAGCAATGCCCGCAACACGGCCAGAGCGAGGCGATCATCTCCGGCGACGCGGACTGGTTCCTCCGGTCGCTCACGTACGTGAAGGAGGGCTCGCGGCCCCTGCAGTACTCCACGGCGGTGGAGCGGGGCTGCCCCGACGACTGCGGCCTCTGCCCCGATCACGAGCAGCACTCGTGCCTGCCCATCATCGAGATCACGAACCACTGCAACCTCGAGTGCCCCATCTGCATCGTGCAGAACAAGCACAACTACAACATGACCAAGGAGGAGTTCGGGCGCATCCTCCGCGGCCTGGTAGAGAAGGAGGGGACGCTGGAGACCATCAACCTCTCGGGCGGCGAGCCGACGCTGCACCCGGAGTTCCTGGAGCTGCTCGACATGGCGCGGGCCACCACGGAGATCTCGCGCGTGTCCATCTCCACGAACGGCCTCCGCTGCGCGACCGACTACGCGTTCTGCGAGGAGCTCGCTCGGCGCAAGGTGTACGTGAGCCTTCAGCTCGACGCGCTGTCGAACCCAGCCCTGCGGGCCCTCCGCGGCGCCGGGGATCAGCAGGCGGCGAAGGAGAAGGCGCTCGCCAACCTCCGGAAGGCGGGCGTCCGCACCACCATCGTCTCCACGGTCGCGCGCGGGGTGAACGACGACAAGATCGGCGAGTGCGTTCGGCTCCTCTACGAGAACGATTTCATCCTCTCTCTCACGTTTCAGCCTGCGGCCTTCACCGGGTACGGCGGGGAGCACTTCGCGCCGCACGATCCGCTCGACGCCGTGACGATCCCGGACGTGGTGCGCGCCGCCGAGGAGCAGAGCGGCGGCCTGCTGAAGAAGAGCGACTTCCTCCCGCTGCCGTGCTCCCACCCGAGCTGCTTCGCCCTGACGTACCTCCTCAAGGCCGACGACCAGTTCATCCCGTTTCCGAGGTTCCTCGAGCTCGAGAAGTACCTGGAGCTGATCTCCAATCGCGGCACCATCCGGCCCGACAACCAGTTCGAGGAGGCGCTGCGGGACGCCATCGACCAGATGTGGACCAGCTCGGGTCAGGTCCCCGACTGCGACCGGATCCTGAAGACGCTCCGCAAGGCCATCTTCCTCATGTACCCGGAGGAGCGCGCGCTGGAGCTCGAGGAGCGCCTGCACATCGGGGAGGGCATGGTGAAGACGATCTTCATCCACGCCTTCATGGATGTTCACAACTTCGAGGTGGATCGGATCAAGAAGTGCTGCACCCACTACGCGCTGCCGGACGGACGGCTCATGCCCGGGTGCGCGTACAACAACCTCTACCGTGATCGCGACGCGCGCTACGCGGGGCCCGTCGGTACGCCCCAGATCTGGGGCAAGGTGCGGCCCCCGGGGGCCGGTTGAGGCTCCTCCGGGACAAGACGGCGCTCGTCACGGGCGCGTCCCGCGGGCTCGGCCGAGAGATCGCTCGGACGTTCGCGCGCCACGGCGCGCGCGTGGCGTTCACGTACAACCGGAGCGAAGAGGCCGCGCAGGAGCTGGTGCGAGAGATCGAGGCGAGCGCCGGTCGCGCCGTCGCCAGGCGCGTGTCGGCCACGGACGCGGACGGCACCCGGGCGTTCCTCCGCGAGATCGAGCAGGAGCTCGGGGGCGTCGACGTGCTCGTGAACAACGCCGGCGTGTCCCAGAACCTGCCGCTCGCGCTGCTCGAGGAGCAGGACTTCGACACGGTGGTCGACCTCAACCTGAAGGGTGCATACCTCACCGCGCGGGAGGCCCTCCGAGGGATGATCCGACGCAAGAGGGGGGTCGTGCTCAACGTGGGCTCGCTCGCCGGCGTCAGGATGATGGAGGCGCCCATCCATTACTGCGCGAGCAAGGCCGGCTTGGTCGGCATGACCGAGGCCATGGCCAAGGAGGTCGCGCGGCACGGGGTCCGCGTCGTCTGCGTAGCGCCCGGGCTCCTCGAGGACGGGGTCGGTCGCAACCTGCCCGAGCACCGCCTCGCCGACTACCTGAAGCACTGCTCGCTCGGTCGCGTCGGGACCTTCCGGGAGGTGGCGGAGCTCTCGGCGTTCCTGGTCTCGGACCGGAACGGCTACATGACCGGCGCCACCGTCGTCGTCGACGGGGGCGTATGACGGAGGCGAGGCGGGTCGTCGTGATCGGAGGCTCCGGCGAGGTCGGGCGCGTGCTCGTGCGCGACCTGGCGGAGGCGGGCGCCCGGGTCGCGTTCACGTATCGGAGCGGCGCGGCGGTCGCGGAGGAGCTCCTCGCCCGCGTCCCGGGGACGTGCGCGGCGCGCGTGGACGTCGCCGACGTGGCGGCGCTGGAGCGGACACTGGATGGCCTGGCCGACCAGCTTGGCGGCGTCGACGCCCTCGTCCATTGCGCGGTCAAGACGTCGACGACCGAGCCCGCCAGCTTCGAGGGCGTCGACGACGTTTCGTGGGGCGGGTGGGACGAGCTCATGGCGATCAACGTGCGGAGCCCGTTCGTGGCGGTGCGGCACCTGCGCCCGCGGTTCCCCGCCGGCGGTGGCAACGTGGTCCTCTTCGGGTCCGTCGACGGGATCAAGCCGGTGCCATCGCCGGTGCCGTACGCGGCGTCGAAGGCTGCAGGGCGCGGGCTCGTCCTGTCTCTCTCCAAGGCGCTCGGCAAGGAGAAGATCCGGGTCAACATGGTCGCTCCGGGGGCGCTCGAGCGCGGCGCGTCGCGGACCCTCCCGCCGGAGCTCCGCGCGGAGTACCTCCGCCACGCCGGGCTCCGCAGGCTCGGCAAGGTGGAGGAGGTGACGGGCCTCGCGACCTGGCTCGCCCTCGAGAACACCTACGTGACGGGGCAGGTGCTCCTCGTCGACGGGGGGCTGTGACGTCGTGAGCCGCCTCGGCCTCTTCGCCGCCCTCGCCGCCGTCTCGTTCGTGGTGCACGGCGGCAACCACCTCCTCCGAGGGGAGGCGCACGATCTGCTGTGGCTCTGCAACGTGGCGCCGGCGGTCCTCGCCGTGGGCTGCGCCGCCCGGCGCGCGGGGCCCGTGGCGGTCGCGGTCCTCTGGCTCACCTACGGGACGCCGATGTGGGCGCTCGACATGCTGACGGGCGGGGAGGTCATCGTCACGTCGTTCCTCCCGCACGTCGTGTGCCTCTCCGTGGGCGTCGCCGCAGCGCGGGAGCTCGGCGTGCCGAGGCGCGCCTGGCTTCGGGCCTCGCTCGGCATGATCGGGCTCATGGTCGCCTCGCGCCTCGTCACGCCGCCCGGTCCCAACGTGAACCTGGTGTTCTCGGTCTGGGCGGGCTGGGAGGGGTACTTCCCGAGACACGACCTCTACCTCCTCCTCGGGGTCGCCTCGAGCACGCTCACGTTCGTGGTCTTCGAGCGGGTCCTCGCCGGGCTGGCGCCCACACGCCTCGCGAGCAACCCCCCCCCCCAGCTCCAGAGGGCCGCCTGATGCAGCCCGCCTCGACCCTCCGCAGGCCGAAGCTCCCCGAGGGCGCGCGCCTGTACGCCGAGCACGTGAACCCGGCGTTCATTCGGCTCCTGGGGATGCTGGGCTATGGGAGGGTGATGCAGCGCGCGAGCGGCCACACCCTCTTCGACACGGAGGGCCGCAGCTACCGCGACTTTCTCGCGGGGTTCGGGACCAACGCCCTCGGTCACAACCCGCCGGCGCTCGTGCGCGCCCTCGAGGCGGCGTTGGCGGAGGATCTCCCGAACGTGATCCACACCGGCCCTCAGTCTTGGGCCGCCCGCCTCGGCGCGGCCTTCGCGTCCCGCGTCCCGCATCTGCCGATGTCGCTTCTGTCCCTCAGCGGAGGGGAGGCCGTGGAGGCGGCGCTCAAGCTGGCGCGCGCCGCGACGGGGCGGGGCGCGCTCGTGTACGCGGCCGGAGGCTTCCATGGGACCGGCCTCGGCGGGCTCTCCGTCATGGGCCACGCGCGCTGGCAGAGACCGTTCCAGCCGCTCTTGCCGGGGTGCGTCGCGGTCCCCTATGGGGACCTGGGCGCGCTCCGCCACACGCTGCGCCGCCACCGCGCTGCCGCGTTCCTCGTCGAGCCGATCCAAGGGGAGGCGGGGGTCGTGCTGCCTCCCGCGGGGTACTTGCTGGAGGCGCAGCGCCTCTGCCGCGAGAGCGGCGCGCTGCTCGTCTTGGACGAGGTCCAGACAGGCATGGGCCGCACCGGGAAGCTCTTCGCCTTCCAGCACGAGCCGGGGCTCGAGCCGGACGTCGTGGTCGCCGGCAAGGCCCTCGGCGGCGGGATGCTGCCGGTGTCGGCGACGCTCACCCGGCGCGAGCTCGTGGACCGAGCGTACGGGTCGACGTGGAAGTTCGATCTCCACGGGTCGACCTACGCCGGCTACGCGCTCGGCTGTCGCGTCGCGCTGGCCGTGCTCGACGCCGTGGACGCCCCGCTCCTCGCGGCCGTCACGGAGCGCGGCGACGAGCTCGTGAGCAAGCTGCGCGCGCGCCTCCAAGGGCACCCTTTCGTCAAGGACGTCCGTGGCGCCGGCCTGCTCGTCGGCCTCGAGCTCGGACCCACCGGGGCCACCCTGGTCGACCGCGTGATCCCCGCGGTCACCGAGCTCGTCGCGAAGCAGATATTCGGGCAGTGGCTCGCGGTGCGGCTCCTCGAGCGGGGGTTCCTCTGCCAGCCCGCGTCGCAGCAGTGGAACGTGCTCAAGCTCACCCCGCCGCTCACCACGTCGAGCGCCGACGTGGACGACGTCGTCGACGCGATCGCCGGCGTGCTCGGCGCGTACGACACCTTGCCGCCCCTCTTGCTCGACGTCTCGCGGCGCTTCACGTCGCAGGTGCTCTCGGGGGGAGGCTTCCCGTGAGGGGCCTGCCGATCCTCGACCAGGCGGTCAAGGACGCCCGCTTCGCGGCCGGCGTCCTGCGCAAGCGGCCGTTCAGCTGCCTCGTGCAGGTGACGAACCGCTGCAACCTGACCTGCAGCTTCTGCGACTTCTGGGCGAACCCTGCCAACAAGCGCGACGAGCTCACCGTGGAGGACTTCGAGCGCATCGGCGCGGAGCTCGCCGAGGTCGGCACCTTCGTCGTCTCGATCGAGGGCGGCGAGCCGTTCGTGCGCCCCGACCTCGAGGGCATCGTGCGGGCGCTGAGCCGCGCCCACATCACCTCGCTCTTCACGAGCGGCTGGTTCGCCACCGAGGAGGGCGCGCGGGCGCTCTGGGGCGTGGGGCTCACACACGTCAGCGTCTCCATCGACTTCCCCGACGCCGAGCGCCACGACCGCAAGCGAGGGCAGCCCGGCACCTTCGATCGAGCGTGGCGCGCGCTGGACCTCTTCCGGGACACGGCGCCGCGCGGAGGGAAGCAGGTGAACGTGATGACCGTCCTCATGGAGAGCAACTGGCGCGACGTGGAGCGCCTGCTCGAGATGACGGCGGAGCGCGGCGTGGGCCACCAGCTCACGCTCCTCTCCACGGACGGCACCCGCCGGGGCAACGAGGGTGGCGACACGCCCCCCCCCCTCGGGACCTCGGCCCATTTCGGCGCGCTCTGGGAGAGGTTCCCGCACGTCCGCATCTTCCGCGACTACTTCGATCGGATGGACGCGTTCCTCAGCGCCGGGCCCATGCCCACGTGCACCGCGGGCGCGCAGTCGTTCAACCTCGACCACGTCGGGAACGTCGCCGCCTGCATCGAGCGCATCGGCAAGCCCGTGGGCAGCGTGAAGGAGACGCCGCTCCGGGAGCTCCTCGCGCGGCTGCGCGGGCACGAGGGAGAGGTCGCCGCCTGTCAGGCGTGCTGGACGGCGTGCCGCGGGTTCCAGCAGGGAATGGCCGGCGGCGGCTCGGTGAGGAATTGGATCGACATGGCGGCGCGCACGAGGACGACCTGATGCGCTACGTGCTCCTCGACCGGATCACGCACGCCGAGCCCGGCAAGGTCGCGCGCGGCCTGAAGGCCGTGACCCTGACGGACGACGTCCTGCACGATCACTTCCCCGACTTCCCGATCCTCCCGGGCGCGCTCTTGGTGGAGGCCGCGGCGCAGCTCGCGGGCTTCCTCCTGGAGATCACGGAGAACCGACCGGGGGAGGACGTGCGTCGGGCGCTGCTCGTGCAGATCGATCGGGCGAAGTTCTACAAACCCGCCCAGCCGGGGGACAGCGTGGAGCTCTTCGCGGAGCTCGGCGCGAGCCTGGACGCGGCCGCCAAGATCAACGTGGGCGCCGACGTCCGCGGGGAGAAGTGCATGCGCGGCGCGCTCACGTTCATGCTCAAGCGCGTCGAGTCGGAGGCGCTCCACGCGCAGCGGCGCTACCTCTACGCCCTCTGGACCCGGGAGCTGCCGGAGAAGGTGTGGACCCCGTGACCGCGGTGCTCGGCATGGCGGCGGTGGTGCTCGACGGGGAGGCGGCCTGTGACCCCGGCCCGTACCTCAAGGAGAAGAAGGCAAAGAAGTACCTCGGCCTCCAGGACGCGCTCGCGGTCGTCGCGGCCGGGCGCGCCCTCGCGGACGCCGGGCTGCCCGCGCCGCCGCCGGAGCGTACCGGCCTCTACCTCGCGGTCGGCTACATCCCGTTCGTCGAGCGAGACGTGCTGCCGGTGCTCGACGGCTCCCTCGACGCCGCCGGCCGGTTCTCCCTCGCCCGCTTCGCGGCGGAGGGATACACGCGAGCGCACCCGCTGCTCGCGTTCCGCTGCTTGCCCAACATGCCCGCGTACCACGTGGCCGCGAGCTTCGGGATCGAGGGCCCCTACGCGGTCCTCTACCCCAGCGCCGGGGAGCTCTACCTCGCGCTCCAGCAGGCGCACGAGGCGCTCCACGCCGGGGAGGTCGACGTCGCGGTGGTGGTGGGCGTCGCGCACCAGCGGAACTTCCTCGTCGAGCACCACATGGGTCGGCTCGACCCGCCCGTACCGCGTCGTGCGCTACGCGACGCGGCCGCCGCCTTCGTGCTCGGACGCGCGGGCGGGCCGGCGCGGGCGGAGCTCGTCGCGCTGGAGGTCGGCTACGAGCCGTTCGATCCGCTGGCCACGTGTCCGGGCGCGGCGCCCGAGGCGGAGGAGCTCGGTCCAGCCGCTCCCCTCGTGGCCGTGCACCGGGCCCTCTCGGGGGGCGCGGCCACCTTCGAGCACGCCCTCCGTGGCCGGGACGGCGTCGTCGCTCGCAGCGCCTGGAGGGCGCTGTGAGCCGCTACCGCGTGGTCGTCACCGGGATGGGCGTCGTGAGCCCGCTCGGCAACGACGTGGGGGGCCTGGTCTCGGGCCTCGTCGAGGGTCGCTCCGGCGTCCGGACGATCGACGTGTTCGATCCGACGACGCTCCCGACCCGCGTAGCGGGGCAGGCCGCGCTCCCGCCGGAGGTGCCGCTCGGGGACCGCAAGATCGCGTTCGCGCTCGAGGCGGCGCGCCAGGCCGTGGCCGACGCGGGCCTCGACCCCCGTGAGCGCGGGTACGCCGCGGAGTCCGGCGTGAGCTTCGGGGTCGGGCTCGAGCTCTTCCACATGGAGGACCTCGTCGCGCTCCGGTCGCCCGGCTTCGCGCCCGCCGGGGCGCTGCAGGACCGCCTCGGCTTCCTCCAGACCCCGTCCGACGTGTGCGTCCACCTGCTCGCGCACCGGTTCGGCTTCTTCGGGGCTCCCCTGGTCCACGTCTCCGCCTGCGCCGCGGGCACGGACGCGGTCGGCGCGGGCGCGAAGCTCGTCGCGACGGGCCGGCGGCGGTCGGCGCTCGTCGGGGGGACCGACTCGATGATCAACCCGCTCGGCGTCGCCGGCTTCTGCGCGCTCCAGGCCACGACGCTTCGGAACGACGATCCGGAGCGCGCGTCGCGACCGTTCGATCGCACGCGCGACGGGTTCGTGATGGGCGAGGGGGCCGGCGCGCTCGTGCTCGAGCGGCTGGAGGACGCGCGCGCGCGCGGCGCCGTCATCCACGCAGAGATCGCGGGCTATGGCACGAGCTTCGACGCGTACAAGATCGCGGACCCACACCCGGAGGGGCGGGGCGCCCACCTCGCGATGCGGCGCGCCCTCGAGAGCGCGCGCCTCGATCCGAGCGACGTCGACGCCGTGAACGCCCACGGGACGGGTACGCCCAAGAACGATCCGGCCGAGACGCTGGCGCTCCGCGCTCTGCTCGGGGATCGGGCGCGAGAGGTCCCTGTGAGCGCGACGAAGTCGATGATCGGCCACCTCATCTCCGCCGCGGGCGCGGTGGAGGCCATCGGCGCGATCGGGTGCATGCTGCGAGGTGTCGTGCACCCCACCATCAACTTGCACGAGCCAGACCCGGCTTGCGATCTCGACTACGTGCCGCTCGTGGCGCGCGCGCACCGGCAGCGCCACGTGCTCTCGAGCTCCTACGGCTTCGGCGGCCACAACGCGGCGGTCGTCTTGCGGCACCCGGACGCGGTGAGACCATGACCCGGTCCGATGCGACGCGGCTGCTCGAGGGGCGGAAGATCGTCGTGACCGGCGCGAGCCGCGGGCTCGGGCGTGCGGTGGCGCTCGCCTGCGCCCGCGAAGGGGCGAGCGTCGCGGTGTGCCACCGCACGCGCGGCGACCTCGCCGACGAGGTCGTGCGCGAGATCCGCGAACGTCACGGCGGTGCGGCCGTCGCGCTCGGCTTCGACATCACCAACGCCGACGCGGTGGACGCCGCGGCCAGGCGCGCCGAGCGGGACCTCGGCGGGCTCGACGGGTGGGTCAGCGCCGCGTCGGAGATCGCCCCGGGGCTGTTCGTGACCGCGGATCCGCGGAGCGTCGCGCGGCAGATCGAGATCGCCCTGGTCGGGCCCATGCACTGCGCGCGGGCGGCGATCGAGATCATGATGCGCCGGAAGTACGGCGTGCTCCTCCAGGTGAGCTCGGTGGCGGCCGTGCGCCCGTCCCGCGGTCAAGCCGCCTACGCGGCGGCCAAGGGGGGCGTGGAGTCCCTCACCCGCGCGCTCGCGGTGGAGTATGCGAAGAAGGGCGTCCGGGTCCTCTGCCTCCGGCCGGGGCCCATCGACACCGACATGCTGGCGCCCACGCGGGCGCTCGCCGAAGGCGAGGTCGTCGGCCGCGTCCCGCTCGGGCGCGTCGCCACCGCCGCCGAGGTCGCCGAGCACGCCGTCTTCCTCCTGTCGGATCGCGCGGCGTTCGCGACTGGCTCGGTGGTCACGGTCGACGGGGGCTACGCGGTCGCGTGACGCTCGAGGCGCTCCTCCGGGGTCGCCGCAGCGTGCGGCGCTTCTCGCCCGAGCCCCCGGACGAGGGGGTCATCGCGCGCTTGATCGATCTCGCCGTGCTCGCCCCCTCGGCGAGCAACAAGCAACCGTGGAGGTTTCTGGTCGTCACCCGGCGCCAGACGATCGAAGAGATGGCGGAGGCCGTGCGCGACGCCACGCGGCGCACCGAGGCGCACGTCCCGAGCGAGAGCCTCGAGGCGTTCCGCGCCTATGGGGACTACTTCACGCGCTTCGAGCAGGCGCCCGTCGTCATCGTGCCCATCCACCGAGGCCACTCGGTGCTCTCTCACCTCGTGGCGGAGGGCGCCGAGCTCGACCTGGCGCGGGACATCGCGGCGATGGAGCGAGACTCGGGGCTGACCGGAGCTTCGCTCGCCCTCATGAACCTCTTGCTCGCGGCGCACGAGGTGGGGCTCGGCGCGTCCGCCATGACCGGCCCCCTCCTGGCGGCGCGCCGCCTGAAGGAGATCCTGGTCGTACCCGAGAGCTGGGGTATCGTGGCGGTCGTCCCCGTCGGGTACCCCGCGGAGGAGCCGCGGCCGACGGAGCGGAAGGCGGCGGACAAGGTCACGAGGTGGATACGCTGATGAGCCCCGACGACGCCCAGGAGAGAGACACCGTGGCGCCCGAGACGCGGGCCCGGGTCCTCGCGTCGGTGAAGCGTTGCATCGTCGAGAGCCTCGCGGTCGATCCGGAGGAGGTCACCCTCGAGAGCCGGCTCATCGACGACCTCGGCGCGGACTCCCTCGATTTCGTCGACATCGTGTTCATGGTGGATCACGAGCTCGACATCCGCGTCCGGGAGAGCGAGTTCAACTTCATCACTCGGCTGGATTTCTCTTCGCCGGAGGTCATGACCGGGGAGTTTCTCACCGAGCAGGTCATCGAGCGGCTCTCCGGCTGGCTGCCCGCCTTGGCGGCCGTGCCCGACAGGACGCGCGTGACGCCGCGGCAGCTCTTCTCCCTCATCACCGTGGAGTCCATCTGCATCGTGGCCGAGCGCCGGATCGCGGCTACTCGTGCCAGCGAAACAGCCTCGCGCTGAGCGCGAAGCTCGCGACCGCCCACGCCGCGATGATGCCCAGGCCGGCGCCCAAGGCCGCGGGGTCCACCACGCCGTAGAGCGCGACGTCCCGGGTGAGGCGTACCACCGCGGTGCTCGGGAGGGCGGCGCCGAGGAGGCGGAGCGGAGCGGGGAGAGCGTCGAGCGGGAAGAAGATCTCCGACAGGAAGACGAGCGGGATGTTCACGGCGCTCACGATGTCGACCACGAGATCTTCGGTCCGTACCACGCACGCCAGCACGAACCCGATCCCCATGAACGCGAGCAGGCCCGCGAGCGAGATGCCCAGCACCGCGGCCCCCGAGCCGAGCGTCAACGGAACGTCGAAGAGCAGCCACGCGGAGAGCGTGAGCAGCGCGACCTGGCCCACCACCAGCGCGCCGCGCCCCGACACCAGCTCGGCCACGAACGTCCCCTTCGCGATCGGCGTCGTGGCGAGCTTCTTCAAGAAGCGGTTCTGGCGGTAGAGCACCATCGTGTAGCCGGTCGCGAAGAGCCCCGCGAGCATCACGGAGAGCGCGAGCACGCCCGGGAAGAGGTAGTGGACGTAGCCCCAGCGCGGCGCCGCGACCGGCTCGAGGACGACCCCCGGTGGGAGCACCTCGAGCAGGCCCCGGCCGAAGATGTGGTCCCGCGGGCCCACGAGGAGGCGGTCCTCGGTCCCGGGGGCCGAGACGAACGCGGCGCTCGCCATCTTCGCGCGGAGCTTGGCCACCGCGTGCTCCTCGGACGCGGCCCGCTCGGTGCGGACCTCCTCGTACCTCGAGAGCGGCTCCGTGACGCCGGAGGGGACGGCGCCCACGAGCACGACGGTCCGCCGCTCGAAGGGGTGACCGTCGCGAAAGACGAGCCCCACCACGCCGAGCAACATCACCGGAAAGACCAGCACGAACACCGCGCTGCTACGGCTGCGGAGCACGTCCAGCACGCGCATGCGCGCGAGCACCCAGAACGCCTTCACGGATCGCTCGCCTCGGCGATCGATCCCGCTCGGTCGAGCCGCACCGAGCAGAAGTGGAAGAAGGCGTCCTCGACCCCGAACGACCGCCGCGCGTCGGGCGGGACTGCCGCGACGAGCTCCTCCCGCGTCCCCTCGGCGCGGACCCGGCCGCCGACCAAGAACACGAGGCGATCGCAGAGCGCCTCCGCCTCGCGGAGGTCGTGCGTGGTGAGCACCACCGCCCGCTCCTCGGCCACGCCGCGCAGCAGGTCACCGATCTCGCGCTTGCTCCGTGGATCGAGCGGCGCCGTCGGCTCGTCCAGGAAGAGGAGCTCGGGGTCGTGCACGAGCGCGGCGGCGATGAAGAGCCTCGCCGCCTCTCCGCCGGAGAGGCGCGACATGGCGACGGCGCGCCGGTCTTGGAGCGCCGCCCGCGCGAGGATCCGCTCCGCACCGCGCTCCACGCCCTGGATGGCGGCGAAGAGCTCCGCGTACTCGCCCGTCGTGCACCTCTCCAGCTGCACCTCCTTCTGCAGCACCACCCCCACCCGGCGCCGCGGATAGGGGGCGGGGGGCGCACCGAACAAGCGGAACGTCCCCGAGGTCGGCTGGGCCAGGCCCTCGAGGATGTCGAGCAGCGTGGACTTGCCCGCCCCGTTCGGCCCGAGGACGCCCACGAGACCGCGGCTGGGAACGGAGAAGGTTACGTCGTCGAGCGCCGCGATCTCGCCGAAGCGCTTGGAGAGCCCGTGAGCCGCGACCACCGAGGGCACCGGCGGAGCCTACCCGATGCCGGCCGGCTTGACGCACGGCCCCACCTGGCCGACGCTTCTCGCAGGCTTTCTTCACGAAGACGCGGCTCGTCCGCGATCCGACGCGGTGTGGCGAGCCGACTTGTCCGAGTTCTTTCGATTCGACGGAGAAAATCATGAGCAAGGTCTGGACCCTGGTCAGCGTGTTGGGCGTCTCTGTGAGCGCCATGTGGATTGGCTGCGGAGACGAGACCGGCGACGGAGGGTCGGGGACCGGCGGCTCGGGCACCACGACCGGCGCCACGACGGCGTCGTCCACCAAGGCGACCACGGGCGTGTCGGTCACCGCCGCGACGGTGACGGCGACCACGGGCGTGACCACCGGCGGCCCCGGCTGCGACGCCCCGGGCGTTCCGCCCTCCGACGGTGACTGCATCATGCTGTCCGGCGGCGTCGGCGGCGGCGGCGGCGCGGGCGGCGGGGCAGGGGACCCGATCGAGTGCAACCCCGTCACGAACGAGCCCTGCGCGGCAGGCGAGGCGTGTGACGTCGCGGGCGGCGGCTTCGTCTGCTACCCCGACGGCAACATCGGCGCGCTCTGCGAGGCGTGTGACCCCGACGCGGGCGAGTTCTGCCAGGGCGGGCTCTTCTGCGACACGGACATCTGCGTGAAGTACTGCTGCTCGGACGCCGACTGCGGCACCGGCGTCTGCACGATGGACGCGATCAACGGCGTGGGTCTCTGCCTGGTGAACTGAGCTAGCGCCGGGCTTCGCGCGCCGCCCTCCCCGGGGGACCGGAGCGCGCGAAGGCCGTGGCCAGCGAGAGCGGCTCGGCGCCCCCACGGGGTGTCGAGCCGTCTCTCCATCGTGAACACCTGGTAGCCTGCCCGGCGATGAGGCGCGGGAGGCTGCTGCACCAGACGACGACGCTCTGTCGGACCTGCAAGGAGGCGCTCCCCGCGGACGTCGTGGCGACCGACGCGGGCGAGGTCTGGATGACCAAGACCTGCGCCGAGCACGGTCCGCAGGAGGTGCGGCTCTCGACGAACGCCGCCTGGTACGAGCGGACGCGCGCGACGCCGGCGCGCTCCAGCCCGCCGCCCGGACCCACGAAGCCGGTGACGCACGGGTGCCCCTTCGACTGCGGGCCCTGCGAGAGCCACACCCAGAAGGTCCGCATGCCGGTCGTGACGATCACGAGCGCGTGCGATCTGGACTGCCCCATGTGCTACGTGCACAACAAGAACCACGACGCCTACTTCATGAGCAAGGCGGAGTTCCAGGGAGTCCTCGATCGGCTGCTCGAGGCCTCCGGGGGGGACGTGGACCTCATCAACCTGACGGGCGGGGAGCCGACGCTGCACCCCGAGCTCGTCGAGCTCGTGGCCATGTGCCGGGCGTCGGGGATTCACCGGGTCAGCGTCTGCAGCCACGGCCTCGGCCTCCTCCGCGACGACCAGCTCCTCTCGCGCTTGGCGGAGCTCGGCGCGCGCATCGCGCTCTCGTTCGACACCTTCGAGGCCCAGACCGACAAGGCCTTGAACGGCGTCCGCAGCGTGGAGGCGAAGCTCGCCGTGCTTCGGCGCTTGGACGCGGCGGGCGTGGACACCACGCTCATCCCCGTGATGACGCGCGGCTACAACGATCACGAGATCGGCCGGATCGTGGAGCTCGGGCTCTCGCTCGCCTGCGTGCGCCATTTGGAGATCCACACGATCACGTACACGGGGCAAGGAGGCGCCCACTTCGACCGCGCGGGGAGGATCTCGATGATCGAGGTCCTCGAGCGGATAGAGGAGACGACGGGCGGGCTCCTCGGCCCGGACGATTTCGTCGCGTCCCCGTGCGCCCACCCCCTCTGCTACCAGATCGCCTACCTCCTCATGGACCCCGAGGGAGGGCCTCCCGTGCCGTTCACGCGGTTCATGGACCGCGCCACGCTCTATGGCTGCCTCGGGGATCACCTCTATCTCGAGCCGGGGCCGCGGCTCGAGCGGGCCATGCAGGACGCCATCGACGAGCTGTGGTCGCGCGGGGACGACGACCGCGCGCTCCGCCTGCTGGAGGACCTCTTGCGTCGGCTCTTCCCGGCCAAGAAGCCGCTCTCCAGGGAGGAGGCGCTTCGCGTCAGCGAGCGGGCGGTCAAGGCGGTGTACGTCCACTCCCACATGGACGAGGAGACCTTCGACGTCGAGCGTGCCTATCAGTGCTGCGACTCGAACGTCTACGCGGACGGTCGCACCGTGCCCGTCTGCAACTACAACGTCCTCTACCGCGAGAAAGAGGCGCGGTTCATGGCGCAGCCCCGCACATGGGGCGCGCGCGCGGGCGGCCGCCGCGCGCTGCCGCTCCTCGGAGGGGGAACCTCGGCGTGAGCGCTGACCTCTCGGGCAGCCGGTTCCTGATCACGGGCGGCTCCCGCGGCCTAGGCCGAGCGATCGCCGTCGCCTCCGCCGCGCGCGGCGCCCGCGTCGCGTTCACGTACTCGACCGACGACGCAGACGCCGAGGAGGCGCGGCGCGCCGTCGCCGCCGTTGGCGCCGACCCGCTGGTGCTCAAGGGCTCCGTCGCCGACGCCGCTCACGCCCGCTCGGCGGTCGACGCGGTCCACAAGGCGTGGGGCGGGCTCGACGCGCTCGCCCTCTGCGCGGGCGTCATGCAGGTCCTGCCCATCTCCCTCCTCGAAGAGACCGATTGGGATCTGCTCATGGACGTGAACGTCAAGGGCGCCTACCTCTTCGCGCGCGCGGCGCTCCGTCACATGATCCGCCAGAAGCGAGGCTCCATCCTCGCGATCGGCACGTTCGCTTCGGAGCGGATCATCGAGGCCCCCGTCCACTTCGCCGCCTCCAAGTCGGCCCTGCGTGGACTGGTCGAGGCGCTCGCCCGTGAAGTGGGGCGGCACGGGGTGCGCGTGAACCTGCTCGCGCCGGGGCTCCTCGAGCAGGGCCTCTCCCAGGGCCTGCCGCAGCACCGCGTGGAGGAGTACCTCCACCACGCCGCGCTCCACCGCCTCGGGACGCTCGCAGAGCTCGCGGAGCTCGCCGTCTTTCTCCTCTCCGACGACGCGAGCTTCTGCTCCGGGACGAAGCTCGTCGCCGACGGAGGCCTCTGATGGTCCTCGATCTCGACGACGTGCTCGGTCATGGCTTCGACGAGTACCAGCGGTTCGTGAACCCCCTCGTCGCCCAACGCGCCAAGCTGGCGGGGGAGCCGCTCCGGATCGTCCGCGCGGAGGCGGGGCTCCTCTACGACAAGGCCGGGCACCGCTTCGAGGACTTTCACGGCACGCAGGCGTTCGGTCACCGGAACGCCGCGGTAGCGGAGGCGGTGCGCGCCTTCCTCGATTCGAGCGCGGTCTCCTGGTACCCGTCCCGGGTGAGCCCGTTCGCTGGACGGCTGGCGCGGCGCCTGTCGGAGCGCACTGGGTACGACAACGTGTACTTCGGCTGCACCGGGAGCGACGCCGTGGAGGCGGCGCTGAAGCTCGCGCGCGCCCTCACCCGGCGACCCGGAGTCGTCTCGCTCGAGGGCGCCTACCACGGGTGCACGTACGGGAGCGTCTCGCTCATGGCAGAGGGCTACTTGCGGGATCCGTTCGCGCCGTTCCTGGAGGGCGCCAGATCGATCCCGTTCGGGGACGTGGACGCGCTCCGGCGCGCCCTGGCCGGGGGAGACGTCGCCGCGGTCGTCGTCGAGCCGATTCAAGGGGAGGGCGGCGTGCGCGAGCTCCCTCCGCCGTTCGTGGATGCGCTGTGCGATCTGACGGAGCGCCATGGGACGCTGCTCGTGGCGGACGAGGTGCAGACCGCGCTCGGCCGCACCGGCCGCGGATTCCTGGCGAGCGAGGCGTGGCCCAGGCGGCCCGACGTCGTCCTGCTCGCCAAGCACCTCGGCGGCGGCCTCATGCCCCTCTCGGCGATGCTCACGAGCCGAGACTCTTTCCTCCGGGCCTACGGCGGGGAGTTCGCCTCCGGGGAGAGCCACAACACCACGCTGGCGGCGAGCGCGGT
>CAZBJI010000024.1:0-12950 GCA_964492175.1 uncultured Polyangiaceae bacterium | reverse complement strand
CTCGCCGCGCTCGAGCTCCTGACCGACGACCTGATCGAACGGGTGCGGGTCGAGGGCGCGCGCCTGAAGCAGGCGCTCGCCGACGCGCTGCGCGGCTCCCCGCTGCTGCGGGAGGTGCGCGGCTCGGGGTTCATGCTGGGCGTCGCGCTGAGCCCGCCCGATCATCCGTGGCTCAGCTTCGAGCACTTCGGGCTCCCCGACCTCGGGAGGAAGTCGGTGATCGCGCCGCTCCTCTGCCACCGCCTGTACCCGCGCGGGTACTTCTGCTTCAGCTGCGGACACGATTGGACCGTCTTCCGGCTGCAGCCGCGGTTCGACGTCCCGCGCGAGACGCTCGACCGCTTCGTGGTGGCCGTCCGGGAAGAGCTGTCGCGCATCGAGGAGCTGACGTGAGCCGGCCCAGGCGCGCGCTGGTGCTCGGGGGGACTGGCTTCGTGGGGGCCGCGGTGGTCGGGGCCCTCGCGCGGGAGGGTGTGCGCGTCGTCTTCACCTACCGCGAGCGCGAGACCGCGGCGCGCACCCTCGCCGACGAGCACGGCGCGCGCGCGGAGCGGATCGATCTGGAGAGCGTCGCCGCGGTACCGGACCTCCTCGCTCGCCTGTCCGACGCGGCCGACCCCATCGACGTCGCGGTGCACTGCGCGGCGACCCTCGCGCCGGAAGCCCTCGTGGATCTCGACGACGCGGCCTGGGAGCGCTCGTCCGCCGTCAACGCACGCTCGGCGTTCCAGCTCTGCCGTGGCCTCGGCCGGTCCATGGGAGACAGCGGAGGCGGGGAGATCGTGCTCGTGGGCGGGCTCGACCGTTCCCAGTCGCTGCCGATCCCACCTGCCTTCGCGGCGACCCAAGGCATGCTCGGCGCGCTGGCCATGGCGGCGGCGAAGGAGCTCGGGCCGCGGGGCGTGCGCGTGAACATGGTCGCGCTCGGGCTCCTCGAGGGGGGCCTCTCGCTCGGCCTGCCCGAGGCGCTGCGCGAGGACTACCTCGCGTTCAGCGCGCTCCGCAGGCTGGGCACGCGCGCCGAGGTCGCCACGTTCATCACGTGGATGGCCCTTCGGAACACCTACGTATCCGGCAAGGTGCTCACCTGCCACGGCGGCATCTGAGCGGTCCCCTCCGCGCGCCGGCGTCCGCGTCGCAGCCGGCCGCCCTCTCTCCTTGGCAGTGGCTGCGAAGAGCCTGGAGGGACGAGACGTCCCCGTCGCGTGGCGAGCACGACGACCGCCGTCGCGCCGAGCCCGCCTCCTCCCACCGGCACCGAGCGCAGGGTCTGCGCGGCCGGGTCTGGCACGACTCGCTCCCACGACGAAGGAGACGAGCGTGGGTGCTCGCGGTATGGACTCCGGCAGCGATGGCCAGACCCCGGGTCCGCGGGCAGCAGGAGCCGCGCTCCGCGAAGCAGCGTGGGACCCGTGCGCCGCGCGCGCGCGGGTCGCGGATCGCCTCGGAGGCGCTCGAGCGCGTCACGTGGACCGCGCCTCTCCGCCTGCGCGTGCGGAACCCGCCGCCAGTGTTCGTCGGGCGCGAGCGGGAGCAGGCGCTCCTGCTCGCGGCGCTCGACCGCGGGCCCGTCACGTGCGTCGTGGGGCCGGGCGGACTTGGCAAGACCTCACTCGTCAGCGCCGCGCTCCACGCTCGGTCGCGACAGCGCCTGGACAGCGTCCTCTCCTTCTCCGCCTCCGCTGGCGACCGCTCCGGAGAGCAGCTCGTCTGGGACGTCCTGGGCGCGCTCTCCGAGCTCGTCGGCGGACGCGTACGGCGCAGCGTCGCCGCCGACCTGGACGGCTGCGTCGGCGACGCGGTCGACTGGGCAGACTCGCTCGACGCGATCCTGGTGCTCGACGATCTCCACCTCGTCGACGGTCCCTTCGCGCGGAAGCTGCTCGAGACGGCGATCTCGTACGCCCGGAGGAGCCGCTGGATCTGCACCAGTCGCGCCGAGATCGACCTCCCGGACCTGGCCGGGCAGGTCGTCCGGCTCGTCCCGCTGGCGGAGGCCGAGCTCGTCCGCCTGGCGCAGGCTTGGAGCCCGGGGCTGCGGCCGGCGCTCGCCGAGGCAGCGGCTCGCGCGTCGGGCGGCTCGCCGTTCTGGCTCCGCCATGCGCTGGCGCGGGGAGCGCCTGGCCCCCGGGGCGCGCGCCCGCGCCTGCTCGCCGATCTCTCGGATCGCGCCCGCGCGTGGCTCTCCGCGCTGGCGTCGCTCGAGGTCCCGGTCCGCGACGAGGTGCGTCCGTTGCTAGGCGACGCGCCGACCGCCGCGGAGGTCCGCGACCTCGAGCGAGGGGGGCTCCTCGAGCGCGTGCCCGAGGGACTGCGCCTCCACGGCGTCGCGCGCGCCGTGATCCTTGACGAGGGCGAGCCGCTCGAGACGAAGGCGCTGGCCGCGGCGCTCCTCACCGCCACGGACCCCGCGCTCGTCGTGGAGTCGATCCGACTGGACCTCGAGGGCCGCCGCCTCGACCGCGCGGTCGCGACGGCCACGGCGCACGGCGACACGCTCGTCGCCGCTGGGCTCGCGCCACGTCTCTGGCAGCTCCTCGAGCCCGTGGAGGACGCGGGCCTCGTCGGCACGAAGCTCGCGTGCGCGCTGGACCTGGGTGGCGGCGGCGCCCTCGCGTGGGCGATCGACCTGCCCCCCCCCACGGACCCCGGGGTGCGGCTCCGCTGGGTCCAGGCGCTCACCTCGAGCCCGCGGTTCCTCGACGGTGCGAAGCAGGCGGAGGAGCTGGCCACGGAGACGGCGGACGGCGCCCCCGACATCGCCGCCGCCGCGCTCGTCCTCGCGGCGCGCGCGTACGTGTTCCTGGTGCGCCCCGACGAGGCGATCGCGGCCGTGGACCGGGCCAAGGCGCTGCGCCCGCGGGATCCTGGCGTCATCGCCCGCGCGGACGCGTACGCGGCCCGCGCCCACACCTTCGCCGGGCGGACGCGTGAGGCGCTCGCGCTCTGCGCGTCGCTCGACCGTCGCCTCGCGCTGCTCGACGCCACGACGCGCCACGAGGTGGACGACCAGCGCGCTGCGGCGCTGTTCAACCTCGGTCGGTCCCGGCGCGCCCACGACGTCTTCGTGCGAGCGCGCAAGGACGGGCTCTTGTCCACGGAGCAGCTCGGCGTGCGGGCGCGGCTCGTGCGTGGGTCGCTGTTCGCCCTGGAGCTCGGGCAGCTCGCGGAGGCCCGGCGGTTGCTCGACGAGCTCGCCCCCGTGTCGCGTCGCACCGTGGAGCTCTTCGCGTTCTATTCGATGAACGAGTTTCGATATTGGACGGCCCTGGGGCACCTCCCCAGGGCCGAGGAGCACCTCGCGGGCCTCGTGCGTGGCACGGAAGCCTCCGGGAGCGCGTACATGTCCGGGTGGACGGCGTCCCCGCACCATTACCTGGGGATCCTCGCGGGGAGCCCCGTGGACGAGCGGACCAGCGCAAGGCCCCAGGACTTCCCGCTCACGCGAGCCCTCGGCGCCTGGCACGAGGCCCGGTGGTCCCCGGACGCGCCCCGCACGAGCGCCCTCTCCGAGAGCGACATCGTGGACGCCGCCATCGTCGGTCACCTCGCTCGGTCGACCGTGGCGGCGCTCCGCGACCAGCCGACCGTGGCGACGAGCGAGGCGCGCGCAGGCCTCGCGCTCGCGGACGAGGAGCGCCTCGTGCTCTGGCAGCTGGACGCGCAAGCGACCCTCCTCGAGGCGATCCTGTGCACGGGCAGCGCGGGGCTCTCTTTCGCCGTTCGGCGCCTCGAGAAGCTCGCCACGCTCGTCGGCCCGTCGCGCTTCGACGACGAAGCGAGGTTCTACCGAGAGGTCGCGCGAGGGAAGGACGCCGACCCCGCGGCGCTCGATCGTCTCGCGTCCTCCGAGAGCGTCTGCGCGGCGGCCCGGAGGAGCCGGGCGCTGCTCGGGTTCGGCGCGCCGCTCGACCGTGTGGACACCGCCATCGTCGAGCGGGTGCGCGCGTCGTGGGCTCCGCCGAGGCTGATCTCCGACGGTGGGGGCCCCCGACCCGGGATCGGCGTCGACACACGCCGCGCGACGGTCTGGCTTCCGCGGGGATCGTCGGTCGACCTGTCGAGGCGGCCCATCGCGCTGAAGCTCCTCGTGGCCCTGCTCGACGCGGGCGGCCGAGCCTCCAAGGAGCAGCTCGTCGCAGCCGTGTGGGGCGTCTCCGACTACCACCCGCTCCGGGATGACAAGCGCCTGCAAGTCGCGGTGAGCCGCCTCCGCGCCACGCTGGAGGACGACGGCCTGATCGAGACGACGGAGGACGGCTACCGGATCTCCGGCGCGGTCCCGGCGTATCGCGTGTAACCCGATGTTGCCCGGGCCAGGTTGTAGGTGGGGCCTCGTGGGGGCAGGACGCGCCCAGGAGGTCGGCGATGAGACTCATTCTGTCGGGCTGGGTGTTCGTGGGAGCGGTCGTGGTGGTGGCGTGCGGCGCGGAGAGCGAGGGGAGCGGGGAGGGCGGAGGAGGATCCGCCCCGCAGGGGAAGAGCTCGACCTCGAGCGCGGCGGGCTCCTACACCTGCTGCCTGGACGACGTCCACTACGCTTGCCCAGACGAGGCCTCCTTCGACCAGTGCTCGGGGTTCGACATCGACGCGTGCATGCAGGCGTGCGCCGAGGCCGACTTCGCGTGTCAAGATGGCTGCTTCCAGCAATGGGTCTCGGCGGCGCACGATCCGTCCGAGTGCGTGGTGGATCCTGCGGGTTCCTGCGGCCCGCAGGGCGGTGTGACGAGCGGCGGCCCGGACTCGACCGGCAGCGGCCCCGGGGCGTCGACCTCGACCGGGGGCTGCCGCGACGAGAGCGCGTTCTGCGACCACGACACCGACTGCTGCTCGACCGTGTGTACGGACGGCTTCTGCCAAGAGAGCGACACCACCTGCCTCCACGACGGAGGCTTCTGCGAGACCGGCTTCGACTGCTGCTCCCTCGACTGCGTCTCGGGGTTCTGCGTGGGCGACTGAGGTGGCGACGAGGCCCACGTCGCCGGCACGGCCCCTGCTAGCCTGGTGTGGTGTCACGCCCGCTGGGGCTCCTCCTTCCGCTCGCCGCGCTCGCTGGCAGCGCGACGTGTGCGTCGGACGTGATCGACGGCGGAGGCGGTAATAGCGGCACGACCGTCGACCCGGAGTGTCACGAGGCGTGCGTGGCGAAGGGCGTCGACAGCGACGAGTGCGACGCCTACTGCTCCAAGAGCGCCGACAAGGGGGGCGCGAGCAGCGGGACCAAGTCGGGCTCCGCAGGCGCGACGACCTCCGCGGGTCCGGGCGCCACCGGCGCGACGACCGGAGGCCTCGACGTGGAAGGGGAGAAGACCTGCATCGAGTGCTGGGAGGAGCAGTCCGCCGGGAGCTGCGCCGCCCCGTACGAGGCCTGCGAGGAGAGCCTCGCCTGCGTCCAGCTCCGCAACTGCCCCTTCTCGTGCATCGGGAAGGAGAGCTGCCTCGAGGAGTGCAACGAGATCATCCCGAGCGGCGTGCCCCCCCTCTCGGCGCTCGTCCAGTGCATGATGTGCGGCGCGGGGGTGTGCGCCGCGCCCTGCGCGGGATCGATCTACCAGGCGTATTGCCGGTAGCGCTCGCGGCGGCGCGGGCGACGCCGACGGACCGGGCCGCGCGCTCCGCGCCGACGCTCGTCGAGGCCTACGGGACCGCGGCCAAGGAGGCCTTGCGCGCGGCCTCGGCCTCGAGCGCCTCCGCCGGGTTGCCGGAGGGGCGGAGCTCGATGAGCCCGAGGAACGCCATCACGCGCATCGCGTAGTACGTCGGGTCGATCTCGAACCAACGCACCCCGAAGTTGGGTCGCATCGCGTTCTGGTGGTGGTTGTTCTGGAACAGCTCGCCGAGCGTGAGGAAGTCGAAGACGAGGGTGTTCCGCGACACGTCGTCGGTGCCGAAGTTGCGGTACCCGTAGCGGTGCCCGCACCAGTTCACGATGGCTCCGTGGATCGGCCCCATGATGAAGTGCGCGGGCAGGAGCAGCCACATCCACCAGTCCGTGGCGAACGCCACGTAGAACGCGGTGTAGGCGGCGATCCACGCCGACCGCGCCAGCCACGACTGGCTGAGACGATCGAGGGCAGGCCAGTCGGGCGTGTCCTTCACGAAGCGCTCCTCCGGCTCCTCGCGCCGGTACGCGAAGGCGTCGTAGCGCTTCTTGGTCGCCCACATCATGGTCGCGACGTTCGTGTGGTTCTCGGGAGAGTGGGGATCCTCCGGCGTGTCGCTGTAGGCGTGGTGCATCCGGTGCAGGATCGCGTAGCCCCGCGCGCTGAGGAAGCTCGCGCCCTGCGTCAGGTACGTGCAGAGGTGGAAGAACCGCTCCATCCTCTTCGACATCGTGAACTGCTTGTGAGCCCCGTATCGATGGAGGAAGAACGTCTGGAAGAACACCGACGAGAGCCAGTGCCCAACGAAGAAGGCCACGACCACCATGACCCTCGTATGCCACGGCCGGGGTCGCGCTCGCACAAGCTTTCGGTCACGACCACGCGGGCCACGTCAGGATCTGGTCACGCAGGTCACTCGAGGTCGATCCGGATCTCCACGTCGACGCTGTTGTCCCCGGTGCCGTGGGTGATCACGTGCTGCTCGCCGGACCAACCGTCCTCGAAGGCGATCAGCGTGCCCGCGATGCCGAAGTCGTCGTCCGCGGAGAGCTCGTTGGTCGATCCGTCCTCTTCCCACATGTCCGCGATGAGGCAGATCTTCTCGCCGGGCTCCATCGGGACGTCGTGCAGGTCGATGGAGGTCGGGGACGGCGGGTAATACGTCGTCATCTCCGGCAGGCTGATCCAGCTCCCATCGGGCATGAGCCACAGCCACGCCAGCTTGCCGCCGGTGTTGCAGTCCTCGACGCGGCTCTGCGCCGTCGGGTAGCGGATCACGATCTGGCCGAAGAGCTCGACGTTGCTGCCGGGGTCCCCGCCGCTGACGTGATCGATGCTCTCGAGCTTCACGTGGAGATCCCCTCGGTTCTTGGTGCACACGCGCTCGGCGTAGTCGGTCGTGAAGGCGAGCTGCGTGACGGCGTTGTCGAGGTACGCGAGCTTGTACGCGATGGGCGCGCCCGGCGACTCGCTCGAATAGCTTCCCCCGTTCTCGATGTACCCGAGGAGCCCATCGATCCCGTTGATGGCGCCCGTGGCGTCGTCGCCCGAGCCACCCAGCACGAAGGCGCGGATCGTGGACTCGGAGAGGACCTCCTTGTGCTCCTCCGAGACGGCGACGCTTCCTCCGGCGACGCCGGCGGCCGCGTACGAGGCCTCGAGCGCGGCGCGCACCTCCGAGGCGGTGCGGTCGGTCTGCACGGAGAAGATGACGCGCCGGCCGTAGGTGATCGACTGGACGTAGAGCGGCGGGCTGTCTTCGCTCATCCAGGGCTCCACGTCCTCGACGGTGGTGCCGTAGGCGAAGAAGTCGGCCGGAGTCGCGTGGGTGTCGACGTCCACGGTGTAGTACGCCTGCGTGAAGTTCACGAGGACCTTGGTCTTTTGGCTCGACGACGAGAAGTCGAAGCTCGCGGCGATGTCGGGGCCCCCCGGCCAGCTCACGTTCGCGCCCAGGGCGACGGAGAGCTGAGACTCCGTGTTCACCTCGACGACCTCGAAGTCGAGGGACGCGGGCGTCGCCCCCGTCACCCCGGACGAGAGGATCTCGTTCCGCGCTTCCCGAAACGCCGACAGGCTCGGCTCTGGCATCTCGCCGACGGGGCTCCCACCGATGTTCTCGAGCGAGAGGCTGAACGTCACCGGCGCGAGCTCGACGCCGATCGGCGTGAGGACGCCGTTCGCCGCGTCGAGGCCTCGGACGATCGTCCCCGGCCACAACGTCGCCGAGTTCGGCTGGAACGCCACGAATGCGTCGTAGGCCGCCGTCTCGGTGTACCGGGCGTAGGTGCAGTACGTGTCGCCGTCCTGCTCCGGGTCTGGACACAGTCCGTCGCAGTCGACCTCCGTCTTCGGGACGGCCGGCGCGACGGGCAGGTGCGCGAGCCCGAGCACGTACTCAGAGAGATCGCTCGCGTGGTTGCTCTCGTGCTGCTCTTCGGTGGCGATGGTGCCACCGGTCGAGCAAGCGGAGATCGCGAGGAGCATCGGCGCCAGCGAGCGTGCGGAGGGGAGGAAGCGCATCGGCGGTCCCTTGGCAGGAACCGTGCCCGGGCGCGCAGGCCTGTTCTCCGGCGGAAACGAGGCCGGCTCGGGCGAAAATGGATCACCCTTGATCCATGATGAACGCATCAGCGGGCCCCGCGCGGAGGGCACCGCGTGGGGCCACCGCGTGGGGCTTACTGGTTCGTCGCCGTGACCGTGTACGTGTCGCACGCGGGCGGCGTGACGCGGTAGACGCGAACGACGACCGTGGAGGCGCGAGGCGTGTTGTCCGTGCAGCACGAGGGGCCGGGGATGTACGCGTTGTAGTTCTGCTCCCAGACCGTGGCGGCGAGGCCCGTCTCGTCGTCCGGGAAGCCGGCGGTCGCGCACGTCGTCGTGCTCGTGCAGTTGATCATCATGTCGGTCATGTAGGCGCCGTTGCCGTTGTTCGTGAGCTCGATGCGCGGGTGGTACGCCGCTCCGATGGGGGGGACCTCGAACTGGAAGGTGAGCCAGTCCGAGACCCCGGCCGCGTCGATCACGCCGGTCATCGACACCGAGCCGCCGAGGGCCACGTTCGTGGTAGCCGACGCGGAGCACATGGTCGCGTTCGAGTCCGTCGCGCACTCGCAGCCGTCGTCCACGGTGCCGTTGTAGTTGGTGGTGGCGGGGGCGCACGCCATGATGGCGCACGTGCCCGTGCCGCAGGACCAGACGTCCACGTTGATCGCCTGCGGGAACTGGGTCGGGCACGCGTCGTTCGCGTCGAGGTCGTCGACCATGTTGTTGCAGTCGTCGTCCTGCGAGTTGCAGATCTCCGGTTGGGTCCCCGGCTCGATGTTCGGGACGCAGGTGTTGACCCCGGTCTGGCAGAGCGTGGTGCCCGCGGCGCACGCGCCGGGCGAGCCCGTGTCGCAGGGCAGCCCGTTGAGCACGCTGGGATCGTCGATGGTCCCGTTGCAGTCGTCGTCCTTGAGGTTGCACGTCTCCTGGGTGCAGCCCGTGGACGTGGTGCCGCCCGGCCCCGTGCCGCCCGACGCCGACTCGGTCCCCGTGCTCGGGCCGCTCGGCCCTGCGTTGCCCGCACCCGTGGTGTCGGCGCCGCCGGTTCCGACGGTGCCGCCCTCCGCGCATGCGGCGGCCGCTAGCAGCGACACGGCGACCGAGACCCACGACCTCATGGAGGCAAGCTCCCTTCGTCTCTAAGAATGATGGAAGGAGAGGAGTACCGTCAATCCGGTAGCACCACTTGGCCTACAATTCAGGGGCGCGCTCGCGCATGCGCTCATGCCTACATCTGCCCCTCCAAGCCACGCTCGGCCTGCCGCCGCGCCCCGCACCGCGACGCTCGTCGTCAACCGCCGGTGCAACCAGGCTTGTACGTTCTGCTCCGAGCGCGGCCCCGAGGACACCCCGGCCACCTTCGGCGCGCGGGCCATCGCGGCCGCCCTGCGCGCCGCGCTGGCCTCGGGCGCGACCGAGCTCTGCCTCACGGGGGGAGAGCCGACGCTCCGCGCCGATCTGGAGCTGCTCGTGAGCGCGGCGCGCCGGCTGGGGGCAGCTCGGATCGTGCTGGAGACGAACGCCACCCTGATCACGGGCCCGCGAGCGCGCTCGCTCCGAGACGCCGGCGTGACGTGCGCGCGCGTTCACCTCGCGGGGTGGGGCGACGCGGCGGACGCCGTCACCCGGGACCCGGGCGGCTTCGCGGCGACGCTCGCCGGGCTGAGGGCGCTCGCCGAGATCGGGGTGCCCTTCGAGATCGTCGCGGTCGTCTGTCGCTCTACGCGGGCGTCCTTGCCGGGGCTGGTCCGGGAGCTCGCGCGGTCGCCGGGGCTACGCCCTCGCGCGCTGGTGCTGTCGGTCCCGGAGCGGACGGAGGACCCCGACGAGCTGCTCTCCCTCGCCGACGCTGCGCGGACCGTGTCGGCGGTCGAGCGCGAGGCGCGCGTCCACGAGATCCCCACGAAGCTCCGCGCGCCCTCGGGGCTCACCCCGTGCCTGTTCGAGCCTGGCGCGCGGCCGAGCCACCTGTTCTCGCTCCACGGCGGCTCCTCGGACCGGCGATCCGGCGTGCGGGTCGCGGCGTGTGGCGCCTGCGACGTCGAGGGCCTCTGCGCCGGACTGCCCGCCGAGCCGCTCGGGCGCCACGGTGAGCCGCCGCTCTCCCCGATCCGTGGCGAGAAGGCGAGGCGCCGCCTGACGCTCGTCGGGAGCGTCGAGGCACAGATCGAGCGGGAGCTGGTCTCGCCGAACCTGCTCATGACCGACGCAGGGCCCGTGTACGAGGAGATCGTCCGCACGAACTTCCACTGCAACCAGGCGTGCCGCTTCTGCTTCGTCTCGACGCACTTGCCCGCCGCCACGGCCGACGCCGTGCGCGCTGCCATCGAGTCGGCCGGGCGCCGGGGCGCCCGCATCACGCTCTCGGGCGGGGAGCCGACGCTGAACCCGCTCCTGCCGGAGTACGTCCGCCTCGCGCGCGCGGTCTCGTCTCAGCCGGTCCAGCTCCAGACGAACGCCGTCCGCCTCGACGACCCGGCGCTCGTGGAGGAGCTCGTCGGGGCGGGCCTCGAGGAGGCGTTCGTCTCGCTCCACGGCAGCACCGCCGAGATCGCGGACGCGGTGACCGAGGCGCCCGGCACGTTCGCGCGCACCTGTGTGGGCGTCGACAACCTGGCTCGGGCCGGCGTTCGCCTCACGCTCAACTACGTCGTCTGCGCCAAGAACCTCCGCGACCTCGGCGCGACGGTCCGGCTCATCGCGAGCCGCTGGCCCGCGGCGGAGCTCTCCATCTCCTTCGTGGCGCCGTCGACGGATCTGGTGCCGCGGGATCCGGCGCTCGTCCCGAGCTACACCGAGGCGCTCCCGGTCATCGCCGCCGCCACGGCGGAGGCCGAGCGGCTCGGCGTGCGCGTCACGGGCTTCGAGTCCATGTGCGGCCTGCCCCTCTGCCTGGTCCCCGGGTCGCGCGAGCGGTACGCGGGGTTGCCCGAGATCCCCCCCGGCTTCGACCGCGGAGAGTTCTTGAAGACCGAGACGTGCGACCCCTGCGCCTTCGAGGCGAAGTGCTACGGCGTCCGGAGAGGCTACGCGGCGCTCTACGGGACGGCCGAGCTGCGCCGCGTGGACCGCACGTGACTCAGCCCGCCGGCTGCGGCCGTAGCTCGTCCCACCCGTAGTTCGCGGCGTAGACGGACCAGACTCCCTCGCACACGCGATCGTACTTGCAGCTCCCGCACGCGGGGCGCTTCACCCTGCGCGCCGTGTCCAGGTCTTCTCGTGACACCATGACGAGCCCCTTGCCGCGCCCGCCCGCCGCTCGCTCCGGCGCCTCGGCCGCGGGGACGTCCGCGTGCCGCTCGGTGTCGTAGTGCACGTAGCGCTCGACGTAGCCGCGGTTGAAGTCGGCGATCCCCTCCGTCGTGCAGAGCGGGATGTCGACCAAGAAGGCCATGGGACGCGGCTCCCCGACGTCTCGGAGGAACGCGCGGAACACCTCCGCGATGTCCGAGTACGTCGGGAAGATGTGCTCGAAATGGGTCTCGGCGCGGCCGTTGGCCTGCATCACGTTGAAGACGACCTGGTCGACTCCTTTGTCGCGGAGGAACCGGTAGATCGGCAGCACGTGAGGGAGGTTCCGCTTCGTCACGACCGTCGAGGTGTGCAGCTCCACGCCGAACCGCTTGAGCTTGGCGATGGACTCCAGACCCCCCACGGTCTGCTCGAAGCTCTCGGGTGTGCGCGTCAGACCCTCGTGGAGCTTCTTCTCGTGGCCGTGGATGGAGATGTAGAACCGGTTCATCCCGGCCTTCACCAGCGCCGCGGCGTAGGGGAGGTGCGAGACGCGGCGCCCGTTGGTCATCGTGCTGATGCGGGCATACCCGAGGGACCTCGCCCACGCGACGAACTCGGGCAGCTCGGGGCGCGTCGTCGGCTCCCCGCTCGTGAAGCAGACCTCCTCCGCGCCGCGGTGCTTCTCCAGCATCCAGCGCACGCGCTCCCGGGTCATCGCGCTGTTGTTCTCGTAGCGCGCGTCCCGATCCTCCTCCATGCAGAAGACGCAGTTGTTGTTGCAGACCGCGCCGATGGACACGTGCAGGCGCTCTGCTTGGCGCTCGATGCGCGCGACCACGTCGGGCTCTGCCACCCGACCAGTCTAGCACCTGGCATTTCCCGCGAAAGAACGCCCCACGCGAGGGGGGAGAATGACGCGGCGCGCCCCAAAGGGCGCGGACCCTTTCCGCTACCCTTCCCGTTTGGCCCATGGCAAAAGGCGCGACCTCTATGACTACGACACCCATCACGGTCGCGCATGGTGACGGAATCGGCCCCGAGATCATGGAGGCCACGCTCCACATCTTGAAGGAGGCCGGCGCGCGGCTGGAGATCGAGACCATCGACATCGGTGAGAAGGTCTACCTGAAGGGCAACAGCGCCGGCATCGAGCCCGGCGCGTGGGACTCGCTCCGCCGGACCAAGGTCTTCCTGAAGGCGCCGATCACCACGCCCCAGGGCGGCGGCTTCAAGAGCCTGAACGTGACGACGCGCAAGATGCTCGGCCTCTACGCGAACGTCCGCCCCGCGGTGGCCTACGCCCCGTACGTCCGGACGAAGCACCCGAAGCAGGACCTCGTGATCGTCCGCGAGAACGAGGAGGACACCTACGCCGGCATCGAGCACCAGCAGACCTACGACGTCGCGCAGTGCCTGAAGATCATCTCCCGCCCAGGCTGCGAGAAGATCGTCCGCTACGCCTTCGAGTACGCCCGCCGGAACAACCGGACGAAGGTGACGAGCTTCACGAAGGACAACAACATGAAGGCCACGGACGGCCAGTTCCACAAGGTGTACGACGAGATC
>CAZBJI010000023.1:0-64935 GCA_964492175.1 uncultured Polyangiaceae bacterium | reverse complement strand
GCCCACGAGGACGGTCGCCGCGCCGCCCGTCGCCAGCGCGCCGCTCACCTCGGCGGCGTCGTTCTTGTCGACCCACGTCTGCTCGTCCGCCGAGTGCTGGACGCGTAGATCGAGCGCCGGCGACGTCCCGCTCGCGTCGTCGGCGATGACCTGGATCGCCATGCGCTCGCCCGACGAGATCACGTAGCGGAGGTCGCTCGCCGTGAAGACCTCGGTCGTCCCCGTGATCCGCTCGTCGAACACGAGCACCGTCTCCTTTTGGCTCGGGTCCGGGCCGCGGCGAGCGCGCACCGCGAGGGCGAGCTCGCGCGCGGAGAGGCGTGGGTCCGCTACCACCGCTCCCCCCTCACGACACGCGGTCCCGGCCCGTCACGTAGACCTTCACGTGCGCCTGCGGGCTCGTGCCTCCGAGCGCGATGCGGAGCCGCACCCGCGTGTGCGACGGGTTGGCGCCGCCCTCCACGCCCGTGAGCTGCGTCGTCGACGTGGCGCTGATCGCCTGCAGGTTGATCTCCGGCGTGCCGGGCGTCTTCGACGCCCAGTTGCGCCCGTCCGACCCGTGCTCCACCTGCACCGTGAGCGTCGGCGACGTGCCCGTCACCTGGTCGACCACCGCGTGGAGCGCCAGCCGATCCGCCGTGCCCAGCAGGAGCTCCACCTCGGGCGAGGTGTACACGCTCGACGTCCCCACCACGAAGTCGTCGAAGCAGAGCTCTACGAAGCGCCTCATCCTGCCCTCCTCACGCGAGATCCCGCCCCGTGACCCAGAGCTTCACGTGCGCCTGCGGCGTCGTCCCGCCGAGCGTGATTTCCAGCCGCACGTACCCGTGCGACGGGTTGGTGCCCACCTCGTACCCCGTCAGCACGTTGGTGGACCCCGCCGTGATCGCCGTCGCCGGGATCTCCGCCGTCCCGCTCTTGTCGCTCCAGTTGCGCTGGTCGCTGGAGTGCTCCTGCCGAACCAGCAGCGTCGGCGACGTCCCCGTCACCTGATCGACCACCGCCTGGATGGCCAGACGCTCCGTCCTCCCCAGCAGATCGTTGTGCGCCGGTGAGGTGTACACCGTCACCGCGCCCACCACGAACTCATCGAACACCAACGTCGAGCTCCGCCTCGGCATCGTCCCTCCTGCTCCTCGTGACACCCGCGGAACCTCCTCGGGGCCCGGCGCCGGCCCGCCGCGCGCGTACGCCGTGCGTGGCTCCTCCCGCGGTCGTGTCCACATCGTGCTCCCCGTCCCCGCACTCCGCGACGAGCCGCGGAGGCGCTGGAACTTGCTCCTCCCGCGCCCGTTCGTAAAGGCCCTTTCGACGCGCGAGACGAAATGGGTACGACCCCCCCCCCACAGTGTCGCATGGTCCTTGCACCTGCAACGAGTTCGAGATCTACGCAGACTCGGTGAGCCCCTCCAGCGCCGCGAGCGCCGCGCCCAGCGCGGCCGCCGCGGCGGTCTCGGTGCGCATGGTGAACTGCCCGAGGCGCGCCGCGGTGAACCCCAAGGTGTGCGCGCCGTCGAGCTCTGCCGGCGAGAAGCCTCCCTCCGGGCCGATCACGACCGTGAGCTCCCCGGCCGTCCGCGCGAGCAGCGGGCCGAGCGCCTCGGTCGCGCCGGGGTGAAGGACGACGCGCGTGCCCGAGGTGATCTCGCCGAGCAGATCGAGCAGAGGCCGCGGCGCACCGAGCTCGGGCACGTCGCCCCGCCCAGCCTGCCGCGCCGCCTGCACCGCCACCCGCCGCAGCCGCTCCGCTGCCGCCCGCGTGTCCCTGCGCGCCTCGCTCCGCTCGGCCACGGCGGCGAGGACCCTCGCCGCGCCGAGCTCGGTCGCGTCGCGGACCACCTGATCGAGCTTGTCGCCCTTTCCGACGCATTGCACGAGCGTCACCCTCCGGAGGGGGAGCGCGGTGCTCGGGCGGGGCGGTCCTAGCGCGACGCGCACGTCACGGCCGACCGCGACGACCCGCCCATCGGCCTCGAGCCGCGCCTCCGGGTCGAACGCGAGGAAGCTCGCCTCGGCGCCGAGCCGCCGGACGTGGGCGACGTAGCGCGCGGTGTCGCGATCGAGCACGCGCTCGCCGGGGGCGAGGTCGGAGACGGGTACGCGCAGAAGGCTCATGGTCGCGCGTAGCGGAGCGCCACCCAGCCGTCCTTGTCGTAGGCACGGTCTCCGCCGGTCGCCATGTGCCGCGCCTCCACGAAGCGCAGGCCGAGCCGGTCGAAGCGCGACCGCATCGCGGCCTCCTCCGCGGTGAGGATCCCGGAGAGCACCAGCTGGCCCCCCGGCGCGAGGACGCGCAGCAGATCTTCCGCCATGGGATCGAGGATGCGGGCCTCGATGTTCGCGAGGACCCAGGGGAACGCGGTCGTGACGAGGTCGATCGTCCCGTCGAACACCTCGAGCCGATCGGCGAGCCCGTTCAGCGCCGCGTTCTCACGGACGACGTGGACGACCTCGGGATCGACGTCGAACGCGGTGGCGCGGCTCGCTCCGAGGAGCAACGCGACGAAGGAGAGGATGCCGCTCCCGCAGCCGGCGTCCAGCACGTCCGCTCCGCGGAGCGCGTCGCGCGCGTCGTCGAGGATGTTGGCGACGAGCGACGTCGTCGCGTGGAGGCCCGTCCCGAACGCGCGGCCTGGCTCCAGCGTCAGCACGAGCCCCGCGTCGGCCGGCGCCTCGCGCCACGGAGGGCGCACGGTGACGCGCGGCGTGAGCGCGAACGGCTCGTAGTACTTCTTCCACTCGTCTCGCCACGCGTCGCCGACAATCTCGACGAGGCGCGGCTCGAGGTCGCGGTCCTCCGCGCGGAGCGCCGCGATCGCGGCGTCGGCGCGCGCGTGGTCGTCGAAGCTCGCGATGAGGAGGACGCTGCCCCGCGCCGGGCCCTTCTCGAAGGTCGAGTCGTCCCGCTCCTCCACCCCGGTGGCGCCGAGCTCGAAGAGCCAGCCGGAGACGAGATCGCCGTCCGCCTCGGGCACGTCGACGTGGAGCGTGGGGTAGCGGGCCTCGCCAGAGCTCTCGACGCTCACGGGTGGAGCCTACCACGGGGGGCCGCGCGGCCTCTCCGCGCCGGATTCGTGCCGGACGCGGCGCGCCTTTCACCTCGGAGCGACGATGGGCGTCGTAACCGCGGAGGCCCCATGACCCACTCGACCCGCGCCGTCGCGTTCCTGCTCCTCACGGCCGGCTGCACGACCACGTACTCGGACGGAGGGGAGCCCCTCGAGCCCAGCCCGTGCCCAGAGAGCTTCGACCCCATGCCCGGGGAGCTCGGTCGGGTCCAGTTCGCGCACGACCGAGGCGCGCTGATCTGCATCTTCGGGTGCGGCCTCGGCGAGCCCTTGGCGGAGGCCGCCGTCTCCCGCATCGCCGTGTACGCGGACGAGCCGCTCCCGCCGATCACGGTCGCGAGCGACGCACCCGGAGTCGCCGAGTTCGCGATCGTAGACGACAGGATCGAGGTGACGACCCACGCGCCCGGGACCGCCCGGCTCGAGCTGCGCGACGAGGCAGGGGCGCTCGTCGACGCCGTCGCGGTCGTCGTGAAGCCCGTCACCAGCATCGAGACACGCGAGGATCTGGTGGTGATGGTGGGCGGATCCACGTACGTAGGCGTCGAGCTGAAGGACGAGCTCGGCTGCCCCGTCCTCGGCGTGGGCGGCGTGGCCTACGAGCTCTCCGGTGGGATCTCTGCCCAGCAGGCCACGCTCGTCGACGCGATCACCGACTTTCTCTTCGGGTTCCTGGACAGCTCGGCCGACGAGGGCTTCTCCCTCGACGCCGTGTCGGTCGGCGCGGGCTCGCTCCGGATCACGGCGCCGAGCGGCGCGACCCGCGACCTGCCGGTCGCGGTGGTCGGCCCGGAGTCCGTCGCGACGATCACCCTCAGCCCGCCCGGTGAGCCCTTCGAGCGAGGCGACAGCCAGCCCATCACCGCCGCCGCCTTCACCGCCGACGACCGCGTCATCGACTCCCCCGCGTGCGCGTGGTCCCTCACCGCGACGTCGGGCGCGCCCACCATCACGAGCGAGGGTCGCGACTCGGTCTACGTGATGGCCCCGTCGACCGCGTCGGCCACCATCACCTGCGCCATCGGCGCAGCCGCGGGCTCGCTCGACGCGGTGTGGCCGTAGCGTAGACCGCGCGTCCGCGGCCTCAACCCGGCGCTCGTCACCGCCATCGAGCGCGTCCGCCTCGGCCGCTTCGCCGAGAGCCTCCAAGAGCTGAGTCTCGAGGTGTTCGCCCAGTCCGGCCTTGAACGTGGAGGTTCCCGCGGCTAGGCCCGCAGGTGATAGGCTTGGGCATGCATGCGCGCCCTCATGTTGCGCTCGCCGAGGCTCGCGTGGTGAGGCATGACACGCCCGACATCGGCTTGCTCGAGGCGACGGTTGCGCCGCGCGTCCTCGCGGCGATGCGTACGATTTCTGACGAGTACCGACGCCTCGGTATCCGGCACGCGCTCGTGGGGGGGCTTGCGGTCGGCGCCCAAGGCTGGCCTCGCGCGACCAGGGACGTCGACTTCATCGTCGACGAGGGTGCCTTCGAGCGCCGTCCCGGTGGCCTCGTGCTGCTTCGCGTTCCCTTCGAGGTGGATGGCGTGCCGGTGGATAGCTTGGCGCCGACGAGCGACGAGCCGTTCCTTGCGAAGGCGCGCGATGCCGCGATCGAAAGTCGAGGAATCCCCGTCCTCGGGGTCGAAGCGCTGATCTACATGAAGCTGAAAGCAGGGCGAATGCGCGATCAGGTGGACGTGATCGAGCTCTTGAAGGCCGGCGCCGACGAAGGCGCCTGCCGCGCCTGGCTCGGGGCACACGCGCCGGCGATGCTCCCGCGCTTCGAGCCGCTGGTCGAGCGCGCGCGCGCGGAGATCGAGTAACGAGTCGAGCGGCTGCGTCCTCCGCGCGCGGGGCGACAGGGTCTAGGTGATGGCCCCCGTCGCCCGCGTCACCATCACCTGGGCCATTGGCGCGGCCGCGTGCTCGCTGACGCGATGTGACGATGGGGTGCGCGGCCGGGGACGTCCGCGCGAGGCTCACCTGGTCCCCGCGCCGACCGCCGACCGCGCTCAGCCCACGCCGATCTGGCGCAGCACGCTCCCGATGTCCTGGTAGTTGCGGAGCCCCGCGACCTTCCCATCGCGGATGTCCCAGACCTCGCACACCGTGAACGTGACCTCCCGACCCGTGGCCGGGATGGGGCCGTTCGGGGTCATGAGCGGACCCGTGTGCGCCCCCTTCGCCTGGAACTCGCAGGTCGCCTGGCGATCGTCCGCGACCTGGCTCTTGACGTGGATCTCGAGGTTCGGAAACGCGGTCTTGAAGCTCGACATGAAGTCCCTGAAGCCGGCGTGTCCTCGGTGGATCTGGCCGAGGGCGATCATCTCGACCACGACGTCGTCGGTGGCGTTCCGCAGGACCTCGTCGAAGCGGTTCGCGCTGAAGTCCCCGTACACCTTGCGCTGCAACTCCATATTTTCCTTGGCACTCATGGCAATCTCCTCCGCGGCTCCTCGCCGCTCATGCGTAGGAGGCGTGACCGAGCCCGTCACGACGTGACGATCGAGAAAGAAAAGGGAGCAGCGGCGGCCGCGGTTGGAGCGCGGCTCACGACTCCCGGCCCCCATGACGCTGAAGAGGGCTGGTCCCGTGAGCCTGCGAACTGGCACGGGGGCTCTCCTCGAACCCGCTCAGGCGCCCGCAGCCAAGGGCCGCGCGCCCTCCCCGGTGCGGAGCCCCAGCGCCATCCACAGGTAGGCCGCACCCCAGAGCGCGTTCGCGAGGAGCTGGGCCGCCATGTTCGGCGCCACGATCATCAGCATGCCCAGCAGCGCCAACCAGCCGCTCCAGCGCGGCAGGCAGCCACAGCGCCAGATGGCGACCGCCGACAAAGCGAGGCCGATCCAGGTCAGGAGCATGCCCCCGAGGATGTAGGGGGGGACCGTCGCGAGCGCGAGCACCTCGGGACCCGTGACCCCGGCTTCCATCAGGGCTCCGACGTGGGGAAACACGTCGTGCAGGAGCGTGAACAGGGACATCCCGAGCAGGTCCCCGAGGAGCAGCAACACCGAGCTCAGGATGCCCAGCCGCGCCTGCGACGTCTGCAGGAGCAACACCATCAGGGCCACCGTGCCGATCGACTCCATGGCGACGCCGAACAGCCCGCGCAGCGACCACCACGCGTAGTTCGAGGACGTCACCAAGGCCGTGAACGCCTTGGGATCGGTGCCGCCCGCCATGAGATCGCCGTCCTGCGGGATCAGGGCATCGCCGACCACGAAGGCGACGGACGCGACCGCGAGGGTCACGAGACCACCACGAATGAACCCCACGTGCTGCACGACGACCTCCCAAAGATCGCGCCGATCCTGCAGCGGAGCGTCATCGCCCGGGCGGTGCAGAGAGTCAAACGGGCTCCGGCCTCGGGGGTCGACCGCGCACGGACCTCCCCTGCTGCCCGCGCCAACCCTCGGACGGGCGCAGCTCCGGCGGCGGCCTGCGTGCTCGCTCGCGCCGCGAGCCGTGTGCGCACGGGCCGAGCCCGGCCTACCGGACGACGCGCCACACGACCGCGACCGCCGGATCCGGATCGTACCGGCAGAACACGCCGGTCCTAACGGCGCGCGCGAGGTGCGCGTGCGCCGCTGGATGGAGGCGCTCGACGACGTGGAGCGCACGCTCGAGCGCCTTGGCCACAGCGACCCGAGCCCGCTCGGCGTGCCCCGAGGCGCGCGACCGCCCGCCGAGCCCTACGGCCCGCGACAGCTCCTCCTCCAGACGCGAGAGCTCCTCCGTCGCGCGGAGGCGGGCGCCGAGGTCCCCGCGGTCCTCCGCCTCTTCGCGAGCCTCCGAGAGCTCCGCCATGCGAGCGCGGAACGCGGCGATGGCCTTGCCATCGAGCGCCGGCCCGACGCCGCCGCTCGCGCTGCGCAGCTCGGCGGCCCCGGAGAGCTCGAGCGCGTGCTGCTCCACGCCCGGTCTCTCGAGGAGCGCCGCGAGGATCCGGAGGCCCTTGCTGTCGCGGAGCCGGACGTCGGCTCCGGCGAACGCGAGCGCCCACGTCTGGCCCTCGTGAACGAGGGAGGCGGTCGCGCCGCGCGGCGGATCCGACGTGCGCGCCGGACCAGGCCGCGGCGAGAGCGGCGCGCCACGGCCCTCGAGGGGCCAGACGCCGTAGGCCCTCGCCTCCTCGGCGAGCTCGGTCGCCCTGGCGCGCGCCTCGACCGTCGCGACCGCGTCGAGCAAGGCCGAGAGCTCGCGCGCCGTCCGCACGATCCACGGCGGGGCCCCTGCCCGATGGTGATCCTCGTGCGCGGCGCCGAGCGCTTCGACCGCCTCCTCGTGCCTCCCCAGCGTCCACGCGCAGAGCCCGACGTAGCGCCTCGCCGATCCGAGGTAGAGGGTGGAGCCGACGACCACGGCCCGGTCCGCGACCGGCTCCAGCAGCGGCAGCGCGCGCTCCGCAGCCCTGCCGTCGCCGAGGAGCCAGGCGACCTCGGCGACGGAGGCGAGCGTCGCCATGGTGATCATCGAGTCGTCCAGCGCCGGCAGCGCCTGGGCCAGGACGGCGCCGAGCGAGGTTCGCGCCTCGTCGTCGCGGCCGAGGAGCGCGCAGGCGACGGCGTGCCGTGCCCGGAGGAACGGGAGGTTCGGGAGGCGAGACGCGTGGAACGCCAGACGCTCGGCGCTCGCGGAGAGGCCGGCCGCGTCACCGGAGTCGGCCGACAGGAGCGAGCGCGCGTACGCCTCGCCCATGTCGACCTGCGGATTCTGCGCTTTCAAGCCCAGCTCACGGACGCGGACGACGAGCGCCTCGGCCGCGCCGGCCTCTCCGCGGAGCAAGGCGAGGAGCATCCGCCGCTGCGCCACCGTCTCGGCCAACCCGGGGCGGCGGAGCCGGTCGGCGAGCGCCTCGAGGCCGTCGAGCTCGACCGAGAACGCGGCGAAGTCGCCGTCCTCGGCGGCGAGGAAGAGCGCGTGGCGGCGGAGCGCGATCTCGGTCTCCGCGTCGAGGGGTGCGCCCGCCGAGATCGCGCGCATCTCCGCGACGATGCCGCGGCGCTCGGCGCGCCCGCTCGGACCCCAGATGGCCTGGAAGCGCGCGTCGAGCGCCGAGAGGAGCGCCGCCCGGTCGCCCTCCAGGCGCGCCGCCGCCACGCATCGCTCGGTGACGTCGCGGCGCCTGCCCGCGCCCTCCGGGTCCATCCACAGCGCCGCTCCGAGCCGCGAGAGCACGCGCGTCCGGAGCGCCGGCTCGAGCGCCTCGGCCCCCGCCGCGGCCTCGTCCAGGAGCGCGATCTTCTCGCGATCGATCGCCCCGAACTCCCCGGTCTCCGCGACGCCCAGCGCCGCGCGCGCGACGGCCCGGACGTCGCCCTCCGCCCGCGCGATCCCTGCGGCGCGGAGCAGGACCGCCCGCGCGTCGGCGCGCTTGCCGCCGAGCAGCGCCGCCTCCCCGAGGTGCAGCAGCGCGTCGAGGCGGGCCCGTGCGTCACCTTCCCCGACGAGCTCGACCGCCTGCGCCCTGAGGTGCATCGCCTCCTCGTGCGCGCAGAGCGCGGCCGCGTGGCGCGCCGCCGCGTCGATCGACGCCACGGCGACGGGGAGCCCGACGAGGGGCAGCGCCGCCACCGCGTGCCGCGCGATGTCGGCGAGCGGCGTGGCGCCAGCAGGCTTCGCGCCGAGGACGTCCAGCACGGCGCGGTGGAGGCCCGCCCGCTCCGTCGGAGCGAGCGACGAGAGCAGCACGTCCGCGACCAGCGTGTGGCGAAACGAGTAGCGCCCCGCGGTCTCGGCGACCAGGCCCCCGGACTCCGCGACGCGGAGCGTGGCGTCCACGTCGACCGTCCCGAGCCCGAGGACCTCCGCGACGAGCGAGGCTTCGAAGGGTCGCCCGAGCACGGCGCCGACGCGGAGGGCGGGCGCCGCGTGCTCCCCCAGCGCCTCGATGCGAGCGGTCACGGCTCGGCGCACGTCCGGCGCAACGCGGGTCGTGCCCGCGGTGATCGTCCCGTCACGGACCGCCTGCCGGATCACGCCGTCCACGAACAGCGCGTTGCCGAGCGTCGCGCGGTGCAGCGCCGCGACGAGCCTGGCGTCTGCCGGTCCCCCCGTCGCGCGCGCCACCATGGCCGCCACCGCCTCCACCCCGAGGCCTCCGACCTCGAGCGTGTCGGAGACGCGCCCGAGCTGGTCGAGCACGGTGAGCGCGTCCGCGCCGGCGCCCGTGTCGACCGACCGCTCCGTCGCGACGACCAGCGCGCGGGAGGTGCGGAGGGACGGGGCGACGCCGAGGAGCAGCTCGAGCGAGTCCAGGTCCGCGGCGTGGAGGTCGTCGATGATGGCCAGCACGGGAGCGCGCCGCTCGACGAGCGAGCTGGAGAAGGCTCTGACCACGTCGTCGCGTGAGGTGACGCTGCCCGCCGCGAAGGGATCGTCGGCTTCGCTCGGTCCGCGCGCGGCGTCGGCCCGACGCAGGGCGGCGAGGAGATCCCGGACGACCCCGAACGGCGCGCGCGCGGCGCGCTCCCACGCGCGTGCCCAGACGCACGCGACGCCACGCGCCGCGGCGCGCTCGGCGAGGGAGCTCGCCAGCCAGGTCTTGCCGATCCCGGGCTCCCCGACGAGGCGGACGAGCCCGCCGCGGCCCGCGAGCGCTCCGTCGAGCCGCGCCTCGAGCGCGGCGATCTCACGAGCTCGGCCGAGCACCTCCGTCACCGGAGCAACGTAGCCGAGCGGCTCGGGGAGGCGCCACACCGAGACTGGCGGGCCGCAGCGTGTGGTACGATCCACGCCGACGTGAGCTCGGAAGAACGCGCAAAGCTCCGGGGAGCGTGGCCGATTCGGCGGTTCGAGCTGGGGGCGGAGCCCGGCGACGACCTGAGCACATCGACGACACCCGAGGAGCGCCTCGCGATGATGTGGCGCCTCGCGCTCGACTCCTGGGCGTCCTCTGGGCAGCCGCTCCCTGCGTACACCCGGGAGTCGATGCCGGGCGTGGTCGTTCGGCCACCGAAGCGGATGACGTGACGCGGCCCGAGTGGAACGACGACTTCGCTGATTTCGTGGCGGCGCTCTGCGCGGAGGCGGTCGATTTCGTGATCGTCGGCGCGCACGCGCTGGCCGTCCACGGCGTGCCACGCGCCACCGGGGATCTCGACGTGTTCGTCCGCCCGACCCCCGACAACGCCGACCGGCTGATGCTGGCGCTTCGTCGCTTCGGCGCGCCCCTGCAGGCGCACGGCGTGGTCGCGAGCGACTTCTGCTCGCCTGGCACGGTCTATCAGCTCGGGCTGCCGCCCCGTCGTATCGACATCCTCACCGCCATCAGCGGTGTGGAGTTCGACGCCGCGAGCGCTTCGCGCGTCCTGGTGGACGCGTTGCCGTTCCTGGGCCGCGCCGCGCTCCTGACCAACAAGCGCGCGTCGGGCCGCCCCAAGGACCTGGTCGACGTCGAGCTGCTCGAGCGCCAGCGCTAGAACGACACGCCGTCCCGCAGCCTGCCGGCGAGGGCCGCCGTCCCGCAGCCATATTTTCGCTCGACGGCGTCGGCCATCGTCTCGATCCGGACGCCGTCGCTCTTGGCCATTCGATCGAGAGCATGGGCGAGCGCGTCGGGACGGATGTAGTCGTGGATGAGGAGCACGCCGCCACCCTCCGAGTACTTGGCCAGGTTCTCCGTGAGGAACGCGAAGTCGCTGCGCTTCTCGGGCACGGTGTCGCCGGACGCCCCGTGCCACATGACGTTCATCATCCCGAGCTCGGCGAGCGCGGCGTCGTAGAGGGCGATGCCGGCGGCGCCGTCGCGCTCCACGTAGGGGCCCCCGCCCGGCGGCCTCGAGTAGAGGATCGTGTAAGGCCGGGCGCCGGCCTCGAGCCCGCGCTCGAGGAGGAGCGCGCGGTGGCGCGCGGAGAAGGCCTCGCGCTCTCGTCGGATCGTCGTGGCGGTGAGCCAGGTGGCCGGGTCGCGCTGGAACACGGTGGTGAACATCGCGTCGAAGTCGTCGCCGGATTTCGCGAGGAGCGCGAGGTCGACGAGCACCGCCGTCGCCTCGTGCTGGCCGCGGATGTCCTCGATCGTCGCCTCGGGCGCCGAGACGCGGGTCATGTGCACGTCGTGGCTGTAGGAGTGAGAGCCGAGCGCGTGGCCCTCTGCGACGATGCGCTGGACGATCGGGTACGTGTCGCGCGAGATGGCGCGACCGACGACGAAGAACGTCGCCGGCATCCCGTGCCCCTTCAGGAGATCGAGCACGCGCGGCGTCGCCTTGGGGTGCGGCCCATCGTCGAACGTGAGGACCACGTCGCCGCGCTCCCAGGGGTCGGTGCGGTAGAAGCCGTAGAAGCCCTTGGCCGAGGAGGCGTCGACGCAGGACGCGGCGCGCTCGGCCGCCGGGGCGGAGGGCGCCGCGACGGCGAAGGGGTTCGTCACGCCCGCAGGGAACGTGAACGACACCGGCCGCGACGCGGCTCGCGCCTCGCCCGCGGGCGCCGAAGCGACGGCCCCACGCGAAGCCTCGGCGTCGCCAGGACGGGTGACCACCGCGGGCGGGGCGGCGCCGCACGCGGCGGAGAGGTTGACGACGAGGGCGAGGAGGGCGACCGAGCTCTTGTTCACGCCGCGTCTACGGCGAAGCGTGACGGCGCGAGGGACGGCGCCGCGCGCGTCGAGGCGACCGGGAGGCGCCCCGCTTTGAGGCGCAAATCCAACCGCTTACGAGCGCCAGCAGGCGCCTGTCACGCTTTGGCGTAGAGGGGTGGGAGAGGCCTCGCCGGCCCTCCAGCGGATGAGAGCGAGCACCGAAGATGAAGCCGACAGCGACGCTGATCTCCTCGAGCGCGTCGCCCGCAAGGACGCGGACCCCGTGGCCGCGCGCGCCGCGCAGGCAGCGCTCTACCAGCGCCACGTCCGGTATCTGTACGGCGTCTTGCTCCGCCGGAGGAAGGACCTGATGCCGCTCGCGGGGCTCTCGGCCGAGGATCTGGTCCAGGAGACGTTCCACCGCGCGTTCGAGCGCGCGCACACCTTCCAGCGCGCGGAGGGCATCGACGCGGATCGCGATCGGATGCGCACACGAGCTTGGCTCGGGCGCATCGCGCAGAACCTCCTCGTCGACCACCTCCAAGCGGGGCGCGAGATCTCGGCGACGCCCTACCTCGAGCGGGTGACGTGCGAGGCCATCGACGACGACGCGCCGCCCTCGTCGCAGTCGCCGAAGCGGCGGCTCATGTCGGAGGCGCTCGAGCAGCTCTCCGAGCGCGAGCGTGACGTCCTGCGCGTCTCGGCCCTCCATTTCCGAGCCGGTGACCACCAGCGCTTGCCCAACGCGGTCTCGGCGGAGCTCGCGAGCCGCTGGGAGACCACCGGCGAGAACATCCGAGCGATCCGCGTGCGCGCGATGAAGAAGCTCCGCGCCTACCTCACCGCGAAGGGGCTCGGCGCCGAGGAGGCGACATGACGTCCTCGCGGGACGGCGACCCCACCGACGACGAGCTGGAGGCCCTGGTCGCCGACGCGATGGCCCGGCGCGGGGATCTGATCCCGACCACCGCGACGGAGGTCCGGCGCGCCGAGGAGGACGGCGTCGAGATCGAGGGGGAGCTGCCGGAGCGGCTCCGCGAGCTCGCGCCGCTCCCGCCGTCGAAGAGCGCGCCAGCGCCTCGCGAGGGGGACACCTCCTCCGGAGCGCTCTCCCAGCGGGTGGTCTCGCTCGACGATATCCGGCGCGCCAAGCAGCCGCAGCGGCCCCCTTGGCTCACCCACGGCGTGACGTTCGCGCTGGGCGCCGCGGCGGCGGCGGCGACCCTCCTCGTCACGCGCGCGACCGAGTCGCCCACGGTCGGGCAGGAGCCTGCCGGCGGCCCCACCGCGACCAGCGCCGCGTCCGCGGAGCCTGCGCCCACCCGGCTCGAGATCCCCGCAGTGAGCCGATGCCAAGAGGCCTGCTGCGCTGGCTCCGCCTGCGCCGAGGCGAAGGGAGAGCTCCGCGCCTGCGCCACGGGGCGCACGTGCGTCGCGTGCGCCGACCTCGCCGGCCCGACGACGGCGTACCGCGTCCGGATCGGCAACCTGCTCCCGACCAAGGCGATCGATCCAGCGGCGCTCCCCGCCCTGGACGTCTGCGCGCGGATCGCCGGCTCGCCGTGGTCGTGCGAGCCGGCCCACGCCGACGCGTCGGCGCGCCCCGAGGGGCGCACGCTCCCCGCCGTCGCCCTCGCAGAAGACTTCGCCGCGGGCGTCGAGCTCGAGCTCCGCCCGCGAGGGCAGAAGCAGGTGCTCGGCCGCTGGCGCGACTCGGTGCGGATCGGACCGAACGTGCTCTGCCGCGGCGTCGGGGTCCTCATGGCGAGCGAGAAGGAGGACCTCGGGAGCCTGTCGCTGTTCCTCGAGGACGCGCACTTCGTGGAGATCGCCCGTGACGCGAGCGCGGCCGCGCTGAAGGATCTGCGCGGTCGGTTCTCGTTCGCCGACGTCGCGCCCTCGATGGTCGAGACGACAGCGAAGGGCGCCGAGCGGTTCGCGCTCGTCGTGGGGCCGCTCGACAAGGCCACGGCGGAGCGCCTGCGCTGGGCGCTCGCGGAGCGAGGCACCGACGCGAGGCCGACGGTCGGCGCCGATCACGTGGGCGCCCCGCAGCGGCTGCCGTGAACGTGGCGTGACCGTCTGACGCGGAGCCGCTTGCGAAACGCGGCGGGATCGATGTCGAGCACGAACGCAGCGTCCCCGCCGTCGAGATCGAAGATCTCCGCGAGCACCCATGCCACGCGCAGATCTCGATCCAACGCCATCACCATCGCCGCCGTGCACGCGAGACGCACCTCGGTGGCCAACACGCGAAGCTCACCGTCACTCACGAGCGGCATGGCCGGGTTGCCGTCCCCGGCAGCGATCATCCTCTCGATCTGGTCGAAATTGGCGAGCTCTTCGCGCTTCGACCGCTTGAGCCGGAGAACGTGCCGGGTCGCGATCCGCCAAACCCAGGTGCGCAGCGAAGCCTCTGCGCGGAACTGGGACAAGTGTGTGATCACCTGGATGACGACCTCCTGCGTCGCGTCCTCCGCGTCGGCCCGTTGGCCGAGCATCCTCAGGCACAAGTGGTAGATGTCGTCCCGCACTTCGTCGACGAGCTGCTCGAGCGCCGCACGGTCGCCAGCGACAGCCGGGCCGACGAGCTGCTCGAGCGCTGGTCGGGAGCTCATGCTGCCTCCTGGGAGCGTGAGGCTGCGTCGGCTCGCGGCGCGTAGAGATCGGCCATCGCCGCCTCCAGCTCGGTGTGCGTGAACGAGAAGCCGAGCGCCAGCGCCCGTGATGGCAGGGCGCGCTGGCTCTCGAGCAAGATGGCAGAGGCCTCGCCGATCATGAGCCGCGCGATCATGGCCGGTGCATGAAACCACGACCGCCGTCCGAGAGCGCGACCCACCGCGACACAGAGCTCGGCGAAGGTGCGCGGCTCCGGAGCCGAACGGTTGAACGCCCCTCGCCACGCGGCGTCCTCCGACGCCGCCGCGTACATTCGCGCGCAGTCGAGGTTGTGGATCCACGGCACGAACTGCTCGCCTGTGCCGACGTGGCCGCCCATGCCTCGGCGGAAGCCCTGTTCCAGGATGGCCAGCGCGCCTCCGTCCTGACCGAGCGAGATCCCGACGCGCATCACGGCGACGCGAACACCCGCCCGCTCAACCGTCATCGCCGCGTCCTCCCAGTCTGCCTCCATGTCGGACAGGAACCAGGCCCGGCCGCGAGGTCGCGTCTCATCGAACGCCGATTCGCCGCAGTCGCCATAGATGCCGGTACCCGAGGTGCTGATCAGCGTGCGACCGACCGCGCTGGAGCTGGCCAGCGCGCGCGCGATTCGCGAGGTCGTGGCGATGCGGCTCTCGCGCATCTTCGCCTTGTAGTCTTCGTTCCAGCGCCGCCCGAACGGGTGTTGTCCGGCGAGGTTGATGCACTTCCCGACGCGGTCCAGCTCTTCTTCCAGCATCGACCCATCCCAGCCGATCCAGCGAATCTCTCGCTGAGCTGCGGTGCGAGCAGCCTCCGGGTCCCGTGAGACGCCGATCGGCCTCCAGCCCCGCCGCGAGAGCACCTCCACGACCTGCCGACCGATGAACCCAGTCGCACCGGTCACCAGCACCTCCTGACCCTCCCGCTCCACGCTATCGCCCATGTTTCCTTCACTCGACCGCTACTGAGGTGCGTCGAGCGCACCGTGTGACCAACTTTCGTCGCGGGCTAGAGGGCGCCCTCGAGCCCGCCAGGCCCATCGCGACCAGGGTTCGCTCCGAGTATGCTGGAGCCGTGAGGGCCGGACTGCTCGCTGCTCTAGGCGTGGGGGCGCTCGCTGTCGGCTGCAGCGAGACGGACCAAGGACCGCCTGCGCCGGGGGTCGCCGTGAACGGCACGTGCGCACCCCACGGCGAGCTGTTCCTCGACCACTTCACCTGCGACGAGGTCGAGGGGCCTTCCTCGACCGACCGATCCGACGAGCACGCGTCCACGAAGGTGAGCGCGCCCGATCCCGCGCGGCTCGACGATCCCGACCTCGCGTGGATCACCGCCGAGCTCGCGGCCTGCAGCTGTGTCTGCTGCCACAACGACACCGGGATCGGGGCCTACCGTTGGTCGTACGAGTTCGAGCCGACCTTCATCGACTCGGTCGACGACGAGGTTCTGCTGCGCTTCACCGATCCGCCACCTCCGCACGCCCCCAAGATCCCGCCCGAAGAGAACAACGGCTTCGCCCGCGGCGAGTTCGGCTTCCCCAGCACGGACAAGCAGCGCTTCGAAGCGTTCATCGATCGCGAGCTCGCGCGCCGCGGGCTCGCCCCCTGAGCCGATCACGTCCGCCATGCTAACGCCGAAGCGGCCGGTGTCGTTCCGGCGCAGCGCGGCCTCGGTCATCGGAGGCGCCGGGGCCGTGACGCAGCCGGTGGCCGCGAGGATGTCGACGCGACCAGCCGCAAATCGGACTCGTTGCCCGTGCCACGACGATGGGACCCTGCAGCGGCGCTCGCCGCGGGCTGCCAGGACGTCGAGCTCCTGGTCATCGTCATCGACTCTCCGCGTGTGAAGGCGTAGCTCACCTCGTGGATGCCCGATCCGTACTCGTTCCCTGCTACGCTGCTCTCTTGGGCGCGCGGCTGGCCAGCGAGCTGATGCCATCGACCCGCTCGAAGCACGAGGCCAGCGTCCAGGCGGCGCTCCAGGCAGACGTGGAGCTCGGGCGCGGCGCGATCGAGGCCTTGCCATGACGCGCTCCGACTCGCCGTCGCGGGGTCCGAGCACGCCCGAAGGCGTCGACCCCGGACTGTGGTCACGCCTCGTCGCCGCTGCGCGCGAGCGCGCGCGCGGCGCAGAGCCGGCTCACGACTTCTCCCACGTCGAGCGCGTGGTCGCGACCACGCTTCGCATCGCGCGCGCGGAGGGCGCCGAGGAAGGCGTGCCCGCCACAGCTGCGCTCTTGCACGAGCTCTTCAGCTACCCCAAGGGCCACCCGAGCTCGCCCTTCTCTGGCGACGTCTGCGCCGAGCACGCGCGCGCGCTGCTCGAACGCGAGGGGGCCCCATCCGCCTTGCTCGACGGGGCGCCGCTCGCCATTCGGGACCACGCCTTCTCGAAGGGCGCCGTGCCCGACGCGCTCGCGTCGCGCATCCTCCAAGACGCCGACCGCCTCGACGCCTTGGGCGCGATCGGCCTGGCGCGCATGTGGGCTACCTGCGCCGAAATGCGGCGCCCGTTCTACGCGCCGGAGGATCCGTTCTGCGACGCTCGCGCCCCCGACGACAAGCTATGGGGGCTCGACCACGTCTTCAAGAAGCTGCTGGTCGTCCCGGAGCGGCTCCACACGCGAACCGCCCGCGGGATCGCGACGCGCCGCGCAGAGCTCATCCGCGCCTACGTCGAAGAGCTCCGCGACGAGCTGCGCGGGAGCGGCTGATCTCGAGCCGTCCGGCGCTCGATCAGGAGTCCCCGGGCATCCACCGGTGCGCCACCTCGAGCGTCGCGCGCTCGTCGATCGGCTCGCCCGGGCGGAGTCCGACTTCCGCCACGGCTGCCCCATCGCGACGGTGGCGCTCGAGACCTCGACGACCTCGGAGCCGATTCGGAAGGTTGCGAGGCGGTCTTCGAGGAGTGGGAGGCGCTGCTCGCCGCGCGGCTCATCGAGGACGGCTACACCAGGCGCGAACCCAGAAGCTCGCCGGTGTGATCTGGCCGTGAGGCCACGAGGAACGTGGGGCGCCTTTCGTCGGGACCCGAGCCGAAGCGTCGAGCCGTCCGTGAGGCGTGGTGGATTGGTCACACCCCCGAGCCAGACCGCGTCGCACCGCTCTCGGCCGCGTCTCGCCAGGCCTCGCGGTGGGGCATGGTGAGCGCCTCCTCGAGGCGCCCCGCGTCGAAATCGAAGCTCCGCAGCGTGAGCGCGCGCGCGGGCCGAATCACACGAAGCTGCACCCCGGGCGGGACGCGGGGCGGAACCAGCGGGCGAAAGAGCCCCTCGTAGACGGTGCCCTCGGCGTGCGGCGTGACCACGGTCACGTGCGTGGCGCCACGCGCCACGAGCGCGTCGATGAGCGTGTTGTCGATCGCGCCACCGTCTACGTGGATCTCTCCATCGAGCCGCGGGAGACGCGCATAGAACGGAGGAAACGTGCAGCTCGCGAGGATGATGTCGTGGATCGCAGCGCTCTCGCGGCTGGAGTGCAGACGGAGCGCGCCCCGCCGGTGGGTGTCGCTCGCCGAGAGGACGCCGCGCGCGAAGGCCCTGAGCCGCGTCGTGGAGACGATCAGCTCCGCCGCCCCATCGAGGATGTCGGCCTCCGGGACGTGGCGCTCGAGCGCCTCGCGGACGATGCGGCTCATCCCGAAGGGGCTCTTCTCGGTGGCGAGCCAGCGGCGCGACAGGACGCGGGTGCTCGCGAGGGTCCGGTAGATGTCCGGCCCCGCGAGGCTCTTGCCGGCGACGTAGGCCGCTCCGGCGATGGATCCGCTCGACGCGCCCCCCACGAGGTCGAACGCCTCCCCGCGAGCGACGAGGCGGGCGAGCACGGCGAACTGGAACGCGCCGCGGCACCCACACCCGGGCAGGGAGAGCGCGCGGATCACTCGGTGATCGTGACCTTGATCGTCGACTCGGCCGTGGCGGCCTGGGTGCCGAACACCGCCCCGAGGACGATCCCCGCCGTCACGGCCAGGCCGACCGGGACCCAGAAGCCCGGGTGCTCGTACCACATGAGCGACCCCTCCTCGGGCACCGCGATGCGGAGCGGCGCCTCGGCGTCGCCGCGAGACGCGACGGGCAGCCCGCCCTTGTCGACCGCCTGGACGTAGTACTCCACGAGCGGCGAGACGACCGCGCTGCCGGGGATCTCGCCGCGGAACGCGCCCATCGTGTACGGCAGGTTCTTCTGCGCGAACTTCCCCTTCGCGCCGCTCCGGAAGTAGAGCTCCACCTTGGTCACGCGGACGTCCGGATCATCGACGGTGCCGTCCAGCTTGACCACCGACCCAGGGGTGACCTGCGCCGCGGGGGGCGCGTGCTTGATCGAGATGGGCTTCTGCACCTCCACCGCCTGACCCGTGGCCTCGACACCGGGCTTGCCCTCGTCCTCCCACGCCTTCCGCGACTTCTCGAAGAACTCGCGGAACTTCGGCGACTCGCTCTTGGGCAGGGAGAACCCCTCCTCGAGCACGAAGATGGCCCGCGCGGCGGAGTCGGCCTCGTCGTTCTTCCCGAGCGCGACGTAGTTGAACGCGAGGAGCTTGAAGATCTCGATCCTCTCCGCCTTGGAGCTGCCGGGCTTCACGGCGGCGCTCGACAGGGTCTGGATGGACTCCTCGTACCGCTGATCGTCGAACAGCTCACGCGCCTTCAGCACGGTCGACGCGACGCTCGTCGACTTCTTCGCCGCGCCCCCCTGCGCGACGCGCGTGCGCTTCGGGCGCGCCTCTCCGTCGGACGCAGCGAAGGTCGCCGTGAGCGAGAGGGACGTGAGCACGAGGGCCGCTGGCAGGCGGAGTCGCATGGCGGCCCAGGCTAACCCAGAAGGCGGACGCCTGCGAGGATCTGCCGTGAAACCAAGCTCGGGCCGCCGCGCTCAGTCTTTGGCCGCGCGATCGGGCCGACAATAGACCCGGCGCGCGGGGAGGCTGATCAGCACCGACGCCCGGTCCTCCGCGGGCGGAGGCGACTCCCCGTCGCGGAGGACCATCGCCGTGAGCCGCCCGCCGTACACCGCGCCCGTGTCCAGGCCCGTCGCGAACGGCGCGATCTCGGGGCGGAGCTGCGCGTTGTGGCCGAAGACGATGTGATCGGGGCCTGCGTACCACTGCGACCAGCTGCGTCCGCGCGTCTCCATCGGCTCGCCTCGCGGCCCGAGGGTCCGTACGTACAGGAGCGTCCGTGGGTTCTGTTCCTCGATGGGCAGCCCCGGGATGATGCCCGCGTGCACCACGCGCACGCCGTGCTCGGGGAGATCGAGCCAGAGAGGCAGCGCCTCGATGTAGGCCCAGTCGCGGGGCCGCAGCGCGACCGCCGTCTTGCGCGTGAGGTTGCCGATCACGAGCTCCTGCCGCGTCCCGAGCGACCGCCTCCACCGAAGCAGCCGGTCCTCGTGGTTGCCGCGGACGGCGCGCGCGTGGAGCTGCCGCATCAGCTTGAGCACGCCGCGCGGCTTCGGACCGCGCACGACGAGGTCGCCGACGCTCACCAGGCGATCCCCGGCGCCAAACCCCACGTACGCGAGGAGGTCCTCGAGCTCCGTGAGACAGCCGTGGAGATCACCGACGATGATGGTACGAGCCACCGCAGGCCTGTTTACCACGAGCGTCTCCGGCCAAGCGCGCCGATCTCGCGCGGCGCGGCGCGCTCCCGAGGCCGCTTCCGTGACCGCTTCCGTGACCGCCCGCGCTGCGCCGAGGCGGGCCTACCCGCGCTCGCCAGACCGGCGCGCGTTCCCCGCGGCGCGGGCCTCCTCCGCGCCCAGCGCCACCTCGAGGAGGGCGATCTCCTCGGAGGCCGCGTCCAGATCGTGGGCGAGGGCGACGCGGAGCCGTCGAGCCTCGAGGTCGTCGCGCGTCGCGGCGTGGGCTGCCTCGATCCGGACGCGCGCCTCTGGCTCCGTCGCGTGAGAGAGGACGCGCGAGGCCGCGGTCCGCAGCTCCAGCGAGGCGTCCGGATCCTCGAGGATGGCCCAGAGCGCCTCCTGGTCCAGGTCGACGCCGCGATAGCCGGCGCCGGAGGCGAGCAGCTGACCCGTCCGGTCGAGCCGCGCGAGCCAAGACCGGACGTCCTCCCCGCGGCGGAGCAGGACGTCCACGCGACCGGTTACGTCGTCCTTCACCTTGCCGAGGCCTCGCGCGCGCTGCGCGGCGGCCTCGATCTGCGCGACGAGGCCGGCGCGCTCGAAAGTGGAGAGGCCGCCGCCCCCGCCGGGCGAGGTGGCCTTCACCCACGTAATCGCGTGCGGGGGCTTGAGCGCGAACGCCAGGCCCGTCGCGGAGGCCTCGAGCGCGATGAGATCGGCGTAGGGGACGTACTGCCAGTGCTTGAACGGCGAGACGAACCGGATCCCGTCCGAGGACATGATGAGGTTCGGCTGACGGTCCGAGAACAGCCCCCCGATGAGGGTCAGGAACAGGGACCACGGGAGGATGAGCACGCCCACGAACGCAGCCATCACGGCCGCGCCGCTGAACCCCGAGACGGCCGCCACCGCGAGGACGAGCGCAGCCGCGAGCGCCGAGGCGGTGCGGCCGATGATGGCCGCTCGCTCGTTGCCGGACGGGCACGTCCGCCACCGGATGGCGCCGAAGCCGCCGTGCCCGATGCCGAGCGCGCTCCGGAGGCCGTCCAGCTCGGGCTCGCTCTCGGTCTCGAACGTGATGGGCTGGTCGCGTGTGCGAAGCGAGAGCGTGAGGAGGAAGCCCGTCGCCGTCCGGGCGGTCGTGGCGCCTTTGAGATCTCGCGCTCGGATCCGCTGGTTCCGTGTGGGCGCGCCCTTCACGTCCACGTACCCCGGGCCGAGCACCACGCGCACGGGGCGCGAGGTGCGCTGCCGCCAGACCGGCCGGAGGACGCCGCTCACGAGGGCCGCGACGGAGCCGAGGAGGATGCGGGGCGCCTCGGCCTCGAGCGGCCCGAACACCGCGAAGAGGATCACCGCGACCGCGGCGAGATCCACGAGGTCGGGGATCAGGCGCCTCCCCTCGGGGTCGCAGAAGCGCACACCAGAAAGCACGCGCGCGTGTTCAGGCGCGGCGGACATCGCGCGTCATGACTCTTCGGGGCCGAGCGGGGGCGGCGGGATCGAGGCGCTCTCCGGGACCTTGGCGCGCTTGGGGATCACGACGATGCCTCCCTCGCTCACGAACCATCGCTTCTTGTCGGCCTCGAGATCGTAGCCGATCTCGGTCCCGCTCGGCAGCTCGACGTCCTTGTCGATGATCGCGCGACGGATCCGCGCGTGGCGCCCGATGACCACGTTCTCGAACAGGATGCACTCGTCCACGGAGCTGAACGAGTTGATGCGGCACCGCCCCGAGAGGACCGAGCGGTTGATGCGCCCGCCCGAGATGATGCAGCCGAGCGACACGAGGCTCTCGGTGGCCACGCCCACGCGGGCGTTGGCCTCGTCCCGGAAGACGAACTTCGCGGGCGGATCGTGGTTCGTACCCGTCCGGATCGGCCAGCGCTGGTTGTAGAGGTTGAACGCCGGCTTGACGCTCACGAGGTCCATCTGGGCCTCGAAGTAGGCGTCCACCGTCCCGATGTCGCGCCAGTAGGCCGCGGTCGCGCCCTCGGGATCCTCCCCGGGCACGCGGTTCGTCTTGAAGTCGTAGACGAAGCACTTGCCCCCCTTCTTGACGAGCCAAGGGACGATGCTGCGCCCGAAGTCGTGGGCGCTCGCCTCGTCCTTGGCGTCGGCGCGGAGCGCGTCGAGGAGCACGGCCGTCCGAAAGATGTAGTTGCCCATGGACGCGAGGCAGAGCCCCGGGCGCCCCGGGATCTCGGGCGGGTCGGCGACCTTCTCGTGGAAGGCGAGGATGCGCCCGGCCTCGTCGACCTCGATGACGCCGAACGACCGCGCCTCGTCCTTTTTCACCGGGATGGCCGCGACGGTGAGCTCCGCGTCCTTGCGCAGGTGCTCGAGGAGCATCTGACGCACATCCATCTTGTAGACGTTGTCGCCCCCGAAGATGCAGACCTGCTCGGGGTCTTCGTCCTCGATGACGTGCATCGTCTGGTAGACGGCGTCCGCGGAGCCCTTGAACCAGGAGAGGCCGGTCCGCTGCTGCGCGGGGATCGTCTCGATGTAGCTGTCCAGCATCGGCGAGAGCCGCCACGCGCGCGCGATGTGCTCCTCGAGCGACGCGCTCTTGTACTGGGTGATGATCTTGATGCGGGTGAGCCCGCTGTTGACCATGTTCGAGAGGACGATGTCGATGATCCGGTAGCGCGCGCCGAACGGCACCGCGGGCTTGGCGCGGTCGGCCGTCAGCGGGTGCATCCGCCTTCCCTCACCCCCCGCCAGGATCATGGTGAGGATGCGGGAAACCTCGAAGGGCGCGTGCAGGAGGGTCTCTGCGGGCATGGGTCGGTCGGGGCTCTCGGGGGTCGGGGTCCGCCCGTCGGGGAGCGTACCTCGGATTTCGCTCCTGTCCGACCGAATCAAAGCAGCGGTTCACATGGGTTTTCCGGCCGGGAGCGGGCACGGCCGTCGGCGCTCCGGAGCCCTCGCCCGGGCCGCGGTGGAGCCAACGCAGAAGCTTTACGAAAACCTCCTCCCTTGATAGCTCTTCGTGGCTCGACCCACCCCCGCCCGAAAGCGGATGCCCATGAAACTGCCCGCCCCGTTCCTCTCGATCTCCCTCGGCGGCGCCCTGGCGGCGCTGGTCCTCGTCGCGTCAGGTTGCGGTCCGGAGGAGCAAAAGTACGTCGCGAAGAGCGCGCCGACCGCCAAGGCGAACATCCCGCCACCGCCCACGCTGCCCCAGCTCAAGAAGAAGGAGGGGGACGCGTACACGATCGCGGGCGTCGTGCACGATCTCCGGAGCGTTGTGCATCGTCCCTCCGTCCTGGGCAAGCAGATCAGCCTGATCGGCTACATCGTTCGGACGAACTTGGTCGCCTGCAAGGACGACAAGAACGCCAAGAAGGAGGGCTGCGCGCCTGCGTGCGCAGTGCACAAGGGCGGCAAGGGGGATCCGGTCGAGTGCGTCTCGCCCGTCCCGACCTTCTGGATCGCAGACTCCCCGGAAGAGAAGACGGCGATGATCCCCGTCATGGGCTGGTCGTCGAACTTCGCCAAGATCTACGATGCGATCGAGGAGATGGACAAGGCGACGAACCTCGAGAAGCAGAAGGAGGTGAAGATCGAGGATCCGGTCTGGGGCATCACGCTCCCGAACCCGCTGCCCGCGGTCGGCGCCCGCGTGAAGGTCACCGGGACCTACAGCACGAGCTTCACGCGCTCCTCCGGCGGCATCCAAGCCGAAGGCAAGTACGGAATCATGAGCGTCGAGAAGATCGAGTACCTCGAGGAGGCGCCGGCGCTCGCGACGCTGCCAGGGATGAAAGAGCGCAAGAAGAAGGACAAGTAGGGGTCACGCCTACCGGTCCCTACCAAAATGCGGCTAGCCGGTAGAAATCCGGTGAGGGCGCCAAACTTTCGCGCTCCCGAGGCGTCCGACTCCTCATGGCGGAGCGCGAATCGGAGAAGCAGAGCTCGGTGTTGTTCTCGCTGCGCGAGCTGATGGAGCTCGAGGACCAGCGGATCCAGACCGAAAAGCAGCGTGAAGACGAGGCCCGGGCCGCCGAGAAGCGCGCCAAGATGGAGGCGGAGCTGCGGCTGAGGGCCGCGGAAGAGGCTCGGCTCCGAGCCGACGAGGAGCGGCGACGGGCCGAGGCCGCGCGGGAGCGAGAAGAGGCCGCGCGGGTCGCGGCGATCCAGGCCGCCGCCGTCGAGCGCGCGCGGCTCGAGGCGGAGGAGCACGCGCGCCTCGCCCAGATGTCTCTCTCCCACGAGCACGAGCGAGCGATCCAGGCGCTGCGCGCCGACAAGGAGAAGATCAGGCTCCGGCGCGCGGTGATCGGGGTGGCGCTGACTGCGGCGCTCGGCGCGTCCGGCGGGCTCGGGTACTACTTCGGCGTCGTGGTGCCCGAGGCGGAGCGAGCCCAGGCCGCGGCCGATCGGGAGGCGAAGGAGCTGAAGGCCCAGGCGGAGAAGGCCGCGGCCGACGCGGCCGCGCGGGAGCGGGAGATCGCAGAGCTCACTGCCCAGCGCGACGCTGCGCGCACCGAGGCGGAGAAGGCAGCGCTCGACGCGAAGCTGAGGCAGCTCCAAACCGACAAGCCCGTCCCCACCGGCCCCGCTCGGCGTGGCCCCGCGCAGAAAGCGATCGATCCGGCGGAGCGGCTGCTCGAGGCGTGCAAGAACTCGAAGGATCCGAGCTGCGGCATGTGACCCGCGCGCTCAGAGGTCCGTCGGCATCGTCACGCGCGTGAAGGACTGGCACGGGACGAGGACCGGGTGCGCGCCCGAGGTCCAGATCGGGAAGGACGCTCCGGCCGGGGGTGTCCCGGGCTGCGCGGTGCGGACGTTGCGCAGGCCGCAGAAGACCTTCAGCCAGGTGTCGCTCGAGCCGGCGTGGACGCCGTTCACGTACACCTCGCGAGGAGACGGCGCCTCGACCCAGAGGAAGCCGCGATCGAGGGCGACCCCTCGGAGGTCCGGAGGATCCGGGACGCGGCCCACGCTCGGCAGAGGCGGAAGCGCGGGCCGAGGTGAGGTCGGATCGAGCGCCCGAGGGGTCGCTGCGGGCGTGGCCGCGGCGGGAGGGCTGGCGACCACGACGACCGTCGGCGGCGGCGGCGGCAGTCGCGTCGCGACGTCCCGGCGGTCCTGCAGCAGCCACGTCCCGGCGAGCACGATGGCGGCGCCCGCGGCTACGCCCAGCCAGAGCAAGCTCCGCCCTGCGTCGGGCGGGGGCGGCGGCGCGGTGAGCGGGTGCATCGGCGGCGCGGGCGGGGGCTCGGTGGACGCGCGGTGGGGCGCGCGAGCTTCGGCGGCGGCGGGCGGATCAGGTGACTGCTGCAGCCACTCGGTGGGAGCGGCCGCAGGCGGCGCGGAGAGCGCCGACCTCGGGGGCTCGAGCGCCGCCGGCGGGCCGGTCGGCGTGGGCACGGAGGGGATCGGCGGCGGGTCGACGGTGGACGGGGCGATCGACGGGCGCCGCTCGTGCTCACGGAGGTCCTCCGCAGCGACGGTGAACAGCGGCGAGAGCTGCTCTGTCACCTCGCGCACCACGCGCTCGAGGTGGCTCGGTGGCGGCTCCACGATGACGGGGTCGAGGGCAGGCGCGACCTCTTCGTCCTCCGGATCCGGAGGAGGCGGAGGGATGGCGCTCTGCCCACGCCACCTCGACCCATCGTCGACGACGGCCGCGGCGGGAGCTCTCGCGCTCTCGGCGGGCGCGGTCTCGGTGTGGGAGGCGACCGGGGTCGGAGCGAAGGCCGTGAGGAGCTGCGCTCGCACGCTGAGCGCCTCCATCGTGTTCTCGTCCGGAGCGCGGGCGAGCGGGGGCGGCGCGCGGGAGGGCGCGGGCTCCGGGGTACGCTCCGGCGCGGCCGGAGGCGCGAAGCTCAGGATCGACCGAGGCCTGTCGCCGCGCGCTGCCGCGTTGGCGCGCACCCGATCGAGCAGCGCCTCCAGGAGGGCGACACGGTCCTCCCGCTTCACGCGGCAAGCATACCCGCCGCGAGCGCCGCCGGGCCAACCCGACGCTCAGCCGAGCGTCAGCCCGGGGGGCAGGCGCTCGCCGAGGAACGCTGCGCGCTCCTTCGCCGCGAGCGGGACGACCTCGGTGACGAGCCGGACGAGGGCCGGGTCCGCGCCCTCGCGCTCGAGCCGCCGCGCGACCTCGAGGCGGAGGGGCTCGGGCAGATCACGCGCGCGATCCCCCGTCAACCGGGCGAGGTCGGCGGCGGCGCGCGCCGCCGTGGGCAGATCGGCCCACTTCTCGCGCAGCAGATGGTCGAGCCACTCCGCCGCCGCGCGAGGCCCGACGACGTGGTGGGCGCTCGCGTAGCTCGGGACGCGAGCGCCCAGCCGGGCGATCGCCGCCCAGAGCCGGGGGTCGCGCTTCGTCCAGGTGCGCTCGAGGACCCACGCGCCGAGCTCTGCCCGGCGCGCGGCCGGGACGCGCTCGAGCTGCGAGAGCAGATCGAGGATCTCGGGGTCGGACGACTCCGGCTTCGGCCCCTTCCTCTTCAGCTTGGCCTCCGCCGGCGCGATGTAGGGATCGAGGTCGTCGCGCATCGCGAGCTGGTGTGCCTCGTCCAGGCCCGCGGCGACGCGGCGGAAGCAGATGAAGAACTGCTGCCAGGTCCTCGCCTCTTTGGGGAACGCGAGGCGCTCGCTGAACGCCGGCGCGAGCTTCGCGACGCGCGCCTCGTCCCCCGCAGCCCCGAAGCCGGGGCGCAGACAGAAGCCGAGGAGCGAGAGCCAGACCCGCTCGTGATCGAGCGTCCGCCGCCTGCCCTTCGCGTGCTCGAGCAGCCGGTCCGCGAGCGCGCGGCTCGTGTCGGCGCTCCAGTCCTCGCGCTCGCCGAGGATGCGCTCGAGCTCACGCGGGAGGTTCTTGGCGTCACGCGGCTCGGACGTGGTGCCCTTCTTGTAGGTGGCGCCCACGAGGGCGAGCGCGTCGTCGACCGCGCTCGGCGGCCGGCGGCTCGGCGCGCGCGACTCGGGCGCCGGCGCTTCCTCCGCGGCGCGCAGATCGAAGGCGAGCTGGTGCCGTACGCCCGACGGCCCGCGCTCTCTGCACGCGATCTCCAGCGTCCCGACGGGGGTGAGCTCCGCCTCCAGCTCGATCTCGACCTCGCCGCTCGCCGCCGCGGGCACCGTCGCGGTCAGCGGGGGGAGGCGGCTGTAGTGGGCCTCGTCGACGGTGACCAGGTCCCCCGGCTCGAGGGCGGCGACGTCGTCGGAGCTGAGGAGCTCGAACCGCGCGAGGCGCCCCACCACCAGCTTGAACGTGCGACCCGTCGCGCGCAGCCGGACGCCCTCCGCCGCGCCCTTGGGGATGACGCACGCGGCGCGAACCCGCCCGTCCTCGGTCCCGACCCCCACGAAGTAGCTGCGCGCCGCGCCGCCCTCGATGCGCTGTCCGTCGCCGCGCAGCGCGAGGCCGAAGCCGACCGCCCCCAGCGCGACGGCGAGATCGGGGTCGGCGCCCCGGAGCACGAGCGGCCGAGCCCCCGTGAGGCGCTCGAGCGCGGCGGTCAGCCGGGCGCGGAGGGGCTCGGCGCGGAACACGCCGCCGTTGAGGAGCACCGCCGTGAGCGAAGCGTCCTCGGGGAGGTGCCGGGCGAGGAAGGCGCCCACGTGCCGGGTGAGGGCGACGTCGCGCTCGAAGGGCAGCCCCAGCGCGACGAGCCCCGCCCGAGGCGCCGCCGGCCGCTCCGCGCGCTCGACCATCGGGAAGAAGCCCTCCAGGACGACCGACTCGGCGTCGGCGCGGGTCAGCGTCGTCCGGAGGGTCGCGCCGACGAGCTGGGCCCCAGCGCCCGCGATCGCCACCCGCACCTCGGGCGGCCCGTCCGGGGAGAGGAGCGCCTCCTTGGCGGACCGGCACGCGCGCTCGAGCGCAGAGAACCTCCTCGCGTCGAGCCGCTCGGGGGGCGCGACGAGGCGCGGCTCGACGGCGTGCGCGAGGGCGAGGTCCATGTTGTCGCCGCCGAGGAGCAGGTGCTTGCCGACCGCGACCCGCTCGACGCGCGTGGCGCCCTCCCCGCCAGGCGTCGCCCGAAAGAGGGAGAGGTCCGTGGTCCCACCGCCGACGTCGCACACGAGCACGTGCCCGAGGCTCGAGCGGAGCGCCCCTGCGAGATCGGCCATGGCGCCGGTCCGCATCGCGGCGTACAGCGCGGCCTGCGGCTCCTCGAGCAGCCGGACCGCGAGGCCCGCGGCCCGCGCGGCGCGCACGGTGAGCTCCCGCGCGACGGCGTCGAACGACGCGGGGACGGTGAGCACGACGTCTTGTCCGGCGAGGTCCGCGCTCGGGTGCGCGGCGTCCCACGCGCCTCGCACGCGCGCGAGGATCCGGGTGGCGACGTCCACGGGCGAGAGCTTCTCGACGACGTCGTCCGAGCCCCACGGCAAGATGGGGGCGGCCCGGTCGACGCGCGGGTGGCACAGCCAGCTCTTCGACGACGACACGCAGCGTCCCGGCGCCTCCGCGCCCCTCCGCCGCGCCAGCTCGCCGAGCACCCAACCGTCACGCTCGCCGAGCGCTTCGTCCGGGGCGACCTCTCCCGCGACGGGCAAGAAGGCGCACGAGGGTAGCAACGGCCTCGCCTCCCGCGTCGTGGCGCTCACCCGCTGGAGGATCGGGAAGATCTCCGGCTCGCGGCTCCCCGGCGCGGCGAACGCGACGACCGTGTTCGACGTGCCCAGGTCGATCCCGACGATGTAACGGTCCACGCTGCTCCTTCGAACGGTGCGTCTCGTCCGCGCTACCGGTCGCGAACGCTCAGCTCGATCTTCCACCGCTCGTCCGCGACGAGCTCCTGGGTCGGGACTGCCTCGAGCAGCAACGTGCCCACCTCGGTCACGCGCGCCTCGAGCTTCACCGGGACCACGTCCCCCTCGCGCCGCCCCTCCGCCGGGAGAGACGCCTCGATGGGCGCGAGCTCCTCGAGCTCGCCCGGGGCCCACCGCTCGAGCTTGCTGCCGGCCTGATCGTCGCGCCGAACCGTGGAGCCGAAGAACCGGAACTGGACCGGCTCGCCGACGACGAGGCCGAGCTCCTCGTCGGGCAGCTCGGCGCGAGAGCCCTCCTCCATCCCGAACGGCGCGATGCAGAGCGCGGTGATCGGGGGCTCGACGCCCGGGACCGCGGGCACGGCGCTCTCGATCCCCACGTAGTAGCTCTGCGCCGTCCCGCCCCGGATGCGCAGGCCCTTGCCCCGTCGGACCAGGCCGTACCACGCGGCCCCGAGAGCGACCGCGTGGTCGAGATCTCCGCCGTCCAGGACCCGCGGGGCGGGGCGCCCGTGCTCCGCGAGCCACGCCCCGAGCACCTCGAGGACGCGGGCGCGGAGCCGCGCGCTCTTCATGACGCCGCCGTTGAACAGCACCGCCGTTGGGCAGAGCAGGGCGCCCCCCGCGCCGGCCGCCCCCGCCTGCCGCCCGAGGAACGCCGCGAGCTGGCGGGTGATCGCCGCGTCCTGGGCGTAGGGAAGCCCGAGCGACGTCAGGGCCCCGCGGGCTCGCTGCACCGGCCGCGCCGTGGACGCGACCACCGGGAAGAAGCCCTCGATCAGCGTGCGCGCCACCTCCTCCTGGGTGACCTCGGTCTTCAGGGCGGCCCCGAGGAGCTGCGAGCCGCGTGACGGGATGGCGATCGGCGCGCGCTCGATCGAGGCGTCGCCGAGCAGCCGCTCCTTCGCGCCGCGCGCCGCGTAGGTGAGCGCAACGGTCTCGACGCGGTCGATCTCCTTGCCGGACTCCTCGAGCTTGCGCTTGGCGACGTGCGCGAGGGCCAGATCCATGTTGTCGCCGCCGAGCAAGATGTGATCGCCCACGGCGATCCGCGAGAGCGTGAACGCCCCGGCCTCCTCCCCGACCGAGATCGCCGAGAAGTCCGTCGTTCCGCCGCCGACGTCGATCACCAGGATGACGTCGCCGACCCTGAGCTCCTCGCGGAACGCCTTCCCGCGCGCGCCGATCCACGCGTAGAGCGCCGCCTGCGGCTCCTCGAGGAGCGTGAGGTTCTCGAGGCCCGCGGCGAGCGCCGCCTCCACCGTGAGATCCCGGGCCGCGGCGTCGAACGACGCCGGCACCGTGAGCACGACCTCTTGCTCCCCCAGATCTCCGAGCGACGCATGGCGAAACGCCTCCGCCAAGTGGTCGAGGTACCGGTAGGAGGCCTCCACGGGGGAGATCGCCTCCACGTCCGCGGGAGCGCCCTGGGGCAAGAGGCCCGCTCGGCGGTCGATGCCGGCGTGGCAGAGCCAGCTCTTCGCCGAGGAGACGAGGCGGAGCGGCGCCTCGACGCCCCGCGACCGCGCGTACTCTCCCACCGCGAAGGTCCGCTCCTCGTCCCACGGCAGAGGGCAAGCGCCCTCGCTCTCGTGCGCCACGTACAGGAAGGACGGCAGGAGCGTCCTCACCTCCAGCTTGGCCCGCCCGACGAGCTGCGCGACCGGCACCATCTCGGGCGCGGCCTCCTCGTCGCCGAGCGTCGCCCGCGCCATGGCGGAGTGGGTGGTTCCGAGATCGATGCCCACGACGGAGCTCACAGCTCCACCTCGGCGGGGCAGACGATGGTCGCGTCGTGGCCCTTCGTGGGCTCGGGGAGCGTGACGCTCTTCGCTCGCCAGCCACGGTGACGCAGCGTCCCGTGGAAGGGCGGCGCGCCGCCGACGTTCCCCGTCAGCTTGATCGACGGCCCCTGGTCGGCCGCCCCCAGCGTGATCTTCGCCCCCTCCGCCTCGGACCGCGCAGGCGCGATCTCCACGTGGCCGCGGAGCGCCTCGCGGCAGCCCTCGTGCACCACGCGCGCGGCCGCGCCCACCTCCGCGTCCTCGAACGACGCCACGTCCTGCTGGAGGAAGTCGACCAGCCGGCCCCGCTCCTGAAAGAGGCCGAGGAGCAGCAGCGCGCCCTCTTCGCGGTGGCGGCGCGCGCGCTCCGCGTCCATCGGCCCGCCCTCCGCAGCCGCCGGCGCGGTGGCAGGGGGCGCAGGGCCGTCAGGCGGCGCGGCGGGCAGCGCGGGGGCCTCGCCTTCGCCGGCGAGCCGGCCCACGCGCGCGGCGAACTCACCGTCGAAGAGCACCCTGAAGAAGGTCACCCAGGAGAGCCAGACGCGGCTCCCCAAGGACATCGAGTCGGGCTGGGACATCGGCGCGCTTCTCATACTTCCGTCAGACTTCGCTGGCGAGGGCGCCGTGGCTATCGACGCACGGTCGGTGGTGGTATGGGACCTGGGATGGTCGACCGCGGCGCGGAGGCGCCCGAGCTCGAGTTCGTAGGGGCGCCGGCCCTGGTCGGGGAGGAGATCGCCACCGCGCTCGCCGACGAGCTGGATCGCCTCGCCGCGCCCGGCAGCTCGGTGAGCGACGACGAGCGCTTCGACCTCCGCGAGCTCGCGCGCGAGCTGCGGATGGTCGGGTACATGCTCTCGGTGTGCGACCGCCGCGACGGCCCGAGCCTCCTCGCGCGGCTCGAGGGCTACGCGTGGAAGTCCTACGTGCTCGTGGAGGCGCCGGCCCCAGGGGAGCTGACTCCGCCCCGCGGTCGCGAGTTCGCCGCCCGCATCGTCGACGTGGACTTCGACGAGGACACGGCCGTGAAGCGGGCCAAGTGGGACGTGAAGCGGAGCACCAACCGCGTGCTCACCGGGTCGTCGGATCCGCCGCCGCCGGACAACCCCTGGCGGCTGCTCCGGCGAGATCCCGTAGGCTAGGCCATGGGCCGCCTGCACGGGCCGCCGTCGCGCGTGGTCTCGAGGACCTAGAACGTGCCGTTCTCCCCCACGGCTCAGAAGCTCGCGCTCGTCATGGTCGGGCTCCCCGCGCGCGGGAAGTCCTACATCGCGCGGAAGCTCGCGCGCTACCTGCGATGGCGTGGCCACGAGACGCGCGTCTTCAACGTCGGGATGTACCGGCGTGAGCTCGTCGGGAGCCAGAAGTCGCACGAGTTCTTCGATCCGGAGAACCCCGAGGGGGCCGCCGCGCGGCTGAAGGTCGCCGAGCTGGCCCTCGAGGATCTGCTCGGCTGGATCGAGGAGGGCGGGCAGATCGGCATCTACGACGCCACCAACTCGACGCGCGCTCGTCGCAAGCTGCTGCGCGACCGGTGCGAGCAGCGCGGGGTGACGGTCGTGTTCGTCGAGACCATCTGCGGCGATCCGGCCACGATCGACCGGAACGTCCGCGAGACGAAGCTCCACTCCCCGGACTACGTCGGCATCCACCCCGACGACGCCGTGGCCGACTTCCTGAAGCGGATCTCGCACTACAACCGCGCGTACGAGACCGTGGAGGACGACGAGGGGCGTTACCTCAAGATCATCGACGAGGGCCGCAAGGTCATCGTGCACCACATCGACGGCCACATCCTGTCCAGGGTCGTGTTCCTGCTGATGAACCTCCGCACGAAGCGCCGCACCGCGTGGCTCGTGCGACACGGAGAGAGCGTCTTCAACACCGAGGACCGGATCGGCGGCGACAGCGACCTCTCCCCCCGCGGCCGAGCCTTCGCCCGCTCGCTCGCGACGTTCATGCAGCCCCGCCGCGGGACCGAGCCGCTGAGCGTCTGGACGAGCACCCTCAAGCGCACCCTGCAGACCGCTTCGATGTTGCCCGAGGCCAGCACGCCGTTTCGCGCCCTCGACGAGATCGACGCCGGAGAGTGCGACGGCCTCACGTACGCGGACGTGCGGCGCCGCTTCCCCGAGGAGTTCGCGCAGCGCGCCAAGGACAAGCTGAACTACCGGTACCCGCGCGGGGAGTCCTACGCGGACGTGATCCAGCGCCTCGACCCCGTCATCATCGAGCTCGAGCGGCATGAGCGACCCGTCCTCATCATCGGCCACCAAGGGGTCCTGCGCGCGCTCTACGCCTACCTGATGGACACGCCACCGCGCGACTGCCCCCACCTGCCGATGCCGCTGCACACGATCATCGAGCTCACGCCCAACGCGTACGGCTGCACCGAGCGGCGCTACCCCCTGCCGAGCTGAGCGCGTCCGCGGGCCCCTCGTCATGCGCCGTGAGCCGCGCGCGGGGGGTCGAGGCCGCGGACGCCGGAGAGTGACTCGCGAGCCCTGCTCATGCGGCGTGTGGCGCGCGCCCGGCAAGGTTGGCTAGCCTCCCTGCGTGCGAGCATGGGCTGTCCCGATCCTCGTCGCGTGCTCTCCGCTCGCCGCCGCCGCTCGGGTCGCCTCCACCCCGCCTCGGGGCCTCGAGGTCGCCACGGTCATCGCCCCCGCGCCGACGCTCGCGCTCGCGCCCCCGCGAGCGCAGGCGCCTCCCTCTCCGCCGTCGCGGTGTGCGCCCGAGCCGATCCTCGGACGGCGAGCGCCGGACGAGCGCCCGGAGCACGAGCTCGCGCGGCTCGTGCTCGAGGACCCGGCGCGCCTGGGGTCCGGGTCGATCGGCGCGCCTACGCGTGGGAGCCTCTTCGGCGGAGTGAAGCTCGAGTCCAGCGACGCCATCCAGACGGAGGGAGCGTACCTCTGGGGCACCGAGCTCACGGTCCGATCCATCGAGCGCGCGGTGCGCGAGGTGCAGCGCTGCCACCCCGGCACGCCGCGGCTCCACGTCGGTGATCTCAGCCGCAGAGAGGGCGGCTGGCTCCGGCCCCACCGAAGCCACCAGTCGGGGTTGGACGCCGACGTTGGGTACTACTACCTCGGCCGCGCCTCCTGGTACGAAGCGGTCACGGCGAAGACGCTCGATCGACCCCGCACCTGGGCGCTCGTGCGAGCGCTCGTGGAGGGCGGCAACGTCGACATGATCTTCATCGATCGATCGGTGCAGGCGCTGCTCCGCGAGTACGCCGCCGAGCACGATCCGAGCGGCGTGGCGTTCTTCGCCACCAAGCCTCGTGAAGGGATCATCCGGCACGCGTGGGGGCACGCGACCCACCTCCACGTGCGCTTCCACGATCCGACGAGCGCGGCGCTAGGCGCGCGGATCCGCGGGCTCGTCGGATCGGGACGCCTGGCCGCGCGCGCACGCTGAAGGTCGTGCTCGCCGCCACGGCGGACGCTGCGCCGTCACGCGAAAAGAGCGGCTCCCCGCTTGTCCCTGTTCCCGGCGCGCCCGCGCATCCGTGCCACGACTCGTCGAACGGATGCGGTGGCGCCACAGATGACGAGCGTCGCTCGCGTGCCTGCCGTCGATCGGTGCGCGAGGCCAGTCTCGAGGCGCCGATTCGCTGCTTGCAGCGAGCCCCGGCCCCCAAGAGCTCGAAGGGCGAAGCCGGGCGGAAACGCTCGAAGTCCCCGTCCCCCCGAAGGGGCGCTGCGGCGAGCGAGGTTGGGTGCCGACCGGTTTGGCTCGATAATCGGTCGGTGCGGGCTCTCCCACGGACCAGGCGCGTCTTCTTCTGCCTCGCGCTCGCGGCCGCGACGGTGACGAGCCGCGCCGAAGCCGAGCCGACGTCGGAGGAGCGCACGCTCGCCGAGGCGCTGTTTCGAGAGGCCAAGCAGCTGATGGACCAAGGCCGCCACGGCGACGCCTGCCCCAAGCTCGCCCAGAGCCACCTGCTCGACCCCGGCGGCGGGACCTTGCTCAACTTGGCGGTCTGCCACGAGGCCGAGGGCCGCCTCGCGACGGCGTGGAGCGAGCTGCGCGAGGCGCTCGCCATGGCCCGGCGCGACGGCCGTCGCGACCGGGAGGAGCTCGCGCTCAGCCGGCTCGAGTCGCTCGAGCCGCGCCTGAGTCGCGTCCGGATCGTCGTGACCGCTCCGGAGGCGGCCGGGCTCGTGGTCCACCGCGGCGGGGCGAGCGTTCCGCGGGCGGCGTGGGGCACGGCGGTCCCGGTCGACGCCGGCGAGCACGTCATCGAGGCCACCGCCCCCGGACGCGTGCCCTTCCGCGCCACGCTGCGGGTGTCGGCCGAGGGCGTGACCGAGACCATGACGATCCCAGCGCTCGCGGTCGCGCCTCGATCACGCTCCCCCCGGCCCCCAGCACCACCGACGCCGGTGGGCGAGGCTCCTGGCTCGACGCCGCACCGCACGGCTGGGATCGCCCTGACCTTCCTGGGTGTGGCCCTCGGCGTGGGTGGCACCCTGGCCGGCGCGATCGCCGTCGGGCGAAAGCTCGAGAGCGACGACGCTTGCCGAGGCGGCTGCACGCGCGAGGGCGTCGCCCTGGCCGACGAGGCCGCGGCCGCCGCCATCGCCGCGGACGTAGGCCTCGCCGTGGGCTTCGCGCTGAGCGCGACCGGCGTGGCGCTGTGGCTCACCGCGCCTCCCGGCGCTCCATCGCCCGTCGCGCCCGGCCGCGGCGTCGCGACCGGCGGGAGCCTCGCGCTCCGGGCTCGCTTCTGAGCTGTCGCTACTTGCGATCGTCGAGCGGGCCCGAGGAGGGCTGGCCGGGCGGCGGCGCCGCGGCGCCACCGCCCGATGCGGGCGCCGATGGCGACGTCGTCGGCGCTCGGCCGGGCACGGGGACCGAGGTGGCCCGAGCAGCGCGCGATCGATCCGCCGCTGCTGCGGCGGACGGCGGGGTCGGGATCTGTGGCGCCGACGCCGCTGGTCGCGCCGCCGCCTCGTCGTCTGCCGCTTGGCTCGGCGCCGGAGCCCGCGAAGACGTCGCCGTGTGGGGCGGACCGACCGGCTCGCCCGCCGCCTCGGGTGATCGCGCGTCGGGCAGGGCGGCCGCGCGCGCGTGCGCGACGCCCACGCCGGTGACGGTGAGCACGGCGACCCCTCCGAGCACGCGCCGGTGCGCGGCGCGCGGGCGCGTCGGCGGCCGCGTCACGGCCACGACCGGCCCGGCGACGATCGCCTCCTCGACCTCCGGCCCCGGCTCGCCGCGGAGCGCTCGCCCCAAGGCCTCCTCGAGCTCTGCCGCGTCGGGATAGCGGTCTCCCTCGGCCTTGGCGAGGCATCTCTCGACGATGCGCACCACCGACCTCGGCACCTCCGGCCGCAGCGCGGCCAGCGATCGCGGCGGATCGGCGACGATGCTCGCGGCGATCGCGGCGCCGGTGTCCCCGACGAAGGGCGAGCGATCCGTGAGCAGCTCGAACAGGGTCACGCCGAGGCTCCAGAGGTCCGTCGCGGGCCCGACGTCCCTGGCGTTGCGCACCTGCTCGGGTGACATGTACTTCGGTGACCCGACCGCCTCCCCGGTCGCCGTGAGGGAGGTGTCGATCGACTCCGCCTTCGCCACGCCGAAGTCGACGATTCGGATGCGCTGGGCGCCGTCCGGGCCTTCGAGAAACAGGTTCGACGGCTTGATGTCGCGGTGGATCAAGCCAGCGGCGTGCGCGTCGATGAGCCCGCGACAGGCCTGCCGCGCGTAGTCGAGAGCCGCGTCGACGGCGAGAGGCCCGGCGTCGAGGGCCGCGCCGAGATCGCAGCCGTAGAGCCGCTCCATCACCATGAACGGCCCGACCTCGCTGGTGTCACCGAAGTCGAGCACCCTCACGACGTGGGGGCTGTCGAGGCGCGCCAAGAGCCTGGCCTCGCGCTCGAAGCGCGAGCGGAGGCCCTGCTGATCGAGGAGCTCGCGGCGGAGCAGCTTGACGGCCACCGCCGCGCCGAGCACCTCGTCGTGCGCCGCGAACACGGTCGCCGTGCCGCCGCGCCCGAGCGGCGCCTGGAGGTGGTAACGCCCGCCGAGGACGACCCGCGCCGCACCACCGGGGGTCGCGCCGTCCGGCGCTCGAGGCTCCTCCACCGACAGAACATAGCAAGCTCAGGGGTTCGGGCCGAGCCCTCCGAGGAACGCGCGCGGCGTCGAGGGGTTGTAAGGGGGGTTGTCCGAGCTCGCCGGCTCTCCCGGCCAGAGCTCCACCGAGCCGCCCTGCCCACCCGCGAGGAGCACCGAACCGCCGGTCGGATGGACGGCGACGGCGCTGCCCGTGGCCCCGCCGCCTTGCACCGGCATCACCCGCGACGACGAGTGCGCCCCGGTCGCCGCCTGGTAACGCGCGACGAACGGCTTGTTGCCGGCCCCCGAGAACGGGGGGCCGCCGAGCGCCACGGTCGCCGAAGCGGTGAAGCCGGACACGACGATCCTACCCGCGCCGTCGAGCGCCACGCCCATCGCGCGCTCGAGCGCGGAGCCGCCGTACACCGCCGCCCAGGCGGGCGTTCCGTCGGGGGCGATTCGTGCGACGACCATGTCGAAGTCGCCGCCTGCGGCCCCTTGCGAGAGGGTCCCACCGATCGTGACCGCGCCCGTCGTCGCCCCGACGGCGTAGGTCGCGCCGACGCCGTCGACCGCGACGTCGTAGACGACGCCGGAGCCGAGGCTCGCGAAGGGGACGGCCCAGATGGCGCTGCCGGTCGTGCCGTCGAGCTTCGCCACGAAGCCCTGCCGCGTCGGTCCCGCCGGCAAGACGACACCGCCGCCGAGATCCAGTGTGCCGCCGCCTCCGGTCCCGTACTCGCCTGCGATGAGCACGTCTCCCGCCGGATCCACGGACACCGCGCGCACGAGGTCGCCGTCGGGCCCGGAGCCGATCAGCACCTTCGTCCAGACCGGTGTCCCGGTGGATCCCGCGAGCCGAACGACGACGGCGTCACCCAGGTATCCCCCTTCACCCCCGATCGTCGTTCCGGTGCCGCTCTGCGAGCCTCCGACGACGATGTCACCCCCTCCGAAGTACGCGAGGTCCATCACGTTCGCGTGGGTTCCGGGCGTGAGCGCGTACCCCCACTCCGCCACACCCGCAGCGTCGAACGACACGACGAACCCGTCGAAGGTGGACGGCGCCGGCAGGGTCACCGCGCCCGTCGAGAACGATCCCGTGTAGTGCCCGCCGATCGCGAAGCGTCCGCCCGGACCGGCCGCGCTCGCCAAACCGACCTGGTCGCTCCCCGGCGCCGAGAGCGAGGTCATCGCGAGGGGCTGGCCGCCCCGCGAAGTTCGGAGGATGAACGCCTCGAAGCCCGTCGAGGCGACGACCGACTGCGACCCGAACGCGAGCGTGTTGAAGCCATCACCGTTGAAGAGCCCCGTGAGCAGGACGTCGCCGCTCGTGAGCACGCTCACGGACTGCGGCGGAGCGTCCTCGAAGTACGGGCTCAGAGATCGCAGCGCCCAAGGCGCGCACGCGCCGCCGGAGCACGACCCGGTGGCGCAGTCCGCGTCCCCAGAGCAGCCCAGACCGTTGTCGCAAAGGGCGCAGCCGCCTCCGCAGTCGACGTCGCTCTCTCCGCCGTTCTCGATGCCGTCGACGCAGGACGGGGGCTGACAGACGCCTTGGACGCACGACAGCGAGGTGCAGTCCGACGGAAGGTTGCAGGGCGCGCCCGGCGCGCACGAGGGGCAGCCGCCCCCGCAGTCGGTCCCGGTCTCGGACCCGTTCGAGACGCCGTCGCCGCACGTCGGGACGGCGCAGGTCCCGTTGGCGCACACCTGGTCGACGCAGTCGCCCCCGAGGTTGCAGCCGCCGCCGGTCCCGCAAGTCGCGCCACAGGGCCCGCCGCAGTCCACGTCCGTCTCGCCGCCGTTCTGCTGCCCATCCCCGCACGAGGCCTGCACGCAGAGCCCCGAGACGCCGCACACGAGCGACGCACAGTCGGCGCCGGAGGCGCAGCCCTGACCCTCCGCGCAGTCGGCGGCGCACGAGCCGCCGCAGTCGACGTCGCTCTCGGTCCCGTTCTGCGTCCCGTCGCCGCAGTCCGGCGCCTGACAGATGTTGCCCTCGCAGACGGACTCCTGGCAGTCGGCGCCGTCGAAGCAAGCCGCGCCCACCGGACAGGTGAGCGGGCACTGGCCGCCGCAGTCGACGTCGCTCTCGGCGCCGTTCAAGATGGCGTCGTTGCAGGACGGCGCCGCACACGTCCCCCCGACGCACGAGAGGCTGGCGCAGTCGGCGTTGCCGACGCATGCCTGCCCCGTCGCGCAAGGGCAGCCCCCGCCACAGTCCGTCGCGAGGTCCTCCTCGCCGTTCTGGACGCCGTCGTCGCACGCCGGCGCGGCGCACACCCCCGCCGTGCAGACCCGGCTCTCGCAGTCGCTCGCTTCGCTGCAGCCCTCGCCAGCCGGGCAGGTAGCGCAGCTCGGGCCACCGCAGTCGGTGCCGGTCTCCTGACCGTTCGCGGCGCCGTCCGAGCACGTGGGCGCAGCGCCGCCCCCGGCGCCGCCGTTCCCGTCGCTGCCGCCCCCCTCACCGCCACCCCCCGTCCCGGTCTGCGCCGTCGCCGCGCCGCCTCCGCCCGTCTCCGCGAGCGAGTAGTCCTCGGGGTCGAGCCCGAAGAGGACGCAGCCAGAGAGGCTCGCCGCGGCCAGAAGAGCGCGCACCGCGTGACGCATGATCATCAGAACCTTCCCCCGACCAAGAGACCGCCGCCGCGCTCGGTGACGAACGCCGTCGCTTGCGGCGCCTCGGCCCGCGGCGCGCCGACGATCGCCATGATCAATCCCGTGCCCAACGCCGCGGCGCCGACGACCAGCGTGACGGTGTTGGCAACGGCGAGGTGGCTCGCCTCCTCCGCCGCGGCGAGTCCGTCGGGTTGGCACGTGGCGTCCGCGGAGCAGCGCTCACCCACGACGCTGCGGCGATCGAGGAACAGTCCGCCCGTCACGGCCGCGGCCACGAGGGAGGCGGCTCCGACGCTGCCGATGACGATCCCACCGACGAAGACCGCGCCGTCGTCGTTCGCCTGCGACTCCACGGCGCCCCTCGCCCCGGGCAGCGCGCGCGGAACCGCGGGGTCGCGCTTCGCGCCGTCTCCCTGAATGGGCGGGAACGCCGGATCGCGGACCAGCACGGCATCCACCCGCGCCTGCTCCCGCTCACCGACCCGGAAGCGCTCCTCCACCGTCAGATACCCCTCGGATCGCACGACGACGACGTGCTCCCCCGGGTCGACGAACCGCCGAACGCCGAGGACCGCCGACGATAGCTCGACCCCATCGACGGTGACGCGCGCCCCCGCCGGGCCCTGCACGGTGATCGTGACTCCCGGGAGCCTCGGGACGAGCTCGGCGAGCTCGCGCTCGGCGTCGGCGAAGGCGGCGACGTACGCCTTGGGAGCCTTTGGCTCGACGCCCTCGCGCACGATCCGCTTGTAGGTCTCGTGAGCCGCGACCAGCCGGCCGAGACCCACCTGCGCGCGCGCGAAGCCGAGCGAGAGCGTCGGCGCGCGCACGACGGTCTCGGCGCGGCCAAAGAGCTCGGCTGCCTTGGTGAAGTCCTTGGCCTCGAGGGCCCGCGTCCCCTCCTCGGCGAGGGCCCGCGCGGTCGCTCGGTCGGCGTCCGACTGCGCGCTCGCGACGCTCGCGAAGGAGACCGAGACGGAGACGAGGGAGAAGGCGGCGATGTTACGGAGGGTGCGCATGGATGGGTCAGAACCCGAAGTCGGGTGGGGCGGCAGTCTTCGCGGCGGGCACCCCGGATGGGCGCCGACCCGGGACGGCGGACGGCGCGGCGACCGCCGCCGCAGAGCTGCTCGCCACGGCGGTCGGCGGAGCGGGCGCGACGCCCTCCGCGTCCGCGATGGCGGGCGACGACGGTGTCGATATCGGCGCGGCCAGCGTCGGGACCGCGCCGTGGGAGCTCTCGGGGGACGGAGAAGGCGGAGCTGCCGGCGCAGCCTGCTCGGCCATGAGCCCGGCGGGAGCAGCGTCGTTCGACGCACGAGAGCCAAGAAGGCGCAGCGAGACGAGCGCGGTCGCCGCGACGAGCAGCACGACGGCCGCGCCGGCCGCCTTCCGCCAGCGTGGGGGCATCGACATCGCCGCGTTCGGCGTCGTCTGGCCGCCGAGCGTAGGCGGCGCGATCATCGTCTCGGAGTGCGTCATCCCCGTCGACGAGGCGACGGCGCGACCCACCGAGGGCGGCGTAATGACCACGTGCCGCGGGCTCTGATCCGTCCCCGGCGTCGACGCTCTCGGCGCCAGACCGACCGCGTCGGCGAGCCCGCTCGTCAGCTCCGCGGCGGAGCCGAAGCGCCCGTCCGGGTCGCGCGAGGTCGCGCGCGCCCACCAGAGATCGAAGGCGGGCCCGAGGTCACAGCCGACGTCCCCGGCGGTGGGGATCGGACGGTGGATGATCCGCATGAGCAGGTCGCCGAGGGCGTCGCTCTCGAACGGCCGCTGCCCAGTGAGGCACTCGAACGCGATGACCGCGAGCGACCAGAGGTCGGTGCGGTGGTCGATCGGCCGCGTCCCGTCTGCCTGCTCCGGGCTCATGTAGTGAGGCGTGCCGAGGATCGCGCCCGTGCGGGTTTTGGTCGCGACCGCTCCCACGCCGTCGGCCTTGGCGATGCCGAAGTCCAGGACCTTGGCGATCTCGCGGTCGCCGTCACGAACGAGGTACACGTTCTCGGGCTTCAGGTCGCGATGCACGACGCCTGCGGCGTGCGCGCGCGTGAGGGCCCGCGCTACGTCGCGTATCACCTCGACGACCTCGACGGGCGGCAGCCGCCCGCGCGCGGCCAAGCGTGCAGCGAGATCTTCGCCCTCGAGCAGCTCCATCACGATGAAGGGCACACCGCCCCACACCCCGTGGTCGAGCACTTGGACCACGTTGGGGCTCCGGAGGAGCGCTGCCGCCTTGGCCTCCCGCTCGAACCGCGCTCGGAGCTCGGGGTCGGTTCCCAGGTGCTCCTCGATGAACTTCACCGCGCAGGGAGTGTCGAGCGCCAGGTGCCGGGCACGCCAGACCGACCCCATCCCACCCCGGCCGAGCTCGGTCTCGATGCGGTAGCGCTCCGCGACGACGGTTCCAGGTTCGAGCGCCACGAGGGCCCCCTGGCAACGACCGGACCACGCCCCACGACCCAGTCTCGCGCGCCCGGATCGTGGATCATACGCGCCGGGGCGCGCGTGTCCGAGACGGTGTCTCGGACACGGCTCGGACCGCGCCGGGGCCGAGTCCGACGCCGGCTCGCCAGCGCCCACGCTCGACGGCAGAGCGGCGTGGTGCGATCCTTGCCGGACTCTCCCCGATGCGCCGCGCGCCGCTCCTCCTTCTCGCCCTGTCCGGGCTGCCGGCGTGCGAGGTCCTCCTCGGAATCGAGAGCCGCGAGGAGAGGGTCTGTCGCGGCGGCACGGCGCGCTGCGACGAGCTCGGCTCACGCCTGGTCTGCGACCCGGACGGCGCGGCCGAGACACCGGAGCCCTGCCCGGCGCCGCTTGCCTGCGGCGGCGAAGGCACGTGCGTCGTGGCGTGCGTCCCGGGCGCGGCGCGCTGCGACGAGCTCGGCAGGCGCCTCGTCTGCACGGGCGACGGCGACGCGGAGCTGGAGGAGCCCTGCCTGACAGGCGCCGAGTGCTCGGGCGCGGGCGCGTGCGTCTGCCCCCACGAGCCAGACCTGCTCACGACCTGCTCGCCCTGCGCCAGCGGCGCCAGCGACACGTCGGTCAAGCTGCTCGCCCGCGGAGCGGCAGCCAACCACACCTGCGCGCTCGTCTGCGACGGTCGCGTTGCGTGCTGGGGAGACAACAAGATGGGTCAGGTCGGCGTCGCATCGGGCGGGGCCAACGTGACCTCCCCGGTCTGGGTGCCGCTGCCGGCGCCCGCCCGGCAGGTGGTCGTGGGCTTCGAGCATACGTGCGCGCTCCTCGATGACGCGACCGCGTGGTGCTGGGGTGACAACCGCCGCGGCCAGGTCGACGGCGCTCGCGAAGAGAGCTCCTTGCCCTTCCCCGTCGCGGTGGCGGGCCTCACGCCCGCCCGCTTCCTCGCAGCAGGATGGGACTCCACGTGCGCGATCATGGCGTCGGGCGAGCTTCGGTGCGTCGGGTCCAATACACACGGGCAGCTCGGCAGCGAGTCGGCCGGAGGTGAGAGCCGCACCCCGCTCGTGGTCGCGCCTGCCGCCGGGGTGACAGGCTCGGCTCGCCGGGTCTCGATGGGGACCCAGCACGCCTGCGCGCTCTACGGCGACGGCGAGCTCGCGTGCTGGGGCAACGGGGGGCTGTCGGGCGTCGGGCTCATGAGCACGGCTGCCATCCCGCCGACCCACGTGCCCATCGACGCGGTCACCGAGGTCTCGGTCGGCGATCTGCACACCTGCGTCATCGCCGGCGGGGAGGTCTGGTGCTTCGGCGGCAACAGCCACGGCCAGTGCGGCGTGAGCACCACGGATCAGCCCTCGCCTCAGCTCGTGCGTGGCCTGTCGGGCGCGACCGGCGTGGGAGCGGGCTTTCGGAGCTCGTGCGCCGCCGGACCGGCCGGCCTCTGGTGTTGGGGGAGCAACGGGCTGGGTCAGCTGGGGGACAGTGGGTGCTCGATGCAGAGCGGTTGCGGATCGCTGTACCAAGCGAGCCCGCGGAAGATCGCTGCCATCGGACAGGAGGCGCTCGGGGTCTTCTGGACGCACGCGTGCGCGTCGGGCGGCGACGTGCTGCGGTGCTGGGGCCACAACGTGGCCGACCAAACGGGGACCGGCGAGCCGCTGACGATCCTCGGCGTGCCCACGCCGACCCTCTGGCCCCCCGTCGACGGGTGGGCGGCCGACTCACCCTAGTCCCTTGGAAACGAGCCTCTGGTGCCGGTGATGGGGCCCCCGCGAAAATCCGAAGAGAGCACGTGGCGCGAATCGGAGGGCGAAGCCGACCGCGTCGTCGCGATCGTCACCTACGTGCTCTGCTACGACGATCTGCTGGCGGAACGCCGGCGGGCGTTCGTCACCACGCTCGACGTTCCGCTCGAGCTCGGACGAGGCGACGTGGATGCGCCGCGCCTCGACGAGGCCGGGTCCCGTCTGGACCTCCCCGACAGGTGGGCGTCCTCACGGCACGCGAAGGTAGAGCACACGGGGATGGATCGCCTGGGCCCGACTCACCTGATCGTCGACCTCGGCTCGAGCAACGGCACCTTCGTCAACGGCGTCCGCGTCCAGGGCAAGCACCGCCTGGTCGACGGCGATCTCATCGAGGTCGGTCACAGCCTGCTCGTCTACCGCTTGGTCGCCGAGCGGTACGCGGCGACGGCGCTCGGCCCCGCCCCCCGCCTGGGACCTACGACCACGATCTGCCCCGAGACCGTCGAGCTCGCCCACCAGCTCGCGCGCGTCGCGCGCACGACGGAGCCCGTCCTCGTGCTGGGTGAGACGGGCACCGGGAAAGAGGTCGTGGCGCGGATGGTCCACGCGGAGAGCGGCCGCGCCGGCCCGTTCGCCGCGGTGGACTGCGGCGCGGTGCCCGATTCCCTGTTCGAGGCGACGTTCTTCGGACACAGACGAGGAGCCTTCACGGGAGCGACCGAGTCGCGCGTCGGAGCGATCACGCGCGCAGACGGAGGCACGCTGTTCCTCGACGAGGTAGGCAACTTGAGCCCGAGCGCGCAGGCCAAGCTCCTCCGCGTCGTCGAGGACGCGGCCGTGACGCCCCTCGGGTCGAGCGAGACAGCCCGCGTCGACGTCCGCTGGATCGCGGCCACCAACGCCGAGGTGCTCGACCAGGCCGCACCGTTCCGGCGCGATCTGCTCCACCGGCTCGCGGGCTTCGTCGCGGTCCTCCCGCCGCTGCGCAAGCGGCGCGAGGATCTAGGCGTGCTCACGGCCCACTCGCTTCGGGAGGCTGGCGTAGCGCGGGCGTCGATCTCGGCGAGCGCCGCGCGGGCGCTCTTCAGCTCGCCCTTGCTCGGCAACGCGCGCGAGCTGCGCGCGACGCTCCGCCGCGCGGCTGGGCTAGCAGGCGGCGCGCCGATCGAGATGCGTCACCTGGGCGTGCTCTCGACCGCAGCGGAAGAACCCCAGGCGCCGGAGCCCAGCGAGCGCCCCATCGACGCCGCGGCCGTGACCTTGGCGCTGGAGCGGACCAAGGGCAACATCGTGCGCGCCGCGGGCGAGCTCGGCATCCACCCGCGACAGCTCTACCGGTACGTCGCGCGCTTCGAGATCGATCTCGCGCGGCTTCGCGGCGGCTAGGCGCGCGGAAGCGAGCTTCCACGCTCCGACCTCTTCCTCGTCGGCGCCCCTCGTCCTGCGCCGAACGACCGACGCCAGCGGTCGGCTACCCGAGCTCGGGGTAGATGCGGACGAGGTGCGCCCGGAGGTCGGCGAAGAGCTCGCTCTCGGCGTCGAGCTCCCGCCAGACGTCCTCGTGGAGGGTGTAGCGCCGCGCCTTCGGCGCGAGCGGGTCGTCGTCGCTGAACCCGCCCGCGCGCACCTCGATGGCGAGGATCTTCGGCTGGTACTCGATCGTCACGAAGCCCACCTTGCCGCGGCGGCCGAGGCGCAGCCGCGCGCCGGACTCGCGCGTCGCGACGAGGTCGGGCAAGCCCTTGAGGTCACGCACCACCGCGGCCATCGCCTTGGTCGCTGCGGGCCCGTGGCGGTCGACCTCCGGCTGGAGCTTCTCCTTCGCGAGGTCCACGAGATCCGCGAGCGCGGTGCGGGGGAGGTCCGCGTCGGGCGGCGCGGTCGGGTCGGTCGACATGCCGGCGATCCTACGGCACACGCCACCCGCCCACCACCGGGTCCGCGAGGGCGAGGCCGCGCGCGTGGCGGCTCGTCGGCTCAGAGCCTCGCCGCTTCGTCCGGCTCCGCCGAACGAGCACGTCGCGAAATGCCGGATGGCTCACCTCGGCGAGCCGCGCTACCGAGCGTGTATGCCCTTCCGCCGCACCCTGCTCGCATTCGCGATCGTTTCCTTTGGCTGCAGCGAGGTGCTCGTGCTGCGGGACGACGGAGGCGGCGGTGGCGCCGCGGTCGCCTCTTCGAGCGGCCTGCAGGCCTCGAGCGCTGCGTCGATCGACGCCGCCTCGAGCGGCTCGACGGGCCCCGTCCCTTGCAACGACGAGCTCTGCGCGCTGGCCGTCGGCTTCGAGGCGAGCGACCTCGCGATCGACGACACGCACGTCTACGTCACCTCCCGCGACGACGGCGCCGTCCGTCGCGTCCCGAAGGTGGGCGGCGCCGTGGAGGTCGTCTCGGCGGGGGCCGGCGCGGCGCACAGCCTGGTCGTCACGGAGGACTGGGTGCTCTGGGGATCGGACGCGGGCGTGTGGCGCTCGGCGAAGGACCAGGACACCGCGACGCTGCTCGCGCCCGTCGTCGGTGGCGCGGGCGCCGTGTCGACCGACGGGTGGGCGGTCTACTTTTCTTCGATCAGCCCGTTCGGATCCATCGGTTCGGTCCACATCGACGGCGGTGCGGTCGAAAAGATCGTCCTGCATACCGTGTTCGCCTACGATCTCGGCGTCGAGTCTCACGCGAAGGATTGGCCCCGCCTCTTCTGGGTAAGCCAAGACATGGGAGGGGGTCAGCTTCGACGCCTCTACCTCGACGGAGACAGCGAGCCCGAGACCGTGCTTGGGGGCCTCGCCCAGCCCAGCTCGCTGCTGCTCACGCCCGAAGGCGTCTACGTGGCGGACTTCGTGGACGGCTCGGTCGTGCGGGAGAACACGAGCGGGATCGGGCGCGCGCTCGCCACGGGCCTCGCTGGACCAGCCGGCCTCGCCGTCGACGACGCTCTCCTCTACGTCACCGTCCTCGGCGGCGAAGGTGCGGCCGGCTCGATCATCGCGCTCGGCAGAGCGCGCGCGACGGGGATCCTGCCCATCGCCGAAGGCCTCGAGGGCCCCACCGCGATCGCCGCGGACGACGACGCCATCTACTGGATCGAGGCGTCGCCGGAGCGCGCGATCATGCGGCTCCTCAAGTAAGACGATCAGGCGGCCTCCCGGGCTCGGCCGCGGATCGGCCGCGCGTGAAGCGTCGCGAGCCCGGGCTCGGCTTGACCTCGGCTCGGGCCTTTGGGATGTTGGCCGCTTGGAGGAGGTGGCGCTGGCGACGCGGATCGAGTCCGTGCACGTCCACCGGGACGGCGCGGTGATCACGCGCGTCGGCTCGCTGGCAGGCCGCGCCGAAGGCTCGAGGACCGTGCGCGTCGGCGGACTCCCGCTCCTGCTCGACGACGGGTCGGTGCAGCTCGGCGTGGAGGGCCCGGCGGTCGCGGTGGACCTGCGGATCTCGCTCGAGGCGGCGGCGCTTCGGGGCGAGACCCCGGACGAAGAGGCGCTCCGCGCGGCGGAGCTCTCCCTCGCGAAGCTCGAGCACGCCCTCCTCCACGTCGATCGCGTGCGAGCGATGGTGGAGCGGGCCAGCGTCTACCGGCGCCCGCCCGCCACGGAGGGCGTCCCGCCTCCGCAGATCGACGTGGCGGCCCGGCTCTCGCTCCTCGATTTCCGCGTCCAAGAAATGGAGCGGCTCGCCGGAGAGCGGGCGCAGCTCGCGCGCGAGGTCGACCAGGCCCAGCGCCGCGTCATCGACCTCCGGGAGCGCGTGCAGCGGACCGAGGGCGCCCGCGCGCCGGCCCCCGACGAGCTCCGCAAGGCGGCGGTCTTCACGCTGCAGCCGCGCGAAGGATCGGCGGAGCTCACGGTGTCGGTGCGGTACGCGATCCCGACCGCGCGCTGGGCGCCGTCGTACGCCCTCCGCATCGATCCGCGCGCCGACACCGCGACGCTGGAGCTGCGCGCCCTGGTGCAGCAGGCGTCGGGGGAGGACTGGACGAGCGCCCGCGTCGCCGTGAGCAGCGCGAACCTGATGGGGCGGTGCGATCTGCCGGAGCTCACCAGCCTGAGGATCGGCCGCGCGCAGCCTCCCCCGCAGCGGCGGTGGCGGCCCCCGCCGGGCGACGTCGGCGCGCTGTTCTCGGACTACAAGCGGGCGAGGCGGCGCGGCGCGGCGCGGCCCGCCGCGCGCGCCGCCCCGCCCGCGGCCACCCGAAGCGCGTCCAGCGACGACGCGACGCCGACCGCCTTGCGGTCGCCGGTCGCGGCGCCCCCGCCCCCGATGCAGGCGCAAGCGTTCGCAGCACTTGCACCCGGCGGACCGCCCCCGATGGGGGGCGCCGCGCGGGGAGCGGACGTGTTCGGCGGCGCGATGCTCGGGATGGGCTCCCCGCCCCCCGCGACCGCCCCGCCGCCGCCGAGGGACGGCCGGGCCCGCGCGCTCACCCGATCGGAGGCCGGGCCGGAGAAGGAGGCGGCGAGCGCTGCGCCGCCGATCATCGAGCCCGACGAGCGGCTCCTCGCGTTCGGCGGGCTCCGGATGCCGAGCGCTGAGGCGGCGAGCGGCCAGCTCCGCTTCGCGTCTCGCGAAGAGGTGTACCTCGACGCGTCGAGATCCCTGAAGGGTGACGCCGCGCCGCACCTCGCGGCGGCGCTCGACGCCGCCCAGGCTCAGGCGACGCGGATCATGCAGCGCCGCCTCCCGCGCCGGTACCGACCGCCGGAGCCCGTCGCAGGGTTCGACGCGCTGTACGAGGCCGCGGCCCCCGTGGACGTCCCCTCCGACGGGGATCTGCACGCGATCCCCTTGTCGGCGTCCACGCTCCCGTGCGCCCTTCGGTTCGTCGTCGTCCCGCGCGAGACGCAGGACGTGTTTCGGGTCGCCGAGCTCGAGAGCCCGCTGGAGGTGCCGCTCCTGCCCGGCCCCTGTGACGTGTACGTGGGGGGCGGCTACCTCTTGGGCATCGAGCTCCGGGCCGTCGCCCCGCGCGGGGCCTTCTCGGTCGGGCTCGGCGTGGAGCAGGCGATCAAGGTGGCGCGCAACGTCTGGTTCCAGGAGGAGAAGGCTGGGCTGATGGGCGGCTCGCTGGTCCTGAGGCACCAGATCCGCGTGGAGCTCATCAGCCACAAGGCGGAAGCCGCCGACGTGGAGGTGCGCGAGCGCGTCCCCGTCGCAGCGGAGAGCGAGGAAGACCTCCGGGTCGAGGTCATCGAGACGAAGCCACCGTGGCGCCCTTGGGAGCCGCCGGCCTCGGAGGAGCCGCTCCGTGGCGGCTACGCCTGGCGCGTGCGGCTCGAGCCCAAGGCGAAGCTGGAGCTCCACGCAACTTACGCCGTCAAGCTGCCCGCCAAGCTCGAGCTCTTGGGCGGCAACAGGAGGGACTGAGTGACCGAGCCCAAGCTCCAGCCGACCGCCGCGCCGCCGTCCTCGGTCGTCGTGCTCGAGGATCGCGCGCTCGTCACCCGGCGGGGCGAGGTCACGCTCTCCGCGGGGCGGGCGCGGCTCGTGATCCAGGGCGTCGCGCCCGTGCTCGTGGACCGCTCGCTCGCGGCGCGCTTCTTGGAGCCGGGCTTCGAGGTGACGGACGCCCGCGTGGTGCGGACCCGCGTCGTCGAGGAGACCGAGGAGATCGACGACGAGATCCGCCGAGCCGAGGCAGCGGTGGAGGACCTGGAGGGCCGCGCTCGCCGGCTGCACCGCGAGGCCTATGATACCGACCGGCTCTTGGTGTCGTTCCTCGACGAGATCGCCGAGGACACCGCGTGGGCTCGCCCCATGGACGCGGCGCGCCGCGCTGGATACGAGGAGCTCGTCGTCCGCTCGCGGGCGCTCGCGGAGAAGATCGCGGCGAACACGAAGGCCGTGGAGGAGGAGCGGCGGATCCTCGAGCGGAAGCGCGAGAAGCGCCGCGCGGCCGGCCGAGTCGAGCCCCTCGTCCAGGCCCGGGTCGAGATCGACGTCGAGGCCGCCGCGAGCGGCCGCGCCACGCTCTCCGTCGAGTACCTGGCGCCGAACGCCTGCTGGCGGCCGCGCCACCGCGCCACCCTCAGCGAGTCCCCCGCCCGCGTCTCGCTCGAGACGGAGGGCGTCGTCTGGCAGAACACGGGCGAGGACTGGAGCGACGTCGAGCTCCGGCTCTCCACGGAGCGCGCCTCCTTGGGCGCGGCCATCCCGTCGCTGGCGACCGATCGGCTCGTCAGCCGGAAGAAGGGGCCGCTCGTCGTGGAGGCGCGGGAGGAGCAGATCCACGAGGCGGGGCTCGGCGGCGCCCCCGCGGTCCGGCGCTCGTCGGAGATGCCCGGCATCGAGGATGGCGGGGTCGCGCGATCCGTCACGGCCCCGGCGCGCGTCTCGGTGCCGAGCGACGGGCGACCACACGCCGTCCCGCTCGGCGCGTTCGACGCGCCGGCCGAGCTCGAGCTCGTCGTGACGCCGGAGCTCGTCGCGGCGGCCATCCCGAAGACGACGTTCGTCAACGCCGCCAGCGGGCCGATCCTCGCCGGGCCCGTCGACTTGATCCGGCGGGGGGGCGCCGTCGGCAAGACCCGCGTCGGCTTCATCGCCCCCGGAGAGAAGGTGGCGCTCGGGTGGAACCCGGACCCGGCGTTGCGCGTCCACCGGGAGGTCGAGTCGCGCAAGGACGAGACGAGCTGGCTGGGCTCGTGGTTCACCCAGGCGAACGACATCCGCGTCCGGGTGCACAACCTCGGGCGCGAGCCGAAGGCCGTGACGGTGAGCGAGCGGGTGCCCGTGTCCGAGATCGAGAAGGTGAAGATCGAGGTCGTCGCGAAGGAGACCACCGGCTCCAACGCGCCCGACGAGAACGGCATCCTCACCTGGAAGCTCGAGCTCCTCCCGTACGCGAGCGCGACGGTGAAGCTCCGCGTCGTGATCAAGAAGCACAGCGACGTCTCGGGCTGAGCGCGCCGCGATGTCCGGCGGAGAGGACGACCTCGTCCTCGAGACCGGACGGTTCGCCGCGACGACGATCCCGACCTCCCGAGGATCGCCCTGGCGCGGGACGGCACGGCGCGTGCTGGACGCCGGGCGCCGGCGCTGGCCGGCGTGGAGGTTCGAGTCATGCGATCACCCGACGTCTCCTGGCGCCGTCACCCTCGCGGCGTCTGGCCCTCGCTCTTCGCGTCGGCGGCGGCGCTCGCGCTGCTGACCCACGGCTGTGACGACGACGAGGACGACGACGGCGGCGGCGGCGCGTGTGATCCGTCCGCCACCGCTGGCCCCTCGACCTCGAGCGCCGCCACGACCGGCGCGACCAGCTCCTCCGGGACCGGGGGCGAGGGCGGGGCTCCCGTCATCGCCCTCAAGGAAGCGAAGCTCAACATCGAGCACAACGCCACCGACCTCGACACCGGGTTCCAGGGCGCGCTCGACGGCGAGGGCTGGCAGCGCATCGAGGTCGTGGGGCCGGAGGGCAAGGTCCTGAGCTTCGAGGGCCACGGGAGGCTCCACGATCTCGGCCTGACGGAGCTCTTCTTCGAGTCGGTCGAGCCCGAGAACGCCGACGTGCCGCTCGACGAGCTCCTGCTGAGCCTCCCCGAGGGGAACTACACGTTCCGAGGCCCCACCACGGACGGGATGGTGACGATCGGGACCGCGCTCCTGACGCACGACATCCCCGCGGGCCCGGCGCTCCTCACGCCGCTCGAGGACGCCGTGGTGCCGCCGCTCGACGTCGTGATGAGCTGGGCCCCGGTGACGGAGACCATCACCGGCGGCCCCGTCACGATCATCTCGTACCAGCTCATCGTGGAGAAGACGGAGGCGCCGCACCCGCACATGATCGGCAAGCGCGGCCTGAGCATGTACCTGCAGCCCGCGGTGACGAGCCTCACCCTGCCGAACGAGTTCTTGGAGCCGGGGACCGTGTACGCTTGGGAGGTCCTGGCCATCGAGGAGAGCGGCAACCAGACGCTCTCTTCGAGCACGTTCACCACCGAATGACGGACGACCGAGCGCTCGCGGCGCGGCGCTGGGAGGAGGCATCATGCAACATGGTTGGTTTCGGGGTTCCCTCGTGCTCGGGCTCGCGGGCGCGCTGTCCGGCGCGTGCAGCGACGACGCCACGTCGGGCACGGGCGGTGGCGGGGGCGCCTCCGTCACGGCGACGGCGGCCTCCAGCACCGGCACGACGAGCGGCAACGCGACGGCCACGGGCGCGACAGGCAGCACCGGGCAAGCGACCGCGTCGAGCACGGCGACGGGGGTCGGGGGCGGCTCGTGTGATCCACCGACCGCGCCCCCCGGGTCGTCGGCGTGCCCTCCGGCGTGCACGGGCGGCTGCACGAACGAGAACGTGTGCGTCATCGACTGCACGGGACCGGGCGTCTGCGACGGCGCGACGCTGACCTGCCCGCCGGATTACGCGTGCGAGGTCGTCTGCGACGGCGTCGACGCCTGCGACGTCGCCACGGTGACCTGCCCGCCTGCCCACGCCTGCACGCTCACCTGCCAGGGCGGCACCGACGCGTGCGGCGACGTCGTCTTCGCCTGCGCCGACGGCCCTTGCGACATCACCTGCGTGGACGACGCGTGCGTCGGCACGACGGTGGACTGCGGATCGGGGGCCTGCACCTCCGACTGCGCCGGGACGCCGCCCCCGACGGTCACCTGCGCGCCCGACACGTGCGCGTGCACGCCCTGCTGACGCGACGGAGCAGCGGCGCGCCCGCGCCGAGCGTCACCCGGTGAACCGGGCGTCCTCGAACCGCGGCGCGCTCCGCTCTCTCCACCGAAAGCGCGCGCGGCGCTCCCGGCACTCCCCCGCGACGGCGTCGGCGATCATCCCGCCGATCACCGGGGCGAACTTGAACGCGTGTCCGCTCCCGCCCGAGGCGACGAAGAGCCCCGGCCGCGCCGGGTGGGCGTCGAGGAAGAAGTCGCCGTCGAAGCTGTCGCAGTAGAGGCAGAGCCGCGTCTTCTCGATGGCCGCGCCCGAGAGCGCCGGCAGGCTCCCCTCCACGAACGCCCGGAAGAGCCCCTCCTTCTCGGGGCCCACCGCGCGGGGCGCACCGGGATCCACGCGGCGCCCGGGCCCGTGGTTGGCGATCTTGAGCACGCCCTCGGCGAGCGGGAAGCCATACCAACCCGTGCCGGCGATGTCCGCCGCCCAAGGCAGGAACCAGGGCGGCGTGAGGCGCGCACCTTCGGGCGGCGCGAAATGGAACACGGGCTGGCCGATCGGCGTGAGGCGATCTGCGAGCTCCGGCACGAGGATCGGCGTGAACGCGCCGGCGGCGACGACCACCGCGCCCGCGCGGAACCTCTCGCCGCTCTCCGTCTCGACGGACTCGACCGCCCCGGTCCCCGCGAGAGGTCGCACCCTCGCGCCGCCGCGCACCTCCACGCCGGCGGCGCGAGCCTCGTCGAGCAAGGCCGCGACCACCCGGCCGCTCTCCGCCCAGCCGCCCTCCGGGTTCAGGTACCCGTCGACGTAGCGTCCGGGCTTCCACGCTGGGAAGCGCGTCGCGATCGCGTCCGCGTCGAGCCGCTCCAGCGCGTGGCCCCGCGCGAGGAGCAGATCGTAGCTGGCGCCCTCGAACGTGCTCGGGGACATCGGCGCGCTGGAGAGGACGAGCAGCCCGGTCTCGTGGAAGAGCGGACGCGGCCACCGGGCGTTCCACGCGCGCCACCCCCGAAGGCACTCCTCCATGAGCGCGGCGTAGAAGGCGTCGCCGCCGTAGTCCATCCGGATGAGCTTCGAGATGTCCGTCGAGGACGCGTCCGGGTGCGGCAGCGGCCCCGGATCCAGCAGCGTGACGTCCGCGCCGCGCGCGCGGAGCTCGATCGCGCCGGCTGCGCCGAAGACCCCGCCCCCGACGATCAGGACGTCGACCACGGCTCAGCGGACCACGGTCAAGCGCTCGAGCGCTTCCCGCACGGCCTCTCCCTTCTCGGGGCTCGTGAACCTCGCGACGCCCTCCACCAGGTGGGGGAGCACCTTCACGAGATCCGAGGGAGAGAGGAGGGCCGGATCGATGTCGTGACGTCGGCACTGCGCCAGCATCACGGGCCAAGGGAACGCCGTGTACTGCGCGAGCACCTGGAAGACCCTCGCGGAGAGCGGGGCCAGCACCACGCCGGGCGGCGGCTTGGCGGACTGGCTCATCCGCCGCGCAGCGCCTTCGCCAGCTCGTCGAGCTTCTGCGACGGCGCCATGATGAACTCGCACTTCGGGTCGCCCCGACCGACGCACTGGATCTCTCGGCCGTGGACCTCGACCCTGAACGCGTCGCTGCACCAGCCCGCCGAGTAACCGGCGCTGAACAGGCACCCGCACCGCTCGAGCTTCTTGTCCCGCCGGATGACGACCTCCGATTCGAACGTGTTCGGGTGGTAGTAGTGGAGGTAGTAGCTCTCATCCATCGCTGGCCGGCTGTCTCCGAGGATGTCGACGAGCGCCCACCCGGCGTGCGCGAAGTGGACCGGCCCAGAAGAGAGCCGATCGAGCCCGTCCGTCAGTCCGAGGCGCTTCGAGAAGGCCGCCGAGTCGCTGCGGCCGATCTCCCGCGCGGTGTTGTAGACGAACTCCTCGGCCGCCTCGTCCCCGAACGCGGCGGCGAGCGCCTCGAACCACGTGAGGTAGAGGCTCTCGGCGCGGACCAGGACGTAGCGCTCGCCTCCGACGTGCAGCGTTCCCTCCTCCGGGCGTCGCTGGAAGTCGGAGAAGAGCTGCTCGACGAACCGCTCGGCCCTCTCGAAAGGCGGCTCGAACGCCGCTGGCACCCGAACGCTCTTCAGCATGACCCGAGGGTACCGCACCTTCGCCCGGCGGAAACCCCGCGCCCCCCTGGCTCACGCCTTCCCCACCTCCGCGGCGCCCCTGTAGGCAAGGCCTGGGGCGACGTTTTCCCGCTTTCGGCGGGCCGCGCGCCGAGGGAGTGTTCGACGGTCCCATGCCGCAGCTCCCTCGTGCCGTCCTCGCCGCCGCGCTCGTCTCGGCGGGCTGTGATCGCGGGCCCGTGACCTCGACCGAGACCAAGGCCCCCGACGGGGAGCTGCCGACGCGCGCGCGCGATCTGCCCGTCCACAAGGCGGTCGACGTCGCGCGGATCGCGTGGCCGCCGAGGTCCGCCATCGACGGTGAGGCGCTCGCGGCGTTGTCCCCACGCGCCAGGGCGAGCGTGGAGGGCTCGCGCGTCCCTGTGCTCGTCCCGCGCGACGTGGACCTCGCCGGCCCCGCCGAGCTGGTCGTGCGGCCGGCCTTCACGGCCCTCTCCTCGCGCGGCGCCGACGCGCACGCCGGCGTCACCGTCAGCGTGAGCGCCACGCGCATCTCGCACTCGTACGAGGGGATCCCGGCGGCGGAGGGCCCCGCCCGCGTCCGCGGGGGTCTGCCCGCCTTCGTGACGCAGAACGAGCTGATTTGGAGCGTCACCTGGCGCGAGCACGGCGTCTCCTACGTCGTGGAGGTAGAGTGCTCGCGGCCGAGCGAGGATCCACGCTGCGCCGACTCCTCGTTCGTCACCGGCGTCGCCGACGACCTGGTCTTCGTCGGTGGCTCCTTCCTCGACGGAGGTGCGCGGTGAAGCTCCCCCTCTGCGCCGCGCTCGTCGCCGGGCTCGTGCTCGGGGTCGCGCTCGAGGCGCGGGCCGACGATTTCACCTACCAGCCGCCCGGCACCCTCGTCGCGGGCTCCGGGCAAGGCCGCGTCGACAACAACGTGTACGCGCCCGGGATGCGGTACCCGGTCGAGGCGGCGCCGTCGTTCGCGAACTCGCAGGTGTGGGGCCACGGCGGGGGCCAAGGACCGGGCGGGTCGCAGTGCGACGTGGAGAACTTCAGCTACCCGTGGTGGGACAACTACTGCGAGACGCGCAGCTGGGACATGCCGCTCTGCCCATCGGGCACGGGGCACCAGGGCCAGGACATCCGCGCCGCCACGTGCGAGGACAACGTGCACTGGGTCGTAGCGTCCGAGGCGGGCGCGGTGACGAACGTCGGGACGTACAGCGTGTACGTGACGGCCGCCGACGGCACACGCTACGACTACCTCCACATGGGCAACGTGCAGGTCTCCGTCGGGCAGGACGTCGCCAAGGGCGAGCGCCTCGGGATGGTGTCGAACGAGTTCGGCGGGACCCCCACGACGGTGCACCTCCACTTCAACCTCCGCCAGAACGTGAGCGGCGTCGGCACCGTCTACGTGCCCCCGTACCTCTCCTTGGTCACTTCGTATCAGGCGCTCCTCGGGCCCCCGGTCGACCCGGCGCAGGGCGTGCTCGACGCCGTGACGTGCGAGACGATCAGCGGGTGGGCCGCCTCGCCCGGCGACCTCGACACCTCGATCGAAGCGCGCCTCTACTTCGACGGGGAGAAGGGGGACGGCGCGACCGTCGGACACCCCATCCTGGCCGATTTCGCGCGCGACGCGTGCGGGTCCCTCGGGCCTTGCTCGCACGGCTTCGAGGTCGGGCCGCCGCTCAGCCTGTTCGACGGGCTCGAGCACGCGGTGCGCGGCTACGCCTCCGACGGCTCGCCGATCTCCCCCGAGCTCGGCGGCAGCCCCCAGACCATGTCGTGCAGCTTCACGGTGCCGTCCGGCGTGCGCCGCAAGGTGCAGGACGCGGACTCCGCCACCGCCTGGCGCTTCTCGGCGTTCTGGGACGAGATCGGCGTAAGCGGCGGCGTGCTGGGCTCGCTCGCGGAGGGCCCCGGCCTCGACGCGCGGCCCCGCGTCGTCTCGTCCGCCAGCGACGCCTCCAAGGTGTGGATCGTCGACCGCGGCGTCCGGCGCGCGCCCGTCGACGTGCGCTCCGCCCGAGCTTGGGAGCTCTCGCCCCTCGTCGCCGAGCTGCTCTCGGACGCCGACCTCGCCGCGATCCCCGAGGGCGCCCCGCTGCGCGCCCGCCCCATCGTCCTGCGCGGCCCCGACGGCGACCTGTGGCTGATGGACGACGAAGACGTCGCGGGGACCGATCCTGCCGGGGATCCGCCGGCGGCGCCCGGCGGATCCGAGAGCGACCTCGGCGACGATGGCTGCGATTGCCGCGCCTCGGGCGCGGGCGCCTCGAGCGGCGGCTGGCTGGCGATCGCTGGGCTCGCCCTCCTCGGGCTGCTTCGGCGGCGCGCCGGGTCCCGCACGCCCCACGAATCTGCGTGAAATCGGGCCCTTTGACGCGGCGCAGCGACGTGCTAGACCACGGATAGTTTGCACGCGAAACATTCGCGCGCCGAGCGGTGGACCTGACGTCGCGGGCCGTCTCGCGACCGTCGGGCCGCCAGCACATCCGAGGAGGCCACCGTGTCGAGCACCCCGCAGAACCGCTACCAGGCCGATCTCCGCGAGACGAAGTTCCTCCTCTTCGAACAGTTCCCGCTGACACCGCTGCTCGGCAAGGCGCCCTACGAGGCGTGGGGCCGAGACGAGTGCAACATGGTGATCGACGAGGCCTACAAGTTCTGCTGCGAGGTCCTCGGTCCGCTCAACGCGGTGGGAGACCGCGAGGGGTGCCGCCTGGAAGAGGGGCGGGTCAAGACGCCGACCGGCTTCAAGGCCGCGTGGAAGCGGCTCTACGAGGCCGGGTGGAAGGTGCTCTCGACGTCGCCCGAGTTCGACGGCCAAGGGGCGCCCCACATGTTGACGTGCGCGGTGGAGGAGTTCCTCTGCGGCTCCAACCCGGCCTTCAACATGTACGGGGGCCTCGCCCACGGCGCGGCCGAGGTCATCGCTCACTTCGGGACGCCCAAGCAGCGCGCCCGCTACTGCCGCAACATGCTCCACGGCGTGTGGGGCGGGACGATGTGCCTCACCGAGCCGCACGCAGGGAGCGACGTAGGCTCGGCGCGGACGAGCGCGACGCGCCTGGAGAACGGCAAGTACTCCATCAAGGGCACCAAGATCTTCATCTCGGCCGGTGATCAGGACTTCACCGACAACGTCGTGCACCTCGTCCTCGCGCGCGTCGACGGGGCGCCGCCCGGGACGAAGGGGCTCTCGCTCTTCATCGTCCCCGCCGTACGGGTGAACGACGACGGCTCGCTCGGGGACAGGAACGACGTCGTCGTGGCGTCCGTCGAGCACAAGATGGGCATCAACGGGAACGCGACCTGCGTCCTCAACTTCGGCGACGACGGGCAGTGCATCGGCGAGGTCGTCGGGCAGGCCGAGAACGTCGGCATCCAACAGATGTTCATGCTCATGAACAGCGCGCGCATCGGCGTCGGGATCCAGGGCGTCTCGGTCGCCTCCGCGGCCTACCTGTCGGCGCTCGAGTACGCCAAGGATCGCAAGCAGGGCGCCCCCATCACGAGCTGGAAGGACCCCACCGCGCCGCGCGTCCCGATCATCGAGCACGCGGACGTGAGGCGCATGCTCCTCGAGATGAAGGCGCGCGTCGAAGGGCCCCGCGCGCTCATCATGAAGCTGGCCTTCCACAGCGACAACGTGAAGGCGCTCAAGGGCAAGGACGACGCGGCCGCCGCGTACCATCAGGGGCAGGTCGATCTCCTGGTCCCGCTCGTGAAGGCCTACTCCACGGATCAGGCGTTCCACGTGTGCGAGCTCGCGATCCAGACGTACGGGGGCGCCGGCTACATGAAGGACCACCCGGTCGAGCAGTGCGCTCGAGACTCCAAGATCTTCAGCATCTACGAGGGCACGAACCACATCCAGGCGATGGACCTCGTGGGGCGCAAGCTGCCGCAGGCGGGAGGCCAGAACCTCCAAGCATTCCTCGGCGACGTCGCGCGCTTCATCTCCGACAACGAGAAGCACGCGCGCATCGGCGCGCTGGTGAAGGAGCTGGGGGTCGCGCACGAGGCCGTCGCGGGGATGGCGATGCGGCTGCTCTCCTGGTTCCAGTCGGGCCGGATGGAGATGGTCCCGCTCGCGGCCAACCGGGTCCTCGAGATGATGAGCGAGCTCTGCTGCGCGTGGCTCCTCTGCGACGCCGCGCGGATCGCGGACGCGGCGCTCCAGGCGCTCCCCGCGGGCGAGGCTGGCGCGGCCGAGCGGGCCTTCTACGAAGGGAAGGTCCACGTCGCGACCTACTTCGTCCGAAACATCCTCCCCCACGCCAAGCACACGGCCGAGATCCTCGCCAAAGAGGACACGTCGGCCCTGGACATGCCCCTCGGCGGCTTCGCGGGCGTCTGAGGAACCTCGGGGCCGGCGAGCTGTCCCAGGCCCTCGTGGAGATCCGTACCTCGTGAACGCCCTCGGGCTCGCCGTCGTCCTCGCGTGCCTCTGCGTCTCGGTGGGCGCACGGGCGGACGTCGCCTGCTTCACGCCCGTGCTGGAGGCCCTCGCGCCAGGCGCCTCTCCGTCGGACGAGCTCGCCCAGGGCGAGCGTGATATCGCGGCCGGACGGCTCGAGGCGGCGGCCGCCCGGCTGCGCGCGGTGGCCTTCTCTCGTCCGGTCGGCCCGGCGTCCACCACGGCGGCCGAGCTCTACACACAGGTCGTGATGCGCCTCTCGGAGCGCGCCGACCGCACGGAGAGCTGCACGGCGCGGCTGGACGAGGACGTCGCGCGGCTGAGGGACGCCTCCTGCGCACTTCCCGTCCCGAGCGAGCGCGCCCAGGCGTGCAACTTGCTGGCGGCGGTCCAGGGTCACGCCGCGCGCAGGCGCGGGGACTCGACGCTCGCCGAGGCCTCCCGCGCGGGCCCCGAGCGGTCCCGCGCGCTGCACGGAGAGGCCGGTCGCCATTACGCGCGCGCCGTCGACGCGTTCCTGCCCGGGTGCCGCGCCGGCGACAGGCTCCTCTGCGAGCCGGTCCCGGAGCTCCTGTTCAACGCGGCGCACGCGCTCCGACGCGCCGGCAAGCTGCGAGAGGCCCTCGACGTCTTGGCCACGCTGGTGGACCCGAAGAGCGGCCTGCCGCCGAGCGATCTCGTCCGGAAGGGGCTGGTCCTTCGCGGGCAGGCGCTCCTCTCCATCGCGGACTTCTCGGGCGCGCTGGACGCTTTCGAGCGTGCGGGCGCCATCGGGTCGAAGGAGCTGGAGACACGGCACGCGCTGAGCGACGCGGTCCTCCTCGCCCTCGCCCTCGGCGACACGCCGCGCGCGCGCGCCGCCGAGGAGCAGCTCCTGAGGCTGCGCGTCGGGCCCGAGGCAGCGCGCCTCGCCCTCGCGATCGCCGAGGAGCTCGAGCGGGACGGCCAGCCGCGGGAGGTGATCGATCTCCTCGGCAAGCGCATGAAGCTCATCGAGAAGCTCGATCTCGACGATCGCGCCCGAGCGCACCTCCTCCTCGCGCGCGCCCACGCAGCGCTCGGGAACGCGGCCAAGGCGATGGCCGGCTGGAAGACCGTGATCGGTGTCGTCTCGCGCGATCTGCCCGCCTCGGGGACCGAGCCCTCGCGCGCCCTCGGCCGGACGCTCGTGGCGCTCGGAGAAGCGCAGCTCGAGATCGCGATGCCGCTCGTCCGCGCCGCGCTCGAGGCGAGGGTGCGCAAGGGCGACGCGACCTCGGTGAAGGACAAACGCGCGCTGATCGACCGCGCCGAGAAGGCCCTCTTGGAGATCCTGGACCAGCGTCCCGTCCCGCCTCCTCAGCCCACCGTGGACGCGGCTGCGCTCGCCGCGAGGATGCAGGGGCAGCTCTGGGCGCAGATCTACGTCGCGGAGGGCGCCGACGCCGCCGAGCCCCAGCTCGCGCGCGCCAAGAGCGCGTATCGGAAGTGCGTGGATCTCTCCGTCAAGCTCCAGGTGACGACGGGGCGATCGCGCCGCTGCGCGGCGTGGCTGGAGCGACACTTCCCGGACGAGCACCGGGCGCTCACCGAGCTCCAGCCGGTCTTCGTCGTCGCCCCCTCCCGGCTCCCCGCCCCCGCGCCCGACTCCACGCCGACGCCTTCGGCCGGCGCGCAGCTACTCGGCGGCGGCGCGGACCGAGCGGGGCTCGCGCGGTAACCCGAAGGCACGCTCGATGAAGGTGTCCGCGTCCACCGCCTCCAGGGGCCTCGCGATGAGGTAGCCCTGCGCCTGGTCGCAGCCGAGCTGGCGGAGCTCCGCGAGCTGCGTCTCGGTCTCCACTCCCTCCGCCACCGTCTCGAGGCCGAGCGCCTGGGCGAGCGTCACGATGAGGTGCACGATGGCCGCGTCCTCCTTGCTGGTGCCGAGGCCGGTGACGAAGGAGCGGTCCACCTTCACGACGTCGACGGGGAACTTGCGCAGGTAGGAGAGCGAGGAGTAGCCCGTGCCGAAGTCGTCGATCGCGATCTTGATGCCGAGATCCTTGAGCTGCCGGAGCCGATCCACCGAGCGGGCCGCGTTCGTCATGAGCAGGCTCTCGGTGACCTCGAACTCCAGGTTCCACGGCGGGACGTCGAAGCGCTCCAGGATCGTCTTCACCTCGGCGGCGAAGTCCTCCTGCCCGAGGAGCTGGCGACCGGAGAGGTTCACCGCCATCTTGAGCCCCGCGACGCGCGGCGACCGGCGCTTCCAGGCCTGGAGCTCCGCGCACGCGCGCTCGAGCACCCACCGGCCGATCGGGACGATGAGCCCCGTCTCCTCGGCGAGCGGGATGAAGTCCGCGGGCGGGATCGGTCCGAGCTTCGCGGACGTCCACCGGAGGAGCGCCTCGAAGCCTACGAGCCGCCCTTCGACCGCCAGCACCTTCGGCTGGAACACCAGGCGCAGCTCGTCGTTCTCCAGCGCGCAGCGGAGCGCCTGCTCCATCTCGTGGCGGCGCTTGGCCCGGACGCGCATGTTCTCGTCGAAGATCTCGACGCAGTCTCGGCCGCGCTCCTTGGCGCGGTACATGGCCACGTCGGCGTCCCCGAGGACCGCCTCCGGCCTGTCGTGGTCGGGCCGCACCGAGGCGACGCCCACGCTCACGGTCACGAACACCTGTCGATCGTCGATGTTGAACGGTTGCCGCATGGCGACGACGATCTCGCTGGCGAGCGAGGACGCGCGGTCGTCCTGCTCGGCGCACAGCACGGCGATCTCGTCCCCTCCGAACCGGAAGATCGTCCCTCGGTCTCCGACGCTCGGACGCATCCTCGACGAGATCTCGAGGACGAGCTTGTCGCCGAAGTCGTGTCCCAAGCTGTCGTTCACGAGCTTGAACCCATCGATGTCGAACAGGAGGAGCGACCAGTGCTGTCCGCCGGTGACCGCCTCGATCGCCTGCGTGAGCCGCTCGCGCAGGGAGCGGCGGTTCGGGAGCTTGGTCGCGGGGTCGTGCCCCGCGTCGTGGGCGAGCTGGGTCTCGACGCGGTGCTGCTCCTCCACGAACGGCGTCACGTCGACGAAGGTGGAGAGCACGCCGCGGACGTGCGCGTGGTGCAGGAGGTTCGTGGCGCGTGCCGTCATCCAGCGGTAACCGCCCTCCTTGTGACGCATCCGGAACTGGCCGGTGCCGCTGGTCCCGGGCGCCGACCTGATGTGCAGCGACATCTTCGCGATCTTGTCGATGTCGTCGGGGTGGATCACGTCGGCCCACGGCATGCCCTTGGGCTCGTCCGGCGGGTAGCCGAGGACCCTCGTCACCGATGGGCTCACGAAGAGCACGCCGGCGTCGTTGCCGTCCTTGCCCGGCCCCGAGATGGTGATGATCTCGTTGGTCTCTTGCGCCAGCGCCTCGAAGAGCGCGGAGCTGCGCGTGGCCTGATCGACGGCCGAGCGCATCATCTGCTGCACACCTACGAGGAGCGCCACGAGCACGCCGAAGATCAGCAGGTAGCCGAGCCCGGCGTAGGGCGACGCCGCAGGCGCGCGCAGGATCAGGATCGCGAGCGGCGTCGCCGCCGCGGCCAGCACCACCCTGGGCCCCGCGACGAGCACGGCGACGACGGCGGGCGCGAGCGGCGCCACGGCGGTCTTCTCCGTGACGAACGGCTCCCGCATGAGGAGCGGGATCGCGAGCGAATAGAGCGCTACGAGGGCGACGCTGGCTCCTCGCACCTCGCGTTGCACCGCGACCGCGAGCGCGACCGTGAGCGCGAGGACGGCCCCCACGGCCCAAGGCTCGGGGAAGCCGAGCCCCGTCGGGCGCCCCAAGCTCATGATGAACGCGAGCCCGGCGCCGACCACGGAGACCCACGCAGCCCAGCGGGCCGCACGAGCTTGTGCCTGTTGAAGCGCCGCAGGCCGCGATGACATGGCTCTCGACAACTCAGCCTTCGAGGAGACGACGGGGGGCGCGCGCTCCAACGCGGAGCACGAGCAAGGCAAGGTCGTGCGCCCGAACGGGCGTACCGGCACTCTAGAAAGTATCGCGGACGAGCGCGCACGTCCTCGCGATCTCACGGCGCTCTCGCAGCTCTGAACAGAAGTGCGGCCTACGGGTGGCTAGCACAGTGTGGTACCGTGTGGGCTTCTCATGTCCGCACCGCCCGCCACCGCACCGGCAGGCATCGTCAGCGCGCGCGCGGGTGACGTGATCGCGGACAAGTATCGGCTGGAGCGGGTCATCGGCGCCGGCGGCGTCGGCGTGGTCTTCGCGGCCACCCACCTCGCCCTCGATCAGCGCGTCGCCGTGAAGCTCCTCCAGCGCGCGGCGCTGGGCTCGGACGAGAACCTGGCGCGCTTCTCGCGCGAGGTGAAGGTGCTGGCCCGCCTGCGCAGCGAGCACGTCGCCCGTGTCATGGACGCAGGCCTCTTGCCGAGCGGCGAGCCCTTCATGGTGCTCGAGCACCTCGAGGGCGAGGACCTAGGGGCCGTGCTCCTCGCGCGCAAGCGCTTGCCGGTTGGCGAGGCGGTCGACATCGTCGCGGAGGTCTGCGAGGGCGTCTCGCTCGCGCACGGCCTGGGCGTGATCCACCGCGACCTCAAGCCGGCGAACGTCTTCCTGACGAAGGGCCCCGACGGCGCCCCGATCGCCAAGGTGCTGGATTTCGGGATCTCGAAGGTCCGCGATCCCGCCGAAGGCGACTCGGCGGTGACGCGGACGCTCAGCGTCCTCGGCTCACCGCTCTACATGGCCCCCGAGCAGATCGAGTCCGCCACCGAGGCGAGCGAACGCAGCGACGTGTGGTCGCTCGGCGTGATCCTCTACGAGCTCATCGCGGGGAAGGCGCCGTTCGACGCCCCCACCTTGCCGCTGCTCTGCGCGAACATCTGCACCGGCGTCCCGACGCCGATCTCGCACCACGTGCAGGGCGTCCCCGACGCGCTCTCGGCCGTCCTCCTGCGCTGCATCGAGAAGGATCCGAAGGCACGGTTCGGGAGCGTGGCCGAGCTGGCCCAGGCCCTCGCCCCCTTCGGCGGCCTCATCGCGCGCGAGGCGGCGCGCCGCGCGACGCGCATCGCCGAGAGCCACGGCCTCCTCGCGCCGGAGGCGCCGGAGAGCGCCGGGAGGCGCTGGTCTTGGTCCACGATCCCGCCGGGACCGAGGCCTCGCCGGCGTCGGGCTCGCGCTGCCGCCATCGCCGGCGCCGCGGCGCTGGCGACGCTGACCGTCCTGTGGCTCGCGCGCGAGCGCGGGCGCAGCGAGGCGCTCGCCGAAGAGGACGCGCGGCGGAGCGCCGCCGCCGCGGCGCCGTCTCCGGGCGCGCCGCCCGCGACGGAGGCGCTCCGTCCCGAGACCGGCGCCGAACGCGTCGCGGCCGGTCCGGTCGCCGCGACCGCCGAGCCGTCGGCGTCGAGCGCGAGCACCGCGCCGAGCGCGACGCCGAGCGATCCCGGGAACGCACGCCGGAGCGTGCCGGCCAGGCCTCGGCCGACCGCGCCGCCCAAGCCGGCCAACCCCGAGGACGTCCTCTCGGAGCGCTGATCGGGTGAGCCCGCGGCGTCTCGTCCATCTCCTCGCGCTCGTGTGGGCGCTGCTCTCTCCGCCAGCGAGCCTCCGCGCCGGGGAGGACGCGACCGATCCGGCGATGGCTCAGTCCTTGTTCGAAGCGGGCCGCGCCATGATGGCTGAGGGGAAGACCCAGGCGGCGTGCGCGAAGTTCGAGGAGTCGAACCGGCTCGACCCCTCGGCTGGCACGCTCCTCAACCTGGGCAAATGCTACGAGGCCCTGGGGCGGACCGCGACGGCGTGGGCCACCTACAAGCGCGCGATCGGGGTCGGCCGTTCCACCGGTCAGACGCGGCACGTCTCGGCGGCCGAGGCGTTCATCGAGGAGCTCGAGCCGCGCCTCTCCAAGCTCCTGGTGTCCGTCCCCACGCCGCAGGCCGGGCTCCGGCTCTGGCGCGGCGACACCGAGATCGCGGCGGCGGCGCGTGACGTCGCGCTCGCGGTCGATCCCGGCACCTACGTCATCCGCGCGGCGGCGGCAGGGTACCAGCCGTGGGAGCGGACGGTCGTCGTGGAGGCGGGAGCGTCCGCGGTCACCGTGGTCGTTCCCCCGCTCGTCGAGCAGCCGCGAGACGAGGCGCTCCGAGGTGGGAGCGCGCCGGCTCCCGGCCCGCGGCCCGACCTGCTGATCGCCGCGGGGCTCGTCGGCGCCGCTGGCGTCGTGACGCTCGGCGTGGGCGCCGGCTTCGGCGCCGCGACGCTCTCGAGCGCAGCGGACGCACGGGATGACCCGAGCCTGTGCCCCGCGGACCGATGCACCTCGGCCGGGTGGGCGGAGATCGAAGGCGCGCGCACCTCGGCGACCATCAGCACGGTCACGCTCGCGGTCGGGGGCGTCGCCGCGGCAACCGGCGTGACCCTCCTCGCCCTCGCGTTCGCCCTTCCGCCGACCGCGCCCGAGCTCGCCCTCCGCCCGGCGCTCGCGCCGGACCTCGTCGGGCTCTGGATCGGGGGGGCGCTGTGACGAGGCGCGCTGCCCTCGCCTCCGCCGTGGCGGCGCTCGTCGCATCGAACGGCTGCGATCTCGTCGCCGGGCTCGACGACTTCGAGCGGGCGGGCGGGTCGGGCGCG
>CAZBJI010000022.1:21509-65094 GCA_964492175.1 uncultured Polyangiaceae bacterium | reverse complement strand
CGACATGGACAAGATGGGCAACTGCGCCGACGGTCCCGCGTGGAAGCAGGGCGACCTCGTGATCAAGGAGTACAACGAGTTCATCCGCACCTCGAACAACCAGCCGTTCCCGTGATCTGATCCAGCGCGGCTCGTCACGCGCAGAGGCTCGCGTCTTCGGACGCGGGCCTCTTCTGCTTCGTCAGCGCGGATGGCGGCAGCCGACGTGCTCTTTCACGTGATGGAGCTTGCTCGCGCCGCCCTTCGGGCGCCACGAGACCATGATCTGCGGACACAAAAGGCCACGCCGCCTGTCCCGGATTTTCGTCGGGCGGCGGCGTGGAAAGATCGTTGCTCGCTTCTCGCGCGAGCGGTGCGCGCTCTAGCGCTTCGAGTACTGGAAGCGCTTGCGCGCGCCCGGCTGTCCGTACTTCTTGCGCTCCTTCTTGCGAGCGTCACGGGTGAGGAACCCCGCGCGCTTCAAGGGAGAGCGCCGCTCTGCGTCTCCGAGGACGAGGGCGCGCGCGATGCCGTGGCGCATGGCCTCGGCCTGCGCGGAGTGGCCACCGCCGGCGACCGTCGCGACGACGTCGTATTGATCCAGCACCTCGATGAGCTCGAGCGGCTGGCGCATGACCATCCGCGACGTCTCCCGCTCGAAGTACTCCTCCGCCGTTCGCTGGTTCACCGTGATCTGTCCGGTGCCGTTCTTCAGCCAGACGCGCGCGACCGCAGTCTTTCGCTTCCCGGTCGCGTAGATGGTCTCGGTCATGGAGCTCACTCTTGCCTCAGGGTTACTTCAGGGGCTCGGGCTTCTGCGCCGCGTGCGGGTGGTCGGGTCCAGCGTAGACCTTGAGCTTGGTGAGGAGCTGGCGCCCGAGGGTGTTCTTGGGGAGCATGCCCTTGACCGCCTGCATGAGCGGCATCTCGGGCTTGCGGACGATGAGCTTCTCGAAGGGCTCCGAGCGGAAGCCGCCCGGCTCTCCGCTGTGCCGCGCGTAGATCTTCTGCTGGGCCTTGCGGCCGGTGACCTTGATCTTGTCGGCGTTCACCACCACGACGAAGTCACCCGTATCGACGTGCGGGGTGAAGATCGGCTTGTTCTTTCCGCGTAGGACGACCGCGATCTTGCTCGCGAGCCGCCCGAGCGGCTGATCCGATGCGTCCACCACCCACCACCGACGCAGCCCCATGACCTCCGCCGGCTTCGCGGAGTACGACTTCACGATCGGGGAGGACTTGACGGGGCTGGTTTCGGCGGCTGAGGCGTTCATGGTCGCGGTCCATCGCCGGCAGGGCCGGCTTGGTGATTCGTGTGTTCAGGTGTGCCTGGGGCGCGGAGGTGATGCGCGCTCCCGGGCTGCCTGAGCCCAAAGGGGGCGAACCTTTACGCCCCCCGGCTGGGACTGTCAAGGCGGTCTCGAGCGAGACGCTGGCGCACCCTCTTCTCGGGGCGCGGGCTAGGGCGCGGGCTTGTCCTTCGTCTCGGGGGGCGGCGGGTCCTTGGGGGCGTCGGCGCTCTTCGCAGGCGGCGCGCTCTTCTCTTCCGGTGCGCCGTCTCCTGCGGCCTCCTCGATGGCCGACTTGGCGTCCTCGACGCAGGCCCCGTCGGGGAACCTGACGAGGTAGTCCCGCGCGAGCGCCGCGGCCTGGCGGCGGGCGTCGGGCGTGTCGCGCGGCGTGTCGCCGAGCTGCGCGCACAGCGACGTCTCGCCGAGCCGCTTCGACTGCATGGCCTGCGCGCCGTACTTCGCCGCGAGCTCGTGGTTGCCCGTACGTCGGAACAGCGCCGCGAGCTCGCTCGCGGCCGTCTCCGCGGTCGGGTCCGACGGGAACTCGTCCGCGATGCGGCGTAGCGCGCGCACCCGCAGATCGCTCTTCCCCTTGAAGCTCGCGATGTCGTTGAGCGAGTAGAGCTCGCGCGCGCTCTGTGCGGACGTGACGGCGAGAGCGAGGCCCCCGCGCTCCTCGATGGCGCGGAACGCGTCCTCGAAGCCGTCCTTCTCTGCCAGCGCGAGCCAGCTCGGCGACGCGTCGGTGGCGACGGCGACCGGCGCGGTCTCGCCCTCCTTGGACGCCACGCCGTCCTCCTTCGACGAGCGGCGATCGGCCGGGTCGCGAGGCCCGCCGTCGTCGTCCGAGCTGCGCGGCGAGGCCACGTCGCGCTGGAGCGTGAGCGCCGCGTCGTCGACCGAGGCCACCGACGCGACGATCGGGACGCGCGACACCTCACCCGTTCGGACCACGCGGCGGCCCGAGGGTGACAGCACCTCCACGGCGCCGCGCGAGACGGCGACGTCGACGTCGGTCTCCGTGCGCGCGAGCGACACCGACGATCCGGCCGGCGCCGCGACGAGCGCCTCGCCGGCGACGATGGAGAACGCGAGCTCCGCGTTCGTCGCGTCCACCGACGCGCGACCCTGCAGGAGATGAAGCTTCACGCTCCCGGCGCGGACCTCGATCACCTCCAGCAGCGACTCCGGCATGAGCACGAGCCGCCCTCCGCCGGGGAGCAGGAACGTCCGCTGCCGCGTGCCGGCGGCGAACACGTCCGTGAGGGGCGCGTCCTCCGGGTGCGCGGCGACGTCCTCCGCGGCGCCAGGCGCGAGCGTGGCGCGCCCGGCGTACAGCCCCACGCCGAAGACGGCGCCGAGACACGCCGCGAAGAGCAGCGTCCGGCTCGGGACGCCCCCACGCGGCGCAGCGCGCCCGGAGAGGGCGCGCGTGCCGTCGACGGGGAGGCTCCGCGAGAGCCGAGCCCAGATCCGATCGACCCGCGCCGGATCGGCCGGGTCGCGGAGATCGCGAGGATCGATGGTGGGGAGGCGGCTCATGACGGGGTGCGGCTCTTGAGGCTACCAGGGCGAGGCGTCCGGGAGGCGACGGCGGAATCGGACGGTTGGGCGCCGGGGGCGCCCGCTCGCTCGTCGAGGTCGGGCTCCGGTGAGCCCGCCACCCGAGAAGGTAGCGTGTCGTCCAAAGGACGCTCGGCGCCCACGAAATGGCTCTCCAAAAATCTCTGCACCTTGGAGATGCGTCGCTTCACCGTCGCGAGGGAGCAGTCCGTCAGCTTCGCGACGGTCTCGAGCTCGTGACCCTCGACGCAGCGCAGCGTCCACGCGATGCGCTCGTTCGCCGCCTGCGTGCGGAGCAGGGCGTAGATCTGTGCGAGCTGTGCGCGCGTGTGGGGCGACGCGTCCGGGCTGGTCAGGCTGTCGAGGTCCACCGGGTCTGCACCTCTGCCCAGTCCGAGCAGGCTCATGAGGCGCTGCCTCCGCAGCCTGGACCGCACGGCGTGGACGACGATCGAGCCGAGCCACGAGCGAAACGCCACCGGATCTGCGAGGTCTCCCAGGCGCTCGAACGCGCGGATGAAGGCGTCGTGCACCACGTCCTCGACGTCGCGCGAGGACCCCTCGATCCGCGTGGCGAGCTGGATCGCGAACGGCGCGTGGCGGCGGTACAGCACCTCGAGCGCGCCGCCGTCGCCGTCGAGCGCGATGATCACGAGCTGCGCGTCGGGGAGGGCGTCGAGCGCCGCCCGAGACCTGCCGCGCGAGCTCGGGGGCACCGACTCCGCGTCGAGACCCTGCTCCGAGGTCGGCGGGCGGGCGACCGAGGGCCGGCGCCCTGATCCTTCGACCAGTCGCAGATGTCCGCGCTTCCCTCGATTCTGCATTGCGGCACCCGAAAACAGACGCGCGCGCTGACAATCAGCCGAGCCGAGCGCAACCCGTGTGATGAGGCCCGGTCAAGCCGGGGATTACCATGGAGTGAAGAGCGCCCAAAACTCCGGACGCTCTGGACCGTCGAATCGGCTCGTGCCCCCGCTGGGCACGGAGTTTGTTTGACCAACGGGTCTGCGGCAGAATCCTAACGGTTGGAGATCAGAAAAACCCGGGCTAAGAAACCACCCACCACCGGTTCACGGAGGCGGGAGACGGGGCGCCCCGGCGCAAGTCGGTGGTAGGCTTCTGAAACCTCGCAGAGGAGCGGACTCGGGATGACGGAGAGCGACGAAGAGGCCGAGCAGAGCGTCCGCAAGGGGACGATCGTCGGCGGTCGCTACCGGGTCGACAGGCGGCTCGGCGCCGGCGGCATGGGGGAGGTCTACCTCGTGCAGCACGTCCACACGGACGAGAAGCTGGCCATGAAGGTCTTGCTGTCGACCGTCATCGCCGATCAGACTGCGCTCGAGAGGTTCCGCCGAGAGGCGCGCACGCCCGCCCGGATCGACAGCGAGCACGTGGTGCGCGTGACGGACGCGGATGTCGCCGAGGAGCTCAAGGGCGCGCCGTTCCTGGTCATGGAGTACCTCCGCGGGGAGGACCTCGACGCCTTCCTGTCGCACACCGGGCCCATGCCGGCGCGGGACGTGGTGACGTTCCTCCGGCACGTGGCCCGCGCGCTCGACAAAGCGCACCTCCTCGGGATCGTCCACCGAGACTTGAAGCCCGAGAACATCTTCATCACCCAGCGCGAGGACGGGACGCACCACGTCAAGGTGCTGGACTTCGGCATCGCGAAGTTCACGTCGAGCGCGTCGAGCGATCTCGTCCACAAGACCGCGACGTCGCCGGGACAGATCTACGGGACCCCGCTGTACATGTCGCCGGAGCAGGCGAAGGGGGAGTCCAAGAAGATCTCCCCGCAGACCGACATCTGGGCGCTCGGGCTCATCGCCAACCGGATGCTGTCCGGACGGGACTACTGGGACGCGGAGACGCTCACGGCGCTGATCGCGCAGGTCGTCTACGAGCCGATGCAAAAGCCCTCCCAGAAGGGCTTCGACTACGGGGAGCGGTACGACACGTGGTTCCTCCGGTGCTGCGACCGCGAGCCGGAGGCCCGCTTCGGGACCGCGGGAGAGGCCGTCTTCAAGCTCGGGCAGGCTCTCGGCGTCATCGATCACGACGCCACGTACCTCGCAGGTGCGCCGTCGATCACGAACGAGGCGGCCGTCGCCTCGGTCGCGTCGGTCCGGACGCCTCCACGCGTCGCGAAGCCTTTCTCCGCCACCGAAGAGCTGCAGCTCGCCCAGACGGGCTTCGCGGAGCCCCCGCCGCGTCCAGAGCGCGGCACCTTCCTCAAGGTGGCGCTCGGCGCCATGCTCGTCGGCGGCGCAGTGGCCGGCCTCTTCTTCGGCCTCGGCGCGTTCGGCCCAGCGGCCCGACAGGGCGCGGCTCCCACCGCCGACCTCGGGCCGGTCAAGCACAAGCCGCTCGCGCCGTCGACGGCTCAGAGCCCGAGCGCGCAGGTTCCTCGCGTGGACATCGCGACCTCCGCCGCCCCCTCCGCCGATCCTTCCGCCGCGCCCGCGGCGGCCTCCGCGTCCGCCGAGCCCTCCGCGGAGCCGCCGACCAAGCCGCCCGTCCCGGTGAAGCCCCCCAAGGGACCGACGACGGGCGCGCCGAAGGATCCCCCGAAGGATCCCCCCAAGGACCCGCCCAAGCCCCCGAAGTCGGACGACCCGCTGGACACGCGCACCTGACCGCCTCCGCCAAGTCTGCCGCCCGGCGCGGCGGGCTGTAGACTGCGGGCGTGACGTACCGAGCCTTCGGCGCCGCGGTGGCGCTCGGTCTCCTCCTGCTGCCGGCCACGGCCGCCGCCGATCCGGCCGTCGCCGATCAGCTCTTCAAGCGGGGCAAGGCGCTGCTGGCGGAGGGCAGGATCGCCGAGGCGTGCCAGCGCTTCGAGGAGAGCTTCGAGCTCGACCCCGCGCTCGGCGCGATCATGAACCTCGCGGATTGCCTCGAGCGGGACGGGCGCGTCGCGAGCGCCTACGGCAGGTGGGGGGAGGCCATCGAGCTTGCGCAGCGCCGCAAGGACGATCGGGTCGAGTACGCGCGGACGCGGCGCGACGCGCTGAAGCCGAGTCTGTCTTCGGTCACGGTCACGGTCCAGGGAGCCGCCGAGGGGCTCGACGTCTACCGAGGCAACACCAAGCTCGCGCCGGGCGCGTACGGCGTCGCCCTGCCGACGGACCCGGGCGAAGTGCTCGTCCAGGTGGTGCGCGGGGACGCCGTGCTGTGGGAGCAGAAGGTCGTCTTGAAGGAGTCGGAGTCCGCGTCCGTGGTGGTGGATCTCGCCGAGATCGCCCGCGTGAACCCGCCGCCCGTCAAGAAGCGCGTGGACCAGAAGGATGGGGGCCGCGGCGGCGGCGGCGCGGCCCGTGCGGGCGCCACGTTCTGGAGCGATCAGAGGATCGCGGGGCTCGTCGTGATGGGCGCTGGGGTCGCGGGCGCGGCGGTGGGCTTCACGTTCGGCGGTCTCGCGAGCAGCGAACAGGGGGAGATCGAGGCCGCGTGCAGCGCCACGACGCCGCCGTACTGCACCCCCGACGGGACCGACGCCGTGGATCGGGCGAAGCTCTACGCGGACGTCAGCACCTTCACGCTGATAGGGAGCGGCATCGTGGCGGTGGTCGGGGTCACGGTGTTCGTCACGGCGCCGTTCGAGGGCGCCGAGCTCGAGGACCGCGCCGGCGCGCCCGGGCCTCGCGTCGCGGTCAGCCCGTGGCTCGGCCCCGCCGGCGGGGGCCTGATCGTCGGCGGCATGTACTAGCTCCTCTCATCGAGCACCACGCGACCCCTCCACCCGGCCGCCGACGGAGGACCGCTCACGCCTGGAAGAACTTGCCGAGGATCTTCTCTCCGCGCTCGCCCTCGAGCATCCGGGCGAGCCCCTCGAAGGCCGGCGCCTGGACCCCTTGCGCCTTCGCGAACGCCACGACCCTGGGGATGAGCGCGATCGCCTCGACGCGGAGGTGGGCCTCCTCGATCGCCTGCGGGAGCGTCTTGCCCGAGCCGAGCGCGCGGCCGAGGACCACCTCGGGCCGCTTGCCCTGCGCGATCGACGCGAGCAGGTCACCGTAGCCCCCGAGGCCGTAGATCGTGGGCTCCTCCGCCCCCGCCAGCACCGCGATGCGGCCCGCGTCGTGAACCGCGCGGGAGATCAGCGCGGCGAGGAGGCCCGGGCCCGCGCCCGCCGCCTCCGCGAAGCCTACGCCGACGGCCATGCACCCGACCAGCGCGCTCGCCCACTCGAGCCCTCGGAGATCGCTGGTGGAGTAGACGCGGAGCCATGGCCCGCTGAAGGCCTTCGTGATCGCCGCGCACACCTCCGGGAAGTACGATCCGACCACCAGCGCCGAGGCGGTCCCGTGGTGCAGCTCGTCGGCCTGGACCGGTCCGCCGAGCGCGCCGAGCTTCCTGGCCGGGGTCTCCTCGCGGAGGATGTCCGAGATGGTGTGCAGATCCTCCGACGCGAGGCCGCGGATGCCGTGGACGATCACGTGCGCGCCGTCCACGTGATCGCCGAGGCTCCGCGCCACGGTCCGCACGACGTCCGAGGGGACCGCCAGGACGAGCACGTGGCTCTTCGCGACGTCCTCGTAGCTGGTCGTGATGTGGATCAGGCGCGAGTCCTTCTCGGCCCGGCGCGACAGGAGCGTCACGTCGCAGCCGGTCCGCGCGGCGGCGCGCGCCAACGCCACGCCCCACGGCCCGCCGCCGATCACGCCGAGCTTCGTCGCGCTCATCGCCCGCCCCCGAGCGCGGGCGCCGCGGCCTGGGCCGCGGTCGCGCTCCGGGCGCCGGGGCCGCCGCCGAGCACGTCCCAGCCGAGCCCGTGGGAGGCGAGCCGGTTCTGGTAGTAGAAGAGCAGCTGCGGATCCATCACGGCGATCCCTTCGCGCCGCGGCACCAAGACCTCCGCGGTGTGGTAGGCGGCGAAGGCCCGCACGGCCCGCTCGACGAGGTCGCCCCCGGAGGCGGTCTTCACGAAGTCCCCGCACACGACCTCGCCACGCTGGTCGAGCTCGAGCAGCTGCTCCTTCAGGTGGCGCACGTCCGCCGCGAGCTCGTCGCGCGGGATCACCAGCTCGCCGCGCTGCCGGAGCACCGTGAACAGGTCCGGGCGTGGCGACGAGCGGCGAAGCCGCGCGAAGCAAGCGGCCGCGACGACGTGGGTGGGCATGATCACCGTCTCGCGGACGAAGGACTTGCAGATCTCCTCCCCGAGCTCCCGCGTGAACTGCGCGTCGCGCGCGGCGTCGAGGACGACGCGGCCCTCGCCGTCGCGGACGTAGCTGGCCGGATCGACGCGGCGTCCGCGCTTGTCGAAGGAGTCTCCCGCTTCGTCCACCGCGTTGCCGAACGGATCGAGCGGGTGTCCGAGCCGGATGACGACCGAGCTCTCCATGTCCAGCAGCTTGCGGACGAAGCTGGCCATCCGGCCCAGGCGCGTCGACTCGTCGTCTTCGATGATGAACCGGCTCTTGCCGACCTCGGAGAGGTAGTCGCGGATCAGCGTCTCCGCCTCGAGGGTCAGCAAGTAGTTGATGGTCGATGGCACGAAGTAGACGCGCCGCTCCTTGCCCGCTCGCACGGTGCGCGCGTACGCCTCGATCGCGCTGCCCACCAGCCCCAGCTTGAGCCGGCGCTCGATCCCTCCGGATCTCGAGCGCGTCCCCCCGGGGAAGAAGAGAGAGTGGTAGCCGCGCTCGATGAGGACCGAGGAGTAGGTCTTCAGCACGTCCTTGTAGAGCAGGTGCCGGAGCCGCCGGTCGACCCGATACGCCCCCAGGTTGTGCATGAAGAACGAGAGCAGCTTGTTCGTGAAGAGGTTCTTCCCGGCCCCGTAGGTCGCGGGTGGGAGCCCGGCGCGCTCCAGCGCGTACCCGAACACGATCGAGTCCATGTTCGAGAGGTGCGTGGGGACGTAGACCATCGTGCCGCGCTCGCAGAGCCCCTGGAGCTTCTCGAGCGGACCCTGGACGAGCACCTTGTCCGAGAGCGAGTCCAGCCTGACCAGCGAGAGCGGGTCCTTCGCGAGCGACGCCAGCTTGCGCGGCGAGAGCAGCGCGGTCACGAGCGGGGGAAGCAGCCGCGTGGAGGCGCGGTACACGCGCGGATCGAAGTTCCCCGCGACGTCCCACGCGTAGTCCGTCGCGAGCGCGCGGACCTGCTCGAGCCGCTCGGCCGCGGTCATTCGGCCGATCGTCCGCGCCAGCCGCTGCCACTCCGCCAGGCGCTCACGGTCGCGCTTCTTGCGGGACGGCTCGAGCCGCTTGATCTCCCAGTAGGCGGCGTCGTTCAGGTAGAGGAGCGGATCCTTGGCGGACTCCACCGTGCGCTCGACGACGTCGTGCACGATCGCCTCGCGAGCCATGTTGAAGCCGAAGATGGGGGCAGAGCTCTTGTCCACGGGACAGGCAGGCTACCACCCTCGACCGGGGGCACGTGAGTCAGGCGAAGCCGTCCTTCTCGGCGCGCAGCGCGCCCAGCGTGTCCTCGGGCGTTGCCTTGCCGTAGCGAGCGACGATCCCCGCCTGGTCCACGCGCAGGAAGGGGTTGTGGGCGAGCTCCGCGGCTACGGTGGAGGGCACGGTGGGCTCGCCGCGCTCGGAGGCGGCCCTGGCCCTCTCGGCGAGCGTGACGAGGGCCGGGTTCTCGGGCTCCACCGCGAGGGCGAACCGCGCGTTGGACGCGGTGTACTCGTGGCCGCAGAACACGCGGGTCTCGGGCGGGAGCGCCGCCAGCCTCTTGCAGAGCGAGTCGTACATCATCGCCGGTGTGCCCTCGAACAGTCGCCCGCACCCCGCGACGAACAAGGTGTCGCCCGTGAACACGGCGTCGCCGATGACGTACGCGACGGCGCCCAGGGTGTGGCCCGGGACGTCGATGCACCGCGCCGTGAGGCCCACGATCGTCAGCTCCTCCCCGTCGCGCACCGTGCGGGTGATCCGGGGGACGCGATCCTGGTCGTGCGCGCTCGCGACCACCGGCAGGCCCGGGAACCGCTCCACCAGCGCCTCGTTGCCTCCCACGTGGTCCCAGTGGTGGTGCGTGCACAGGATGCCCGAGAGGCTCAGGCCCTCGCGCTCGAGCGCGCGCACGACGGGCTCTGCCTCCGAAGGATCGATCACGACTGCCTCGGCGGAGCCTGGCGCCGACACCAGGTAGGCGTAGTTGTCACGGAGGCAAGGGACCGGGACGACGCGCGGCTTCATGGGCTGGCATCGTAGTCGATCGCGCGGGACTTCCACCCTTGCCTCGCTCGGGCCGAGCCCGTATCGGAAGAGGGTGAACGTGCCCCCGCGACCACCCCCTCGGCGCCCTTCCTCCCCCGGGGCGAAGGCAGCGGGGCCGCAGGGCCGGCGCGCGGTGAGCTTCGAAGAGCTGCTCGCCGGCGTCGTGCGCGCGGGGCTCGTGCCCGAGGAGCGGCAGAGCGCGCTGCTCGGGATGAAGGACTCGCAGCGCGCGAGCCTCGTCAGCGCGCGGATGATCGAGCTCAAGGCGGCCGGCGCCGGGTCTGCCGCCATCGGGCGGCCGCAGAGCATCACGCCGGTCGAGCTCCTGCTGTCGTTCCGCGAGCGCGGCGTCGACGATCGCCCCGTCCGGGAGGACGCCGTGATGGAGGTCTGGGCCGAGCTCGTGGGGCTCCCCTACGTGAAGCTCGATCCGCTGAAGCTCGATCCGGACTTCACCATCCGCATGGTGTCCAAGCCCTTCGCGCGCAAGCACGGCTACCTCGCGCTCGACGAGCAAGGGGGCGCGCTCCGCATCGCGACGTCGGATCCCTTCGACGACCTGGCGCTCGAGTCGGTGGAGCGGGCGACGGGCAAGCGGATCGAGCTCGTGATCGCGTCGCGGACGGACATCGAGCGGCTCATCACCGAGTTCTACGGGTTCCGGCAGTCGGTGCAGCGGGCCGAGCAGCAGATCTCGGGCGGCATCGAGCTCGGCAACTTCGAGCAGCTCGTGAAGATGAAGTCGGAGCAGGAGATCGAGGGCTCCGACGAGCACGTCATCCACGCCGTGGACTACATGTTCCGCTACGCGTTCGGACAGCGGGCGAGCGACATCCACATCGAGCCGAAGCGCGACGAGAGCGTCGTTCGCTTCCGCATCGACGGGTCGCTGCACGTGGTGAGCCAGCTCCCCCGCGCCGTCCACAAGGCGGTGGTGAACCGGATCAAGACCCTCAGCAGGCTCGACATCGCGGAGAAGCGCAAGCCGCAGGACGGCCGCATCCGCACCGAGTTCGAGGGCAAGGGCACGGAGATCCGCGTCTCGACGCTCCCGGTCGCGTTCGGGGAGAAGATCGTCATGCGAATCTTCGACCCCGCGGTCGTGCACGACGACCTCGGCCGGCTCGGCTTCTTCGACCGAGACCGCGCGGTGTTCGAGGAGCTCATCGCCATGCCTCACGGCATCATCCTCGTCACGGGCCCCACTGGCTCCGGCAAGACCACGACGCTCTACACGGCGCTCCGGAAGCTCGCGACGGCGGACGTGAACGTCACGACCATCGAGGACCCGATCGAGAACGTCTTCGAGGGTCTGAACCAGACCGCGATCCAGCCCGCGCTCGGCCTCGGCTTCGCCGAGATCCTCCGCACCATCTTGCGGCAGGATCCGGACATCGTGATGGTCGGGGAGATCCGCGATCTGGACACCGCGCGCCACGCGATCCAGGCGGCGCTCACCGGGCACCTCGTCTTCTCCACCCTCCACACGAACGACGCCGCGAGCGCGATCACGCGCCTGCTGGACCTGGGGGTGCAGGACTTCCTGCTCGCCTCGACGCTGGTCGGCGTGATGGCGCAGCGCCTCGTGAAGCAGATCTGCATGGCGTGTCGGTCCGAGCGGGTGCTGCCCGCGGAGCACGCCGCCCTGCTCGGCCTCGACACGAGCGAGGGCGAGATCCTGGTCCGATACGGCGCCGGGTGCGCCGAGTGCCGCAAGACCGGCTACAAGGGCCGGTCGGCGATCGTCGAGCTGTTCCGGGTGAGCCCTGTGCTCCGCAAGCTCATCCACGGGCGCGCCGACGAGGCGCTCGTCAAGGAGCAGGCGCGGAAGGAGGGCATGCTGACGCTCCGGGAGGCCGCCGTGCGCAAGATGCTCGAGGGCGAGACGACCTACGAGCAGGTCGTCGAGGTGACGAGCGAGGTATGACCGCCATCTCGCCCAGGTTTCGGGTCGGGGTCGACGAGAACGGCGTGGGGCCGCGGCTGGGGCCGATGCTCGTCACGGCGGTCCTGGGCGAGGTGGACGAGCGCGGCCACAGGGCGGTGGAGCGCAGAGCGCGCGGCTCCATGAAGGCGCGGGTCGGGGACAGCAAGGCCCTCGTGCGGCACGGGGACGTGGCCCTCGGAGAGGCGTGGGCGCGGGCGCTGGCGGAGCGGGCCGGCGCCGCCCCGAGGAACGTCGCAGAGCTCGTCGCGGCGCTCTCCCTGGACGCGGAGGAGGCGCTCACGCGCCCGTGCCCGAGCCACGTCCGCGCGCAGTGCTGGGGGATGGAGCCCGACGCGTGGGCCGCGAGCGACGCCCTGATGGGCGAGGTACGGCGCGACCTCCGCCGCCTCGAGAAGTCCGGCGTCCGGCTGCTGCGCGCCCGATCCGTCGTCGTGTGTACGAAGCGCCTGAACGAGGCCGCAGACCGCGGCGTCAGCAGGTTCGTGATGGATCTGCACGCGATGGAGAGGCTCGTCCTGGATCTGCGCGAGCAGGCGGGCGAGGCGGTCCTCGCGGTCTGCGGCAAGGTCGGTGGGCTCAGGCAGTACGAGCCGGTGTTCGGGCCGCTCTCGGGTCGGCTGTGCAGCGTGCTCGGGGAGGAGCGAGCCAAGAGCGCGTACTGGTTCCCGGACGTCGGTGAGCTGCGCTTCGTCATGGACGCCGACGCGTCGGACAAGCTCGTGTCCATCGCCTCGCTCGTCGGCAAGTACCTGCGTGAGGTGCTCATGGCGAGGATCGTGCGCCACTACCGCGCGGAGCTCGCGGACCTCCCGGAGGCGAGCGGCTACCACGACCCCGTCACGGCGCGCTTCGTCGACACGACGGCGCTCCTCCGGAGAAAGCGCAACGTGCCGGACGACTGCTTCGAGCGGCGCGCCGTCGGATCTTGACGTAGCCGCGGGGCGCGCCGTCAGGAAATTGTCTCGCTCGGCGCTGTGGTGCTAAGCGTGGCGACGTGTGCCGCATGTTCGGCGTCGTGGCCTCACGCGCCGTGCCCCTCAGGGTCCTGCTCCGCGACGCCAGCCGCAGCCTCGCCTTCCTGTCGGGCGAGCACGGAGACGGCTGGGGTCTCGCCAGCGCTGGGGCGGAGGGCTGGTCGGTCGAGCGCAGCGTCGACCGCGCCCAGAGCTCGGATCGGTTCCACCGAGTCGCGGACGACTCCTCGTCCCACCTGGCGATCGCGCACGTCCGCAAGAGGACCGTCGGGGAGCGACGGCTCGAGAACACGCACCCGTTCCGACAGGGGCGCTTCGTCCTGGCCCACAACGGCACCACGGACGGCGCGCTCCTCGCGGCGCGCGCCTCCGCGGCCCGCGCCGCGCAGGTCATCGGCGACACCGACAGCGAGCGGCTCTTCGCGTTCGTCCTGACGCGGATCGACGACGCGGGGGACGTCGCGGCCGGCCTCCGACAGGCGGCGCGCGAGCTCCGGGAGACCCCCGGCGTCGGGTCCGTGACCTTTCTCCTCTCGGACGGCGAGACGCTGTTCGCCCTCCGCCTCGGCCGGGCGCTGTTCACGCTGGCGCGGGCCAGCGGCGAGGCGACCTGCAGGCGGACGCCCGCGGTCCTCGTCGCCAGCGAGCCGCTCACCGGAGAGCCGTGGCGCGAGGTGCCCGAGGGCGACATGGTCGAGCTCTCCAGCCGCGCGGAGGCGACCTCCCGGGCGGCCGACCGAGGATCCCCTTGGCTCGAAGCGGCCGGCGGGTGACGATCCGAGGGTTGCTTCGCGGCCTGGAGCTCCCCTGCTTGCTGATGGTGCTCGGCGCCTGCGTGCCCGACGCCTTCGAGTTCTCCGGCGGCGGGGGTGGCGGAGCGGGCGGCGAAGGCGCCGGGGTCCCGACCTACGCCACGTTCCATCTGAACCTCAGTGCCACGAGGGACCTCTCGTTCTGCGAGCTCCGCGACTTCGTGATCTTCGACCTCGAGGGGACCCCCGCGGCCGACTTCGAGGCTTGCGGAGCAGCGGGGGCGCGCACCCTCGGGTACTTCTCGTGCCAGTACGAGAGCTGGCGCTCCGACGCGGGCGACTTTGGCCGCTTGGGCGGACCCCTCCCGGGGCGCGAGATGGACTTCTACGTCGATCCGACCGACTCCAAGAACCTCGACGTGATGTTCGAGCGGCTGCGGATGGCCACCGACAAGGGTTGCCACGGGGTCGTGATCGACGAGGTCGGCGCCGACGGCTTCGAGGACTACGTGCTCGCGATCTTCGGAGAGGCGCGCGCCCGCGGCCTCCTGATCGCGCAGGCGAACGGGCCGGCGAAGGTCGGGACCTTCTACGATCACGTCGACCTCTACGTGACCGAGGCGTGCCAGGAGTCCGACGTGTGTCGCGCGTGGGAGTACGTGCGGCGACCGGTGTACGACGTCGAGTACACCTCCCCCTGCCGGACGTTTCCTTTCATGTTCAGCCACCTCAAGTACGAGGACGTCCTCGACGCGTGGGAGGGGGAGTGCGCACCGTGATGCGCTCGTCACGCGCGACCATGGCCGCCGTAGCGGCCCTCGTCTTCGCCCTCCAGACGGGGGCCGAGGCCCAGGTTCCGCCCGAAGATCCCGGCGCCCCCGTTCCGGGCGACGACGGGGGGCCGCCCCGCGAGCCGGACGCGCCCGGGCATACGCCCGACGCCGACGTCGAGACGCGGCGGACGGCGCTCTTCTTCGAAGGCCACAAGGCGGCGTCCGAGGGACGATGGGCGGAGGCCGCGGCGAAGTGGAGAGAGGTGGTGGCGCTCCGGTCCGCGCCGCGCGCGCTCATCGCCCTCGCGAGGGCGGAGAGCATGCAGAACCACCTCCTCGCGGCGAAGGCGCTGCTGATCCAGGCCCGCAACGACGCGCAGATGAGCCTCCTCGCGGAGGACCGCGCCGCCGCGGAGCTGGATCTCGCCGTGCTCCTGCCGGCCATCCCCCGGGTCCGGATCGTGATCGACGGGCCTCGCCCGAGGGAGCTTACGGTGTGGGCGGGCGGGCAGAAGGTGCCGCTCGTGGACGACCACGCCGAGCTCGATCCGGGAAGGCACCAGCTCTCGGTGCGCGCCCTCGGGCACCGGCCTCACCGCGCGCAGGTGGACGTGGCGCGCGGTGAGACCACGATGGTCCGCGCGCGGCTCGTCCCCTGGGACGCGACGGCGGAGGGAGAGCGAGCTCCGTCGCCCGCCAAGGACTACGCGGCGCCGGGCGTCCTCGGAGCCGCTGGGCTCGTCGTCGTCGGCGTGGGCTTCACGCTGATGGGGGTCGGGAGGCTCAGCCAGGACGAGGCCGTGGAGCTCTGCGGGGGCAGGCGCGTCGGGTGCCCCGAGACCGCCCGCTACCCTGCGCTGCGGGGACGGGACGAGATCCTGGCTGGCGACGCCTTGGTGGGCATCGGCGGCGCAGCAGTCGCGGCGTCGGTCGCGTGGATGATCGCGTTGGCGGCGACGGGCGAGCCGGTCCCGCCCGACCGCGCGGCGGACGGTCTCCGTCTGTCGTTCTAGCCCGAAGAGAGCAGCCCACGCGGAGGCAGGCAGCGCCGCCGAGGATCTACCCCGGGTCGGCGGGCACGTCGGGCACGAGCGGCCGCGGATCCGCCGTCGGTGCAGCGCCGGTCGGCGCCGCGGTCGGCTTCGCGCTCTTCGCGGGCGCGCCCCTCTCGCGAGGCGTGGAGGTCGTGCCGGCGGGTCCTGCGCCCGCCGAAGCGGACGCCGACGGTGGAGGCAATGCCGAGGCCGACACGGCCGCCGAAGACGACGCCGAGAGGACCGGGGCGGCGGTCGGGGCGTCGCTCGCCGGCCGCGTGCTCTGGGTCGCGCTCTCCACCGCGCGAGCGGACTTCGACGAGGCTGCGGCGTCACCCCCCGCCGGCCGCAGCGTCGTCAGGTAGACGACCCCGGCGACCATCGCCAGCCCGCCGAGCGCCGCGCCGTAGGCCCACGGTCCGCCGCGCGTGGCTCGACGCGCGCGCTGCGCGGTCGTCAGGTCCTGCACCGCGGCGCTCGCGCTCTCCGTGCGCGGATCGCTCGGCACCTCCACCGTCGCGGCGACGGCCAGGCTGGGCGGCGTCGCCACCTCGACGGCGGCGGGCGACGACGGCGGCGTGCTGGTGTCCAGCTCGGCGGGCAGCCACGGCTCACCCGGCGCGAGGATCCGCTGGAGCGCGGTGGCCAACGCGCTCGCGCTCTGGAACCTGGCGGCGGGGTCCAGCGCGACGGCCTTCGCGAACCACGCGTCGAAGCCCTCGGGCACGGGCCCGACCGAGGAGGGGACGGGGGGCGGCTTCGTGCAGATCGTGAGCACGAGCTCCCCGATCGAGTCCTCGACGAACGGGCGCGACCCCGCGAGGCACTCGAACGCGATGACGCCGATCGCCCAGAGGTCGGAGCGGGCGTCGATGTCCTTCTTCCCGCGTAGCTGCTCCGGGCTCATGTAGTAGGGCGTACCGAGGACCGTGCCAGTCGCCGTCTCGATGGCCCCTTCGCCGGACTCCGAGACCTGGAGCGTCGAGGAGTCCGCGCGGAGCTTGGCGATCCCGAAGTCGAGCACCTTGATCACCTCGCCGTGATCCTCGTCCCGAGCGAGGAACACGTTGTCAGGCTTGAGATCCCGGTGAACGATGCCCGCCCTGTGCGCCCGCGCGACGGCGCGGAGGATCCCCGCGAGCACGCGGCCCGCCGCCGCCGGCTCGAGCCGCTTCTCGCGCGAGAGCCGCGCCCGGAGCGACTCGCCGTCCAGCAGCTCCATCGCGATGTACGGGACCCCATCGTCGACCCCGTGATCGAGGATTTGCACGACGTGCGCGCTCTTCAGCGCGGCCGCCGACTTGGCCTCGCGGAGGAACCTCGCTCGCAGGGTGGCGTCCTCTGCGAGCTTCGGGTCGAGCAGCTTGACCGCGACCCTCGTCTTGAGGGACGTGTGCTCGGCGATCCACACCGAACCCATGCCGCCCTTGCCGATCTGCCCTAGCAGTCGGTAGCGCTGTGCGATGATCTCGCGCGGGGGCGGTGCGGCCACGAGCCTCCGAGGCTAGCGCGGACCGGGCACGGGGAGAACGAGGAGCCGCGCTGGTGGCTGCAAGAGGGCCGCCGAGCGACCTACCATGACCGCGATGATCATCGACAGCCACGCGCACCTCGACGCGCGGATCCTCGACCCCGCGGAGATGGTCCGCAAGCTCGACCGCGCGGGCGTGGACAAGGTGGCCCTGATCCCCTGCATGAACGACCCGCTCCCGGCCACGCCGGAGCGCCTCCTCTCGGTGGCGCGGCGGCTCTCCCGGAGCTCGGCGGGCCGGTTCGTGGCCGAGCGCATCCACCGCGCGCTGCTGACGCCCGAGGGCGATCTCCGGCTCCGGGGTCAGATCGTCTCGATCTACGCCCGACCCGACAACGACGCCGTCGCGCGCCTCTGCGCCGAGCGGCCGGATCGATTCGTGGGGTGGATGTTCCTGAACCCGCGCCAGAACCCGCGCGTGCTCGACGAGCTCGAGTCGCTCCGCGCCCGGCCCGGCATGATCGGCGTCAAGCTCCACCCCCATTGGCACGACTACCGCACCGGCGTCGCCATGCCGCTCCTCGCGCGCGCGGAGGAGCTCGGCCTCCCCGCCCTCATCCACCTGGGCTTCGGGCCGCGTGGGGACTACCGGGCGCTCTGCGCGGCCTTCCCGAAGCTCCGCGTCATCGCGGCCCACGCCGGTGTGCCGTTCTACGACGACCTCTGGCGCCACGCGAGGGATCTCCCGAACCTCCTGGTGGACCTCTCCAGCCCGTACATCGACGAGCCGCTCGCGCGCGACGCCGTCGCCGCGATGGGCGCGCACCGGTGCTTGTACGGCACCGACGCGCCGTATGGGTTCCACGAGCCCGATCACACGTACGACTACGGCAGGATCCGAGGCTGGGTGGAGCGCATGCCCCTCTCGAGCGCCGACCGCGATCGCGTCCTCGGGGGCAACGCCGCGGAGGTGCTCGGGATCACGTGAGGCGCCCGCGGGCCCGTCACTCCTCTGGCAGGACGACGAGATCGTCCTTGTGCACCAGCTCGTGCGCCTCGCCGTCCTCGTTCCGCCGCCCCGCGACGCGCGCGGCGTCCCCGGCCGAGAGGCGGACGAGCCCCCGCGCGAGCTCCCGGCCCGCCGTGTCGAAGAGCGAGACGCTGTCGCCCGGCTGGAAGCTGCCCCGCACACCGAGCACACCCACGGCGAGCACGCTCCGGTTCTTGGAGACCGCCTCGGCGGCGCCGTGATCGAGCACGAGCGCCCCGCGCGGACGGAGCGTGAACGCGATCCAGTGCTTGCGCGCGGTCAGCCGCCGACCCACAGGCGGAAACAGCGTGCCGAGATCCTCTCCGGCGAGCACGCGCGCGACGACGTTCGGCTCCCGCGCCGAGGCGATCACGACGGACGCCCCGGCGAGCGTGGCGCGCCTGGCGGCCTCGATCTTGCTCGTCATGCCGCCCGTCCCGACGCCCGACCTGGCTCCGCCGGCGAGGGGGCGCGCCTCGCGCGCGACGCTGCGGACGAACGAGACGCGGCGACCGAGGTCGTCCAGCAGGCCGTCCACGTCGGAGAGGAGCAAGAGCGCGTCGGCGCCGACGAGGGGGACGACCATGCTCGCGAGCTGATCGTTGTCCCCGAAGCGGATCTCGTCCACCGCGACGGCGTCGTTCTCGTTGATGATCGGGACGGCGCCTGCGGAGAACAGCGCCTCCAGGGCGCTCTGGGCGTTGTTCGTGCGGGCTCGATCGGCGAGATCCGCGTGGGTGAGGAGCACCTGCGCCGCCGCGAGCCCCAGGGGCTCGAACGCCGCCTCCCAGCGCTGCATGAGGGTGCTCTGACCGGCGGCGGCCGCGGCCTGCAGCCAGGCCATGTCCTTGGGCCGGGCCTTCAGCCCGAGCCGGACCACGCCGAGCGAGATGGCCCCGCTCGAGACGATGGCGACCTCCCGCTTCTCGCTCCGCAGCCCCACCACCTCGAGCGCGAGGCGCTGCCACGTGTCCCCCGTGAGGCTCTTCGAGCCGACCTTCACGACGAGGCGACGGGTCTTCGCCAGCCGCTCCCGCGCCGCGCGCTCCTCGGTCATGCGGGAGCGCCGTACTCCACGATCAGCGCGTCGAAGGCGGCGTCCAGGCGGCGCTCCAGGTAGCTCGGGAAGCTGGCGCTCACGATGAGGAGCGTGTCGATCCACCGCGTGAACTCGTCCCGCAGGTCCTCGACGCCAGGCAGCAGCGCGACCGGCCTGGGGCTCAGAGAGGGGGAGAGCGCCCGCACGAGGGAAGAATCGATGAGCTTCCGGAGCGCGCGGGCCTCGTCGTGGTGGATGCGCACGCTCTTCGTGCCTCGGTGGTGCTCGAGGTACCGCTCGAAGAGGTGCCCGAGAGCGAACACCTCCACTGCGCCGGCCGCGCTGACCACGGCCGCGACGGGACCGAGCCGCTTGAAGAACGTCTTGCCGAGGAAGCCCAGCGTCGTCTTCAGGACGTCGCGCAGGGGCGACTCGCTGGACGGCTCGGCGAGGAGCTTCCGCGCGTCCGACGTCAGGCTCAGCCCGAAGCGGCTGGCCACGTCCTGAGCGATCGCGCCGCGGATCCGGTGGATCAGGCGGTCGGGCAGGAACGGGACGGGGATCGCGGTCGCGGCCAAGGACAGCCCCGTGAGGATCGCGAGCCGGCCCGTGGCGGGCGCTCGCACCGTCGTCGCGAAGGAGGGCTCTGCGTCCATGGCCGGCACCCTACAACAAGGGGAGGATCTCGACCACGCTCGCTCGCACCGCGGCGGCGAGCCGCAGGACGTCCGTCGGACCCTTGCCGTCGGGCAAGGTGAGGGCGTAGCGCCCCGGGCCTCCCCCGAGCGCGAGCCCTTCGCCGGCGAGCGCGGCCCCGAGCTCCTCCGCGCCGCTCAAGATCGTGAGCTGAAACACACGCGACCCCGCGTGGGCTCCGCCCGGCGCGCCGAAGAACGTGAGCGCGCCCCGATCGAGGAGCGCGACGTCGTCGGCCCGCCGCGCGAGATCCCCCTCGGGCGTGCCCGGGGCGAGCGTGGCCACCCGAGCGATCACGCCGCGGCCCGCGCACACGCGGGTGAACGCGGCGAAGGCGAAGGCCGCGGCCTCCCCCTCGAGCCCGACGAGCGGGCGATCCACCAGGATCACCTCCGGCGCGCCCGCCGCGGCCAGGGCCAGAGACAGCGCCCGCCGCTCCGGCACCGCCAGCGTCCCGAGCCTGCGCCTCCGAGCCCCGGCCAGAGACGCGAGCTCCAGCACGCCCCGCACCACGTCGGCGGTCTGCTCCAGCGCCGGGGTACGCAGCGCCGCGGCGAGCAAGCGAACCGCGTCGGTCACGTGGTCGACGACGAGCGCGTCGTGGAGGATCGGTGGGTCGAGGGGGGCGTAGCCGACGCGAGGGCGGTGCGCGCCCGAGGCGACGTCGTGACCGGCGAGCCAGAGCTCTCCGCCCGCCACGCGCGGCACCGGGCTGAGCGGGACGAGGTCTCCGTCGCGAGCGCGCTCGGCCGCCTCGGCCACGTTGAGGGGCGTGCACGCGAGGGCGGCCAAGAGGGGCGCCGCCTCCCCCGCGATGACCAGCGCTTGCCCGCGAGTCTGCAGGGTGAGCCCGTCGCACGCGATCGCGTCGCCCACCACGATGCGGGCGCCGGTCGCGCGGAGGAGCGCCGGCCGCGACGGCGCGTCGGTCACGGATCTTCCTCGAAGCGCTGCTCCTTCGCGAGCGTCACGCCGTAGCCGCCCGCCTCGAAGACCTCCACGCGCGCGAGCGGCCGCGTGTCGTCGTGGACGAGGAAGGGCGCGAGCGCGCGCGCCACGTCCAGCATCCCCGGCGGGAGCAGGAGCCCCGCCGGGATCGGCCCGGCGTCGAGGCCGACCAGCTCGAGCAGGAAGCCGAGCAGCGAGTCATCCTCCTCCGGGAGCTCGATGATGTGCGTGTCGTCGGGGAGATCGGCGAGGGCGCGGGCCCGCTCCAGCGCCTCCCGGAGCCCGCCCACGTGGTCCACGAGCTTCCGCTCCTTCGCCTGCGCGCCGGTCCAGACCTTGCCGCGCGCGACCGCGTCCACGGCCTCGGGCTTCATGCCGCGGCCCTCGGCGACGCGCCCGATGAACAGATCGTAGAACTGCTTCACCTTCCGCCCGAGCTCCTCGCGCTCGTCGTCCGTAAAGGGACGGAAGAACGACTCCGCGTCCGCGCGCGGCGCGGTGCGGAACGACTCGGTCCCGACGCCGAGCTTCGAGAGCAGGCCCGTAACGTCGATCTTCCCGTAGAAGATCCCGATCGATCCGGTGACCGTGGTGCGGTTCGCGTAGATCGGACCGCCGCCCACCGCCGCGTAGTAGCCGCCGCTCGCCGCCGCCGAGCCCATCGAGATGACGACGTGCTTCTTCTTCGCGAGGAGCTGCGCTTCCCGGAGGATGACGTCCGCCGCGAGGGAGGATCCCCCGCCCGTCTCGATACGGAAGACGACCGCCTTGATGCTGGAGTCGTCGCGCGCTTGCTTGAGCGCACCACCGATGGTCCGCGAGCCCGCGAGGCGGATGTTGATGATCGGGATGTTCTGGCTCTCGCCGTCGACCATGTCGCCCGCGAGATAGACGAGCGCGATCTTGTCGTCGCGGGTCCAGTGGCGTGGCGCGGAAGAGAACGGAAGGCTCTTCTGGACGATCGCCGGCGCGCCCATGACCTCCTCGACGAACCGGCCGATCTCGTCGGGGTAGACGAGGGCGTCGACGAGGCCGGCGGCCTTGGCCTCCCGCGCCGTGTAGGGGCCGCCCTCGATCGTCTTCTGGAGCTTCTTCGTCGGGATCCGGCGGCCACCCCCGACGTCGTGCAGGAACACCTTCTGGTACTCCTCGATGAGCTCCTGCCGGTCGATCTTGCCGATCTCGCTGCTGCCCGTCAGCGTGAACTGCTCGGCGGCCAGCTTGTGGGCGCCGATGCGCACGAAGTCGGCCTTGACGCCGATCTTGTCGAGCAGACCGCCGAAGTAGAAGTACTGCGAGGAGAACCCAGCGAAGCGCAGCCCACCGGCGGGGTTCATCGCGATCCGGTCCGCTTGCGAGCAGGCGAAGAGGGACCGCCCCTTGGCGTCCTCCAGGTGGCACATCACCTTCTTGCCGCGAACACGCAGGGTGCGGATGGCGTCACCGAGCTCCTCGGCGTTGGCCATGGAGGCCGCCGGCTCGTCGTGCAGCACGAAGAGCACGCCCTCGATGTCCTTGGAGTCGGCGAGGCGCCAGAGCCTCCGGAGCAGCGCGACGTGGCCCCGCGTCCCGGGGGTGTCGTTGATCGTGATCTTGGCGACGAACTTCGGCGTCGGGATGCCCGGCTCGCGGAACATGCGGAGGGCCGCCCCCGCGTAGAACCCCGTCGCGCCGAGCCCGACCGCGTCCCCGAAGATCGCGCCGCCGGAAGCTTGGGCCGGGCCGTAGTTGATGTCGAGCCCGGCGGTCGCGAGGAAGTCGGGGTCGACGAAGTCGAAGTCGACGAGCTTGAGATCTCCGCGCAACCGCCCGACGTAAGGGATGTCGACGCCCACGGTCGCCCGCGCAGCCCCCTTGTCCTGCTCGTCCAGGTAGCGCGCCTCCAGGCCGAGCTCGAAGTCCCTCTTGCCCCGGAGCGGGCGGAACGCGACGCCCGTTTCCCAGATCCTGTCCGAGCGTGTCCGGCCGTCGCGGCTGACGGGGCCGTTCACGTCGCGGACGACGCCCGAGAAGCTCATCCACTCCCAAGGTCGCAGGGTGAACGCCGGCGAGAAGCCGAACTGACCGTCGAGCGCCGGGTCCGGGGAGATCGACCAGCCCATGGAGGCGCCGATCCCGAGCCAGTCCCCGACGCGCCCGGCGGCGCCCCAGCGGACCCACTGGTAGGAGCGGTCGAACGGCGACGGCGCGCTGGAAGGGGGGTAGAGCAGCTCGACGCGGAGCCCCGTGCCGAACAGCCAGAACGGCGCCGCGAGGTCGAAGGAGTGCCCGCGGATCGGGACCGCGGCGCCGTCGCCGACGTACGAGTACTGCCAGCGCAGCTCGGGATCGGCGAGGAACGGGAGGTTCGCGGGGTTGATCCCCACCGCGGACGCGTCGTCGTCGGACGCGACGTTCCGCCCGTGCGCCGGCAACGGATCGGCGACGGAGAACGCCGGATCGGCGCCGGCCCTCGGGGCGACCGAGAGCGCGGCGGCGAGGAGCGGGAGGGTGAACCGGGAACGCCTCACGCCGCGAACCCCCGAGCCTCGGCTACGGCGCGGATCTCGGGGCGACGCCGGTCGAGCTCCTCGTTGTCCTTGACCGGCAAGAAGCGCGAGCCCACGCCGTCGCGCGGCACGCGCACGAAGCGCGGCTCGAGCGGCACCGAGATCTCCCCGAGGAGACGCTCGAACTGGACGGCGCGCCGGCCGTCGACCTGCTTCTCGACCTCGACGAACGTGAGCTCGAAGGCGAGGTCGCGGAGGCGCGGTCCGTCGACCAGGAACGTGTTGGTGTTGAAGACGCGGATGGTGGACGGATCTACCTCACGCGGGAGCCGGAACTCCTCCGCGATCACCCGGCGGTCGTTCCAGACGACCGGGACGCCGCCCTTGTCGGTGCCCACCTTGTCGACGACCTCCACGGTGAGGGGCCCGCCGTGCTCGAGGTGCATGCCGAGCAGGACAGGGTCGACGGTGGCGCCCAAGTTGTCGAGGTTCGCGATCCAGACGGTGCCGCGACCCCCGCGCGCGTCGAGGAAGCGCGTGAGGAGGCCGCTCTTGCCGAGCGCCTCGGGCAGGTCGCCGTGACCCGTGGCGTACACGCTCGGGCCACCGTCGTCCTCGCGGAAGAGGGCGCCCTCGGGCGTGAGGCGGAGGCCGACGCACTGCTCGAACGCAGCGATGCGCTCGCCGTCCAGCCGCGCCCCCAGCGCCTCCGTGATCGGGCCGTACGTCGCCTCGCTCGTCATGAGCCAGAGCGGGACCGTAGCGCCGACGTCGCGGGCGAGCGCGGCCTGCTCCTGGAGGCGCAGATCGAGGAACGACTTGCCCGGGAGCGCTTGGACGAGCGCCTTGACGACCCCGCCCATGCGCGTCGCCATGCCGCCGGCGAGGACACAGAGCGCGACCTCCCCGCGCCGCAACGCCTCGAGGCCTCGCTCCCGGGCCCGGGCGAGCGCGGGCGAGCCCGGAGGCGGGACCTCGAGGACGTCACCCGCGCGCGGCGGCGTCACGGTGCCCGTCAGGCGGTTGCGCGCCTCGCGGTTCGCGCCGACCCCCGCGGCGAACGCGGCGAGGCGGTCGGCGCGAAAGCCGCGCTCGAGCAAGCGCGTGTGGAGCGCAGGAGGAAGCGCGGCGATCTCGTCGGCCAGGTGCATGGCCGGCCGAGGTTAGCAGGTGCCCGAGGCACGGCGGCGAGCCCTTCGCAGCGGAGGCTCGCCCCGTCCTCGGACCCTCAGCCGCCGAGGCACACCTGACAGTTCGTCTGCGTGCAGTTCAAGATGCCCTGCGTGGCAGGATCCGCCAGGTTGCACATCCCCATGTTGACGCACTCGAACGGGTCCGCCGCCATCTGCGCGCACTGGATGCACAGGGCGCACGCCGCGCTCGCCGCGCACGCCTGCGCCTCCATGCAGCAGTTCGCCTTGGTGCACGAGAGGCATGGATCGTCCATCGGATCCGCAGTGCAGTCGAAGCCGCCGCCGTGACACTCGTCCCCGCACGTCATGGCCGTGCAGTCGTAGGCCGCCGCCGTCTCCGGATCGTTGAGATCGCACGTCCCGTCCAGGATGCAGCTCTCCGGATCCGCCGCCGTCCCCGTGCACGCGAGGCAGGCCGCGCAAGCGGGATCGTCCAGGCACGCGTCGGTCTGATCGCAGCACGTCGCCTTCGCACACGCGGTGCACTGGTCGTCGGCCGGATCAGGCGGACAGACCGCCATGCCCGTGCTGGAAGAGACGGCGGTGGTGGTGGACGCCTGGGTGGTGGACGCCTGGGTGGTGGACGTCGCGGGTACGCCGGTGGAGCTGGTCTGGCCGGAGGTCACGGTGGACCCGCCGCCGCCGCCCGAGCCGGTGTCGTCGCCGCACCCCGAGATCGCGAGCGCCGCGGCGCAACAAGACGTCAAGAAAGCTCTGTTCATCGGAAGTACCTCTCTCGAGAGGATCTCACATCCGCCCCGGGTCCTTCAAGCGAGCATTGCCCAGACGTCGTAGAGCGTGTGGGTCCACACGGCGGGCGCGAAGCCTCGGAACGCATAGATGGCGGTGAGGGCGAGCCCGCAGGCGGCGCGGTAGGCGAAGACCTTCCCGTCGAACGCGTCGGCGAGCGGGCCCACGTGGTGCCAGCCAGAGAAGGCGGCGCTCGACGCGAGCGCCCACAGCGCGAGCGCGACCAGGCCGGAGGGTCCGAGGCCGAGCATGGTCTTGATGACCCACGCGCCCACGCCGAAGAGGCCGACCCGGAAGAGGAGCTCCTCGTAGAAGCCCGCGCCCAGCGACATCACGATCGAGCCGAACGGCCCCGAAGGGAGCGCCCCGGCGTCGCCGCCGGCGAGCGGGAGGTTCCCGACGACCCAGCCCCCGAACAGGCGCATGGCGATCGCGTAGACCACTCCCTCGGCCGCCATCCAGGCGAACCGCGACGGCGACAGCGACCGCCCCCGCCCGAGGAGCGCCAGCACCAGCACGAAGGCCGCGCCGATCGCGACGGTGAGGCTCGCGTAGAGCGGGAGGCTGTGGTGGGCGAGCGCCTTGAGCTCGGAGGTCACCGGGTCGGCCGCGTTGCGGACGGGCAGGAAGACGACCCCGAGGTGGTAGAGGAGGAAGATCGGCAGCGTGAGCGCCAGATCGGTCCACGGATCGCTCGAAGACGTCGGGACCTCCGCCGTCGTCTCCGCCGGGTCGCTCATCCCGTGGGCCGGAGCTGGTAGACGATCGCGATGACCTCGACCACGTAGAGGAGGAGGTTGATCATGAACGGCGAGTCTCGGAGCATCTCCTGCGTGGGCGACTCCGCCTTCGGGCGCGTCGCGACGAGCTGCAGGAACCGGAGCACGCCGAACAGCGGATGGAGCGTGGTCACCCACAGCCACTCGGACCGGAAGAGCAACATCGTCCCCGAGTCCAGCGTGTACGCGAGGTAGGTTGCCACGCTGGCGAAGCCGGTCACGGCCAGCGCGGTCGTCAGGACCCGGGGGCTGTACTGCTCGAGCGCGGCGCGCTGCTTGGCCGCGTTCGCGCTCGCGAGCTCGTGGCGGCGCTTGCCGAAGCCCAGGAACAGCGCGAGCAGCGCCGTGCACGCGAGCATGTAGCCCGAGGGCGCGACGCGCACGGCGAAGCTCCCGGCGACGACGCGCAGGACGAAGCCGAGCGAAATGCAGCCCACGTCCACGTACGCGAGCTTCTTCAGCCCGAACGAGTACGCGATCTGGAGGACGAGGTAGCCGAGCGCGGTCACGAGGAACTGCCACGGCCCCACCGCCGCGCCGGCGAGGCCCACGGTGACGAGCACGACCGCCAGGCCCTTGGCCATCGGGATGGTGACCTGGCCGGCCGCGATGGGCCGGTGCCGCTTCTTCGGGTGGACGCGGTCGGCCTCGAGGTCGACCAGATCGTTCATCACATACACGGCGCTCGCGAGGAGGCAGAACACCCCGAACGCCCCGACCGCAGAGACGATGATCCCCGGGTGGTTCAAGTGCTTGGAGAACACGAGGGGAGCCAGGACGAAGAGGTTCTTCACCCACTGCGCCGGCCTCATCGCCCGGATCAGGCCCCCGATCCGCCAGAGGAGGCTGCCCTCCTTGAAAGGGGGCAGGATCGGCGGGGGCGATCCCGAGTCGTGCTCCGCGGGCGGCGTGATCCTGGCCGGCGGATCGCCGGGGTCCGAGCTGCTGTGAGACGCGGGAGCGGCCGCTCCGCCTGGCACACGTCCCGGTGGGGTGGAGCGCCCCTGCGCGCATGGCACGTACACCGACGTCGTCACCGCTCGGGACCTAAACCATAGGCCGGACGCGCCGGCCAAGCTATTGCTACGCTGTGGGTCCACCAAGCGGGAGCGCCCCGCGCACGACCAGCCCGAGCGCCTCCGTCGCTGAGAAGCAGCCCCCTCACTGAGAAGCAGCCCCTCCCCTGAGAAGCAGCCCCTTCCCTGAGAAGCCCTTCGCGCAGACCTCCGTCACCGACGCGGTCACCTCCGCCCGTCGGCCGCCGTCCGAAAGAAGCCATCACGTTGAAATCCGTAACCTCGTGCTAGCATGCAAGCGATGACCTCGGCCTTGTCCATGGCCCGGGCGCCTTCTCCGATGGTCGAGAAGCTCCGGGCCGCCGTGGAGCACGCCCTCGAGGGCAAGCCTGAAGCGGTAGAGCTGGCGCTCATCACCCTCCTCGGGCGCGGCCACCTGCTGATCGAGGACGTGCCCGGCGTCGGGAAGACCACGCTCGCCCGCGCCCTCGCGCGGGCCGTCGGCGGAGACTGGCGGCGCGTCCAGTTCACGAGCGATCTGCTCCCGAGCGACGTGCTCGGCGTCACCATCTACGACCAGCGGTCGAGCGAGTTCGTCTTCCGGCAGGGCCCCGTGTTCTGCAACGTCCTGCTGGCGGACGAGATCAACCGCGCGAGCCCCCGGACCCAGTCCGCCCTGCTCGAGGCGATGAACGAGGGTCAGGTCTCGGTGGACGGCGCCACGACGCCGCTCCCCGACCCGTTCTTCGTCGTCGCGACCCAGAATCCCCAGGATTTCGCCGGCACCTTCCCGCTCCCGGAGTCGCAGCTCGACCGGTTCATGATGCGCATTCGGATCGGGTACCCGCCGCCGCAGGTGGAGGCCCGGCTGCTGCTCGACGGTGATCACGGCACGGGGGACCGCGTCCAGCAGGCGATCGATCCGGCTCAGCTGGTCGCGCTGCAGCGGGAGGTCGACCGGGTCGATCTCGACGCGTCGCTCGCCACGTACCTCCAGGCGCTGCTCCAGGCCACGCGCACCTCGCCGGCGCTCTCGTTGGGCGCGTCGCCGCGCGCGGGGCTGAACCTCGCGCGCGCCGGGAGGGCCCGCGCCCTCCTCCGCGGTCGGAGCTACTGCATCGCGGACGACATCCACGATCTGGCCGTGGCGGTCCTCGCGCACCGCGTCCGGCTCGCCTCGCACGCCGAGGGCTACATGCCTTCGCGCGAGGAGTCGGAGGCCACGGTGCGGGATCTCGTCGCCCGGGTCCCCGTGCCGCTCTAACCAAGTCCGGGTCGGCCATGGCGGAGGGCAGCAGAGACAGCCTGGGCGACGACGGCGAAGGACGGGAGCCGGAGGCCAGGGAGGCCCCGCCCTCGCTCGCCGGCATCTCGGTGTTCGAGGAGGCGGCGCCCGCGGCGCTCCCGACCAAGCGCGCCAAGCGGCCCCTCGCGGACGCGCCGCCGCGGCCGAGCGAGACGGCGAAGCCGGACAAGCCCCCCGCGCCGGCCAAGCGGGACCCGCCGAAGCCCGCGCGCGGGGCGCGGCGCCTCAAGTTCACGCGCGAGGGCAAGTACTACCTGGGGATCACCCTCGGCGTGGGGTTCGCGGCCATCAACACCGGCAACAACCTCCTCTACCTGCTGCTCGGGATGTTGCTCTCGCTCATCGTGGTGTCCGGTTTCATGAGCGAGCTTTCGCTCCGGAACCTCACGGTGACGCGGCGGCTACCGCTGCGCGCGCAGGTCGGCCGAGCGCACCTCGTGGAGATCGAGGTCTTCAACCACAAGGGGCGCGTCCCCTCCTACGCGATCGAGGTGGAGGACCTCCGGGCGGGGCAGCCCGCAGACAAGCGATGCTTCTTCTTGAAGATCAGCCCGGCGTCCGCGCAGGTGGCCGCCTACCGCCGCACCCCGGCGCGACGCGGCCGCGATCACCACACCGGATTTCGCATCGCGACGCGCTTCCCGTTCGGCCTCTTCGAGAAGTCGCGGGAGGTGGTCGCGCCTGGTGACCTCATCATCTACCCGGCGGTGGACCCGGTTCGACTCCCCGTGGACGTCGGGAGCCGCCCCGGCAACTCGGGTCGGATCGTCGGCCGCGGCGGCGGAGACGACATCTACACGGTCCGGCCCAGGCGGGACGGGGACGATCCGCGCGACATCTACTGGCGCAAGAGCGCGACGATGCCCCAGCTCGTGGTGCGCGAGCGCACGCGCGAGGCGCGCCCCGACGTCGACATCGTCCTCGACGTCGTCCGACCGAGGCCGGTCACCGACGAGTACGCCGCGCTCTTCGAGAAGAGGGTCCGGGAGGCGGCTTCGCGCGCGGTCGCGCACCTGAAGCGGGGCGACGCCGTGGTCGTCCGGACGACGGCCAATCACCGCGTGATCGCGGATCGGACCGTCGGCGCCGATCCGGTGCTGCGGTTCCTCGCGCTCGTAGAGGCCGTGGACCAGGCTCCCCTCGTCGTCGACGCGCCGATCAAGGACGTGCGACCCGCCGCCAAGCGCGGCGAGCCTCGCTCCGCCGAGGGGCGCGCGTGAGGTTCGGGGTCGTCCACCGGTTCATGACCAACGCCCTCGCGGCGCTGGGCGTGCTCGCGCTGGTCTCGAGCGGGCAGTTCCAGACGACCGTGAACGTGGTGATCCTGGTCGGCCTGGTGGCCGCGCTGGCGATCCGCGAGGAGTGGCAGCGGCACCCGGCGTTCCGCCACGTCGACACGGTCGCCCTCCTCGTCGTCATCGCCGTACAGACGACCCGGTACGCGCTCGGCGTCCCGGGCCTCGACGTCCTCGTGGAGTTCGCGGCGGCGCTGCAGCTCGTGCGGCTCGCGACCCGCCGCGGCGCCGCCCACGATCAGCAGGTCATCGTGCTCGCCCTCCTGCACCTGATCGCCGGGACGGTCCTCGGTGGCGGCATCACGTACGGGCTCTGCTTCGCGGGCGTGCTCCTCGTCGCTCCGGGCGCGCTCGTCCTCTCGCACCTGCGGCGCGAGGTCGAGGGGAACTACCGCCAGGGCGCGCGCGACAGGACCGGTTTGCCCGTCGACGTACCGCGCATCCTCCGATCGCGACGGGTCGTCGGGCGCACGTTCCTCACCACCATGTGCCTGCTCAGCGTGCCCATCTTCCTGTTCACGCTGGCGCTGTTCATCTTCTTCCCGCGCGTGGGGCTCTCGCTGCTGCTCCTGAACCGGCAGAGCTCGTCGCGCATGATCGGCTTCTCCCCCCGCGTGGACCTCGGCAACGTCGGCATGCTCCAGAAGGACCGCAAGATGGTCCTCCGCGTTCGCATCTCGGATCTCCCCGCCCCTCCGCCGCAGAACGTGGTCTTGCACCTCCGCGGCACGGCGCTCGATCACTACGACGGGCGCGCGTGGTCCCAGTCGGAGCGCGAGCGCCGGCAGGAGGCGGTCGGGGGCGTCCCGTTCTCGCTCGAGGATCGGCGCGAGGATCCGTCGGACGTGGTGATGGAGATGATCCTGGAGCCGATCGATCCGCCGGTGCTGTTCCTCCCGGCGGGCGCCCGGACGGTGCTCCTGCACGCGCCCGAGGTCGTGCTGCCGTCGCAGCAGGTCTGGGCGGTGCGCGGACCCGAGGGCGAGTTCCGATACCACACGCCCGACGAGCGAGGCATCGCGTACCAGGTGCGGGTCGCCGCGGATCGGTCACCCACGTTCCGGCGCCGCTTGACGGAGGCGGACCGCGACCGGTACCTCCAGCTCCCCTCCGACCTCCCCCCGCGGACGCGGGACCTGGCGCTGTCGTGGACCGAGCCGGGCATGAAGCCCATGGAGAAAGCGCGCGCCATCACCGAGCGGCTGCAGCGCGACTACCGCTACGATCTGGGATCGCCCTCCGGGAAGGCGGCGCAGCCTCTCGACGACTTCCTCTTCGAGTCGAAGCGCGGCCACTGCGAGTTCTACTCGTCGGCGCTGGCGGTGCTCCTTCGATCGCTCGGGGTGCCTGCGCGCAACGTGACCGGGTTCGTCGGAGGGGAGTACAACCGCTTCGGGGAGTTCTACGCCGTCCGGCAGCAAGACGCGCACTCGTGGGTGGAGGTCTACGTCGCGGACGTCGGATGGGTGACGTTCGATCCCACCCCGCCAGGCGAGGTCGTGCCGGCGAGCGGGCTCTCGAAGCCGTGGGCGCTCATGTTGGACCTGCTCGACGCAACGACGCAGCGTTGGCAGGAGAACGTCGTCGGCTACGATCTGGAGCAGCAGGTCAGCCTGCTCAAGTCCGTCCGCACAGAGCGGTCCACGAACCCGTCCCTCCCGGGGCGCCGGGCGATCGTCCTGCTCGCCGGAGGGGCAGCCATCGTGGTCGCGCTGGTGCTGCTCCGCCGGCGTCGCGCTCGGACCGCCACCACGGACAAGCCCGAGCCCACGGCCCGCTCGAAGAGCATGGTCCGCGCCACCGCCATCTACGAGAGCCTCGAGGCAGCCCTCGCCGTGCACGGGGTTCACCGGTCTCCCGGCACGCCGCCGCTCCGCCACGCCGAGAACCTCGCGGACGCGTCGCACCCGCTGGCGCCCGACGTGCTCGACGTCACCCACGTGTACTTGTCCGTCCGTTTCGGTGGGATGAGCATGTCGAGCGACGTCGCGGCGGATCTCGAGAAGAAGGTCCGCGACCTCAAGCAGAGGGATCTGAGCCAGCCCTCGGGCGCGCCCTGAAATCGCCACGCGCGGGCGCTCTGTTCACCCGGGCACCGGGCCTCTACCATGAGCGCACCCTCGGAGAGGAGCTGACACATGCGCGTGAACCCCCTCGGTAGCCGCCGCGCTTGGGCGCGATGGCCCCTCGTGTTGCTCGTCTCCGGGCCGCTCGCTTTTCCAGGGTGCTCGTGTGAAGGCGGCGCCGACGGCACCGGCGCAAACGCCTCGAGCGGCTCGAGCACCGAGTCGTCCGGGACGAACGCGGGAGGGAGCACCGGCCAGTTCACGACGAACAGCGGCGGCGGCGGCCCCTGCGTCAACCTCGAGTGCCAGCAGGTGGCGTGCTCCGGCGGCGCGAAGACGACCGTGAGCGGCAAGGTGTACGAGCCCGCCGGGACGACGCCGCTCTACAACGTGACCGTCTACGTCCCGAACGCGCCCTTGGCCGACATCCCGGAGGGCGCGTCCTGCGATCAGTGCGGCGCGACGCTCTCGGGGGATCCCGTGGTGACCGCCCTCACCGACGCCACGGGGAGCTTCGTGCTCGAGGACGTGCCGGTGGGCCAGAACATCCCGCTCGTCGTGCAGGTGGGGAAGTGGCGCCGGCAGATCGTCTTGCCGAACGTCGAGGCCTGCGTGGACACGCCCACGACCGACGGAGACGTGCGGCTGCCCCGCAGCCAAGCGGAGGGCAACCTGCCACGCATCGCGCTCACGACGGGCGGCGCCGACCCGCTCGAGTGCCTGCTGCGCAAGATCGGGATCGACGACGCCGAGTTCACCAACCCCGACGGCAACGGGCGTGTGAACTTCTTCGCCGGGACCGGCGGTACGAGCCAGTACCAGGGAGGCGCGAGCTTCCCGGCGGCGCAGACGCTGTGGGCGTCGGTCGACACGCTGATGCCGTACGACGTGGTGCTCCTCGCGTGCGAGGCGGGCCAGAACCCGGGCGACAAGCCCACGACCTCGCGGGAGGCGATGGAGGCGTACGCCAACGCCGGGGGGCGCATCTTCATGTCGCACTGGCACAACGTGTGGCTCGAGCAGGGCGTGAACCAGTGGCCGACCACGGCGAACTGGGACTTCCAGAGCGATCCGCCCGAGCCGTACACCGGCATCGTCGATCAGACGTTCCCGAAGGGCGCGGCGCTCGCGCAGTGGCTGCTCAACGTCCAGGGCTCCACGGTGCTCGGGGAGCTCCCGATCACCCAGCCCCAGCACACCCTGACCACGGTGAACGCCGCCGTGAACGTCCAGCAGTGGATCTATGGGGCCGGCCCGGACACGGGATCGGTGAAGTACTTCACCTTCAACGCGCCGCTCGCCGCGCCCGACGATCAGCTCTGCGGCCGCGTGGTCTTCAGCGACATCCACGTCTCGAGCGGCGACAGCACGGACTCGGACTTCCCCAGCGGGTGCACGACGCAGAACCTCTCCCCGCAGGAGAAGGCGCTGCTCTTCATGCTGTTCGACCTGACCGCCTGCATCATCCCCGACGACGATCCGCCGGTTCCCCCGCCGGAGTGAGGGGCGCGCGCGTCAGCGCGGGACGGCCGCCAAGATCTCCTTCGACCACTTGGCGCTCGTCTCGCAGCTCCCCCGGCTCACCGCGCCGCTCTTGGTGCGCTCGTAGGGCCCGGCGAGGACGAGGACGTCCCGGTGCCTCGTCTTGACCAGCGTGGGCCCGAAGTCGGCGCGCTCGACGCACCCGCGCCCGAGGCGCCGCTCGATCACGACCGCGAGCTCGGTCGCGTCGCGGGCAGTGTCCATCCGGGTGAGCATCGCGACCGCGTGCTCGGTCTGCTTGCGACGCGCGACCACGTACCGATCCCCGCCCCACCCGGCGGCCGCGGCGACGGCGACCTTCCTCGCCGTCCACTGCTCGAGCATGAGCCGCAGCCCGAGCTCGCCGTTCGTGTCGACGAGCGCCGCCTCGAAGCCCTCGCCGAGCGAGGTGAGGGGCGGCGTGGGGACGGGCACGGGGCGCTCCTTCGCGAAGTACTTCTCCGGGTGGAGCGCCTGCTCGGTGGACTCCGGCAGCTCCTTGAACGCGAGGTCGACGCCCTTCCACCCGCCGTGGCTGCGGAGCGCCTGGGCAAAGGCGAAGCCGTCGGTGTACGGCGCGATCAGCGAGGCGATGAGCACCGGCGGGGTCTCCCTCCCCACCTCGCTCATCGACGTGGCGAGGAGGAACGAGGCCTGGAGGGCGTCCGCGTCGACCGCGAACGCCGAACCATACGCGAGATCGAACGCGGCGGACGTCGCGTCCCCCTCCACGAGCAGCTGGATCGCCGCCATGCGATCGCCCTCGCCCGCCTTGTAGTCGAGGAGCGGCCCGATCCGGAACGCCTGGTCCTGCAGCGCGTGGACGAGCTCGTGGCCGAGCGTCTCCTCCTTCTGGGCGTGCGTGAGGTCGTCGATGATGTACATCGTCCGATCGTCGGGGTCGTAGAAGCCGGCCACGCGCGCCGTGACCAGCTTCAGCAGCCCGGCCAACACCTCGTAGTCGGGCGGCACGAGCCCGAGCGAGCGGAGCAGCTCGCCCTGGAGGTCGATGACGCCCGCCGGGATCTCCTCCGCCACCTTGCGCTTGGTCTTCTCCAGCAGCTCCTCCCGCGTGGAGGTGGTCACGCGCACTCGCTCACGGATCGGCAGCTCGCGCGCCTTGGAGACCTGCTCGAGCACGGCGCGGAGCTCGGGGTCGTCCGCGTCGGTCCTGACCTCCGCGGCGGAGGCGCTCGCTGACGCCACCGCGACGGGCGCGCTCGACGTGGCGGGCGGGTCCGGCGGATCCGTGGGCGAAGCCGGGCATGGCTCGGCCTGGGGCGCGCACGCGACCGCGCTCGCCGCGAGGACCGCGACGAGCGTGCGCAGCGCGCTCACGCCCCACCGGCGGCGCGGATCGCGTCGATGGCGCGGCGGTAGGCTTCGACCCGATCTCGCGGGGTCGAGCCCGAGGGCAGGGCCTTGCGGGCGCCGAACACCGCCGCGCCCGCGACGAGCGCCGTCGCGCCTGCGCCGGCCACGGCGCCCGCGGTCGCGGGGCCGATGCCCCCGTCCACCTCGACGACGATCTCTCGGCCCACCGCCTCCGCCGCGCGGAGGATGCGCTCGATCTTCGGCACCACGTGCGGGAGGAACGCTTGCCCGCCGAACCCGGGGTTGACGGTCATCACGAGCACCTGGTCGACGAGCGGCAGGGCGTAGCGGATGGACTCATCGCTCGTGTGCGGGTTGAGGACGACGCCGGCCGCGCACCCGAGACCCCGGATCTGCTCGAGGACCCGGCAGAGGTGCGTACACGCCTCCACGTGGACGAGGATCCTGTCGGCGCCGGCGCGGGCGAAGTCTTCCACGTAGCGCTCGGGCTCGACGATCATGAGGTGGACGTCGAGCGGCTTCTTGGTGACCGCTCGCACCGCCTCCACCACGAGCGGGCCGATCGTGATGTTGGGGACGAAGCGCCCGTCCATGACGTCGACGTGGATCCAGTCCGCGCCCGCCTCGTCCACGGCGCGGACCTCGCCGCCGAGGTCGGTGAAGTCCGCCGACAGAATCGAGGGGGCGATCAGCAGCGGCGGACGGGTCACGGTTCGGTGCCTCACGGCGCTCTGCCGAGGTCAGCCAGAGTCATACCCCGAGGCGCGGCGCACTGCTAGGCTCGGTCGCGCGATGGAGACACGCGCCCTGGCCAAGGCGGACTACGACCAGATCGTCCGCGTCATCGACCACTGGTGGGAGGGTCCCACGAGCGCGCTCGCTCATCCGATGTTCTTCTACGAGCTCGGCCGCCTCGCGCGGGTCGTCGAGGCGGAGGGCACGCTCGTCGGGTTCCTGTTCGGCTTCGTCACCGAGGCGCACATCGGCTACGTCCACCTGGTCGGCATCCACCCGGATTTTCGGCGCCGCGGCGTGGCGCGCCTGCTCTACGCGACGTTCGAGGGGGACTGCCGGGAGGAGGGCTGCGTCGGGCTCAAGGCGATCACGACGCAAGGCAACGAGGGGTCCGTCCGCTTCCACAAGGCCCTCGGGTGGACCGTCCGCGACACCGACGACTACGCCGGGCCCGGGCGCGCCCGCGTGGTGTTCGAGAAGCCGCTCGGCTGACTCCGCCCCCGGCGATGGGCTCGCCCCGCGCGCTTGCCCCGAACCGGGCGTGTGGAGAGACAGGCGCCATGGTGCTACCATGCCTCTCTCCACCGCAAGGGAGGCGACCTATGCGGCTCTGGTTCTTCGCTTGTTCGGTCCTCGCGCTCGGTTCCGCGGCGTGCGCGGAGGGCGACTCCATCGTCGGCGCCGGCGGCTCCGCTGGGGAGGGCGCGTCGAGCGGGTCCGGTGACGGCGGCTCTTCGAGCAGCACCAAGAGCGGCCCGTCCACGGGCACCGGCCAGACGAGCTCGACAGGGACGCCTTGCGAAGAGCAGCCGTGCAAGCTGACGGCGCCGCAGTGCGGCTGCCCCGAGACCCAAGCCTGCACGATCGACACGACGAACGAGCGCGCGTGCGTCGAGGCCGGGAGCGCGACGGCGGGACAGCCCTGCAACGCGAGCACGCTCTGCGAGCCCGGCACCATGTGCGTGGGGTACCAGACGGGGCTGCTCTCGTGCGCGCCGTTCTGCGCGACGGACGCGGACTGCACGGCACCCGGCGGGCTCTGCACGATCAACCTCAGCGACGGAAACGGCGGCGACGTGCCGAACGTCACGCTCTGCTCGGAGAACTGCAACCCCGTGACGAACACGGGCTGCCAGGTCCAGGGCACCTCCTGTCAGGTCGGCCTCCGAGACATGATCGATCCCTACACGCTCTGCACCCCGTCCGGGGCAGGGGTCCAGCAGGCGGCGTGCACCGACTCCTCGGACTGCGCGCCCGGCTTCGCGTGCCTCAACACCGCGCAGATGACGACGCTCTGCTTCCAGTGGTGCGACGTCCAGGCCGCCAACTGTCCGGGCGCGCTGGTCTGTCAGGCCCTCGAGATCTCGCCGGGCGTCCCCCTCACCATCGGCAACACCACGTACGGAGCTTGCACCTGATGCCCGAGTCATACCGTCCCCCGCCTGGTCCCGAGGTCCCCGTCGCCGAGGACCTCGCCGATGTCGGGATCTTCGGCGGCCTCGACACCAACGTCCTCGAGGACTTCGTCCGTAAGCTCCCGCTCGTGCGGCTCGGCCCTGGAGAGGTCGTGTTTCGGGAGGGCGAGCAGGGACGCGAGCTCTACGTGCTCCTCCAAGGAGAGATGGAGGTCGTGAAGCAGTCCAAGAGCCAGCGCGAGACGCGCGTCGCGCTCCTCGGCCCGGGGGACTGGTTCGGGGAGATGTCGATCCTGGACATCATGCCGCGGTCGGCGACCGTGCGCGCCCTGGCGCCCGCGCGGCTCCTGCGGCTCTCGGCGACGGATCTCGACACGCTCTACCGCAAGGACGTGAAGGCCTACGCCATCATCGTCCTGAACATCGCCCGCGAGATGTCGCGACGGCTGCGCGTCGCGGACGGCATCCTCGCCGACCTCATGACGAACCTCGCGGACACCTACTCGCGTCGCTGAGCGACGAGCACGGCGTCGGGCCTACGGACCGCCCTGCCCGACGGCGCCGCCTTGCCCGCCGGCTCCACCCTGGCCGCCGGCTCCACCCGCGCCGCCGGCTCCACCCGCGCCGCCCTCGCCGCCCGCTCCACCTTGACCGCCGCTCGCGCCGCCTTGGCCGGTCCCGAAGCCGGTCGAGCTGGTGGCGCTCGGGCCCGCGCCCGCGCTCGAGGCCCCGTCGGCGCCCCCAGCCGCCGCGAGCCCGGTGCCCGTGGTCGCGGAGCCCGCCCCGGTGGTCCCCGATCCGAGATCGCCGTCGCTGGCGGGTGGGTCGGGCTGGGGATCGAAGACGCACCCGCCGTAGAGGCTGACTGCGACGAGCCAGCCCGAGAGAACACCGGTGACCGCGCGACGGCTGGACACCCCGTCAGTTGCCTCCCGCTCCGGCTTCACCGCCTACGCCGGAGCCGCCGTCTCCACCGCCCGCGCCCCCCGCGCCTCCCGCGCCTCCCGCACCACCACCGCCATCGTTGCCGCCGCCACCGCTCGTCGACGAGCCACCCGTAGCGGCGGTAGAGCTGCCGCTGGTGCTGGTGGCGGCGGACACGCTCGAGGCCGCGGTCTTCCCCGAGGCGGTGGACGAGGAGGCCCCGCCGCCGCCGTCGTCCTCGAGCGGCGGATCCGGCTGCGGATCGAAGACACAGCTCGCCACTGCGGCCACGATCAGCAGCGTCACGAGGGCGAGCGGGCGGGTCATTCGCATCCTGAATCCCGAGAGCAGCAACCAGTATGCCACGACTCCGAGGGCGGAATGCTGCTATCACCGCCCGGTTCTTGGGGAGCCGTGTGCACCCGCCCGTCGAGAGGCACATGGTGGCCCACAATTTCTGGCACCGCTGTCACCTGCTCAAGCGCTCCGCTCGGCTGGTAGAGTGGACCGGTGAGCATCGGCCTCCGGCTCGCGGACACCCTGTCCCGCATCGACGCCGCCGCACGCGCAGCTGGACGGTCCGGAGAGCGGGTCACGCTCGTCGCGGTGTCCAAGGGCCAGACCGCGGAGGGGGTCCGCGAGGCGTACGCCGCTGGCCAGCGCCGGTTCGGCGAGAACTACGCGCAAGAGCTCGTCGCCAAGGCGGCGGCCCTCGAGGATCTCAGGGACCTCGAGTGGCACTTCATCGGCCACCTCCAGCGCAACAAGGTCCGGGACGTGATCCGCGCTGCGCGGGTCGTCCAGACCGTGGACCGCGTCGAGCTCGCCCAGGAGCTCGACAGGCGCGCCGACCGTCCGGTAGAGGTCCTCGTGGAGGTGAACGTGGCGGGTGAGGCCCGGAAGTCCGGCTGCGCGAGCGCCGACCTCGGTGAGCTCCTCCAGCGCCTCGCGACGCTCTCGAAGCTCGAGGTCCGGGGGCTGATGGCGGTGCCGCCGGCGGCCCCCGACGCGTCGCTCACCCGCCCCTGGTTCGCGCGCCTCCGGTCGCTCGCCGAGGAGGCGCGCGCCAGCGGCGCGCCGCTCGGCCCAGAGCTCTCGATGGGCATGTCGCACGACTACGAGGTCGCCATCGCCGAGGGGGCGACCATCGTGCGCGTCGGCACCGCCATCTTCGGCGAGCGGGCGCGGAAGGACTAGCGTGGCGACACGGCGTACGCGGCCGCGCGCGGAGCCCTCCCTCTTCGAGGCGGCCGAGCGGCACGATCCGAGCCTGCGCGCGACCGTTCCGCTGGCCGAGCGGGTGCGGCCGCGGTCGCTCCAGGAGCTGGTCGGCCAGGACGCGGCTCTCGGCGCGCAGTCACCGCTCGCGCACGCGGTCGCCTCGGATCGCGTCCGCAGCATGATCCTCTGGGGCCCTCCGGGGTCCGGGAAGACGACCCTCGCGCGCATCGTGGCCGAGTGCACCAAGGCCCGGTTCGTCGCGCTGAACGCGGTGCTCTCGGGCGTCGCGGACGTGAGGACCGCCGTGGAGGAGGCGGGCCAGGCGCGCCGGTACGAGGGCAAGCGAACGATCCTCTTCATCGACGAGATCCACCGGTTCAACAAGTCCCAGCAGGACGCGCTCCTGCCGCACGTGGAGAACGGCACTTTCACGCTCATCGGCGCGACGACGGAGAACCCCTCCTTTTCGGTCGTCGCGCCGCTGCTGTCGCGCTGCAAGGTCTATCGCCTGCGCACGCTGGGCGAGGACGCCCTCGCCAGCGTGATCGCGCGCGCGGTCGAGAGCCCCGAGGGCCTCGGCGCCGAGGTGACCGTCGACGACGAGGCCATCCGCGCCCTCGCGCGGCTCGCCCAGGGCGACGCGCGGCGAGCGTTGACCTCGCTCGAGGTGGCCGCCGACGAGGCGGTCGCGCGCGGCGACCGGCGCGTGCGCGTCTCCGACGTCGCCGCCCAGAGCGAGCACAAGACCCTCCTCTACGACAAGGCGGGCGAGGAGCACTTCAACGTGGTCAGCGCGTTCATCAAGTCGATGCGCGGGTCGGACCCCGACGGCGCGATCTACTGGATGATGCGCATGGTGGAGGCGGGCGACGATCCGCTCTTCCTGCTGCGCCGGATGATCATCTTCGCGAGCGAGGACATCGGGATCGCCGACCCACGCGCGCTGGAGCAGGCGGTGGCGGCCGACGCCGCGTTCCGCCGCCTCGGGATGCCCGAGGGGCTCTACTCCATGGCCCAGGCGTGCCTCTACCTGGCGACGGCCCCCAAGTCGAACGCGTCGACCCGCGCCTGGAGGGCCGCGCAGGCCGCGGTCCGAGAGCGCGGCGCCCTCGAGGTCCCGATGAAGCTGCGCAACGCGGTGACGGGCCTCATGAAGCGGGAGGGCTACGGGGAGGGCTACCGGTACGCCCACGACGAGGAAGGCGGGTTCGCGGCAGACGAGACCTACCTCCCGGAGGGGCTCGTCGGGACCATCCTCTACGAGCCGACGGACCGCGGCTACGAGAAGGTCCTCTCGGAGCGCCTCCGCGCATGGCGCGGGCGAACGACCTAGGCGTCGTACCGCTCAGGTGGCGGACCGGGGCGCGACCGGCGCTTCCCACTCCCGACGGCGTCGGGCGGCGCGAGCGCGAACCAGGTCGAACGGCCGGCAGAAGGACCTCGCCCCCATGCCCGACGGGTCTGCGCGAGCCCCTACAGCCTTTGGAGCGCCTCCTGGATCTCCCCGGCAGCCTTCGCGTCGCCCGCGTGCCGCGCGGCGACGAGCCCGTGCTCGAGCCAGGCGCGGGCCTCGTCCGGGCGGCCCGCGTCGACGAGCATGGTCCCGCACATGAGGAACATGGGGACATAGTCTGCGTCGACCTCGCGCAGGGCCTGGAAGGCGCCGAGCGCATCGTCGACGCGGTCGAGGGACTTGTACTCGAGCGCCAGGGCGTACCTGGCGAAGCTGTCCGCCTTCCCCTTCGCGACCAGGTCCTCGAGGAACGCCAGGCGCTTGCTCATGACAGGTCGCTCTCGACGACGCTGATGGAGGGGAGGTTCCGGTACTTCTCCGCCCAGTCGAGCCCGTAGCCGACGACGAACTTGTCCTCGATGGTGAAGCCCAAGTGGTCGATGGGGACCTGGATGCGGGTGCGCGCCGGTTTGTGCAAGAGCGCCGCGACCTTCATGCTGGCAGGGTGGCGCGTCCGAAAGAGATCGAGGAGGTGAGCGATGGTCAGGCCCGTGTCCACGATGTCCTCGACCAAGAGGATGTCTTCGCCCTCGATCGGCCGGGAGAGATCCTGCGTGATCTGGACGACCCCGCTCGAGACCGTGTCCTCCCCGTAGCTCCTGACGCCCAAGAACTCGATGCGCATGGGGAGATCGATCGCGCGCGCGAGGTCGGCGGTGAAGACGAAGCTGCCCTTGAGCACGGAGACCAAGACGAGGTGCTTCCCGCGGTACTCCTCCGTGATCTTCGCGCCGAGCTCCTTGACGCGCTTGGCGATCTCTTCTTCGCTGATGAGGGTGACGATGCGCTGGCCCATGGGGGACGGCTCTATCACTTCCCTCACGCCGAAGGGAGCTCTGGACTCGCCAAGGACGAGGCGACCAGCTCCGGGATGCGCTTCGGCTGGAGATCGTCGCCCACGCACGCGAGGAGCGTGGACCCCTCGCAGAGCACCTCGGCGCCGCGCACGACCCTGTAGGTGAAGAGGATGGTGACGCGCGTCACGCGGGCGCAGGTCGACTCCACCACGACGATGTCCTCGAAGCGCGCCGCCTTCCGGTATCGCAGCTCCGTCTCGACGACCGGCAGGTGTACGCCCTCTCGGGTCCAGAGGTCGTAGTCGAGCCCCCTCTTGCGCAGCCAATCCACCCGCCCCGCCTCGAAATAGAGGAGGTAGTTCGCGTGGTGCACGATGCCCATGAGATCCGTCTCGCAGAAGCGGACGCGGATCTCGAGGCGCGACGTGGCCTCGGGCGGCGCCGGCTCGGGCGGCTCCATTCGGCGGCGCATCAGGGGCCCGCGTCCTGATCGCCCGTGGCCGCGGCGCTCCGGATGACCCCCGGGATGCTCACCGTCACCGCCTCTTCGATCTTCTCGCCGAGGAACGTGCGCCACGACGCAGAGTACCGGCCGCGCAGCGGCCCGATGACGTACCGCTGTCCCTGCGCCGGGACCCCGACGACGGGCACGCCATCGAGGAAGAGCAGCATGAGAAAGTCGTGGCCGTTCTCGGCGACGAAGCCGTCGGCGGGCCCGCCCGGGGGTGGCTTGACGTCCAACACGCCCTTGCTGCGGAACGCCGCGAGCTCGGTCTGGGTGAGGTAGATGCCGTCTGGCGCCTCGGGCAGTCCCTCGGTGACGACGGTGGCCCCCGGGGGCGGCACGAGCACCTCCCCCGGCGAGAGGTCCTGCCGTCGATCGAGCGCCGTCACCTCGAAGTCGATCCCGCCGCCGTCGAGCCAGTCGATGGCCGCGAAGAGCGGGAGCTCCTCGGGCTTGCACTCGCTCGTGGCCGGGTCCACCCCTGCGAGCTCCACCAACGCGCGGCAGAGCAGCGGGCCTCCGACGCCGGACTCGGTCACGCTCGCCAGCTCCAGGCGGATGCGCGCGAGCCCGGACTGCACGACGACCGAGCGCGTCGCGAGGTCGAGCTGCTTGCCGGTGCCGCTCTTGGTCCGCGTCCCGGCCGTGAGCGGCGTCACGTCCACCCGACGCTCCCCGAACGTCGTGCGCAGCGCGCCGACCGGGATGAGCCGGTACTTCGCGTTGCCGGGCCACAGGACCAGGCTGCCCAGGAGATCGAAGCGCGACCTCAGCTCCGACCGAAAGGGCAACGGCAGCGCGCGCGAGGTCGACACGATCTTCATCCGCCCGAGGGCCGTGGCGGTCACCGTGACGGTCGGCGCGGTGAGGAGCCTCGCGGCCTCCACCCCTGCGACGTCCACCTCGGGCGCCTTCGGCGGTCCCCCGACGTCGCGCTGCTTGAAGGTGGCGGTGAGCACGACCCCGACCTGCTCCTCCCGACCGAGGCTGTCCGCCGGGAGGGGCACGCCGGACCGCATGACGCGCGGTCGAGGAGGTCCGCTCGGCGGGAGGATGAGGCGCTTGGAAGAGGGGTCGAACATCAGCCCGCCGCCGTCGGTCTCCTCGACCTCGTCCGGGGGAGGCTGTGTGGTCGGCGGCGCCGACACGCTCACGGCGGGCGCCGACGTCTGCACGAGCTGGCCGGGCGACTGACCTCCGTCGCCCTCCGGCCCGCAGGCGAGGAGCAGCGCGGCGAGGAGCGCCGGGCGGAGCGAGCGAGCGACCATCCGCGGCGACCCTACCTCACGACGAGCCGGGTGAGGAGGCGGCCGACGAGGACGGGCACCATGTCGTGGCGCCACTCCGGATCCCCCTCGACGTTGTCGAGCGGGCGGCACTCGCGGCGGGAGGCCTGGGCGAGCACCGCGACGAGCGAGGCGTCGGCCGGGGTCCCGGCCGCGACCTTCTGCGCCGCGGAGAGGCGACGCGGGCGCGCGGCGAGCGCGGACACGACGACGTCGATCGCCGTGACCGCGCCGCCGTCGAGATCGGCGCGCGCCGCCACGGACAGCAGCGGGAAATCGATCGCGTTGCGCCGCCGCAGCTTCTCGAAGCCGCTGACCCGACCGAGGCGCACCGGGACACGCACGCCGGTCACGATCTCGTCGTCCTCGCGGACGGTGTTCCTGATCCCGTCCGCGGTGTAGAAGGACCGCGCCTCGATGACGCGGGAGCCGCGCACGCTCTCGAGCTCGATCTCCGCGCCGAGCGAGATGAGCGCCGGGGCGGTGTCGTTGCTGGCCGCGGCGACGCACTTCTGTCCCCCCGACACCACGTGGCACACGCTGCCGTCCTTCTTCAGGCAGAACCCGAGGGCGGAGCGCCAGAAGTAGGTCTGGTTGTAGTACCGGCAGCGCGTATCGAGGCAGAGGTTCCCGCCGAGCGTCCCCATGCGGCGGTGGTGGGGCCCGCCCACGGCCTCGGCGGCCTGCGCGAGCGCGCCGGCGCGGTCGCGCACCTCCGGGTGAGACGCGATCGCGGCGAGGCGCGCCCAAGCCCCGATCTGG
>CAZBJI010000022.1:0-21499 GCA_964492175.1 uncultured Polyangiaceae bacterium | reverse complement strand
CACTTGCCGCTGACCGCTTACCTTACTTGGGTGGATCCCCTCCCCCCCTTCGGCACGGTCCCGCCGAGCGTCCCCCGGCGGGGGTGGGGGGGCCCGCCCCCGGCCGCGGCGGCCGGCGCGCGCGCGCCGGCGTGCTCGCCCACCTCCGGGTGAGACGCGATCGCGTCGAGGCTCGCCATCGCCCCGATCTGGAGGGTGTCCCCGGCGCGCCGGACGCGCCCGAGGTCCCTCACCCGCTGCAGCGACACGAGCGCGCGGGCGTCCACGAGGCCCTGCTTCAGGTTCGGCACGAGGTCGGTGCCGCCAGCGACGAGCCGCGCGCTCGGCCCGAGCCGGTGGATGAGCTCCACGGCCTCGGGCAACGTCCTGGGCTGGTGGAGCTGGAACGCGGGGAGCGGCAGCACGGCCTAGTCCTCCTCCTCCGCCGCGGCGACTCGGTCGCCCGCGTCGACCTCCGCCTTCCGGCGGAGCGCCGCGAGCACACGGCCGGGGGAGAACGGCAGCCGGTCGAGGCGGATCCCGACCGCGTCGTAGATCGCGTTCGCGACGGCCGGGATGCTCGAGTGGAGCGGCCCCTCGCCCGCCTCCTTCGCGCCGAGCGGGCCCTCGGGATCGTGCGACTCGACGAGGAGGGAGACGATGTCCGGGACGTCCAGGCTCGTGGGGATGCGGTAGTCCAGCAGGTTCGGGCCCCGGTGGATGCCGCGGCGGTCGACGACGTGCTCCTCGAGGAGCGCCTCGGCGACGCCCATGTAGACGCTCCCCTCGATCTGACCGTCGACCAGCGTCGGGCAGAGCGCCCGGCCGCAGTCGTGCGCGCACCACACCCGCACCACGTTCACGACGCCGGTCTCGACGTCGACACTGACCTCCGCGACGTGCGCGGTGAAGGAGTAGGCGGGCGAGGCGCCGATGGTCCCTCCGCGGTAGTCGCCGCCGAGCTTGGGCGGGCTGGTGTACGAGCCCGTGGACCCCAGGGTGCCGAAGCGCGCCTCGGCGAGCTGGATCGCCTCGGTCACCGGGACCGCGTCCGCCTCCCGGCCTACGGCGGTGAGCGCGCCGCGCGTCACGAACACGTCCTTCGGATGTACGCCGAGCTTCTCGGCGACGGCGGCGACCAGCTTCTCCTTGATGGCGCGGGCGGCCGCGATGGCCGCGTTCCCGTTCATGAACGTGCCGCGCGAGGAGTACGCGCCGAGATCCACCGGGCAGAGATCCGTGTCCGCGGAGACGACCCGCACGGCGCTCAGGTCGAGCCCGAGCTCGTCCGCGACGAGGGTCGCGAGGAGCGTGTCGGTGCCCTGCCCGATCTCGCTGGCCCCGTTGAACACGGTCACGACGCCCGAGCGGTCCACCTTGAGCTGAACCGCGCTCTGCGGCATCTGGTTCGGGTAGATCGGGTAGTTCGTCCCCGAGATGTAGGCGCTGGACGCGACGCCGAGCCCGCGCCCCTTCCCGAGCCGGCCGCGTCGCTCCTTCCACCCGGACGCCGCCTCCACGCGATCCAGGCACTCCAGGTAGCCGTTCGACGTGACGCGGAAGCCGTTCACCGTGGCGCCCTCGCGCACAGCGTTGCGTCTGCGCAGCTCGATGGGGTCGAGGTCCAGGCGGACGGCGACGCGGTCGAGCATGGACTCGAAGGCGAACCTGGGCTGGACGCTCCCGTGGCCGCGCTTGGGTCCGCAGGGGGGCTTGTTCGTGAAGTAGCGCGTCGAGCTGAAGCGGTAGGTGGCGGCGAAGCTCGGGAGCGTGAGGAGCTGCCCCGAGTAGTACGTGGTCACGAGGCCGAACGACGAGTACGCGCCCCCGTCGATGCGCGTCTTGGCGTCGACCGCGGTGAGCGTCCCGTCGGCGCGGGCCCCGACGGAGTAGCGCATCTGCATCGGGTGGCGACCGCGGTGGGCGTAGAACTCCTCTTCCCGCGTGTAGAGGATCTTCACGGGGCGTCCGGTGATCATGGCGAGCTTCGCCACCGCGAACTCCAGCGCGAAGGGCTCGCTCTTGCCGCCGAAGGCGCCGCCCACCGGCGGCTGGATGACGCGGATCCGGGCAGGGGAGATCGCGAGGACCCGGGAGAGCTCACGGTGCAGATAGTGCGGCACCTGGGTGCTCGACCAGACCGTGAGGAGGCCGTCCCCGTCGAACTGGCCGATCGCGCAGTGCGTCTCGATCGGCGCGTGCGCGGTGCCCTCGAAGAAGTAGTCCCCCTCGATCACGAGGTCGCTGCTCGCCAGCGCTGCGTCGACGTCCCCGAACGAGAGATCGACGTGCTTGCTGACGTTGTCCGCGCCCGTCGCGCCGAGGCCCACTTCGGTGCGCGTCGCGGCCTCGTCCAGGTCGAAGACCGAGGGCAGGATCTCGTAGTCGACGTCGATGCGCTTCAGGGCGTCGTCCGCGGAGCGCTCGTCGAGCGCGGCGACGGCGGCGACCGCATCCCCGACGAACCGCGCCTTCTCGAGGGCGAGGGGGTACTCGTCCGGCGTCCAGGGGATGATGCCGAACCGGCGCGGCATGTCGCGACCCGTGATGACCGAAAGGACGCTCGGATCCGCTAGGGCGCGCGTGGCGTCGATCGACCTGATGCGCGCGTGCGCATGCGGGCACCGGAGGAGGCGGGCGTGCAGCATCCGCGGGAGCTTGATGTCGTCGGTGTACCGGACCTCCCCGCGGACCTTCCGCACGAGATCCCCGCGGCGCGCGCGCTTGCCGACGAGGCGACCGGTGTCCCGCGCGGAGCTCACTTGTGCTTCTCCAGCGGCGGCAAGGGCGGCGGCAGGTGCGCGCCGGGGAGATCCACCCCCGAGGGCTCGAGGCCGGCGCGGATCTTCGCGGCGAGATCCACCGCGGTGACGATCGCCCCGTAGCCCGTGCAGCGGCAGAGGTTCCCGGAGAGGGCGTAGCGGATCCCTTCCCGCGTCGGGGCGCGCTCCTTCCGGAGGAGGGCGGTCGCCGTCATGAGCATGCCCGGCGTGCAGAAGCCGCACTGCCCGGCGCCACAGCGGTCGAAGGCGTCGAGCAGCGGGTCGAGGTCGGGAGGACCGCGCAGGCTCTCGACGGTCGTGACCTCTCGCCCCTCGCAGTGCGCCGCCAGGGTGAGGCAGGAGAGCTGCGGCTCGCCGTCGATCAACACGGTGCACGCGCCGCAGTCTCCCTTGTCGCAGCCCTGCCGCGTGCCCACGAGATCGAGGTCGTAGCGGAGGAGCTCGAGCAGGGTGCGGCTCGGGCGCGTGAACCGCTCGACCGCGTCCCCGTTCACCCGCAGGGTGAGGGGCACCCAAGGCTCCGCGTCGGGCGACGTGGCGGCGCTCGTCCCCACGTCCGCGGCGCGCGGCGCGGCGGCGAGCCCTGGCGCTTCGCTCGCTTGCTCGGCGTCGAGCGGGCCGAGCAGGCACGGCGCCTCCCGCTCGGCGTCGATGCCGCGCGAGAGCCTACCGACGAGCGGCGCGCCCGGGCTGATGTCCCAGCGGAGCGCCCGCGCGGCGAGATCGGAGTAGGCGCGCAAGGCCTCGAGCGACGGCGCCGGGCGGTGGCCGAGCAGGGCGAGGTTGTAGAGGAGCGCCTCCATCGAGACGTTGCCCACGCGCTCCCCCACACCGAGGGCGGTCCCGTGGATCCTCTCGACGCCGAGCCGCGCGGCGCGCAGCGCGTTGGGGAGGCCGAGGCCTCGATCTTCGTGCCCGTGCCAGTCGAGCTGCACGTGGTGCGCGCCTCGGCCCCGCAGGTAGCTCTGCGCGAAGGTCACGAGCGCCTCGACGCCGTCGGGGTCGGCGTGGCCCACCGTGTCGCAGAGGCAGAGCCGCGACGCTCCGGCGTCGACCGCCGCGTCCCAGAGCGCGCGCAGGTTCGCCGGGTGCGCGCGCGTGGTGTCTTCGGTCACCAGACAGTACGGGAGCCCCGCCTTCCTCGCCGCCTCCGCCGAGCCAGCGACGCGCCGCGTGAGGAAGTCCTCGTCCCACGCCTCCACGTAGTGACGGATCGGGGAGCTCCCGATGAAGGCGTAGACCTCGAGCGGCGCACCCGCGCGCTGGCTGACCTCCGCGATGGCGTGGACGTCGCCCTCGGTGGTCCGGGCCGCCGCGGTGGCGCGGATCCCCAGACGCGCGGCGCCGATCTCCTTGAGGAGCGCGGCGGCGTCATCCACGGCGCGCGCCGACGCAGCGGGGAGCCCCACCGACGCGACGTCCACCCCGATGGCGGCCATCGCGTGCAGCATCGCGATCTTGTCGGCGCGCGAAGGGTCGTGGACCGAGGGGCTCTGCAGCCCGTCCCGAAGGGACTCGTCGTTGACCAGGATGCGCTCGACGTGGGTGTTCACCGCTGGACCTGCCGTCAGCTTGGCACGGTTTGAAGAGCGCGTGTAGGCGCCTTCCCGCCGGTTCTCGGGCTGCTCTTCAGTCCATCTCGAAGGAGTCGATGACCGACGACGCCGCGTCGAGGTCGGGCGGATCGGGCGCGTGATGGGTGTCGAGGAACACGTTCCACGCGTCGGGGTAGTGCTGGCGCAGGAGGTTGCAGTTCGCCGGCTCGTTGTCGAACACGCCCCGCACGTCCCCGTGCCGCGCGAGCGACGGACCCACGTCGTGCTTGAACACGGCGTCCGGCGTCTCGAAGTCCGGCTTCGTCACGAGGGACGTCCCCACGACGCCGATCGGGAAGCCGTGATCGCGGAGGCTCGCGAAGGTGCCGAGCGCCATGTTCGGCAGATCGCGCCCCGTCAGGTAGACGATCGTGGCGCCGGCCTCGTAGCAAGCGCGGACGAAGGCGCGCGCGCCGGGCGTCTCCACGTCGTGCTTGAGGTACGCGTCGTAGAAGAAGCGGTCCCTCCAGAACCTGAACGCCTCCTCGCGCAGCCCGGGATCGTGGACGCCGAGGCGCGCCAGGTTCTCGTGGAGCCCGTAGACGATCTGGTCGCTCGTGACGCCCGAGAGCTTCGCTGCGACCTCGGGGTGGGCCCCTCGCCACGCGTCGGCGAGCTCGTGGAAGATGTGGGCGACGCGCGGCCGGTTGTCGAGCAGCGTCCCGTCCAGATCGAAGACGAGGACGGGCGCGGGGCGCGCCGGATCTCTCTTGGAGCCAGCCAAGACAGACCGGAGCAGCTCCGCGCGCTCGCGGCGTGGGAGGCGACGGGACGCGAACGACGACTCGATCACGGCCGGGCTCTAGCACGACAAAAGCGACGCGCGGTCCCCACCTCTCATGTGTACAGATGTGAGCGAATATCTCACATCCACTTGGCCCTCCGAACGCGGCGTTCGTACCATTCTTACCTGGCGATTCGCTGGGTCCTTCCTCCGAGTCGCCCCGCGGCGAGCCCCCCCCGCCGCCTGCTCCACGTCGCTGGATTCCCGGAGGTGCGGCCACGATGCGCGTCCGAATGCTCACGGTTGTGCTCTGTTTCCTTCCCCTGCTGGTCGCAGGGTGCGAGAAGTCCCCGCGCGACAAGCTGCAAGGGAGGTGGGTGGGCGAGTCGATCGCCCAGATCCACCCCAGCCAGCAGGGTCGCGCAGAGGGCTGGGCCCGCGGCACGCAGCTCGAGTTCTCGGGCAACAAGGTGGTGGTCTCGGTGCCCGCCGAGTCCCCGCGAACGGGGACCTTCAAGGTCGCCAAGGCCGAAGGCAAGAGCGTGGACGTGGTGTTCAAGCGGCCGCAGGGGGCGGAGGACCGCTCGACCTTCACGTTCTCCGACGACGGCAAGCTCCTCTGGACGCTCGGCGGCGGCTCGCAGCTCGTGATGAAGCGCGCGGAGTAGCGCTCCCGGGCCGCGGCGCTGGCGAGGCGTAGGCGCTCCAGCCCTCGCCGTCCTCGTCGGCGGCCATCGCTGGCCCGAGCGGCGGGGCATCGGCCGCCGCACGGCGCGGAGGGAGCTCGAGGACCGAGGACCGTAGACCTCGCCACGGGTCGGTTCCCCGCTCGAAAGAGAGCGCGTAGTATGGCCGAATGAGGGTCTTTGTTCAGAAGCTCGCGGCGCTCGGCGCGGCCACGTTGACCATCGTGTCGTGTCTCGTGGAGGACGTCTCCGACGAGCAGCTCCAGGCGGCCGTCGAGGAGCTCGAGAGCCAGGAGGTAGACGTCGAGCTCACGCGCCACGGTGACGGGCTCGGCCCTCGGCTGGATGCGCTGCACCGTGGGGTCGTGCCGGCGGTAAAGACGCTGACGAGCGCCGGCGATCGCGGTCGAGAGGTCGTCCGCGATCGGCTCGCAGCCCTGCGCGGCTACGAGCACGACACCGCGCTCGTCGCGTACGCGTTCGCTGCTGCGGCGACGGGAGACCGGGAGGCGCTCGGCGCGCTCGCGGACGTGGTGGAGGACGGCTTCCAGAGCGATCTGTTCATGGCGCCGCAAGCGGCGACCGACGCGATCTTCGCCATTCTCGGCGATGCGCGCAGGCAGAGCGACGTCTTCCACTACTCGGTCGAGGAGCAGGACGCGGCGGTCGCGGCGGCGAGAGCGAACGTCGGCTCCGCGAGCTCGAAGATCGGGAGCGGCGGGCCCGAGAGCTGCGCCGTCAAGTACGTGATCGCCGACGCGAGCGGGATGCCCGTCCTGCGTCCTGACGGGACCCCAATCTCGTTCTCGTGCACGCAGTTTCACAGCTTCGCTTTCCCGGACACTCCGAAGGGTCGGTGGTCGGCGACGGAGCAGATGAAGGACGTCGTCAACGGTGGCGGGATCTACGTTCCGGAGTACGACGGTGGGAAGCCGAGCAAGCGATACAACTGCGCCGGGTTCGCGTTCAAAGAGCTCAGCCAGGGCCAGAGCCTCGATTGTGCCGTCGCGGACGTCCTCCAAGCCCTGACGGACGCGGGCGCTCTTCGGGCGAAGTCGGGTCCGCCGGTGGTGGGCGACAAGATTTTCTACTTCCCGCCTACGCCTTGGGCAGAGTGGCACCCCTGGGGCTCGCCGACTCCGCCCGATCACGTCGCGGTCGTCGATCACCTGGAGGTCGGTGAGCCGGTCGTGCGCGGGCCCAACCACCACAGCGGCGTGTTCGACGCGAACATCGACGCCGCGTACTTCACCGACAAGGGGTGGTCCTGGGTCGCCTACGAGTGGACGAACGGCGCGCCCCCTCGCGTCATCTCCGCGGCGGAGGCGGGTCAGGATCCGCGCTACTGCAAGGACGAGTGCGGCGGCTGCGACCCCGAGACGCAGGTCTGTCTCGACGGCGCGTGCGTGGCGAAGACCGCGCAGACGTCGTGCGCGCTCCGCACGCCGAGCTGCTGCCCCGGCCAGGACAACAGCTGCACCGCGCCCGACGCCCAGTGCTACTGCGACGACTACTGCCAGACCGTCGGCGACTGCTGCCCCGACGTCTGCTCGGTCTGCGGGTTCTGCGGCGGCTAGCGCCCCGAGCCGAAGCTCTCTTCGGCGGTCGGTGGGTCCGCTCGGCGCCGGCGGTCGGCCAGCTCGGCCGAGGTCGGGCGGCCATCAGCGGCGGACGGACTCGCGCCGGACGCGCAGCTTGACCCTGAGGTCCGCGCCCCCTGGCACCGAACGGGTGAGGTCGAGGATCACGTCCTCGCCGAGCGGCCCGCTCAGGCGTGACCGCGCGGCCTCGAGCGTGGGCACCTCCCGACCGGCGACCAGGAAGAGGACGTCCTCGGGCTCGACGCCCGCGTACTCGGCCTCGCCGCCTTCGGGGACGTCCAGGACGACCACCCGGCCCGAGCGCTCCGCGAGGGTCAGGGCGACCGAGCCCGCCGCGCGGAGCGCCTTCGGGGCGTACTCCTGGTCGGGGATGCGGATGACCACACGGTCGACCGTGCGGTCGGCGCGGATCTCGACGTCGTCCACGCGACCCCGACCGAGCTCGGCGCTGTAGGCCTCGAGCGACACGAGGCCCTCCGGCAAGCCGCGGAGGAGGAACCGGCCGTCCGCGTCGGTGATCGCGAGGCGCGAGGGCAGCCTCCCCACCGGCAGGTAGGTGGGGACCGCGTCGTGACCCACGCGCGCGCCGACCACGGGCTCGTCGCGATCGTCGAGGACCAGCCCCTCGGCGGCGCCGGCCGGGGCGAGGTCTATCGCGTCGATCACCTTCGGCCGCTGCGGATCGCCTTCGAACGCGAACACACGCTCGGCCCTCGCGTAGCCCTCGCGCGAAGCGACCAAGCGCACCCGACCGTCCGCGAGGTCCTGGACCTCGAACGCCCCGTCCGCGTCAGAGCGCGCGTGCACCGCGCCTGCGCTCGTGAAGAGCGTGACATCGGCGCCGTCGAGTCGCTCGCGACCACCCCGTCCGGTCACCTCGCCCCGCAAGGCGCGGCCGTCCGGCATGGCGAGCCGATGCTCCCGCTCCGCGGCATCGATGACGTGCGCGACGCTCGCCTTGCCCGGCTTCTCCAGCACCACGCGGAGCGGCAGCCCACGCGCGCCCGGCACGTCCACCTCACCGTCGTCGTCGGAGAAGAAGGTCCGAGCGAGCGCGGCCTCTACGTCCAGTGAGACCACGCGCACCTCCGCGCCCGGAACCGGGAAGTCGCCACGATCGACGACGCGCAGCGTGGTGCTCTCCCGAGGCTTTGGCAGGACGATCTCGACGCGCTTCGTCCGCCCAGGCTCCACCTCCACCGTCAGCCTCGCCGCCACCTCCCCGAGGGCGTCGGCGCGAGAGACGGTGAGGAGGACCTCGCTCGGGACGCTGGCCGCCGCGAACGTGCCGTCGTCGCCCGTGTAGGAGAGGAGCTCGAAGGTCCCCTCGAGCGCCGCGATCTCGATCCGCGCGGCGACCACCGGGGTGCGGTCCTCTTCGACGATCCGGCCCTCGAGCCTGCCGCCGCGTCGGAGCGTCATGTCCATGCGCGCCTCGGCGCCGGGCGAGACCTTGAACGGCTCGGAGATCCCCTCGATGAACTCGGGGTGCTTGACGAGGATCTGGACCCGCCCGGGCGTCACGGGCTCCGCGCGGTAGGTCCCGTCCGCGCGCGAGACCCAGGGATCCCCGCCCCGATCACCGCCCGAGCGGAGCGCGTCGCCGGCGCGGGGGATGGGCGGGATGGGGCCGGGCATCACGCCGAGCTCTCCCCGCGCCACGAGGGGGAGCGGACCGCCGAGCGAGAAGGCGAAGAGCGCGTCGCGGAGCCCCGCGCGGTCCGTGGTCTCGTGGATCGGCATCCCGTCCGTGTCGGTCCCCACCACCTCGATGGTGGCGCCGTCGACCGGAAAACCGCGCTCGTCGCGGACGTCCCCGACGATCACGCCGCCGCGGAGGAGCGGGATGGTCACGTCGTCGTCGTCGAGCTCCCCTCCGCCGAGGATGCGCGGCACGAAGCCCTCCGCGTGCGCCGAGACGGTCGCCACCCCCTCGCTCACGGGCCCGAGCACCGCGATGCCGTGTTTGCCCGTCCTCGCCTGTAGCGGAAAGGACGAGAGGCCCTGCTCCACGAGCACCACGTCCGCGCCCTCGACGGACGGGGGATCCGGGCGGTCCGCGCGAGGCGGCCCGTCGGTGACCCGCACCGTCACGAAGCGCCCCTCCTCGAGCCGGAGTGTCCGCTCGACGATCTTGCCGCGCGAGAGGGGCACGGAGAGGTCGGTCCTCGAGACGCGGTCGCCGAGGCGCGCCTTGAGATCGAAGACACCCGCGTAGAGGCCGACGATCCTCACCTGCCCGGCCGCGTCCGTCGTGGTGGAGCGGGAGGGCCAGACGCCCGGGCCGGAGAGGAGCACCTCGGCGAACGGCGCGGGCTCGCCGTCCACGTCGAGGACGCTCACGTCGAAGCCGCCGAGCCGCTCGAGGCGGATCTCGAGCGGCGCGGACGGGTAGATCCCGGAGCGAGTGACCGGATCGTAGCCCTCCGCGAGGCCCGTCACGCTCCACGGCGGAGGGCCGAGGCGATCGAGCGCCGCGCGCCCGTCGGGCCCCGTCCGCGCGAGGTGGGGGAGCGGATCGGTCGTGGCCACCGAGACGTCGGCGTGCGGGACGGGGACGCCGGACTCGTCGACGACGCGCACCTCGAGCGCGGCCGCGGCCATCAGCGCCAGGGTGACCTCGCGGAGGTTCGGGCCGAGGAAGACGCGCGTGGACGCGCGCGTCCGCTGCGCGCCGTAGGCGACGACCCACGCCTCCCCGCGCGGCAGGCCGTCGAACACGACCGGCGCCGCGTCGTGGAGCTTCTCCCCAGCGAAGAACACCTTCCCGTCGGGCCCGACCCAGAACACACGGACAACGACCTCCCGGTGCTGGCGCCCCTCCTCGTCCACGACGCGCGCGAGCACCGAGGCGTCCCCCGCCGGCGCCGAGGGGGCCGCGTGCGCTGCGGCGGGCCGCGGCGCGCGCACACGGGCGTCGTGGAGCGTCGCCGCGAACGTCAGGCACACGAGCGCCGCGAGCACGACCACCACGCGCTCGAGGAGGGCACCGCCGCGCCCGCGCGGCGCAGGGCTCGGCGCCGCGCTGAACAGCGCCCGAAAGAGCGCGACGATGCGCTGCGAGGGCACGAGCACGGGAGACCGGACTACCCCAACCGCCGGGGGGCGGTAAGGCTTCCCGCGCTCAGCCCTTTGGCTGGTGGGCCTCTACCGCCGCGAGGATCTCGTCGTCGGTGAGGTTGCGGGGCATCGTCTTCGCCTTGGCCAGGATGGCGTCGACGAGATCCTTCGACGGCTCGATGTGCCGCTGGCGGAGCCAGTAGTTCACGTTGGAGGCGCCCGACATGAACCCGATGCAGATCTCCTGCTTCCGCCCGAACATGCCCGCCGGAACGCCCGAGTAGATGCGGTCCGCGAGCCAGGCGTCGCCCTTCTGCTGCGCCTTGATGATGGCCGCGGCGTGAACGCCGGTGGCCGTGCGGAACGCGTCCCGACCGACCAGCGGGTAGTTGATCGCCACGTCCCAGCCCACGGCCTCCGCGGCGACGCTGCAGTACTCGAGCAGGTGCGTGAGGTCCTGCGACTCCAGCAGGCCGAGCAGCTTCAGGTTGAGCAGGATGAGCTCCATCGGTGCGTTGCCGACCCGCTCCCCGATGCCGAGCGCGGTCCCGTGAACGCGATCGGCGCCCCACTCGAGCGCCCACACGGCGTTGACGAGCGCGAGGCCGCGATCGTTGTGCCCGTGCCAGTCGACGCCGACCTTCGCCCCCATGCCCGCGACGATGCTCTTCGTGAAATTGATGAGGTTGCGGACACCGTCCGGCGTCTCGTGCCCCACGGTGTCGCAGAGACAAAGCCGCGACGCGCCGTGATCGATGGCGACCTTGAAGAGCGTCGCGAGCGCCTCGGGGCGGGTGCGCGTGGTGTCCTCGGTCACGTAGGCGACGGAGAGCCCAGCCTTCACGCCCACGTCGATGGCCTCCGCGGACCGCTTCGCGATGAGGTCCACGTCCCAGTCCTCCGCGAGCTGGCGGATCGGGCTCGAGCCGATGAACGCGTACACCTCCACCGGGATGCCGGCGCGCTGGGAGATCTCGATCATCGGCGTGATGTCGGTCACCACGGTGCGGCCAGCGCACGCGACGCCGAGGTTCAGCTTGTTGTCGGTGATCTCGCGGCACATCCGGAGCACGTCGTCGAACGCGCGCTTCGAGCTGCCCGGCAAGCCGATGTCGGCGACGTCGATGCCGATCTTCTCCATCAGGTGGAGCAGCTTCAGCTTCTTGTCGATGCTCGGGTCCGTGACGCTCGGGTTCTGCAGCCCGTCCCTCAGCGTCTCGTCGAAGAAGGTGACGCCCTCCGGGATCAGGCGTCCCTTCCTGCCGATCTCGTTCCAGTCGTAGATCAGCTCCTGGCTTCGCGGCTCACCTGCCATGGACATGTTTCAGTATACCTCGGCTCTTCCGACGTGGCCCGGAGGACCTCTCCCGCCTAAGCTGGGGGGGCATGTGGCAGTCACTTCCCGAGTTCGGGACAGTCGTCCTCTACGCCATCCTCGTCGCAGCGGGGTACACGTTCGCGCTCGCGCTCGGCGCCGGCACCGGTCGGCCACGCCTCCTCCAGGCGGCCCGGCTCGGCTCCTACGGCACCATCGCGCTCGTCGGCCTGGCCGTCCTCACCCTCTGCTACGGCTTCGTCAGCCACGACTACCGGCTCTCGTACGTCAGCCGGTACAGCGACCGCTCCATGTCGACCGTCTTCCAGCTGGTCGCCCTCTGGGGGGGTCAGGACGGGTCGCTCCTCTGGTGGCTGTTCCTGACCTCGGTGTTCTCGGGGATTTGCGTGCGCTGGCTCGGACGGCGGTACCTGGACCTCCAGCCGTGGGTCATCGCGACGCTCATGAGCGCGATGATGTTCTACGCCGTCCTCATGATCTTCGCCGTGAACCCCTTCTCGGTGAACGTCGGGGGCGCGCCGGTGGATGGCCAGGGGCTGAACTACCAGCTCCGCAACTTCTACATGATCATCCACCCGCCGAGCCTGTACATCGGGTTCACCTCGGCCACGATCCCGTTCGCCTTCGCGATCGCCGCGCTCATCACGGGCCGGCTCGACTCGGAGTGGATCAACGCGGCGCGCAAGTGGATGCTGTTCTCCTGGCTGTTCCTGTCGATCGGCAACGGCCTGGGGATGCTCTGGGCCTACGAGGAGCTCGGCTGGGGTGGCTACTGGGCGTGGGACCCGGTGGAGAACGCCGCCTGCCTGCCGTGGTTCACCGCCGGCGCCTACGTGCACTCCACGATGATCCAGGAGCGGCGCGGGATGCTGAAGGTGTGGAACGTGTTCCTCATCTGCGCGACGTTCTTCCTGACGATCTTCGGCACGTTCCTCACGCGGTCGGGGCTGATCGCGAGCGTCCACTCGTTCGCGCAGAGCGGCATCGGTACCTACTTCGCCTGGTACATGGGCGGCATCCTGGCGGTGAGCATCGCGCTCATCGTGTGGCGTCTGCCGCTCCTGAAGAGCGAGGGCACGCTCGAGAGCCCGGTCTCCCGGGAGGCCGCGTTCGTGGTGAACAACTGGTCCTTGCTCGGGATCTGCACCTTCATCCTGCTCGCCACCACCTGGCCCCTCATCAGCGAGGCGCTCCTCGACCAGAAGGCCGCCGTCGGCCCGACCTTCTACAACTTCTGGATCCCCATCCCGGGGGTCCTGCTGTTCCTCCTCATGGGCTTGGCGCCCTTGGTGGGGTGGCGCAAGACGTCACCGGAGCTGCTCCGTCGCGGCTTCATCGCGCCCGTGGCCGCGGCCCTGGTCGTCGGCCTGACGCACGTGGCGGTGGAGTTCGTCTACCCCTACGCGCGGGGCGAGGCGCTCGGCCCCCTACGTTTCCCGCCCTGGGTGGAGCACGCCAACCTGTACACGGCGCCCGCGGAGGCCGTGAGCTTGGCGACGTTGCCCTCGTGGACGACCCACTGGGTGGGATCGGTCGTGGCTGCGATCAACGGGACGCTCCCGCTGATCGTCGTCTCGCTGAGCGCGTTCAACCTCGCGGTCATCGTCCAGGAGTTCGCCCGAGGGGTGCGTGCCCGGCAGCGCGCGTCCGCGGAGCGCAAAGAGGAGGAGGGCTTCTGGACGTCGCTCTACCTCCTCGTGGCCAAGTCGCGCCGGCGCTACGGCGGGTACACGGTCCACGTCGGCATCATCTGCATGTACGTGGGCTTCGTCGGGCGTTCCTGGGGAACCGACGTCGAGGGCACGCTCATGCCGGGCGAGTCGATGCGGGTGGACCAGCGGTACGAGGTCACCTACCAGGGCACACGCCGGGAGAGCGACCCCGAGAAGATGGCGATCATCGCCACGGTGGACGTCTTCGACCGCGGGGCCCAGACCGGCCAGCTCACTCCCGCCAAGTTCATCTACAAGGCGATGCCTGGGCAGCCCTCCAGCGAGATCGCGCTGCACGTGACGTTCCGAGACGACCTCTACGCCACCCTGACGTCCGCCAACCCCACGACGAAGGCTGGGACCTTCCGGTTCCACGTGAACCCGCTCGTCACGTACATCTGGATAGGCTTCGCGATCCTCATCCTGGGCGCGCTCATCTCGCTCTGGCCGGAGGTCCAGGAGCAGGAGGCCAGCGCGTTCAGCTACGTCCGCGCGGCAGGTGGGGTGGCGACCACCGTGATGTTCTCGATCCTGCTCGCCTCGTCGGCGCCGCTGGCTTACGGAGCGCGAGGTGCCCGCGCCGGGCCTGCCACGGCGCACGTGAACGACGCCGCGTGGCTGTCCACGGAAGGACGCCCCGAAGCGCCCGGACCATGACCCGAAGGCTCCGCCCCCGATCCCTCTTTCGGCTCGCGCTCTTCCTCCTCGCGGCGGCGCTCGTCGCGCCCACGGTGTGGATGGGGGAGGCCGTAGGCCAGGCCCACGTCGACAAGGGCGGCACCGTCGGGATCCAGAACGAGACCGAGAAGAACCTGTTCTTCTCCGTCATCTGCATGTGCGGCTGCCCGCGCGAGACGCTCGGCACGTGCACGTGCGACTACGGCAACGACCGCCGCGCCGAGCTGCGCGAGATGCTCGCCGCGGGCCTGACCTTCGCCGAGATCCACACGGCCTACGAGAAGCGCTTCGGCACGCAGGCCCTCGCGGTCCCGCCGAACCGCGGGGCGAACCCGCTCATGTGGGCCGTGCCCGTGATCGGGATCGCGGCCGGCGCGTTCTTCGTCATCCGGATGCTCCGTCGATGGGCCAGAGCGGGTGAGGGGCCGACGGAGGCGCGGCGGGGCCGGGGCGACGCGAAGGAGGGCCCGGACGAGTACGACCAACGCCTCGACGACGAGCTGAAGGAGCTCGACAAGGAATGAGCGTGGAGCTCGACTCTTCGCCCGGTCCAAGCCGTGGCACCGTCTACACCGGGATCGGGGTGCTCTTCATCGCCGCCCTGGCATTCGCCGCGTACCGGTTCGGGCCCCCGGGTGTGGTACTGGGCCTCGCGGCGGGGACGTTCATCCTCGTGATCGCCTCCTTCTGGAGCAGCCTCCGAACGGCGCTCGGCGAGACGAAGCTCACCGGGGCGGACGCCTTCGCCATCGGCTCACCTCGGGTGGAGGAGGAGCAGAAGCGGTCGGTGCTTCGGGCCTTGAAGGACCTGGAGTTCGAGCGCTCCGTCGGCAAGATCAGCGACGAGGACTACAAGGCCCTCGTCGGCGGGTACCGCAGGGAGGCCAAGCGCCTGCTCCGCCTCCTGGACGAGGCGTCAGCGGACCAGCGGTCGCGCGCGGAGAAGCTGGTCGAGCTTCGCTTCCGCGAGCTCGGGCTCGAGAAGGCGCCGGGAGGCGGCTGGCCGGAGGCTGCGACGGGCCCGGCGGGCGACGTGGCCTCGACGACGGCGGCAGGAGCGCCCGCCGCGCCGAAGCCCGACGCGGCGCCCTCGGCGGACGACCCGCGGCCCGAGGCGTCCGCCGCCGGCGAGCCCTCGGCAGACGAGACCGCCGGCGATGGGCCCGCCGACGAGACCTCTGGCGATGGGCCCGCCGACGAGACCTCCGGCGATGGGCCCGCCAACGAGACCTCCGGCGATGAACCCGCCGACGAGACCTCTGGCGGAGAGCGCGCCGAGAAGGCGCCCGTGAAGGAGGAGGCGACGTGAGCCGAGCGCGCCGCGCGGCGAGCGTCGCCCTGGTTGCGCTCGGAGCCCTGGCCGCCGAGCCGCGCCTCGGCCTCGCCCAGAGCCCCCACGGAGATCCGCACGGGGGAAACCCCCACGGACAGCAGCGTGGCCCGGGGACGTACACGCCGCCGGAGGACGTCATCGCGAACGACGCGGCCATTCCGCCCGGGAAGGTCGTGGCGCGGTTGGTCGACGCCGAGCAGAAGCCGATCGCCGGAGCCGAGGTCGTCCTCGGCATTCTGCACCAGAGCGTCGCCCTGGGGGACACGCGGGACTCGGTCTCCGCGACCACCAACGAGGACGGCTTCGCCGAGTTCGCCGACCTGAAAATCGGCACCGGCCACGTGTACCACGTGAAGACCACCCGAGACGGCGCGTCGTTCCAGAGCGGTCCTTTTCAGCTGAACAAGGACTCGGGCGCCGCCGTCATCCTCCACGTCTTCGAGGCGTCACCGAACCTCGAGAACACGATGGTGTTCACGCCCGACGCGAGGGTCTTCATCTCCTTCAAGGAGGACGTGCTGGTGGTCCAAGTGGAGGCCCTCCTCGCGAACCCGAGCCCTGTGGCGTGGGTCGCGGACTACACCATGCTCCTCCCCGAGGGCTTCAAGGCGTTCTCCACCGAGGACGAGCAGATCCCTTCGGTGATCGCGACGGAGACGGGGGCGCGGATCAAGGGCACGGTCCGGCCGGGCGGCGTCGTGGTCCGCTTTCGGTTCCACGTGCCTCACCACAACCAGCGCGCGGTGCAGCTCCCCATCGTCATGCCGCCGCGCGCGACGCGCGTGATGGTCGCCGCGGAGGCTTCGAAGAAGATGTCGCTCGCGGTCGACGGCTTCCCCAAGGAAGGGGAGCGCGTGAAGGACCGCGGGCGCTCGCTCCTGAAGGCGGAGAAGCAGTGGACGCCGCGCGACGGGGACGCCTTCATCCCCAAGGTCAACGTCCGCCTCGCCGGCCTGCCCACGCGCGGCTTCGCGCCCTGGCTCGCCGCGGCGCTGGCCGCGGTCGCGTCGCTCACGGGGGCGGGATACCTGCTCCGGCGCCGCCGCGACCCGGGCCCGCTCGCCAAGGACGCGAAGGACGATCTGATCGAAGCGCGGGAGGCCATGCTCGCGGAGATCGTGAACCTGGAGCGCGCCTACCGCGAGGGAGAGATCGGCCCGCGCGCGTACGGTCGCATCCGACAGGCCATGGTCGACGCGCTCGCCCGCATCGTCGACAAGCTGGAGGGGCCTGCGGTCTCGGGGGGCGGCGCCTTCGCGCCGCCGGAGCCCGACGAGCCGCGCCGAGGCGAGCCCGGAGCCGACGCGCCTCGCGCGGGGAAGCCCGGCGCCAAGGGCTCCTCCAAGAAGCGCAGGCGGCCGCGCAGCTCCACCGAGTCGCGAGGCGCGGGGGCCCCTGGGGAGGAGCCGGGCACGTGACCGGTCCGCGACGCGTGTACGGCCGGATGCTCGCCGGCGAGCCTCGGTACGTCGAGCGCGAGGGGGACGTGGTGCACCTCCTGAACGCCGCGCCGTGGTCCGGCGGGGAGCGCACGGGGGAGCGGCTCGACGCCCCGCGCGAGTGGCTCGTGCCAGTGGAGCCGCGCAAGATCTTGTGCGTCGGGCGGAACTACCACGCCCACGCCAAGGAGCTCGGCAACGAAGTCCCCGCCGAGCCCATGCTCTTCTTCAAGCCGCCGACCTCGCTCCTTCCCCCCGGCGGCATGGTGGAGCTGCCGCCCCCGTCGGTGTCGAGCCGGGTGGAGCACGAGGCGGAGGTCGCGATCGTGATCGGGACGCGGCTCCGGCGCGCCACGGAGCGGGAGGCGGAGCGCGCGATCTTCGGCGTCACCCTCGCGTGCGACGTGACGGCGCGAGACCTTCAGAAGAAGGACGGCCAGTGGTGGCGCGCCAAGGGCATGGACACGTTCTGCCCTGTCGGCCCGGTCGTGGTCAGCGGGCTCGACGTCGGGGACCTGGAGATCACGCTCCGGGTCGGCGGGGACGTGCGTCAGCGGGGTCGCACGGCCGACATGATCTTCCCCGCCGCGCGGGTGCTGGCCCACGTGAGCGCGAGCCTCACCCTCGAGCCGGGCGATCTGGTGCTCACGGGCACACCCGAGGGCGTCGGCCCTCTCACCGATGGCGACTGGGTCGAGATCGTGGTGCCCGAGGTCGGCGTCCTGACCTTCGGGGTCCGCGGGGCCTGACGTGGCGAGGCCGCCGCGGGCGCGCGCCGTGCTCGAGCTGGCCGGGGTCGCGTTGCTCACGGCGGGCGCGCTCGCGGTCGCCTCCAGGTGCAGCTCTTCGGTGCCACGCTGTCCGGTGGGCGCCGTCGCGCTCGACCCCCGCTGCTGCGGGGAGGGGCAGTCCCTGGAGGGGACGCTCTGCGTCGGGGCGCCCTCCAGGTGCCCGGACGGCCTCGAGGCGAAGGAGACGGGGTGCGTCGCGCCCGCGTCAGTCACCTACGTCGAGGGTGGGACCGTGGACTTGTCGCCGTCGGATTGGGACGCCGTCTCCGACGGCGCCGCCGCTCGTGGGGAGGTCGCCGCGTTTCGGATGGACAGGTTCGAGGTGACGGAGAGCCGCTACGGCGCGTGCGTGGCGGAGGGCGCGTGTCGACCGACGCAGCTGCGCGGCGAGCCCGGCCTCCCGGTCACCTGGGTCGACCTCGAGGACGCGCAGCGGTTCTGCGCCTTCGCGTCTGGCGCGGTGCCCACCGTGCTCCAGCACGCGCTGGCCGGCGCTGGCACAGAGGGGCGCCGCTACCCCTGGGGCCAGACCGGGGCCGTCTGCCGGCGGGCCACCTTCGGGCTCGTGGAGGGCCCCTGCGGGGTGGGATCGAGAGGTCCTGAAGTGGCCGGCATGCGGCCCGACGGCGGCACGCCCCACGACATCCACGATCTGAGCGGAAACGTGGCGGAGTGGGCCACGAACGGGGGACTCGCGTTCGCCCGGGGCGGCTCCTACCGGGACACCGCGGCGCGCGCCCTCCGCACCTGGAGCGGGCTGCCGCTCCGGCCGACCGAGCGGCGAGACGACGTGGGCTTCCGGTGCGTTTACGCACCTTGAGGCTCGACCCCCTGCCCTCCCCGCCTCTATCTTGGGCCCCCCGAGATGGCCGTCTCCCTCCTGTCCATCGGCACCGAGCTCATCCGCGGAGAGATCGCCGACACGAACGCCGCGTGGCTCGCGGCGAGCCTGACGGAGGAGGGCTTCGAGGTCGTCGGGGCGAGCGTCGTCCCGGACGATCCCGAGACCATCGTCGCAGCGCTCAAGCGCCTGGCCGACCAGAGCCGCCTCGTGATCGTCACCGGCGGGCTCGGCCCGACGAGCGACGACGTGACCTCTGCCTGCGCGGCTCGGGCAGCGGGCGTGGATCTCGTGCAAGACGAGAGCGCCCTGCTCTCCATCCGCCGCCGGGTCGAGAGCCGCGGGCGCGTCGTCACGCGACACCACGAGAAGCAGGCAGAAATCCCTCGCGGCGCGGAGCTCTTGCCCAACGCGGACGGCACCGCGCCCGGCTACGCGCTGGCGCTCGGCGCCTCCACGCTCTTCTTCTTGCCCGGCGTCCCCCGCGAGATGAAGCGGATGTTCGCGGATCAGGTGCTCCCGAGGATCCGGCCGACCTCCCCGAACGACTCCTACGTCGTGCGGCTGCGGACGTTCGGCCTGCCGGAGTCGACCGCCGCGGAGCTCCTGGACGATCTCGGGATGGATCAAATCTCGCTCGCGTACCGCGTCCATTTCCCCGAGCTCGACGTGAAGGTGGTCGCGCGAGGCGTGAACTTGGCCGCCGCGCGCGAGCTCGGCACCCAGGCCGCCCAGGTGGTCAAGGAGCGCCTCGGAGACGTCGTGTACGGCGAGGGTGACGAGACGTTGCCCTCCATCACGGGGCGGGCGCTGCGCGCCCGCGGCTGGCGACTCGCCGTCGCCGAGTCGTGCACCGGCGGGCTGATCTCCCACCTCCTGACGAGCCACCCTGGGGCGAGCGACTACTTGATCGGCGCCGCGGTCACCTACGCCAACAGCGCCAAGACCCGGATGCTCGGCGTCTCGGAGGACACCTTGCGCGGCCACGGCGCGGTGAGCGCGGAGGTCGCGGGGGAGATGGCGCAGGGGGCGCGCAGGCTGTGCGAGGTGGACGTCGGGCTCTCGGTGACCGGCGTCGCGGGCCCCGCCGGCGGGTCGTCGCAGAAGCCGGTGGGCCTCGTCTACTGGGCCGTCGCCCACCCCGGCGGCACCGTCGTGCACGAGCGCGTCTTCCGCGGGGACCGCAACGAGATCCAGGTGCACGCCGCGCACGCCGCCCTCGACCTCCTGCGAAGGGTCGCGAGCGGGCTGCCGGAGGGCTCCGCGCCCCCCGTCAGCCAGCGCCCGCCGTCGCGATAGCCTCGCGCGCTCCTCAGCTCGGGGCGGAGGCCGCCTTCGTGAAGGAGAGCGCGTCGCCGCGCCGGTCGATCACGATCCGGTCGCCCGAGACGAAGTCCCCGCCGAGCAGCCGCTTGGCGAGCTCGTCCTCGACGCTCCGCTGGATGGCGCGCTTGAGCGGGCGAGCCCCGTACTGCGGGTCCCAGCCGAGCTGCGCGAGCAGCTCCTTCGCCCCTCCGGTGATCTCCACCGCGAGGCCCCGCTTCTCGACGCGTTCGACGAAGCGCGCGAGCTGGATGTCGACGATCTGGGTCATCTGCTCCCGGCCGAGACGCCTGAACACGACGATCTCGTCCAGCCGGTTCAGGAACTCGGGCCGGAAGTGCTGGCGGACCTCGGAGAGGACCGCCTGCTTGACCCGCGAGGTCTTCTCTTCGTCGCTGAGCCCCCGATCCTCTTCGATGGCGGCCGCCGCGGGCGATCCGATGTTGGACGTCAGGATGATGACCGTGTTCTTGAAGTCCACCGTGCGGCCCTGACCGTCGGTGAGCCTGCCGTCGTCGAGCACCTGGAGCAGCGTGTTCCACACGTCGGGGTGCGCCTTCTCGATCTCGTCGAAGAGCACCACGCTGTACGGTCTCCGCCGGACCGGCTCCGTGAGCTGACCTCCCTCCTCGTAGCCGATGTAGCCCGGGGGAGCGCCGATGAGCCGGGCCACGGCGTGTCGCTCCCCGTACTCGCTCATGTCGATCCGCACCATCGCGCGCTCGTCGCTGAAGAGGCGCTCCGCGAGGGCCCGCGCCAGCTCGGTCTTGCCCACGCCCGTAGGGCCGAGGAAGGCGAACGAGCCGATGGGACGCCGATCGTCGCCGAGGCCGGCGCGAGACCTCCGGATCGCGTTGCCGATCGCGGCGAGAGCCTCCTCCTGGCCCACGACCCGCCCGCGGAGATCGTCCTCGAGGCGCAGCAGCTTCTGCATCTCGCTCTCGAGCATCTTGGAGACGGGGATCCCGGTCCACCGAGAGATCACCTGCGCGATGTCCTCGTCCGTGACCTCCTCTTTGAGGTAGGCCTGCGTCGCCTGCACCTCGGCGAGACGGGCGCGGTGCGCTTCGCGCTGCCGCTCCACCTCCGGGATCTTTCCGTACTCGATCTCGGCGGCCTTCCCGAGATCCCCGCGGCGCTTCGCGGTCTCGCTCTCCAGCCGCAGCTCCTCGAGCTTCGGTGGGATCGCGCGCAGCTCCTGGATGATCTCCTTCTCGGCCATCCACTGCGCCCGCATGGCGTCCCGCTCCGCCTGCTTCTCGCGGATCTCCGCCTTCAGCTCCACGAGCCGCAGCTTCGAGGGCTTGTCGTCCTCCCGCTTGAGGGCCTGCTCCTCCATCTGGAGCTTGAGCAGCTCGCGCTCCACCTGATCGATGGGCGTGGGGAGAGAGTCGATCTCCATGCGGATCCGGGATGCCGCCTCATCCATGAGATCGATCGCCTTGTCCGGGAGGAACCGCTCGGTGACGTACCGGTTCGAGAGGTTGGCCGCGGCGATGAGGGCCGCGTCCTGGATTCTGATGCCGTGGTGCGTCTCGTACCGCTCCTTGAGGCCGCGGAGGATCGAGATGGTGTCCTCCACCGTCGGCTGCCCGACGAGCACCTGCTGGAACCGGCG
>CAZBJI010000021.1:25398-65437 GCA_964492175.1 uncultured Polyangiaceae bacterium | reverse complement strand
GACCTCGCGCGCCGCCGCGGCGATGGCCTCGAGATCGCTTCGCGCGAACGCCTTCGCCGCGGGGTTCAGCGGATCGTTCACGAGGATCACGCGCGTCCGCGGGCTCAGCGCGCCCGAGAGCGCCGCAGGGTCGAGGCGCCACGCCGGCGGCTTCAGCCGCACCGGGACGGGCGTCCCGCCGGCGCGGCGGATCATCGGGACGTAGGAGTCGTAGAGCGGCTCGAAGACCACGACCTCGTCTCCGGGCGCGACCAGAGCGAGGATCGCGGCCGCCAGCGCCTCGGTCGCGCCCGACGTGACGAGGACGTCGGTCTTCGGATCGCGGGCCAGGCCCCAGTGCCGCTCCTCGTGCCGAGAGATCGCCTCGCGCAGGCGGGGTAGCCCTCCCATCGGGGGGTACTGGTTGTTGCCGGAGAGGAGGTACTCGCGCGCCTGCTCGAGCACCTCCGCCGGGCCGCCCTCGTCCGGGAAGCCCTGGCCCAGGTTGATCGCTCCGTGCTGCTCCGCCAGCCGGGACATGCGCTCGAAGACGGTGGTGCCGAGACCCGCGAAGACCGTGGTGGGGAGGCTGGGCATGCGTCGAGGATGCTACCGCCCGCGCGGCCCGGCGCCACGCGCCGTTCAGCCGGCCTGTCCTCGAGCGGTCCGCCGTCGCGACGGAGAGGGCGGAGGTTCTCATGCGGACGTGGACGACCGGAGGATGCATCGTTGCGGTGGCGGTGGTGGGCGTGGCGCTCGCCGGGTGCGGGGACGGGCCGGACGGGGGGGGCGGGGACGTCGCGGACGCCTCGGGCGGAGAGACCGCTGCGCCCGCAGGCGCGGGCGGCGGCGCCGTGAGCCCCACCGAGATGACGGTCGAGCTCCTCGACGCGTTCGCCGGAACGCCCGGAGCGGGCCTGGCCGTCGTCGTCAGCGACGCCGCCGGCGTGGTGCTCCACCAGACCGAGACCGACGCGATGGGTCGGGCGAAGGTCATGGTGACGCCGGGCCAGCTCGTCACCGCGCTCTGGACCAGCGAGAGCAGCGTGTACGGCGAGCCGACCCGGGTGCGGCGAGCGTCGGCGCTGCTCGCGCCGGACCCGGCGCCGGAGAGCGTCCGGCTCCCCTACTTCGTGCCGGGGTCGATCGACGCGCTCCCGACCGCGCCTGGGCTCGTCGACTTCGCGCCGCACGCGGGTGCCGCGTCCTACGCCGTGCTCCAGCCGCTCCGCGCCCCCGCGGCGGGCGCGGGCTCGCCGATCTCGTTCGACGCGGCGTGGTACGAGGAGGATGGCTTCGCCGCCCTGCTGCTCGCGCTCGACGCGACAGGAAACATGGTCGACTACGACTTCGTCGAGGGGCAGCCCGCCCCGCCGGTCGACGGCGTCACCCTCGACCTGGCCTTCGGCGGTCACCCCATCCTCCACACGCCCGTGCGCGTCACCGGAGCGCCCGCCGGCGCCGACCTCTGGTTCGCGGCGGAGTCACGGAGCGGGCGCTTCCGCGCGCGGAACACCCTCCACCGGTCGGGCCCGAGCGCCGAGCTGGACCTGGCGAGCGCGATCGCCTTCGGGTCTCGGCACTGCGTCGGAGCGGGCGCGACCGTGGAGAGCACCGACAGTCGCTACGTCGGCGTGTCTCGGTGGCGCTGCGTCGGGGACCTGACGGCAGAGCTCGCGCTCGACGTGGATCGGCTCTCGCGGTTCGCCCCGGCGGATCCCTCGGCCGTGGACCGTGTCGACGTCGTGGAGACTCACCCAGGCGAGCCGGGCGACCTGCTCGAGGTGCAGCGCCGGTGGGTCGGCGCGGACGGCGCGCACGGCTTCTTCACCGTCTACGCGCTGCCGGCGCCGGCGCCCATCGTCTTCCCCATCCTCCCGGCCGAGCTCGCGGACTACGAGCCGACCGCGACCGCGCCGATGACGGCGATCGCCCACCTCGACCTCGACGCGTCGACGTCGATCGCCGATGCCCTGCCGAGCCTCTTCGACGAGGATCGCTACGAGCGCGCCGTGACCGAGGTGTATTGAGGCGCCGAGGGTCCACGGGCGGATATCGACAAGCGGGCCCGTTCGAGCGTACCGTGCGGCCATGCGCACCGCGTACAAGCTCTTCGCACCCTGGGCCCTCCTCGCACTCCTCTCGACCGCCTGCGGCCCGAGCCGCACCGCCGCCGAGGCCAAGGCGGACCTCTCGGCGTCCGACGCCGAGGTCCGCCTCAAGGCCTCTCGCAACATCGAGGACGAGGCCAAGTCGACCTCCGCGCTGCCCGCCGACGTCCTCGACGAGCTGCTCGCCAAGGTCGAGAAGGAGCCCAACGCCAAGGTAAAGGGATCGATGGTGATCGCCCTCGGGTACACCGGGGACCCTCGCGCCAAGCCCATCATCGAGGCCTACCTTCAGACGAGCGACCCCGATCAGCAGCGGTGGGCCGGGCGCGCGTGGTCCTGGTACCTGATCCGCACGGGGAAGTTCCCCGAGGGGCACAAGTTCCCCCCGAAGTTCCCCTACGGGACGGAGGGCTTCCCGGAGCCCGCCAAGAAGTAGGCAGGCGCGCGCGAGCCCCGCCGCGCGAGCTGCGCGACGGGGCCGACGACCGCGTCTGCCGCGGCTACCTCAGCGACACCTCGTCCACGTAGAACGTCGTCGGGAGCGACGAGTCCGTCTGGACCTCGAACGAGAGGGTGACGGTGGAGCCGCGGTAGGCCGACAGATCGATGCTCTTCTTCGCGTACCACGCCCAAGGGTCCCCGTACCGGTCGAGGTTGGAGAACGTCTTGATGGTGGTGGGGGCGGTGTCGCCCGACTCGTGGACCCTCACGTGGAGCTTGTCCCACGGCGTCGTCGACGACGCCGACTCCGTCGTGCTCACGAGGAGCCGGAACGTGAGGGTGCCGGGGGCCGAGCTCGGGATCGTGATCACGGTCTGCTCCAGCTTGCCGGTGGTGCTGTTGCTCCCGCCGAGGACCCCGCAGGATGCGCCCGCGAAGCAGAGCGAGGAGGTGGACTTCGAGGCCGACCCGGTGCCCGTCCAGTGCTGCGGGGACGTCGACGCGAGCTCGAAGGAGCCGTCCCCTACGGACTCGGTCGCGGCGGGCTTCGCGGTGACGTCGACGGCGACGTTCTCGATCCAGAAGGTCGTCGGGAGAGAGCCGTCGGTGAAGCCCCCGAACTGGAGTCGGACCGTCTTGCCCACCTGGTCGGAGAGATCGAAGGGGCCGGCCTGGACGTAGCCTGCGTTCTGGTTGCTGAAGGCGCCGAGCGAGCGGAGGAAGCTCCCGTTCGCGTCGAAGAGGTTCACGTTGAGGTGGTCGTAGGGGTAGCTCGTAGACTCCTGCGTGCTGACGCCTAGCGCGAACGTCAGGGTTGCGGTCGCGGGACCGGCAGGGAGCGTGAAGGACTGCTCGGCCAGGCCGGCCGCGCCGTTGCCGCCGCCGATGCCGAGGCTGAGCGGGCTCCAGAACATCGTGGAGGGGCCGACCCAGGCGCCATACGCCAGGCTCCAGCCGCTCGAGCCCGCGTCGAAGCCCCCGTTCTCCAGCGCGTCGAAGCTCGTCACGCCGACGAGGCCCCACGCCAGCGCGACGGCCTGTGCCTCGGCGCTGCCGTACCCGAACTCGGTGTGGGCCGCCCCGACGGTGGCCGCCATCGCGTCCACGAAGTCGCTCTTCTTGGTCAGGTAGTGCCGGTAGGCGCGGTACCAGATGCGCATCGCCTTGTCCGCGCCGATCCCGACGACCGCGCGTGAGGCGCCGCGCCCGTGCTGACCGCCCTTCGCCACGAGGTGGAAGACGCGGTTCGGAATCCCCGAGTTGACGTGCACGCCGCCGCAGTCCCGCCCAGTCTGATCCGTCCAGGACGGGTTCCAGAAGCTGGACACGTGGTCCGGATGACCGCGGTCCGCGGGCGCCGCCATGTGACGAAACCCGCCGTCGTTCGGGGTCCCGGGCGTCCGCGCGTCCTCCCCGATCCACCAGGTGTCCCCGGTCTCGCCGTAGACGTGGCGCTCGGTCATCGCCCCGACGATGTCGGCGAAGGACTCGTCGAGCGCCCCGGGCTCGCCGGCGTAGACGAGCCCGGCGGTGCTCATGACCAGCCCGTGACCGAGCTCGTGCGCCATGATGTCGAGGGAGTGCAGGGGCGAGAGCGTCGTGCCGTCCCCGTCGCCGATGTGGATGTGGCTCCCGTCGAAGCTCGCGTTGTTCCAGCCCGTCGTCACCGTGGGGTCCGGGTGCGGCACGTGGACCCGCGCGGGGAGGATCTTCGTGGTGCCGTCCGCGGAGACGTAGCCGCCGAGCGGCAGGTTCGCGTCCTGGCTCAAGCCGACCGACTGGTTCAGGGTCCGGACGTAGTCGACCGTCATGCCGAGCGTCCAGTGCGCGGACACCGCGTCCACGTCGGAGTTGGACCAGTTGTCGTCGGCGTCGAACATGCGCGAGAGGGCCGCGGTGCCGCCGGCCCGCGCGTCGTAGGCGCCGACCTTCCGGCCCTTGTCCTCCAGCGCGTACGAGGTCGACGAGCTCACGTACGTCGACTGGAAGCTCCGGAAGCCGTCGTACCGCGTGGTGCCGTGGGCGCGCCGCAGGTCGTCGTACAGCCACACGACCTCCCCGGTGTGCGCGTCCACGAACACCACGGGCTTCTCGTGGACGACCTCGTCGATCCGGAGCCAGGTGATCTGCCACGTCAGGTGGTCCACGCCTTCGTGACGGAGGATCACGAGCTCGGCGTCGGGCTCGCGCCCCAGCCGCTCCCGGCCCTCGTACCCCTCGAAGAGACCGTCGATCGCCTCCTGCGCGCCCAGCGTCGGCCGCGCGCCCCGAGGGAGGTGGACCCTCCTCGCGATCTCGTCGCTGAGCGCGGTGAGCCGACCCTGGGCGTCGACGTGCACGATGGCCTCTCCGCCGAAGACCGGGACGCCGGCGTGATGCTGCTGCAAGCGGACGTGCCCGATCGCCAGGTCGTCCACCTCGACGCGCACGATCTCGATCTCGTCCGCGTCGAGGTCCAGCCCGAGCTCCAGCGCGCGGTCACCGATCACGCGGAGCGCCTCGGCGGCGAGTCGCTCGTGCGTCGCCTCGTCGTTCTGAAACGGCGAGAGCGGCGCGCCGAACCCGAGGTCCTTCTCCTCGGCGTCGGCGTCGGCGTCGTCAGGGGCCGTCTCGTCCCCGGGCGGCGTGCACCCTGCGAGCGCCGCCGCGAGCCCCATGATCCGCGCGCACGCCCAGGCGCCGCGCACCCCGATCCACCGTCGCTCCGACACGTTCATGGCTGTCTCCAAGGTTCGAGCTGGCCGCCCTTCGGCGTCGCGCCGAGCGCGGCCAGGCCTCGAGGGGGTGCATCGCAAGCCGCGCGCCAGCTCCGATCGCGGCGTTCTCTGCGGCGTTCGAGCCGCTCGGACGTCGCCGGGCTCGTCGTTGCGCGATTGCGCAGAGCACCCCGTGCGCAAGGAGAGGGCGGGCTCCCCGCGCGCTGCCAGGCCCCCGCGGGCGCGTCACGGCATCGGGGACGAGGCGCAGCGCGCAGTCCCGCAGTGGTGGCAGTCGACGCTCCCCTCCGAGCGATGGATTTCGCGGTAGGTCGCGCCGTCGAAGCGGTAGAGGCGGGTCACCGTGCGGAGCTGGGCGACGCCTCGCGGGTCCTCCTGGTGGCCGGCCTGGACCTGCGTCGTGAGGTCGGCGAGCGAGCCCGGGCGGAGCACGACGTCGGGCGAGACGGGGCCGACCACCGTCCCGACGTGGTGGCCGCACGCGCCGCGCGTTACGTAGACGTCGAGGTGGACGTCGTGCGGGCAGTCGTCCGCGGCGGGGTCGGGCACCAGCAGATCGAGCGCGCCGTCGCCGTCCACGTCCACCGTTCTGTGCGGCTCCACGGCCAGCGCGGCGTGGCTCTGGATCGGGAGGCTCGGGTCGGGCGGCGAGGCCTGCCTGACCGTGCGGTCGAAGCGCCAGCCCCTGGTCGGCAGCGACACACACGGGCCGGGGAGGCGCGGCGGTCCGGTCGTGGCCGCGGCCGACGGAGCCGACGCGGCGCTCAGCGGCGCCTCCTGCGCCTCTGTTGGCGACGGATCCGCCGACGCGCACGCGGTGGCCGTCACGGAGATCGCCGCCGCGGCGACCACGCCGGCGAAGGCGGCGCTTCGCCGGCGGATCACTTCCCCACGCCGTGCTTGGCGAGGAGGCGCCCCAGGTAGCCTCGGTCGAGCCCCGCGATGCGCGCGGCCTCCGTCTGGTTGCCGCCCGCCCGCTTCATCACGAGCTCCAGGTAGATGCGCGTGAAGCGGGCGCCTAGCTCGTCCTTCTGCTCGGTGTACGGGCGTGCGGCGTCGACGACCTTGCGGAGGGCCCGGTCGAGCTCCTCCTCGCCGAGGCCGGCGCGTCCCTCGGGCAGATCGCCGAGCGCAGCGAAGGCCTGGACGGCGTTCTTCAGCTCGCGCACGTTGCCGGCCCAGGGGCGGCTCGCGAGCTCGGCGAGCACGTCCTCGGGCAGCGCCGGCATCCCCTCCGCGACGGCGAAGCGCTCGGCGAGGAGCGCGACGTCCTCCGGCCGGTCGCGGAGCGGCGGGACGTCGAGCGTCACCACGGCCAGCCGAAAGTAGAGGTCCTCGCGGAACCGGCCGCTGCCGATGTCGTCCGAGAGCTGCCGGTTGGTCGCCGCGATGACGCGCACCTTCACGCGCTTGACCGCGTCGTCGCCCACCGACCGGATCTCCCCCGACTCGAGCGCCCGGAGGAGCACGGGCTGCACGTCCAAGGGCAGCTCCCCGACCTCGTCCAGGAAGAGCGTCCCACCGTCCGCTTGCTCGAACGCGCCCGAGCGCGCCTCGAGCGCGCCCGTGAAGGCGCCTCGCTTGTGGCCGAAGAGCTCGCTCGCGACGAGGTCCCGGGGCAGGGCGCCACAGTTGATGGCGACGAACGGGCGATCCGCGAGGCTCGACCCCTGGTGGAGCGCGCGCGCGACGAGCTCCTTTCCGACGCCGGACTCTCCCTGCACGAGCAGGTTCACGAGCGACCCTTCGAGCCGCGTGAGCGTCGCGAAGAGCTTCCGCATGACCGGCGACGCGCCGACGAGCCCCCGGTACTCGGTCGGGCCCTCGGGCCCGCGCGCCGTGAGCGAGTCCCGATCCGCCTCGAGCGTGATCTCCGCGGCCCCCACGCGGAGGCGGCTCCCGAGCGCGAGCGACATCCGCTCCACACGCTGCCCTCGATAGAAGGTGCCGTTGCGGCTGCCGAGGTCCACGACGAGCACGCCCTCTGGCGCGAGCGTGAGCTCCACGTGCCTCCGCGAGACCGTGGGATCGGTGAGGATCACGTTCGCGTCGGAGCCCGCCCCGATCACGCAGCTCCCGGACCGGAGCCGGAACGTCGCGGGCTTGGCCTGCGCGCCGCTGATCCGCAGCACCACGGCGAGCGGCTGCGGCAGCTCTCGCATGACCGTCGCCGTGCGCTCGAGGTGGTCGGTGCCGCCCGACATGGGCGGAGCCTACCACCAGAAGCGCGGAGCGGATGCGGCGACGCGCCGGACAGGGATGACACCCTTGTCCGTTCCGGGTATTCCGTCTCGTCGGGTTCCACCATGGCCGAGACCTCCCTGCGCCTCTTCGACACCTTGACCGCCGAGCCTCACCCGCTCATCCCGCGCCCGTCCGGGGAGATCGGGGTGTACTGCTGCGGACCCACGGTCTACGACGTCGCCCACGTGGGGCACGCCCGCGCCGCCCTCGCGCCGGACGTCCTCGTGCGCCACCTCCGCGCCGAGGGCCACAAGGTCAAGTACGTCCGCAACATCACCGACGTCGACGACAAGATCTTGAAGCGGGCCGCGGAGCGGGGCGAGGCGCCGCTCGATCTGTCCGCCCGCATGGCCGGGCTGTACCAGGAGGACATCCGCGCGCTGGGCTGCCTCCAGCCGGACGTCGAGCCCAAGGTGAGCGAGACGATCCCCGAGATCATCGACATCGTGACGCGGCTCATCGAGCGCGGCGCCGCGTACGTCGTCGACGCCCCGGGCGGCGGGAAGGACGTCTACTACGCGGTGCGCGCGTTCGCTTCCTACGGCAAGCTCTCCAAGCGGAAGTTGGAGGAGCTCCAGGTCGGAGCGCGCATCGAGGCGAACGAGACGAAGCGAGATCCGCTCGACTTCGCCCTGTGGAAGGGCTGCGCCGAGGACGGGTGGGGCTGGGACAGCCCGTGGGGGAAGGGCCGCCCCGGCTGGCACATCGAGTGCTCGGCGATGAGCGCGCGGCACCTGGGGCACGGGTTCGACGTCCACTGCGGTGGGATGGACCTCATCTTCCCCCACCACGAGAACGAGATCGCCCAGAGCGAGGCCGCGTTCCCCGAGGGCGGGCCGTTTGCCCGGATGTGGATCCACAACGGCTTCGTCAACATCGACAAGGAGAAGATGGCGAAGTCGCTCGGCAACTTCGTCACCGTGCGCGACGTCTACGCGCGCAACGATCCGGAGGCGCTCCGCTACTTCTTGCTGACGGTGCAGTACCGCGGGCCGATCGTCTTCGAGACCGAGAAGCTCGAGGACGGCCGCGTCGTCTTTCCCGGCGTCGTCGAGGCGGAGCGCCGCGTCGACTACCTGTACGGGACGCTCGAGCGCCTCCGCGCCCTCGCGACCAGCGCGCAGACGGGCACCATCTCCGTCCTGCCCCCTACGTTCGAGCCGCTCATCACGCTCTCCAACGAGGCCGTCCCGCGCGTGAAGGCGGCGCTCGACGACGATCTCAACACGCCGGTGGCGCTCGCCGTCATCGCGGACGTCGCCAAGGCCGGCAACGAGCTCGCGGATCTCGCCCAGCGCCGCCGCAAGGAGCCGCCCATCGCCAAGCTGGCGCCCTACGTCGCCAGCCGGCTCGCCAAGGCGCTCGTCGACGTGACGGAGCGGCTCGGGCTCCTGCAGACCATGCCCTCGGAGTACGCGGCACGGACCCGTGCACAGCGCCTCGCCGTGCGCGGTCTCACGGCCGAGGGGATCGCGCAGAAGGTCGCCGAGCGCACCGCGGCGCGTCAGGCCAAGGACTTCGCGCGGGGCGACGCCCTTCGTGACGAGCTCGTGGCGATGGGCGTCGAGCTCTTCGACGCGCCCGAGGGCACGCGCTGGCGCCTCCTCCCCTGAGCCGGCGGGGCCGGCTCAGAAGCGGACGGCGGTGCTCCCCGCGAGCTCCTTCAAGGTGACGCGGGTCCCGCTCAGCGCGGCGCAGACGATGCCGCCCGCGAGGACGGCGCCGCCGATCGCCGCGGTGATGAGCCCCGAGGGGGCCGTCCCGGCGAAGTCCTCTCGGCCCGACACGTCGAGCAGCGCCACGCCACCTCCGACCAGCAGGGCGCCGCCGCCCACCACGCCGAGCGTCGCGCCGGCGCCGACCAGCGCGGGGCTCGACGGGTGGACCTGGACCACCAGCGTCCGGTCGGACGGCGGGAGGGCGAAGGTCGGCGGATCGGGCCTCTCGGGGACGCGGACCTCGAAGGTCTTGCCTCGCACGTCGAGCTGTCGCTCGCAGGGCGAGCGGCAGACGCGCTCCTCCGCCCAGAGCTCGGCGGCCTCCGGGCTCGTGAAGCGCACCGTGGAGGTGGGGGCGATCGCGCCGCGCACCTGATCGGGCCCGCTGACGGCGCCGCACCCCGCCGACGCGAGCGCGCCCGCCAACAAGGCAGCCTGCGATCGAGAGCCCATGCGGCCGGCAGCGTACGACGCCGCGGGGCCCGCCGGCCACGACTCGTGCGCAGACTCCGTGTCGCTTTCGTCGCGAGCGAGGCTGGGCTACCGCCGGGCATGCTCACGCCACGCGTCGTCGGTGCTCACGTCCTCGCCGCGGTCCTGCTCCTCGGCTGCGCGCCGGCGTCGCCGGACCCCACCGGTCCGGTGCTGCCCTCGACCTCCGGGGCCCCGCTGGACGTCGCGCCGGAGGCGCCTCCTGTCGGGAGGCTCCCGACGACGGTCGTCCCGCAGCGGTACGCCCTGGAGCTCGAGCTGGACCCGAAGCGCCCGACGTTCCGGGGCTCGGTCACGATCGACGTGCAGCTGAAAGAGCCGCGCCGCCGCATCTACCTGCACGGCCGCGATCTGCGCGTCTCGGCCGCCCGCGTGTTCACGAGCGGCGGCTCGGGGGCGACGGCGATCCCCACGACGCTCGAGGTCAAAGCGCTCGCGGACCGTTCGCTCCTCGAGCTGACCGCGCCCTCCGGCCTCGCCGCAGGGCCCGCGCGCCTCGTCATCGAGTACGAGGCGCCGTTCTCGGAGAGCCTCTCGGGCCTCTACCGCGTGCAGTCCGGGGGCGACTGGTACGTGTTCTCGCAGATGGAGCCCCTCGACGCGCGCCGCGCGCTCCCCTGCTTCGACGAGCCGTCGTTCAAGACCCCGTTCGACGTGACGCTCGTCGTGAGCGGCGCCGATCAGGCCATCACGAACGCCCGGATGGCCGAGGAGACCCCCGCCGAGGGCGGCAGGCGGCGCGTCCGCTACCACGAGACGGAGAAGCTGCCGACGTACCTCCTCGCCTTCGCCGTGGGCCCCTTCGACGTCGTCGAGAGCGAGCCGGTCCCGAAGACCCCGCAGCGTGAGAGGCCCATCCCGCTGCGCGGCGTGGCCCCCCGCGGAAAGGGCAAGCACCTGGGCTTCGCCCTCGAGCGGCACCGGGTGCTCGTGCAGGAGCTGGAGCGGTACTTCCTCATCGCGTACCCCTACGACAAGCTCGACGTCATCGCCGTCCCCGACGCCTCGTACGGAGCGATGGAGAACGCGGGGGCCATCACCTACCGCGACATCTTGCTCCTCGTGGACCCTGCGACCGCCACCGAGGCGCAGCGTCGCGACGTGGTCGGCGTGGCAGCCCACGAGCTCGCCCATCAATGGTTCGGCAACCTGGTCACGATGCAATGGTGGGACGATCTCTGGCTCAACGAGGCGTTCGCCACGTGGATGGGGCAGCGTATGGTCGAGACGCTCCACCCGCAATGGCACGCGGACCTCGAGTCGATCGCCTGGGCCCAGCACGCCATGGACGTGGACTCGCTCGTCTCGGCGCGCGCCATCCGGCAGAAGATCACGACCGACGACGACGTGGAGAACGCCTTCGACGCCCTCACCTACTCCAAGGGAGGAGGCCTCATCTCCATGTACGAGCGCTACCTGGGGCGCGAGGCGTTCCAGGCAGGGGTGAAGCGCTACCTGGACGCCCATCGCTTCGGCAACGCGACGGCCGACGATTTCCTCGCGGCGGTCTTCCGCGACAAGCCCGAGCTCATCGAGAGCTTTCGTGGCTTCCTCGACAAGCCCGGCGTCCCCGCGCTCACGGTCCGCTGCGAAGGCACCTCCTCCGTGGGCCTGGAGGTCGGGGTGTCACGGTACCTGCCGCTCGGGTCGAAGGGGGATCCGTCGTCCCCGTTCGCGGTCCCGCTGTGCGCTCGCGTCCCGGGCGCATCGGACACCGGTCGAGCGAGCGCCAAGGCGGGGTCGACGGCCGACCCGCAGGGGTCGCACTGCGGGCTGGTCGGGCAAGGCGAGAAGGTGGTCCCCAAGCTCGGTGGCAGCGGGACGGGCTGCCCCGCGTGGTTCTTCCCGAACACCGACGGCGCCGCCTACGCGCGGTGGCTCCCCAGCCCGGCGCAGGCCAAGGCGACGCTCGAGAGCGCCATGCCGCACCTCTCCGCGCGGGAGCGTCTCTCGTTGGCCGACGCGCTCCGCGCAGGCGTCTTCGCGGGGACGCTCGGCTTGGGCGACGTGCTCGGAGCCTTGCCGAAGTTCGCCGCCGACCCCCTCCGCGAGGTCGCCTACGCGCCGCTCCCCTTGCTGCAGGCGCTCCGTGACGACCTCGTGACGCCCGCGGACCAAGCCAAGATCGACCGCGCGATCGTCGCGAGCTACGAGCCGAAGCTGAAGGCGCTCGGGTGGGTGGAGCGGCCCGGGGACGTCGCGGACGTCGGCCTCCACCGCGAGCTCGCGATCGAGATGCTCGGGGGAGTGGGGAGACACGCGCCGACGCGGAGAGAGGCCCTTCGCAGGGCCCGGCTGTGGCTCGGTCTCGGCGGCGCGCCGGACCCGGCGGCGCTCGGCGCGGACGTCCGGCAGATCGCGCTCGTGCTGGCGGTCAAGGAGGGCGGAGCCCCGGTGTGGGACGCCGTGCTCGCGCGCTTCAAGAAGGACGAGGACCCCCTCGTCCGTCGCCACCTGCTCCTCGCGCTCGCGGCCCCCACGGACGACGCGCTCGCCGCGCGCGCTCGGGATCTGGTCCTCGGAGACGTGCTGACCAAGAGCGAGCGCCTCTCCATGCTGCGGCGGCTCGCGGACGTCCCGGAGCAGCGCCGGGCCCTCTGGGCGTGGACCAAGCTGAACGTGCTGAAGCTCAAGGAAGCGCTCGCGGAGGGGCACGTCTCGTACCTGCCCACGCTGGCGGAGCAGCTCTGTGACGCGACCTTCGTCCCGGACGTGCGTGCCACGTTCGAGCCACATGTCAAGACGATGCTCGGGGCGCCCCGCGCGCTCGAGAACGCCGTCGAGCGGATCGCGACGTGCAGCGCCGTTCGGGACAAGGTGCGCGCCGCGCGGTAGGGCGTCGGCGCGCCGAGCGCGGCGGAGTTTGCAAAACGGTCCGGCAAACCTTAGTTTGCGGACGACGTTCATGGCACGCGACCTCTACGAGGTGCTCGGCGTCGCGAAGACGGCCGACGAGGACGCCATCAAGAAGGCGTTCCGGAAGCTCGCCGCCAAGTACCACCCGGACAAGAACCCGGGGAAGGACAACGAGGACCGGTTCAAGCAGATCAACCGCGCCAACGAGGTCCTCTCCGACAAGGCCAAGCGCGCCCTCTACGACGAGTTCGGGGAGGAGAGCCTGAGCCAGGGCTTCGACGCGGATCGCGCCCGCGCGATGCGGAACTTCCAGCGCAGCGGCGCCGGGGGCCGCGGGCGAAGCGTGAGCTTCCAGGACATCTTCGGGGGCGGCACCGGAGACTTCGGCGACATGTTCGGGGACCTGCTCGGCCGGACGGGGGCGCAGCGGCGCCCGCGCAAGGCGCCGGACATGGAGGCGGAGGTTCGCGTCGACTTCACGTCCGCCCTGAAGGGCGCCACGATGGAGCTTCGGACCTCGAACGGAGACCCGGTCGCCGTGCGGATCCCCGCTGGCGTGGCCGACGGCGGAAGGCTCCGGATCGCCGGACAAGGCGGGGCGATGCCCGGCGTCGAGCGGGGGGATCTCCTCCTCACCGTCCGCGTGGAGCCTCACCCTCACTTCCGCCGCGAGGGGGAGGATCTCCACCTGGACCTGCCCATCACGCTGGTGGAGGCGTACGAGGGCGCCAAGGTCCCGGTCCCCACGCCTGACGGGGAGGTCCAGCTCAAGGTCCCGCCTCGCACCCAGAGCGGGCGCGTGACCCGCCTCCGCGGCAAGGGCGTGCACCGCAAAGGCAAGTCCGCGGGGGATCTCTACGTCCGCTTCCTCGTGCAGATCCCGGAGGCCGACGCGCCGGAGGTGGCCGCCGCGGTGGAGGCGCTCCGCCCGTTCGTCAAGGACCCGCGCGGCGGCATCAAGCTCTAGTCCGACGTCGCACGAGCGTGCAGACGGCTCGGGTGATGCCCACCCCCGGTCGGTGCTCCTCGCCCGCTGCGGGCGACCCTCGCGGCGCTACTTCAGGTGCTTCTCGAAGAAGCGGATCGTATGCCCCGCCGCGAGCACCTGGTTCGGGCGCTTGCGGAACCCGTGCCCCTCGTCGGGGAAGATCATGAGCTCGCTCGGGACGCCCTTCTTCTGGAGCGCCTCGTGGAACTGGAGCGCCTCACCCGCAGGGACGCGCGGATCCGTCGCGCCCTGCAGGAGCATGAGGGGCGCCTTCAGGCGGTCGATGTGCGTGATCGGGGAGAGGGCGCGCAGCGCCTCGCGGTCCTTCTCCGGATCACCGTACTCGGAGATCCGCAGGATGCGCCTGTACGGGGCGGTGTTCTCGAGGAACGTGAGCAGGCTCGAGATCCCGACCACGCTGACGCCGCAGTCGTAGGCGCCGGCGAAGATCGTCATCCCGACCAGCGTGGAGTAGCCGCCGTAGCTGCCGCCGTAGATACCCACCTTGGGCGCCTTGCCCCCGACGGCGAAGCTCGCGCGGACGTGCTTGGCCGCGTCCTCGATGTCCGTCAGGATCGCGAGCCGCTTCGGTCCGTCGTCCGCGTGCAGCCAGGTCTTGCCGTAGCCGTCGCTCCCGCGCACGTTCGGCTCGGCGTAGACGAAGCCGGCGTCGACGAACATCTGCGCGCGCGTGTTGAACCCCGCGACCGTCTGGCCCTCGGGGCCTCCGTGGAAGCTCACGACGACGGGGCAGGGGCCCTCGGCGGCCGCGCGCTTGTCGCAGCCGGCGGGGCGCCGGACGAACATCGGGATGGGCGTGCCGTCCCGCGCTGGGTAGCTCTCCAGAGACGCGCGCGCGAAGCGTGAGGTGTCGAGCTCGGGCGTGGCGGGCCGGTGCCACTCCTTGAGCGACCCGGTGTCCCAGTCGAGGACGTAGCTCTGCGCGGGGGACGTCCCGCCGTCCACGCGGAGCGTCGTGTACCGCCCGGACCACGACGTCATCCCGGCGTCCGTGTGGTCGCCGGCCGGCAGCTTGGGCAGCGTGAGCGGCTTCTTGGTCTTCGCGTCGAGGCCGAACAGCTTCGTGTAGCCGCCCTCGTTCACGGTGTAGAGGAGGCGCTTGCGCGGCCGATCGACCGTGAAGGACGAGACGTCGTGCTTGAGCTCGGGGGTGACGGGCTCGAGCTTGCCTCCCTTGAACGCGTACAACCGGCGGAACTCCCCGAGCTTGGGCGTGAGGACCAGGATCTCCCCGTCGGCGCCGTAGCTGGCCACGTAGTCCTCGCGCTCGTTCTGACCGAACAGCGGGGTGAGCTGCTTGGTCTTCGGATCGAGCTCGTAGAACTCGGCCATGTTGCTCCCGACGCTCTTCGCGAGCAGGAATCTCTCGCCGTCCTTCCCCTTGCGGAAGTCCGCGGTGCGCCAGATGCCCGGCTCGGTGAAGAAGGCCTCGGTCTTCCCCGCCGCGATGTCGTACCGGTAGAGCGCGTACGAGGTCGGGGTGACGTCGTTGGCGCGGAAGTAGACGAGCTTCCCGTCGTCGGAGACGCCGTCGAAGAACGTCTGCACCTTCGGCTTGTGCTGGATCGGCTTGAGCGCGCCGCCGTCGGGCGAAAGGAGGTAGAGCCCGGGGTTCTCCTCTCCGCTGCGATCTCTCTGAACCACGAGCCAGCGACCGTCGGGCGTGACGCCGACCAGGCTCGTCGAGTCCTCCCCGCCGGTGAGCTGCAGCGGGAAGGACATGGGCCCGTCGAGGCGGAAGATCTGCTGCGTACCGGTGATCGTCCACGTGAAGTAGAGGCGCTTGCCGTCGGGCGAGACGACGCCGGAGCCGGGCGCGCGGACGTCGAGCATGGCCTGGATGAGCCGGCTCGTCTCCGGAGGCAGCGGCTTCGGCGCGTACTTCGCGAGCACCTCCGCCGAGAGGCTCTCCACGCCCAGCCCCTTGTAGGTCGCGGTCGCGGGGGCCGGCGCGGCGCCCACCCCAGGCGCCGGCTGCATCATCGGGGGCGTGAAGAAGGGGCCGCTGACGGGGGCTCGCTTCGGCGTGCAGGCGGCGAAGAGGAGCAGGAGCGTGAGGGACGGACCCAGGGCCTTCATGCTTCCCCGCCTAGCCCGGATGGGGGGCGGCGGCGAGTCTGGTACCCTCGGGCGGCATGACCGCCCCGCGCACGACGCTCGGCGCAGGCTCCGTCGTGGCGGGCCGCTACCAGATCACGCGCCTCCTCGGGGAGGGCGGCTACGGGTCGGTCTACGAGGCGGCTCAGCTCAACCTCGGCAGGGTCGTGGCGCTCAAGATCATGCGGATGGACGTGGTGCGCCGCCCCGAGGCGCTCCGGCGCTTCGAGCAGGAGGCGCGGCTCGCGCAGCAACTCGCCCACCCCAACATCGTCCGACTCTTCGACTTCGGTCGGACGGACGAGGGCGTCCCCTTCACGGTGTGGGAGCTCATGATCGGCAGGTCCCTCGAGCGCGAGATCGCCCGCGCTGGCGCCCTGCCCGGGGCGCGGGTCGCGCACGTCGCCCAGCAGACCCTCAAGGCGCTCATGGAGGCGCACTCGCTCGGGATCGTGCACCGGGACATCAAGCCGGCCAACCTCTTCCTGAGCGACTTCGCCGGGGAGCCGGACTTCGTCAAGGTGCTCGACTTCGGCATCGCCCTCGCGCCCTCGAGCGGGTCCGGGCAGAGCGGAGGGATCACCGCGGAGGGGATCTCCCTCGGGACGCCGGCCTACATGGCGCCCGAGCAGGTCATGGATCAGGGCGTCGACGCGCGCACGGATCTCTACGCGCTCGGGCTGGTCATGGCCGAGATGCTGACCGGTGAGCCGGTGTTCCGGGGCGCGACGGCGATGCAGGTCGCCATGATGCAGATCGACGAGCAGCCCGCGCCGCTCTCCGACCTCGTGAGGAGCTCGCCCCTCGGACCCATCATCGTACGTGCCACGCAGAAGGCCGCGTCCCGGCGCTTCACGTCGGCGTTCGAGATGCTGGACGTGGTGCGAGCGACGGCGGCCCTGCTCCCGAGCGTCCACAGCGCGGCGCCGCCCGTCGTGCTCCGCGCACATCAGGGCGCGACCCCGTCCGGCGTGGCGTTCCTTCCGACCGTCGGGACGGTGACGCCGCCCGGCGCGGTGGCGCCGACGATCGACACCGGGCCCCCGGCGTTCGCCCCGCCGGTGCCGGACGCGTCGACCGGCCCGCGGGTGCTCGCCCCGAAGCGGCGGAGCCGCGCGTGGAAGGGGGTGCTCCTCGGCGTCGCGGTGCTCTCGGCCGCCGCGGGAGGCGCGGCGCTCGCTGCGCAGTACTTCGCCCCCGCGAAGGCGCCGCGCGAGGCCGCGAAGCAGGACGATTTCGACGAGGAGGTCGACCGGGCGCTCGACGACGCGTGGGATCTGGATCTCGACGGCTTCGAGCTGAAGATCCCGGGCAAGGAGGGCTTCAAGGTCATGTCGTGCTCCGCAGCGGAGGCCGAGATGGCCGAGATCGACGTCTCGGGCGTCGACGGCGTCACGCTGCTCCGTAGGCTCGAGGGCCTGGGCTACCAGTGCCAGACCGTCACGCGCCTGAAGCTGAGCGGCGACCTCTCGTTCACCTTCATGCTGGTGGGTTTCGGTCGGCAGGAGCGCCTCTCGATGGTGGCGGAGCTGCGCGCATCGGGGCGCTCCCTCCGGTGCGTCGAGGGCGCGACGGCGCGGGACCCGGAGACCGGGGCGAGCCTCTGCATCTACAACCTGAAGCGGAAGGAAGCGGAGCGCGTGATGCAGGGCGTCTTCGGGACGCACTGATCGGCCGCTGCGAACACGGGCTTCTCTTCCGGCCGCCAGGCGCATTATAGTGTCATTGGAATTCGCCCTCTCGGGCGACCCGGGAGGCCAGCTCCGCTCCCCGACGACCACGCTCGCTCCGCTGGAGGATCCCTTGGCCATCGAGACCCCCGCCATCCGCATCCTCGTCTGCGACGACGACAAGGCGATCTGCGAGTACGTCGAGACGCTCCTCACGAAGGACGGACACGAGGTCAAGACGCTGAGCGACCCGGGCGCGGTCGAGGACGAGGTGAAGAACGGGCACTACCAGATCCTCATCCTCGACCGGATGATGCCCAAGCTCGACGGCATCGAGGTCCTCAAGCGCGTGCGGAAGATCGACGACGACATCTCGGTGATCCTGTTCACCGGCTTCCCCAGCTTGGACTCGGCGGTCGCCGCGATGAAGCTCCAGGCGGACGACTACTTGAAGAAGCCGTTCAACGCGGAGGAGCTGCGCGAGGTCATCGACCGGATCGCCAAGCGCAAAGGGATCGTCCGCTCGGCGGAGGAGCACCTCCACAAGGTCATCGGCGACACGATCCGCCGGCTGCGCAAGGACAAGGACCTCACGCTCAAGCAGATGTCCCACCGCACGGGCCTCTCCGTATCGCTCCTCTCCCAGATCGAGCGGGCCGAGTCGAGCGCGTCGATATCTTCGCTCTACAAGATCGCCGCCGCGCTCGGCGCGAAGGTGCAGGACCTCTTCGGCGGGTACTGAAGCACCGCCGCGCGCGGCGCCGTCTTCACCGCGTGCGCCGCACGGCGACGCTCAGATGCAGACTGCGTTGTTCACGGGGTCGATGTTCGCCGGGCACGGGGCGGCGCTGCACGAGCTCGGGTCGTCGCAGTAATCGCAGGCGCCGACCGTGGCGTCGCCCATGCAGTCGGGATCGAGGACGCCGCAGCCGCAGTCGCACCCGTCGTCGGAGCCGTACGTGATCTCGAGGCAGTCCCACGCGAGCGGTGGGCAGACGTCGGCCGCCGTGCATACGGCCCCGACCTCACACCCGGGGCCCTGCACCACCTCCCCCGGGAGATCGCAGTCCGGATCGTGCGCCCCGCAGTTGCAGTCGCAGCCGTTCCCGGCGCCGCCGGCGTACTCCGAGAGCGGGCAAGCCCACGCCGCGGGGGCCCCCGCGCAGGCGCCCGTCATGTCGCAGGTCTGGCCGACCTGGCAGCCGAGGATCTCCTGCATCGGGTCGTCGCAGTCGGGATCGTACGCGCCGCAGGTGCAGTCGCACCCGTCCATGTCGCCGTAGAAGAGGGGGTTGCAGCTCCAGCCGGGGGCGGGCGGGTCGAACTGGAACACGAGCGAGGCGATCGACGTGCACTCGCCCGGGTCGACCTGGGTGACGTTCTGCAGGTCGTCTACGGTGACCTCCACGAGGTTCACGTTCGAGAGGGACCCCGCGATGTAGAACGGCGGCGTGGTGCTCCCGAGCTCCAGCGTCCCGGCGTCTGCCATGTAGAACTTGGCGGGGATGCCGTTTGCGTCGGCGTCCTCGGCGACCCCGACGCAGGCCGTGGTGTCGAAGCACACCGTGGCGTCGGTGGGGAGCGAGAGGTTGATCGTCCCCGACACGTCGCCGACGTACAGCAGGAGGTAGTCGGGCGCGCTGCCGCCGATGGGATCCGTGAGCTGGCCTTGCCAGGTGTTCGGCCCCAAGAACTCGAGCGGAGCGCTCACCGGGGTGCAGCCGCTCGTGCCGGTGGAGCTCGAGGACGGGCTGCTCGTCGAGGGCGCCGTCGTGACGTTCGAGGTCGTGACGCTGGTCGCCTCGCCTCCGCCGGTGCCGCCGTCGTCGCCGCAGGCCGCGACGAGGAGGGAGACGGCGACGCCCGAGACGGCACAGAAGAGCAAGCTCCGCATGAGACCTCCGCGCTGTTCAGACTAGACGGGACCGTCACGTCCGTCGACCGCGAGCCCTCGGCGACCGCGCTCGGGCAGAAGACCGTCTGGCATGGTGCCACGGTGAGCGCGTTCGAATATCCTGACCCTCCAGCATGCGCGGTTGGGCCATCCTCACGCTCGGCGTCGTCGCTCAGCTCGGCTGCAACGCGCTGCTCGATCTGGAGGACTACACCTTCGACGGGAAGGGTCGCGGCGGCGGAGGTGTCGGGGGCGGGGGCTCGGGGGGCGGCGACGTGGTCTGCACCGGGCCGCCCCCCGCGTGGTCGTTCGTCTTCGGTGGCGCGGGTGAGCAGGCCCTGCGCGGCGCCGCGGCCGGGCCTGGCGAGACGATGGTCCTCTGCGGCGCGTTCACGGCGCCCTTCACGGTCGGGGGGCAGACGCTCCCGCGCGCCAGCGGCGGCTCGCAGGAGGAGGAAGTATTCATCATCAAGCTCGCGTGCGACGGGAGCGTGCAGTGGGCGAAGAGCTTCGGGGACGAAGCGACCAACAGCCAGACCTGCAACGCGGCCGCGACCGACGCTGCGGGGAACGTGTACGTGGCCATCGGGATGGGCGGGGCGCTCACGTTCGGCGGGCCGGTGCACGCCGACGCCGGCAATGGTGACGCCGTGGTCGTGAAGTACTCGGCCTCCGGGGAGCACCTGTGGACGAAGGGGTTCGGCAACGATGGCGCTCAATCGCCCACCGCGCTCGCGGTGACCGACGGCACGGTCGCCGTCCTCGGTCGATCGAGCGGCGCCGTCTCCGTGGACGCCGCCTCGTTCACGACCGACGCCTACAGCCCCTTCGTCCTGGCGCTCGACGCCGCGACGGGCGCGGGTCTCTGGGGCGTCGGAGCGACGGCGACGGCGAGCACCGCGGAGCGCGCCCTCGCCTTCGACGCGGCGGGCAACCTCGCCGTCGTCCTGAGCTTCGACGGCACCCTCACGTTCGGGAACGGCGCGTTCCCGGCCGGGGGACCGACCGCCACCTACGTCGGCCTCTTCGGCGAGACGGGTGCGCCGTCGGGATCTCTCGTCTGGGGCTCGGCGGGATCCGACGTCACGGCCACCGCGATCGTCGGCGGTACGGGGGCGTTCTACGTGGGGGGGCATTTCAAGGGGATCCTCGACATCGGAACGGGCCCGCTGACCTCGTCCGCGCCCACAACGACGGACGGGTTCGTCGCCTCGTTCTCCTCCGATCTGGCACCGAGCTGGGCCACCGCGGTCGGCGACGCCGACGAGCAGTACGGGCGCGCCGTCGCGATCACGCCGGACGGGATGGTGCTCTTCGCGGGCGAGATGAGGGGCACCATCGACGTCAGCCCCAATCCGCTGGTCGCCGACGCCGACGGCCAGCTCGACGTCTACGTCCTCCGGATCGGCGCCTCGCAGGGCACGGTCCACCGAGGGGCCCGCTACGGTGGCCCGGGCGAGCACCGCGTCTCCTTCGTCGGCGCCGGCGCCCCGACGATGGATCTGTTCCTCGCCGGTCGCCACGTCGCCCCCGTGGACTTCGGCGGGGGCCCGCTGCCCGGCGGTGTTGCGACCGACTTCTACGCTGCGCGCCTCCAGCAGGACTTCTGAGCGCGCCGCTGGCGCGCGCCGAGAGCCTCAGAGCTGCGCGCGGAACCAGAGCCCGGTCGGCGAGACCGTGACGGTCGCCGGAGCCTCCTCTTGGAGGTCGACGATGAGCAACGTCAGCCCGAGACCGGCGCCGACTCCCGCGATCACGAACCCGACCGTCGAGAGCGAGCCGTTCAGGACCGCAGCGTCTCTGAGCTCCTCGTCGGCCGGATCACACGCCCTCGAGGGGCATTGATCCTCGAGGTCCGACTGCTTGCCCAGCGCGACGACTCCGGCGCCGATCCCCATCGCGAGTCCCGCGGCCCCTATCGAGAAGCTCGCGAGGGACCCCGCGAGCAGCCCCACGCCTCGCTCGCGCTTCGGCGGTGGCGGTGCGGGCGGCGGTGAGACCTGCTCGAGGGCCCCCTCTCCGAGGACCACCCGCCGCGCCACGACCACCGAGCCGCCCACCACGAGCGCCACGTCGTGCGTGCCCGGGTTGACGCGCGTCTGGAGTCCGGTCGGAGGCACCACGATCTCGCGACCGTCCACGCGCAGCACCCAGCCAACCGCCCCATCCCCCGGCTCGCGGGTCACCTGTACGCGCGGAACTCGAGGAGCGATGGCGGCGAGCTCCACGCGCGCCGACGCGACGGCGTCGGCGAACTCGCCCGGCGCCCCCGGGGGCAGTGTCTCGGCCGAAAGCGCCTCGTAGGTGGCGGCCGCGTCGGCGAGCGCTCCGAGCTTCACCTGACATCTGGCGACCATCAGCGTCAGCGTGGGCGCGTGGAAGGTTCGGTCAGCCTCGCGAAAGCGCTCGAGCGCGGCCGCCGCGTCCCCGCGTTCGAAGAGATCCATCCCTTCGTTCGCGAGGCCGCGCGCTCGGTCCTGAGCGGGGCTCGCGTCGGGCTGCCTCGGAGCGGGCTGGGCCTCTGACGGCCGCGAGCTCAGAGCGAGCACGGCGAGCGTGACGCTTGCGGCGAGGACGCGCGCGCGCACTAGAACCCCCACTTGCGCCCCGTGGCGCTGGGCGCAGGTCTTCCCGGCAGGGGTCGCGGGCGCGGGGACGTCGCGTGCGTGCCCGGTTGGGTCTCGGGGAGCGTCGCGGCTGCGCTCGCCGACGGGGTCGAGCTCGACGCAGTCACCTCGGGCACCACGCTGGGCGGCGTGTCCGCGGGCGGCTGCTCGGTAGCCGTCGGGAGGGGCGCCTTCGCCGAGGGCTGGACCGCCGCCGAGCGCGCCGTCGGCGGCGACTCCCCGCGGAGCGTCAGCAGCAGCACGGCGGCGCCCATCCCCGCGACGAGCGCCGCCGCCAGGGGGCCCACCCACCGCCTGGGCGTCGGGCCGCCCGTCGGGTGCATGGCGGTCGTGGCGCGCGTGATGGTACCCTCGGGCGCCGCCTCGGACGCGCTCGCAGGAAAGACCCCGAGCGCCGGCGCGATCACTGGGCGCTGGCCCCACGAGGGCGAGGAGGTCTCTCCCGGCTCCGCTCGAGACGGCAGGTCGACGGCGGAGGTCCGCTCGCCGGTCAGGCGGGCGAAGGCCTGGACCAGCTCGTCGATCGACTGGAAGCGAGCCTCGGGATCGCGGGCCAAGGCGCGCTCGAAGAACGCATCGACCGCCTTCGGCAGATCGGGCGCGACGACGGTGGCTCGGGGGATCGGCTCAGCGCAGATCTTCACGATGAGGTCGGCCGTGCTCGCGCCCTCGAACGGGAGCTTGCCCGTCAGGGCGCGGAACAAGATGACCCCCAGCGACCAGAGGTCGCTGCGTGCGTCCACCTGGCGCGTGGCGCGCGCTTGCTCGGGGCTCATGAAGCTCGGCGAGCCGACGACCAGGCCCGTCCGCGTCGACTCCTCGTCCCCGGTGCCGTGCGTGAGCTTGGCCACGCCGAAGTCCACGAGCTTGGCGATTTCCTCCCCGTCCATCGACGTGATGAAGATGTTCGCCGGCTTGAGATCCCGGTGGATGATCCCGGCCGCGTGCGCGGCGGAGAGCCCCTTGCCGACGTGCGCCAGCCACCGCTGGGTCTCGAGCGCGCCGAGTCGCCCTCGCTGCCGGAGGCGCTGGCGGAGGTCCTCGCCGACGAGCCGCTCCATCACGATGAACGGCCGATCTCCGTCGACGCCATGGTCGAGGATCCGCACTACGTACTGGCTCTTCAGCTTGGCGGCTGCCCGCGCCTCACGCTCGAAGCGCGCGCGGAGCTCGGGCGAGCGCGCGAGCTCCGGGTCCATGAACTTGATCGCGACGTCGGAGTCGAGCTGGAGGTGGTGTGCGACCCAGACCGATCCCATTCCCCCGCTGGCGAGGCTCGACACGAGGACGTACTTGCCCGCGACGGTCGTTCCTTGCGCGAGCTCTGCACCCACGGGGCGATCTCACCAGACCGCTCGCCGCGCGGCAAGCGCCGGGCCGACGCCGGACTTCACGCCTCCGTGAACGTGTACTCGTGCTGGCCGGCGCGGAAGACGAGCGTCCGCTTGCCGCCGGCCTCGCGTACGACGAGCTCGAGGCCGCTGAACCCCGTCGCCGTGGTGATGAGGGAGACCGAGCCGTCCGGGTTCTTCCGCGAAGCGACCGGCCCCTTCCACTCACCGAAGTCGAAGATGGTCTCCGCGCCCGTCCGCGTCACGCGCAGCTCTCCGAGCTGGGGGCTCGTGTAGCGAGCGGCGAGCGCGCCGGCGATGGCTGGATCCGCGGGCAAGGTGAGGAGCTTGCGCTCCGCGGCGATGCGCTCGTACATCGCCTTCGCGCCCACCGTGAGGTCGGTCTCCGCCTCGGGCAGCCCGTCGAACAAGAGCTCGAGCAGCTTGCGCTGGAAGTGCGCGGTGAGCGCGCCTCCCGGGTCCGAGTTCGTCAGGATGACCGCCCCGACGCCGTGCTCGGGCAGCCACATCATGTTGCTCTTGTACCCGATCATGCTGCCGCCGTGCTGGACCACGGGGGTGCCGTACTTGGTGCTGACGCTGAGCCCCATCCCGTACGTCGAGTCCATCCCGATGGAGACCTGCGGCGCGCGCCGCTCGAGCAGCGTGGACTCCGCGAGGTAGCGCTTCCCGTTCGGGAGCTCGCCCTTGGCGAGCTCCATCGAGACGTACTTGAGGACGTCCGTCACGTTGCTCCACGCGCCCCCCGCCGGGCGCATCGGGACGATCGATCGGTTGATCTCGGAGACGGCACCGGCCGGCTTGCCGTCGACGTCGAGCCCGTGGGCGCGCGCGTAGTTCCCGCGCGTCGCGCGCGTGAAGTCGAACGTCGTCGACGTCATGCCGAGCGGCTCGAACACGCGAGTCCTCATGGCCTCGTCGTAGCCCGCGCCGAGCTCCTTCTTGGGAAAGGCGACGAACCCCCCGACGAACCCCGCCGCCGCCGCGAGGGGGTTCGAGTACTGATACATCTCGCCGAACTTGCTGGTCGGCTGCATCTTGCCCAGGCTCGCGAGCGTCGTCGCCGCGGTCCCCTTCTCGAACTCGAGCAGCCACTCCATGTCCTGGCGCGGCATGCCCGTGCACGCGCACACGAGGTGCTTGACCTGGACGCGGCTCGTCGTGGCCTCGTCACCGAGCTTGAAGGGGGGGAGCAGGGTGCTCACCTGCGTGTCCCACCCGAGCTTCTTCTCGTCGACGAGCTTCGCGAGCATGAGCGTCGTCAGGGCCTTGGTGTTCGAGGCGATGATGTAGAGCGTGTCGGCGTCGACCTTCGTGGGCTTGCCGAGCTCGCGGACCCCGAACCCCGCCGCGAGCACGGTCTTGCCGCCCTGGACGATGCCCACCGACACGCCGGGGACCCCGAGCGTCTCCCGTGCGCGCTCCACGAAGTCGGAGAGCTGCTTCAGCCGCGCTTCGTCCAGCGGGTTCGCCTTCTTCCCGGCGAAGCTCTCCCGCGCGTACCCCTTGGGCAGGAGCCTCCCGAAGATGAGGGCGAAGGCGCCGATGCGCTTGTCGCGGGTCGGGATCGACGCGTCGTGGATCACCACGGTCCATGCCCCGTTCCGGCGCATCGCCCGCGCGAACACGACGCGCCGCTCGTCGGGGGAGGTCTGGTAGGCGTAGAGCCGCTGATCCTGCCAGCCGTCGCCGTCGGGGACGTTGGTGTTGGACTTGAGCGGCCAGCGCGCCGCCGGTTTGTAGAGCGCCCAGGCCTCGGCGACGGCGGCGTCGGCCTCCTTCGCCTCCGCGTCCACCAGCGCGATCCAGGAGTCGCCCTCGGGCGCCTCGAGGAGGGTCGCGCGCCCCTTCGCCCACGTCCGCCACTCGGCCGGGGCGATGAAGCCGTGCCCGGCGAAGGTGGTCCGCGGGGTGTCGGCGGTGAGCTTCTCGGCGGCCGGCGCGGCCGGGAGCGCGGTGGTCGCGGCCGAGGCGCTGGAGCTCGATCCCGGCGCGGTCGCCAGGGGGTCCGGCGCGGGGGCGCGCGACGAGCTGCAGCCGACGAGCACGAGCGCGGCGTAGAGGATCTTCATGCGCGGCAGGATACGCCGCGACGCCGGCCGGACCGCAAGGCCCCCGGCGCGCGTCGGGGGGCCGCCGTCGGGCGCCCGGGGGCGCCGGCCCAGCCGATGGCGGCTTCCCCGCGCGCTCGCGAACCGTTATTCGGGGCTGCATGGCGGACGAAGCGGTCGAGGCCTCGAGGATCCTCGAGCTCTGCGGGGGAGATCGTCTGCGCGCCTTCGAGATCATCCAGTCCCAGCTCGGCGTCCTGGTCCTGCGCACGCAGGTGATGCTCTCGCTGAGCGGCATCGTGATCACCGTCACGGGGTTCTCGGGCCGGGCGATCGCCGAGACGAGCGCGCTGGCGCGCGTCTGCATCGTCGTTGGGCTCTTCACCGTGCTCGCCGCGGCGGTCGTCGCGGTCGGGGGCGTCCTGCGCCTGCGCTGGCTGACGGAGGCGCTCGGCGACGACGTGGTCGCCACGCTCGAGCGCGGCCTCGAGATCCGAAACCAGAAGGCTCGCTGGCTCGCGGCCGCGCTGGGGCTCTTCTTGCTAGGGTTCTCCCTCTATTGCGCGGCGGTGGCGCAGCTCCTCGTCGGCTGAGGAGGAGCCGGCGGCGGCCCGGCTCGCGTTGGGCGATCCTCTGGTTCGGCGAGCCCGCGCTGCAGCACGGCCCCGCGATTCCGGAGCGGGCGCGACCACCGCCGTCCCGCCGGAGCACCCGCGTGGACGCGCGAGCTACGGGGAGCGTGGATCGACCACGGGCTGCTCGCCGTACAGCCACGAGGCGTTGCGCCGGATGATCTCGCACTGCGCCGGGACGAGCTCTTCGCCCTCCAGCATGAGGTTGTTCGGATCCCCGCCGTTCTCCGCGCTCACGTGGGAGCCGGTGTTCAACAGCATGTGGCCGAGCTCGTGTGCGATGGTTCGGCCGTTGATCTGGGCGGGGATCTCGCCGAGCCCAGCGTACGCGGCCGCGGCGAGGATCGCGTTGCGCGCGGGGAAGTCGTCCGGGTGATGGAAGACGACCGGCGAGAAGGAGAGACCTCCCGCCCGGGTAGCGACCTTCGCCGCGTGGTAGGTGATGTCGTCGACCACGAAGACGGCGAGCGCTCCGTCGGGGAGCGCCGATCGCAGCGCGAACAGGGCGCGCGGCTCGGGCGCGAGGCGCTCTCCGCGCAGGTAGTTGAACGTGTCGGCGTCGCGGACGCGCGCCGGCGCGAGCCCGCCCCACGAGTCGTCGTGGTTTCCCTCCACGGTCTGCAGCGCGAGCGGGACGGCGATGACCTCCGCCGCCACGAGCTGCAGCCCGACCGCGCACTGCGCGTAGATGCTCGCGGTGTGGGAGAGCGCGGCTCGGGCCACCGCCTCGGCGTCGGCGCGCGACCAGGGACGCCGCGGCGGGGCCCCGTCCTGCGGGACCGTGAGGTAGAGACCCAGGCGCACCTCGCCGTCGCCGCCGCCCTCGAGGATCCGGTCCTCGTCGAGCGCGCACTGAACCGTCGGCTGAGCGGGCGGCTCCCCGAGCGGAGCACACGGGTCCCGGGGAGAGACCCGCTCTTCGCCGCACCCCGCGGCGAGCACCACGAGGAGCGCTCGCCAGACGCTCCTCGGCGAGCTCAGGGGAACGTGACCGTGCTCGTCGCCGCGTAGGTCTGACCGTTGACGGTGGTCTCGGCCGCGACGTCCATGCTGCCGCCGCTCGGGCCGGGGTACGTCACCGCGTTGAACGTCATCCCGACGTCCCACGAGCTCGAGACCGACTGGCCGCCGGCGGTCACCTGGTAGTCCCCGCTGCTGTCGAGCACGCCCGCCAGCGAGGTAGCGGTGTAGTCCAGATCGCAGAACATGCCGAAGTTGTAGACGTTGCCCGCGACCGTCCCGCCCACCGTGTAGTTGCAGTCGAGCGAGTTGGCCGTCCAGGAGATCGTCCCCGTGATCGTGAACCCAGCGGGGTCGCCGCAGTCGGTGAAGCTGCAGGCGTTGGCGGTGCAGTCGCAGGTCCCCTCGCCGAGGCCCTGCTTGGCCTGCCCGTGGCCCTGGGGCTGGCCGCCCCCCGTGGGGGTCAGGATCCCGACCGAGGTGGAGCCGACGCTCGCGAGCTGGAAGGCCGCGGCCTGACCGTCGCCGTTCATGATCGCCATCTCGACGGCGCCGAACGCGCTCGACGCAGCCGCCTGCGCGACCGGCTTGTTCACGGTCGCGTTGTCCTTCTGTTCGGGCTCGGTCTCCGTCTCGTCGCCGCACGCGAGGAGGACGAAGGAGGCGCAGAGGGCGATCGAAAGCGTGGGCCATACTCTCATGAAGAAACTCCCGTTCTAGGCGTGGAAAAACGGTCCACGCTAGCGGCGAGCCGCCGCCCGCGTCAACCGCCGTGGCGACCGCGTCCGCTCCGGGCTCGCCGCCCTCCCAGCCGGGATCCTCGAGGCCCCCGCGAGGGCACACCGTGGCACGCCCGTCTGCGCGCTTCCCACAACCATTGCGCTTTCGCCGGGCACGGCGGTTGCTGGGCGCAGCCCATGCTCGCCCTCGATCTGCAGCGCCGCCTCGCCCGTCAAGCTCGCCGCCGTGAGGTGCGCCGCTTGAAGCGGCACTTCGCTCGCGTGATCTGCCTCCTCGAGGAGCGCCCCACGAGCGGCCTCGACACCGAGCAGATCGCGGCGCGCCAGCGCAACGTGCGGGAGCTCGCGGGCTACGCGCTCCGGGGGCGGTTCCCCAAGAACCGAGACTTCGCCGATCGCCGCATGCCGTACTTCATCGACGCGGAGGGGACGCGCTGCGCGATGGCGCACCTCATCGAGTCGAGCGGTGGGGGCGAGCTCGTCCGCGACGTCGCGGCCACGCGCAACAACGCCTTCGTGCGGGAGCTCGTCGCGGAGCCGGGGCTCGTGCGGTGGCTGCGCGAGAGCGGTCTCTCCGCCGAGGAGGCGGCGCTCATCCAGCCGTCGTACTGCAGCACCTACGCCAACGAGTGCTTCTGCTACGCCAGCGAGCCGGGCGTCCTCGAGGTGCTCGTGCAGTCCGTGGATGGCGCCTCCTTCACCGGTCGCGTCAGCGCGATCCACGGCACCTCCGCCTACGCCCTCGGCGCGGACCTCTCGGGCCTCTCCTCGTACTTCACGCCCGCCGTGGACGACATGCTCCTCGTTTCGGAGAGCGGATACGTCGTCTACCGCCTCGTCGACGCCGACACCGTCGACACCAGCTCTTGCGCGACGTTCATGTTCGGCGAGCCGCCCGCGACGGCGCCGAAGGACGCCGTCATCTCGAACTTGCTCGGCCAGTGTGGCGCGGGGCTCGACGCGCAGTGGACGACGCCGATCGGCGACTGCGGCCCGCCGTCCACGGCGGCGGTGACGACGGGCGCCGGCCCCACGTCGGGGGCCACGGCGGCCGCTGGAGGGACGACGGCTGGCGGCGGCACCGGCGGAGAGGGCGGCGCTCCGGCGGAGGATGGGGACGGCGACGGCGATGGCTGCGCTGCGGCGCCGGGGGCGCGCCCCCTCGGCGGAGCGCTGTTCGTCGCGTCCGTGCTGGTCGCGGGCGCGCTCCACCTGCGGACGCGCCGCGCTCGGCGCTGACGGTCAGAAGTCGTCCAGGATGGCGTCCGCGGCGTCGATGCCGCTCAGGCACGCGCCCTCCATGAAGCCCTGCCACTCGTAGAACGAGTTGGTGTGCTCTCCGGCGAAGTACACGTTGCCCACGGCCTTGCCCTCGTTCCCCGCGAGGGACGTGAACTGGCCAGGCAGGTAGCAGGTGTAGCTCCCGAGGCTGTTCGGGTTCGACGGCCAGTGCTCGAGGTGCGCGCGGAGCTTGTTCCCGGAGAGGCGCGTCGCCGCCGCGCTCGCGCCCGGGAACACTTTGTTCAAGTCGGTGAGGAACGCGGACGCCTGCTGCTGGACGGCGTTGGGGTTGAGCAGCATGCCGCGCGTCCCGCTCGCGTAGTCCGTGATGATGCCCCGCGTGGTGCTCCCCTGCGTGGGGTTCGTCTCCCACGTGGCCTGATGGTTCGCGAGGTTCGAGTACGACGCCCCGTTCCCGCCGAGGTCGCGCCAGGGGCGGCTGTCGAAGCCGAGCATCGTCTTGGCGTTCATGCCGTAGCCGAGCTGGCCGATGGCCTCGGTCTTCCACGTCGGTAGCGCGAGCGACGGGTCGAGGGTCACGCCCCGGAGCACGCTGAAGGGGATGGCGAGGACCACGGCGTCGTGCACCTTGACGACGGTCTTGTTGCCCTGCTTGAACGTGAGCTCCACCTTGCCCGCCGCGGTCTTCTTCGCCTTGACGAGGCGGTGCCCGAGGTGCGTGGGCGCGTCGAGCCGATCGAAGATCCGCGCCGGGATCTCCTCGTTCCCGCCGATCAGGTGCCACCGCTCGTCGCTGAAGACGCCGAACGGCGTCCACTTCGACCGCCGATCGGCGTGGATGAAGAGGAGGAAGTTGAGCGCGCTCTGCTGGTCGAGCTCGCGGCCGTACTCGGCGACGTAGGCCTGCTCGATCGCCTTGAACACCGTGGGGCCGGCGCCGCGCGTTACGAGGTACTCCTCGAGGGTCAGGTGGTCGAGCGCATAGTCGGCGGCGTTGTACGCGTCGGCGGTCGGTCCGCCGCTCGAGTCGAGGAGGTCGTCGTGCATCGCGTCGACGAAGTCGCGGAACTCGTCCACGATCACCTCCTCGGAGACGTGGGCCCCGTCGAAGTAGTAGAAGACGTCGCCGGGCTCCTTGTTCATGTCCTCCTTCGCGAGGTCGAACTCCTGCGCGTACGCGAGCATCGTCTTGTGGAGGTTGTCGATGAGCTCGCCGCCCCGCTCGGCGACCTGGCCGGGGAACGTCACCGGACCCCCGAACGCCCCGCCCAGGGTGAAGCAGCGGCCTCCGACGCGGTAGCTCGCGTCGTAGAGGGTAGGAACGACGCCGCTCGCCTCGAGCCGGTCCGCGCAGACGAGCCCGGCGAGCCCGGCGCCCACGATCGCGACGTCGACGTTCGGCGCGGGCTTCGCGTGGACCAGGCGGGGGTGGCCGAGCGCGAGCCCGCCGGCGATGCCCGCGGCGCCCTTCAAGAAGGTGCGTCGGCCTACGGCGCGCGCCGCTCCGGCGCGGGCGACGGCCTCCGCGGAGCTGATGTCGAGACGTCGGGCTACCTGGGCCACGTGCATCGAGCTTGCGAGGCGAGCGAAGGTGGGGGTGCGGGCCATGCGTCCACCTCAAGCACGAGCCGCGCCAGCGGAGGGCCCTCGATTTTCCCGCGCTCCGCCGGGTCCGCCGCCGCAGGTGGATCATCGGTGCACCGGGAGCATGTCCCACCTTCACCCCCGCTTCGATGGCGACAGCGCTTAGGATCTCCTGATGCCTCTCTCGATCCCTCGGCGAGCCGCGCTCGAGCTCACCGCGGCGGGGCTCGCTGGCCTCGCCGTTGGTTGCGAAGCAGAGCCCGGCGAGACGTGCGGCCCGAGCCGCGCGAGCCCGGCGCCGGCGCCTGCCACGGAGCCTGCTCTGGTCGAGGACATCGCGGCGTGGATGCTCGCCACGCCCGAGGGGAGCCTCGTCGGCGACCTGCGGGCTCAGCTCGCCGCCGGCTGGACCGTGGACTCCGTGTTCGCGGCGCTGCTGCTCGTCGGCGCTCGGGGCATCGACTCGAAGTATGGCGGAGGCGGGTTTCACTACGTGCTCGTGGTCGATGCGCTGCGACACTTCGCGTCGCGGGGACCGGAGGCCGAGGCGCTCGTCCCGCTCGTGTACGGCATCCTGCAGACCCGCCGCACCGTGCAGTCCGAGTCCTTCGCGCTGCCGGCGCTCGATCTCGGGAGCCTCCCGTCCGCCGACGGCGCCGAGGATCGGCTGTTCGCCGCCGCGGCGGCGGGCGCCGTGGAGGAAGCGCTGCGTGAGGTGACCTCGCTCGTGCGCTCGCCGGATCCGACGCGCGCCCAAGCCGCGCTGATCGAGCTCGGGCCGCGCCGCATGTTCCAGCTCGGCCATGAGGCGATCTGCGCGGCGAAGGTGGTGGCGCTGCTGCGAGCGCTCCCAGGCGCGTGGGCCGAGGACGTCTACCGCGCGGCTACGTTCATGTTCGTGAGCCAGCAGAAGGTCGCGACCTCGCCGGCGTACGAGGAGCTTTGGGGACAGAACCGAGCACGGGTCGCGGCGGCGCCGTGCGGGTGGCTGACCGGAGAGGACCGGCCCGACTCGATCCGCACGATCCACGCGGCGCTGCGGGACCTCGACGACCCACACGCGGCGGTGGCCGTCGTGGAGGCGCAGCTCGACGACGGAGTCTCCGCGCGCACGCTGTGGGACGGGATCATCCTCACCGCCGCCGACAGGGCGTTCGGCAGCGGGGACGTGCACGCGCTTACCGCGATCGAGGCGCACCGCGACATGTACCTCGCGGGCGTGAGCGAGCACACCGGGCTGCTGCTCCTCCTCCAGGGGGCGGCCCACGTCGCGGCCTCCCGGCCGCCCTCGAAGGAGGTCTTCCTCGATCTCGCCCCCCCGCCCGTCACCCTCGACGAGGTCTTCGCCGTGGGCGGCCCCGGCTCGGTGGCGCGCGCGCTCGGCTACCTGCAGAGCGGCGGCGATCCCGACGCGTTCGTTGCGCGCCTCCTCGTCACCAACAACGCGCGCACCAGCGACGAGCACGCCTACAAGGGGGCCCACTCCGCGCTCGCCGAGGCCGACCGGGTCCCGCCGGAGTGGCGCAGCCACCTGCTCGCGATCTCCCGGGTGTTCGGGCCGACCGACAGCGCGCCGCTGAACCAAGCCTGGACCCTGGTCGCCCCCGCGTGAGACGCGGGGGGCGAGGCGTGCGGCGCCGCGACCGTCAGCGGTGCACCGCCACGGGGCGCGCCCGCTCCACCGCAGGCAGCTCGTCTCGGTCGAGCGGTGTGACGGTGGCCTCCCGGGCGATCGTCTGACCGGCGAGGACGAAGCGCACGGGGATGGTGACCGTGCTCGTCTCCGAGAGCGTGGTTCGCCAATAGAGCTTACCCTGGACCTGCCGAACGCCGGGGGCCGCGTCCGCGAGCGTCGCGCCAGGCGGCAGGGGGATCTTCACCTCGACCTGCCCCGCGCCGCCTCGGACGTTGACCTCGAGGTTGCCGAGCCTCCCGGGGCGCGGCGCCTCGGGCCACTCCACCGTGAGCGAGAGGCCGCTCGCCGAAGGCACGGGCGCGACGTCGTACGGTCGCAGGAAGTCGCGCTCGAGCCGCGCGAGCACCGCACCACCGGACGGCACGACCGCGGCGCGGGTCGCCTTGTCCGGCACGGCCACCACGACGCGCGCGTCGGCCCCCACCGTCACGCGCTTCTGTCCCGCGTCCCCGAAGTCGACGAGCACCGTGGTGTCTGCCCCTCGCTCCATCGTGGAGGCGACGCCGACGAGCGCGTGCACGGCGGCGCGCGTCGCCGCTGCGCTGCCGAAGCCCCCGCCCGCGTCGCGCTGGACGAGGAGCCAGCTGAGCAGCGCGCTCTTGCGAGCCCCCTCGAAGCCGCCTGCCTCGATCAGCGCGGCGTAGACGAGCGCGCGGTCGGCGCGCGTGGCGCCCGCGGGGAGGTTCACCACGCCGGTGTCGGTGGGCGCGACGCGCGACACCAGGCGCGAGGCGAGCCGCTTGGCCTCGACGCTGCGGTGCGGCTTGCTCGCGAGGGCGAGCGTCGCGCGCGCGACGGCGGCGGGGCTCTCGGCCGCCTCGACCACGTTCTTCGCCTTCGCCACGGCCGCGGTCCAGCAGTCCTTGGCCGCGCCTCCCTCCGCCGCGGGCTCGGCCTCGAGGAGCGCGTGGGCGCGGCTGGGCGTCAGCAGCTCCCAGGTCGGCGGGCACTCCGGCGTGTCGCGCACCTCGTCGGGCGTCACGACGCCGGACTCGATGACGCGACCGAGGGCGAGCGTGCGCAGGTCTTCGTCCGTGTCGATCGAGAGGAGCTTCGCCGCGGCGGCGCGCCCGCTCTCCTTCGCCCGGGCGCCGAGCCGCGAGCCCTCGCTCCCGCGCCGGCGCTCGAAGGCGACGATGAGGCCCGCCGCGACCGTCGACTCCGTCAGGGCGGGGAGCGACGTCACCGACTCCGCGGCCAGGGCGTCGAGCGCCCCCTCGAGCACGGCCGAAGTGCCGCGCTCGAGGACGACCGACGCGGGGCCCCTGGCCTGAAGCCCCGCCCGCGTGAGGTGCGGGCCGAAGTCCGTCTCCCGGTCGACCCACGCGGCGCGGGCGACGCGTGAGACCTCGCCTTTCGGGAGAACGTCGACGTCGTGGGTCAGCGCGTCCTCTGGGACCCCGGCGGCGGAGGTCTTGATCTGCAACACGCCCCGGCCCGAGCCGGACGCCGTCACCGGGACGTACACCGTCGCGGCGCCCAGCTTGCCGACCCTGACCTTCGAGGCGCGCGACTTGGCGTCGACCGCGAACGCCCCCTTCGCGTCGATCGCGAGCGTGACGTCGAGGTCGCGGTCCGTCCTGTTGCGCACCGTGACCGCGGCCTCGGCGCGATCTCCGTCGGTCCACACCGTCCCCGCGAACACCTTGGCGGAGAGCGGGATCGTCACCGGGACGTCCACGTGCGCTACCGCGGTCCTCGCCTTGTCGGGGATCCCCACGAGCGCGACGCGCCAGGTGGTCTCGACGTCCCCGAGCGGCACCTCGACCCGGACGCGGCCCTGCTCGTCGGTGCGCACCGCCTTGGAGACGAAGAGCACGCCCTTCGCCGCGCCGGTCGTGATCCTCCCCATCCCGCGGCCCATCCCGCTGCCGCCTCCCCCCGCGCCGTGGCCGACGAGCCCGACGCCGCCGAGGCCGATGCCTTGGCCTCGGCCGAGCGCGGTGCCGGTCGACTCTCGGAGCGTCGTGTCCCACGCGTCCACCGTCGCGTCCGCGACGCGCATGTCGAAGCGCGCCTCGACCAGGCGATCCTCGTCCACGGCGTTGGCGTACGGCGTGCCTGACTTGAGAACGCGCTCGAACGGGCTCTTCACGTCGTCGCCGGTGCCCATCTTGCCGTCCGGCCCGGGCGACCGCAGCTCCCAGCCTCGAGACACCGTAATGAACGGGACGACCTCGCCGCCCGCCTTCGTGAACGCGATGCGCCCGCCCCACGGATCGATGACGTTGGCGTCCGAGAGGCCCCCCTCACGGAGGAGCTTCTTCAGGAGGACGTTCGGCTCGGCCAGGATCGGCTCGTCCGGATCCAGCCGCTCGTCGACGCGGTGTTGCCGCACCGCCCGGAGCACCTCGAAGAGCTTCAGCCGCGTCACCCGGCGAGCGACGGTGTCGAAGGTGATCTGCGGATCGATCGCCACGAGATCCGCGAGCGCGACGGGCTCGCCTCCCGGCATCTCCGGCGGCGGATCCATCGCCTCGGTCACCAGGGTCATGAGCTCGGGGTTGAACGTGTGCTTGCCGTTGGTGGTGCGGCGGACGTCCGGCAGGGTCTCGAGCGCGGCGGAGGCTTGGTACACCGCGCCCTCGAGGGACTGGATCACGTCTTTGAAGACGACGTCGACCTCCTCCTTGATCCTCGAGTCGGGATCGAGGACCGGCCCGCCGGCGGCCGCGCCGCCGCGCAGGAGCGATCGCCGATAGATCTCCGCTCCTCCCTCGACGGAGAGCGACTGATCGCAGCGCTTCGTCTCGGCGCCGAGCCCGCTGCACAGCGTCGCGCGCGTGTCCATCGTCCGGATCGGCCCGAAGCTGCCGCCGCCGAACTTGTCGATCACGACCGCGACGACGCTGCCCTGCAGCGGCTTGCCGCCGTTGTCCGCGAGCACGCCCTCGATGACCACCCGCCCCCCGGGCGCGGCGCGGCCCCCCGCGAGCGTGGCCGTGAGCTTGGGCAGCGTCCGCGGCAGCACCAAGACGGCCGACTGCGCCACGCGGGCGGCCCGGCCCCGCTGCGGGAGCGCGGCCGCGAGGTGCGCGACGCCCATGAACGACTCGGGGACGGTCAGCTCGACGCGCCGCGCGTCGCCAGGGTTCCAAGTCGCGACCGCGCTCGCGCCGCCGGGCTTGGCCAAGACGACGCTGATCGGGCTCTTGTCCGCGCCGATCACCTCCACCGGGAGCTTGTCGCCCGCCGTGACGATCGAGCGCTCCGCCCGAAGGATCACCTTCGCCGCGCGGTCGACGCCCACGCAGAGCGGCGCCGTGATCGACGCGAGCTCGAGGGGCTTCTCGCCGGGCGCGGCGGTGAGGGAGAGCGCCGCCGCGACCGTCCCGGGGCACGGGCCCGTGTCGCGCTTGGCCCCGATCCCGACGGGGACCTTCCACACGAGCTCGCCGTCCCCTTGCTCGTTCGTCGTGACCTCGGCGTCGAGCCCGTCGGCCTTGGCGATCAGGCGGGTCTTGGCCGGCTCTCCACGGTCGTCCAGCACGCGGAGGTACACCCTCTGCTCCAGGCCCGGCACGAGGTCGCCCGCCTCCGGGGTGATCGTGACGGACCCGAGCTTCCGCGCGACGTCGATCGTGGCGCTCGCGGAGAGGGGCTGCCCCTCGAGCTCGCTGCGCGCGGCGAGAGAGAGCTGCGATCCTCGAAGCGGGATCGTCGAGGGGGCGACGACGTCCGTGACGACCTCGCCCGCGCCGTCGGTGACGTGTCGCTTGGCGACGCGCTGGAAGTCCTTCATGTCCGAGGGGGGCTCGGTGCCGCGCGGGCCGGACCAGATCCAGACGGCGTGTCCCGCGACCCCCTCGTCGGACCCGTCGCGGAGCCTGACACGAGCCTTCGCCGCGGCGCCCGCCCCGACCGCCTCGTCGTCGAAGCTCGCCCAGAACGTCGGCTTGCCCGGCGTCTCCTCCCGCGGCGAGAGCGACACCGACGCGTGGCTGCCGACGACCAGCGCTCCGCCTGGTGGCTTGGTGCGCGCGTCCAGCGTCCACGACACGTCGCGCGCCTCGTCCCGCGGGATCGGGACGCGCAAGGTGGCCGAGCCGGCGACGTCGGTCGTGACGTCGCGGCGGAACCGGACGAGCCCGCCTTGCAGGAGCCGCACCTCGACCGGCATGTTGGGCGTCGGCTTGGCGCCGTCCTCTCCGCCGAGGAGCAGCCACGCGATCACCTCGCTCCCCGGCACCACGCGCGTGTCGGAGACGAACAGGCGCAGGTTCGTGGACGCTCGACGCTGGACGTCGATCTCGCGCACGCGCTGCTTGCCGTTCGCCGAGACCGAGAGGAGCAGCTTGATGGATCGCTCGCTCCCCTCGGGGACGGCGAGCTCCAGGGTCGCCCGGCCGGCGCCGTCGGTCGTGGCGCCCACCGTCGGCGGGGCGACCGCGGGCTTGGGCGACGGCTGCGGCTTCTTGATCTTCTTCGACGGGCTCGCGCCGGGCTCGACGAGGGACTCGGGGTCCCAGGTCGCCTCCACGGTCGCGCCGGCGATGGGCCGCGTCGTGGAGGCGGTGGGGAACCCGAGCGCGAGCAGGTTGATCGGGAGGACGCCTCCGCTGGTCGCCTCCGCGGGCATGTGCGCCCAGACGTCGAGCCCGCGCTCCGTGTCCGCTGGCACGGCGGAGACCGCGGCGCCGGGGCGGAGCGCGACGACGAACGCGAGGGACAGGAGCACGAGCAGGCGAGGGACCCAGCGCCGAATGCAAGGCATCGTGCGTCGGACACTATCACCGCGCGCTTGTTCCGCGCTGGCCGATGGGCGAGCGCTCCGCTCAGCGCGGCGTGGGATCGAGCGTACAAGAGCGCGGCTCGCGGAGCTCCGAGCCGTCCGCGGTGAAGAGGTGCCCTGCGGCTGGATCTTTCCCGAAGCGCGCGACCATGTAGCTGGCGGCGGTGATGTGACCGAGATCGTACTCGTGCGCGTGCAGCTCGATCGCCTCGAGGCAGATCCGGTCGGTCCCCCAGCGCACGCGCGCGAAGCTGATGGCGTCTACGCTGCCCGAGAGGGGGATACCGGTCGTGATCCAGGCCGAGGGCGTCGCGACGACGGCGCGATGTCCCTTCATGCCTTCACACGCCGGAGTCCCGTCCGCGGCGAGCGTCGACCACGGCGCGAGCGGCTGTGGCGGCGTCCCAGGTCGGAGCAAGAAGGCAGGGTTCTCTTGCGAGGGAGGGGTGCGCGTGGGGATCCGTAGAACGCCGAGCCGCCCGTCCGGCCCAACCGCAAGAGAGTCGGGGGTGAGGGTCGGCGCGCCGTCGATCGTGGGCGGGCTGATCGCGGCCTCCTCGGCGCGCCCTCGCGAGAGGACGCGGAGGAAGCCGGCACCGGTGTAGTCCTGAGCGAGCGCGGTGAGCTCGTCGGGGCCCGTCTGCACCGCGGCGACGACGGTGAGGCCCCGCGGATCCGCGCCGAGCGAGAGCGCGAGCGGCGCGCCGCGCCCCCGCACCCAGAGGAGCGGCGCGCTCGGCGGCGCGAGGAGGGTGGAGGGCGGATCGCTGAGGACGATCAGCGAGTGGCCACGGTGCTCGGCCGGCGTCACGTCGGGCGGGCCGCCACCGACCGAGCGCGCCGCGTCGAGCAGGTCGGACAGGCGGACGGTCCCGTCCTGGACCGCGCCCTTGGGGTCGAACGGCGTGAGCGTCCGGAGCCGCAGCGGCGGGGTCGCGCCGAAGCTCGCGCCCTCGCGCGTCACCTCGGGCACGCGACCCGTCAGCGCCGCCCGGAGGTTCGCGGCCTCCGTGGTGCCCGCCGGGCCGATCGCGTACCCACGCGGAAAGAAGGTGACGTGATCGCCGTCGAGGAGCCGGAGCGTCTCGGGTCCGAAGCCCGGCCGCTCGTCCTCCTTCGTCGCGACGCGGCGCGTGGCGGCGCCCGCCGTGACGCACCGGAGCGTCGGCAGCGGGCGGTCCCGCGCCGGCGGCGGGTTCGCGTGCGTGGACCGAGTGGGCCTCGCGCTCGCGTCCGAGGGCGGCGTCGCGTCCCAGCCGACGCGGACCCACTCGTGGAGCACGCAGCCGACCTCCGAGCACGCCGGGGTGACGGGGCTCGCCGGGGGAGGCGGCGGCTCCACCTCGGCGAAGGTCATCCCCCAGTCGCTCGACTGCCAGAGCCGATCCTGTTGGTACGCGAGGACGTGCCGCCCCGCGATGCCGAGGTTGTGGAAGCGGAACGGCGACCGCTCGATCACCTTGCCGCCCTTCGTGATCCGAAACCCGGCGCTGTCGGAGCCCAAGCCCACGATCGACCCGTCGGAGGTGACGGAGAAGCGGTCCACGATCGTGGTCGACGCGCCGCTGAGCAACGCGCGGATGCGGGCGACGTCTGCTTCCTCCAGGCTCGTGCGGTCGGCGCTCGTCGCGTCCCAGAGCCCGCCTTGCTTGCCGCTCACCAGGAGCAGCGCCCCGTCCTCTTTGGGGATCCACGCGGCGACCTGGAGCGGCGCGTCCGGGGGCGCGTCGCCCACCTCGGGCCGTCCGATCTCGGTCCACGCGCCATCGGACTTGCGGACGCACGCGACGCCGATCTTTCCTGCGCCGGAGCATGGCGCGGTGAACAGGAGCGAGTCGCCCGCGCCGCGGTGGAACGTGCCGTGCGTCGAGAAGGAGCGGTCGAGCTCCGTCTTCTTCGTCCCGTGCCGGCGCTGATAGACGGCGGGTCCGAAGTTGGTGGGGCAGATGAACAGCGTCGCCTTCGACGTGCTCGTCGCGTCGCACGGTTGGTCGGGGGGGAGCACGCCTGGCTCGCGCTCCACGATCGCGCCGCTGCGGAGCGACACGACGAACACCGATCCTCCCTCCGCCACGATCGCGCGTCCCTCCGACCACGCGGCGCCGCGCCGGGCGACCGCCTCGAGCGGGGAGCTGCTCGACGGCCAGCCGCTCTCGTCGGTGCGAGGGGCGACGGTCCTCGGGATCGGCCGGGGGTCGAACGAGGACGCCGTCGCGCGCGCGGCCTGGCCGAGCGACGCGCTCGACACCACCACCTCCCCCTCGACGAGCTCCACCCTCGTCGGCGTCCACGCGAGGTCCGCCGTGACGTCCTTCCAAGTCGCGCCGCGGTCGGTCGAGCGGAGCGTGCGGCCCCCCTCCGCGAGCCCGACCGTCAGCGCGCCGTCGGAGGCCACGGCGACCAGCCCGACCGGCAGCCCCTTGCGCGGCTGCCTCGTCGTGAGGTCGATCGCCTGCCGCTCTCCGTCGTGGTCGCGCGTCAGGACGAAGCCGGGGCCCACCCAGACGGATTGAAACGTGCCGGTCGTGAGCTGCTCGAGCGGGCCCGCGAACTCCTTGGCGCGAGCCAAGCCGAGGCTGGTGAAGAAGAGGAAGCCGTCCCCCTTCGTCAGCTCCATGGCGCGGTGCACGGCGACGGGATCGTCGGCGACGATGGGCGCCGGCGCCTTCGGGTCGAACACCGCGCGGCGGGTGCCGAGGAAGAACCCCGTGGTGCCGTCGGGCAGCGGGAACGAGCGTCCGACCTGGGAGCGCGGCGGGACCCGCGGCAGGTAGGTCGAAGCCGGAGGCTCGGCAGCGCTCGTGACCTCCGCCGATCCGCGTGGATGGGCGCGCTGCGTGTCGGGGGCGGGAGCCGAAGCGCAGCCGGCGACGACGCAGCCGAGGACCAGCGACCCGCGGAGGGACAACATGGGGCGCAGGATACGCGCAAGCAAGGATCGTGGAAGGTGCACGAACGAGGGTAGCCGCGACCGAGGAGGACGTGACCTCCGGCAGCCGCCCCCGGCGAAGAGGGCGCGCCAAGCCGAGCTAGGACCTCGCCCCACGGATGTCGATCGGTTCCTCCCACCCCCGCGACGAGGCGAGGGGTTGGGAGGAGCTTCTCCTCGATTTCCCTCGGGCGCGGCGCCCCATCGAAATTGATGGGGCGCGGTGCTAGGTGCCGCCCGCGGGCTTCGTCAGATCCGTCAGGCAG
>CAZBJI010000021.1:0-25388 GCA_964492175.1 uncultured Polyangiaceae bacterium | reverse complement strand
CAGCGCTCGAAGGTGGCGCACGTGGTCTGCTCGAGGCAGGCCTCCGCGCGGCGCATCGAGGCGGAGTCGTCGTCGGCCACCTTGGCTTCACGGCACGCCGCCGCGCACGTCTCCTTCGTCTTGGCCGAGTCCTTGCGTAGCTGATCGACGAGGGTGAGCTCGTGGGCGTGACCCTTGGCGAGGCCCTCGGCGGCCTGGATGCTGCAAGTGGTGGACCGCTCGCAGACGTCCGCGCAAAATCGCGGGACATCTACGGCCTTGGCCTGCGGGGCGGAGGCGCTGCCGGTCGGTGCGGAGCGGTCCACCTCGCCGCCGCACGCGAGGAGGAGCCAAGGCAGGGCGGCGAGGAGCTGTCTCATGGTTTCGTCGAGACAGCGGGAACTCCGCCGGGTTCCCGCTGTCCGCGAAGGACCACCGAAGGAGTCGACGCATGACACGTCTCGCGCGGTTGCTGGGGATCTCCGCAGTGTTCGCTGGCCTCGCCGCCGGAGGGATCTCGACCCCCGCGGAGGCTTGCATCCACGGGATGGAGCTGAAGGTCGACCCGCTCGCCGCCGGCGTGGCTGAGGCCGAGCGGCTCCTCGACACCGGTCGCCCGCAGGGCGCGGCCCTGTACTTGCACCGGGTGGACGCGACGCTCGCACAGCGCGCGCCAGGGGCCTCGCCGCTCGCCGACCGCGCCCTCCGCGTGTTCGCCCGCTCGACCGCGCGGACAGGGGGCGCGGTGAAGCTGGGCTTCTCGGGCGAGCTGGACACCGAGGGCGCCGAGGGCAAGCGCCTCGACTGGGTCACGGCCGCCATGCGCGAGCTCGCCAAGAAGAACCCGGGGGAGGCGACGATCGCGACCGACCTGGCGGAGGTGCTCGCCCAGGTGGACGTGCACCAGGAGGAAGCGAAGGCCATCCTGACCAAGCTCGAGCAGACGGATCTCGTTGCGACGGGCCATGGCTACGCCGCGCTCGCGCGCTTGCGCGCGAAGGAGAGCGCGGGCAAGCCGGCGTTCCTCGCGGCCGCGCACGCGGCGCTGAACCACGGGCCCATCGCGATCGAGCTCGGTCGGTGCGCGCGCATGACGAAGGACGCGGCGGCCTGCTCCTTGGCGCCTCCGAGGCGCGACGCCGAGCCGCCGGTCCCCGCGCCGCCGGCGCGGCCGCGCCCCGAGCGCGTGGCCGCGATCACGCGGATCTGATCGTCACTCGACGGGGCAACCGAAGATCACCTGGACGTCCATCACCGCGCCGGTCTTGAGATCGTCGCAGGCCGGCCCGTAGAACGTGATCGTGTTCGTCGCCGGATCATAGACCCAGCCGTTCATCATCGACGGGTCGGCCGCGATGGCCATGCCGTCGAAGAACACGAAGATCTGCGACGGATCCGGCGGGGTGGAGTCCAGGTTGAACGTGCAGCTGATCGCGGCCGTCGCGATCGAGTCGAGCGCGGCCTCGAGCGACGCCTGATCGGCCGCGTCGTAGTAGGCGGGCCCGGAGTTCGGGACGCCGCCGAGGTTCGCGAAGACGTCCATCTGCACCGGATCGATTCCGCTGCCGAACCCGATCACGAACGTCGGGATCCCCGCGGTGAGCATGTTCGCGAGGATCATCTCCGTGCCTGCGTCTCCCCCGGCGAGGTTGCAGCCGGCCTGGTTGCCGTCGGTGAGCAAGACGGCGAAATTGTCGCGTGTCGGGTCCATGAGCTCCGGGCAGAGCGAGGCCTGCTCCATCGCGGTGTCGATGTTGGTCACGCAGGGGCCATCGGGGAAGTTCGGATCGGCGTTCATGAGCGCGTTCGTGAGGAGCGTCTGGATGGCGGGCTCGTTCCCCGGTCCGGGAGAGACGGCGATCGCGTCCTGCGCGCAGTTCGGCTGCACGGTGTCCGGGAACAGCGTGAGCCCGAACCGGATCTGGTCCTGGTAGGTCGTCGACATGGACACGATGGCGGCGACCGCGGCCTCCCACTTCGTGACCCCGCCGCCCGCGTTCCCGGTCATGGAGCACGAGCGATCGAGGACCAGGAGCACGTTCGGCGGTACGGGCTCGATCGTCGCCATCACCTCGTCGCAGCCGCCCCCGGGGACACACGTCCCCGTCGCCTCGTCGCAGGTGGTCCCGGGCACGGTGCAGTCCGAATCGCCCGCGCACTGCCCAGGATCGAGGCACGTCTGCGCGAAGCTGCAGAACTGGGGCGGGGTGCACGCGGGGACGCACGTCGCGCCGCCGGTGCTGCTCGAGGTCGGCGCGCTCCCGGTGGCGCTGCTGGTCGCGCCGGCGCCCTCCCCGGTGGTCGCGGCGCCGTCGTCACCGCAGCCGCCAGCTCCGGCCGCCACGAGGGAGAGCGAGCTCGAGAAGACGATCCAAGCGAAGCTGCGCGTTCGGTGCATCGAAGCCTCCATCCACCTCCACGTTATCCCACGACCGAGCGTCGCGGACGGCTGATTCCAAGGGGCCGCGGGGCCAGCCCGGCTCAGGGCGGAGGCGCGCGCTTGGCGGTGAAGTAGCACGCGAGCTTCGACGCCTCTTGAGAGTGCGCGCAGAGCGCCGATCCATCCTCGCGCGACGCGACCACGTCGAACTCCTCGTCATGCGTCGACCACGCCTCGGTCCCGGCCAGCTCGACGACGCGGATGGCGGGGCTGCCGCCGACGAAGGCCACGGCGTCTCTGCCGAGCCACGCCACGCCGGCTGGCGCGGAGCCTCGCCACCGCGCGGCGACCTCGGCGGTGTCGACCTGGACGGCCAGCCCCTCCAGCGGCTCGGGCGTGCCGAAGTAGACGAGCGCGCCGTCGCCGGAGGGCGCCACGACGCGGCTCGCGGTGCCCTCGACGAGCTTGCGGAGGGAGGCGGCGCCCGGCTTGCGGATCCATACGCCGGTCGGGAACGCCGCGACGAGCAGGCCGGCCTCGTTCGCGGCGAGCGCGCTCGGGAGCAGCTCCCCCGTAGGCAGCTCGGCGCGCACCGCGCGCGTGGCCCGGTCGAGCACCAGCACCCGCGGCCGTCCCGGCCCCACCAGCGGCACGGCGACGTAGATCTCTCGAGCGGAGATCGCCGCGTTGGTCGCCGGCTCTCTGAAGGTGTGGAGCACCTCGTGCTCGAGGGTCGCGAGGTCGACGCGGCGGATGGTCTCCGGGCAGACGACGAGGAACGCCGCGGCGCCATCCGGCGCGACGGCGAGGATCGGACACCCTTCGGTCAGCGATCGGAGCGGGCTCCCGTCGCGGCCCGAGTAGAGGTCCGTGGTGTTCTCCGCCAGGGTGAGGACGTCGCCGTCTCTCGAGAAGGCGATCGCCTCCACCTGGATGGGCGCCGGGGCCTCCCAGCGTCGAGCGAAGCGATCGAAGCCTCGGGGCGGCGCGGCGCGCTCGCGTCTCTCCGTGGGGCGTGGCGGGGCGTCGGCGCCAGCCGCCGCGCACCCGAGGAGCGCGGCCGTGAGGAGCGGGGGACCGAAGCGCACGACCTTGTCCCGCGCAGCGAGGGCGGGCGCGGTTCGGCTCTTGGTCGTCCTGCGCGCGGGAGCCCTCGTCCCGGTGGAGCCATCGCTCCTCGATGAGCTCTCCACCGGGCTAGGCCCGCCTGCTGCCGCCGCGGGGGTCGACCCACGTGGCGCCCTCGGGGTGCACCTCTGCGCGGCTCGAGGGGAGGCCGGTGTCCCTTCGATCCCCGTCGAAGCTCGCCCTTAGCGCCTCGGCGCCGACCTGCCGGTAGATGGCGTGGGAGGGCTCGTCGGCCAGCACGACCTCCACCTCGCGGAGCCGCGTGCCCCCGAGAGCGAGGTGGTGACGGAGCGCGGTCATCATCGCGCTGGCGCAGGTCTCCATGCTGACGCGCGCCGCGCCGGTCCCGAGCGCGGCCATGGAGAGGGTCCGGTGCCCGAGCTCGTCCGCGAGGAGGAGCGCGCGCTGCGTCGCGCGGCCCACGCAGGACGCCTCCTTCCACGCGCTCACCGCGTGCAGGACGTGGCGGACCGAGAGCGCGCCACCCGCCGTGGCGATGCAGCTCCCGAGCGGCTGCGCGCCACCCGAGAGCGCCTCCTCCTCGATGACGTCGCCGCCCGCGCGCCGGAGCGCGTCCCCGAGCCCGGCGCGCATCCGCATCGAGTCGTTCGCGCTCGCCACGATCGCGTCGCTCTTCGCGAGCGCGAGGTCGCCGACGCGGAACCGGATGACGCAGTCGGCGACGCGGACCGTCGACCGGTCGAGGAGCACCGCGACGGGCGGAGGGGACTCGGCGCGCAGCAGATCCGCGAGCAGCCCGAAGTGCCGCATCGGCTCGAACACGTTCGGGGCGCGCTGCCCTGGATCCTTCACCAGCATGCCGCGCAAGACCTGCTGGAAGTACGCCTCCGCGGGGGAGACGGGCTCCGGAAACGGCGGCGGCGTCCCTGCGTCGACGATCTCTTCGGCCGACGAGAACGGCGCGCGACCGTAGCGGAGATCGAACGCGGTCGCGCCCGCGCCCCACACGTCCAACGTGGGATCGGGCCGGCGACCGTCGAGCTGCTCGGGCGCCATGAACATGATCGTCCCGCTCACCTCCGGATCGGTGCCGGCGCCCGCGATCGCGGCGATGCCGAAGTCCCCGAGGCGGATCCCGGTCTGCGGCGACCCGAAGAAGTTGGACGGCTTGAGGTCACGGTGCACGACCCCTGCTTGGTGCGCGGCGTGGAGCGCCTCGCACGCCGCCTGCATGACCTCGCAGACGAAGCGCAGCGGCAAGCCCACCCCGAGCGCGTCCCGCCGACGCCGGTCGAGCTCCGCGAGGTCGACGCCGTCGACGTACTCCTCCACGAGGTACGGGCGGTGCTCGTGCATGCCCGCGTCGATGACGCGCACGACGCGCGGGCTGCAGATGCCGGACATCAGCTTCGCCTCGCGCAGCACCCGGGCCTGGCCCGAGGCGTCGCTCTCGCAGGCGGCGAGCACCGTCTTCAGGATGACCGGCGTCGCGAGCAGGTGGTGCCGCGCCAGCCAGACGCGGCTCATCCCGCCCTGCCCGATGCAGCCCCAGATCTCGTAGTGACTGACCCGGTCCCCGAGCGTCGCCTCGTCCAGGCTTACCGCAGCGCCGACCGCCATGCCGGCCATGGTACACCCTCGCGCGAAGGCCCCCCGCGCGGCCCGCAGCGCGCCGGTCAGGCTCGCCGCTCGGGCGCGTCCGTGAGGGCAGGTCGACCGCACGCCGCCCCGCTGGCGCGCGGACCCTCGCTCGGTTCGACCTTCGTGCTTGACGCGAGTGCCTCCTTCCATGAAGGTCCCGCGTCGACGAGACACCCGTCTCGTTACGGGGCGTAGCGCAGCCTGGTAGCGCACCTGGTTCGGGACCAGGGAGTCGGAGGTTCAAATCCTCTCGCCCCGACTCTGTTCGCTTGCCGCGAACCCTCTCGAGGCTCCGGCCGACCCGCCGCTCCGGCCTCCTCGCGACGCGACTCGGTACAGGGCTCCGTCGAGTCCTCGCGCCCCGACCCGTCCGTCGTCGGCGGGGCGCTCCTCGTGGCTCGCGCCTCATGCCGTGGCTCGAGCCGTAGGGCGACGAGCATCATCTCGACGCCCGCGCCTCGGGCGGCGCCCCGCGGGCTACGCTCGCCGAACCCGAGCGTCTTCAGCTACTTACACTCGCCTACTGCGCCCGACGCCGTGGGTGCGCCCCGGCCGGCTCGCTACCTCACCGAGTGGGGCGTGGTATCGTTCGAGCGATGCTTCGTGTCAGAGTCCTTGTCTTCCACTCTCTCCTCCTCGCGGCCGCGGTGATCGGCGGGTGCACGTGCGGGCAGGGCGACCCCGTCGAAGAAGAAGGCGCCGGCGGCACGGGCGGGGAAGGCGGCAAGGAACAGGCCCTCCCGTGCGGCGTGGACTGCTCCGGCATCCCGACGCCCCCCTGCTTGGTGGCCGTCTGCAACACCGGGCAAGAGGTCGGCCCGCTCAACACGTGCGTGGTCGTCGAGGCACCCGCGGGCACGGGCTGCGACGACGGCGTGTTCTGCACGACCGGCGACACGTGCGACGCCGGCACCTGCGTGGGAGGCCCGACGAACGACTGCGGCCTCCCCCACACGCCGTGTGAGGCGGTCCTCTGCGAGGAGGCGTCGCAGACGTGCAGCGTCGCGCCCGTCAACGACGGCACGGCGTGCACGCCGGAGGACCTCTGCAAGGTCGCTGGCGTCTGCCAGCTCGGCGAGTGCCTCGGCGTGCCCAAGGACTGCTCGATCTCCCCCCTCGCCGAGTGCAACGCCGTCGCGTGCGATCCGGAGACGGGGCAGTGCGTCGCCACGCCCGACACGGGCAAGGACTTCGATCCGTGCGTGCTCACGGGGGATCCGTGTCAGGTCAACAAGACGTGCCTCGCCGGAGAGTGCGGGGGCGGCGCCCCGAAGGACTGCTCCCAGTTCGACGTCGCTTGCCAGATCGGTGAGTGTGACCCGCCCACCGGCAGCTGCGTGCCCAAGGTGGCGCCCGTCGGGTCGCCCTGCGGCGAAGGCATCACCTCGTGCCAGGAGGGCACCTGCGACCAGAGCGGGGTCTGCAAGGCCTCGGCGGCGCCCTCGGGCAGCGACTGCAACGATCACGACGCGTGCACGACGCTCGAAGAGTGCACGGCCGGGGCGTGCAGCGGCGGATCGCCCGTGCCGGGCTGCACGCTGTACTTCAAGGAGGGCTTCGAGGTCTGCCCGAACGGCTGGACGTTCGGCGGTGACTGGGAGTGCGGCGCCCCCGGCGCCGTGGGGCCCGCGGCGGCCCACGACGGCGTCGGCGTCATCGCGACCAAGCTCACGGGCGTCTACAGCGTCAACCAGAGCTTCGCCACGACCGTCGCCGACTCGCCGCCGATCGATCTGACCCTCGCGACGAGCCCGATCCTCTCCTTCTGGGCATGGGAGCACACCGAGGGCGGCACCTTCGACGGCTGGAACCTGAAGGTCAGCACCGACGGCGGACAGAGCTTCCTGCCGATCAGCACGGTGACGCCGCCGTACACGCTCACCGTGGCTGGGGAGCCGGCTTGGGGCGGGAACCAATCGGCGGCGGGGTGGCGCAATTTCCAGGTGGATCTCTCGGCGTTCGCCGGACAGACGATCGAGCTACGGTTCGCGTTCCGTAGCGACGGCGCCTCCGTCTTCCCGGGCGTCTACCTCGACGATCTCTTCATCGCCGAGCCGCTCCAGAACCCGCTCTACATCACGACGACATCGGTTCCCGACACGTACGTCGGCATGCCGCTCTCCCTCCCGGTGGCCCGCGCGGGTGGGACGGCGGGCGCCCAGTGGAGCATCGTGCCGGGCGGCGTGAACACCGACTGGCTCAACATCGATCCGTCGACCGGCGTGCTCTCGGGCACCCCCACCGGCGCCGACGTCGGCCCCGTCACGGTGACCCTGCGGCTCGAGGAGCCGACCCTGCCGTCGAACTACGACGAGAGGACGTTCGACGCCTACGTCAACTACGCGGCGTACTACACGAGCTTCGAGGGCGCGTGCCCAGCGGGCTGGGCGCTCAGCGGCGCGTGGGAGTGCGGCGTCCCGACGGTGGTGGGCCCGCCGACCGCCTACGTCGGGTCGCAGTGCATCGCGACGGAGATCAGCGGAAACTACCCCGACTACCAGAACTACCCGATCGCCACCGCGACCTCCCCGGACATCGATCTCGGCGGCTCTCCGTTCCCGACGCTGACGTTCCGCATGTGGGTGGATACGGAGGGGGCGACCTACGACGGGGTCAACCTGAAGATCAGCACCGACGGTGGCCAGAGCTACGCCGTCGTCGACACCGTCATCCCGGCGTACCCGCTCACGATCAGCGGGGAGCCGGCGTGGGGTGGAGCCCAGCAGAGCCTCGGCTGGCAGTTCATCCAGGCGAACCTCGCCGCCTACAGCGGTCAGATCGTCAAGCTCCGGCTGAGCTTCCAGAGCGACTCCTTCGTCAACGCCGCGGGGGTCTACGTGGACGATTTCTTGGTTCAATGAGGGAGATACCTTTGCGCCGCTCCACCGCTCCATCCAGGCACCTCCTCCGGACCGTCCCACCGGTCCTCTTCGTGCTCGCCGCGTGGGGCTGCGCGGAACAGGTCGGGGACAACGAGGGGGGCGCGCCGGCGACCTCGACCGCGGACACCGGCGCCACCGGCGGAGGGTTCAACAACGGAACCGGCGCCAACATGAGCACCGGCACCGGCTGCATCTCGACGAACGAGAAGGCGGAGCCGACCCCGCTCGACATGGTCTTCGTCCTCGACTGGTCCCAGAGCATGCAGGGGGCTTCCTGGCAGGGGTCCACGGCGGCCCTGCAGGAGTTCGTGGAGGACCCGGCTTCGGCGGGGATCGGCGCCGGGCTGGTGTTCTTCCCGACGATCAAAGAAAACTTCGACGACACCTGCGACCCGCAGCTCTACTCGCTCCTCGACGTCCCGATCGCTCCGCTCCCGGGGAACGCCTTCGCGATCACGAACGCGATGCCAGCGGACGCCGTCGGCGCGCCCTCCCCTCTCTACGCCGGCCTTCGCGGCGCGGTCCAGGCAGCGGTGGCTCGGCAGGATCTGCTCCCGACCCACAAGGTGGTCGTCGTGCTCGCGAGCGACGGCGGCTACAACACCTGCGGCGAGGGCATCGACACCATCGCGAGCTGGCCGGAGATCGCGCTCCAATACAACGGCGTTCGGACCTACGTCATCGCGGTGGAGAGCAGCGCCAACATCAACTTCGGCGCCCTCCAGGCGATCGCGGAGGCGGGCGGGACGACCAGCCTCTACGACGCCTCCGACATCGACGCGTTCGCCGAGGTGATGGCGCAGATCCGCGAGTCGGCGCTGGGCTGCGACTTCGCGCTGCCGCCGCCGCCGCCCGGAGTCATGCTGGTGCCCGACGAGGTGAACTTCACGTACACGCCCGGCGGTTCGGGGGACCCCATCACGCTCCCGCGCGCGGAGGATCTCGCCGACTGCGGTGACGACCCCGGCTGGTACTACGACAACAACACCATGCCTACGAAGATCATCGTGTGCCCCGCGTCGTGCGCCACCATCCAGAACGACATGGAAGCCGAGGTCGAGGTCGCCTTCGGCTGCGCGTCGGTGCCAAACTGAGGTGACCTCATTGCTGCGCTCCGTCCCGCGAACCTTAGAGGAGTAGAGACATGCTTCAGCTTGCTCGACACGGTGTGGCGTTCGTGACCCTGTCCGTGGTCGCTTCAGGGTGTAGCTGCGACTCGGACGAGACCGCCAGCGGCGGCGGCGGGACCACGACCGCGACCACGGCCATCACGGTGGGCGTGGGAGGCGCCGGCGGCGAAGGCGGCATGGGCGGCACGGGCGGCGGCTACGTGTGCATGCCGGGCGAGGGGACCGTGTTCGCGCTCACGGAGCTCCGCTTCGGAGAGGGGACGAACGGGGAGTGGAAGAGCATCGGGATGAACATCGACGGGCTCGTCTCCGACGGGAGCTCGACCGACGTTTGTCAGCCGAACTCGGGCGGCAACCCCAACTTCGCCCACCCCGACGGCGACAACGGCATCGACAACGCGTTCGGCAAGAGCCTCTTGCCCCTCATCAACAGCGTCTCCCCCAATTTCGAGACGCTCGTGAACCAGTACCTCGACGAGGGCAGGTTCAACGCGATGATGAAGGTGCTCTGCATTCCGCCCACCGGCGACGCGACGAACCTCACGACGAAGGTGTTCGGCGGGACGGATCTCGGCCACACGCCCGCGTTCAACGGGACCGACGTCTGGCCCGTCGCGCCGGAGCTCCTCGCCGATCCCCAGGACCCCGAGTCGTCCACGCTGATCTTCCCTGCCAGCTCCGTGATCGACAATACCTTCGACTCGGGCCCGAACGTGGAGTTCGTCCTGTCCATCCCGCTCGCCTTCAACAACCAGGAGCAGGTGCTGAAGCTGAGCCTCCACAGCGCCCGGCTGATCCTCACGCTCGCCGAGGATCGGAAGAGCGGGTCGGGCGTCCTCGCAGGCGTCCTCAACACGGAGGAGGCCATCGATCAGGCGAAGAAGATCGCCTTCATGGCAGACCTCTGCAACGACCCCATGTACGACGCGGCCATCACGGCGATTCGCCAGATGTCCGACATCCTGACCGACGGCACGCAGGACCCCGCCTTGACGTGCGACGGGATCTCCTTCGGCGTCGAGTTCGACATGCGGGAGATCCAGATCGGGGACGTGGGGCCGCCCGCGCCGCCCTCCATGGCTTGCCCCTGAGGCGGTGGCGCGCCGCTCTCTGTAGGGCCCGCGCGCCCGGGCTCCGCGCTCCGCGCGGTCCAGTCAGAACGGCACCGGCCCGACGGGGCTGGGCTGGTCGACGCCGCTGCCGTCGCCGAGCTGGCCAGCGCCGTTCCGTCCCCAGCACCACACCGAGCCATCGCCGAGGAGCGCGCACGCGTGCCCATCGCCCACGACGACGTCCACGGCGCCCGCGATCCCCGCGACGATGATCGGCGTGGCGCTTGGATTCGTCGTCCCGTCGCCTAGCTGGCCGTAGGCGTTGCTCCCCCAGCAGGAGACCGCGCCAGCCTCGACGGCGCACGTGGTCGAGCTGCCCGCCGCGAGGCGCGTGGCGCCGGAGAGCCCGGCCACCGGCACGGCGCTCGACGAGTCGGTCGTGGTGCCATCTCCGAGCTGCCCCGATGCATTGCGACCCCAGCACAGCGCGCCCCCCGAGCCGAGGAGCGCGCAGCTGTACGAGTCGCCCGCGGCGACGCCGATGGCCCCGGCGACGTCGGGGACCGGGTGGAGCCGCGTCCCCGGCGTCACGCCTCCGGAGCCGAGCTCGCCGAAATCATCCGTGCCCCACGTGACGACGCCGCCGTCCGAGAGCAGCGCCACCGAGTGGCCGATGGCAGCTCGGACCGCGACCGCGCCGGAGAGGCCTACGACCGCGGTCGGCGTGGGACTCTCCACGATGGCCTGGGTCGTCCCGAGCTCACCTCCCGAGTTGTTCCCCCAGCAGGCCCCGGCGCCGTCGGCGAGGATCGCGCAGCTGTGGTAGAGGCCGGCCGCGACGTCGAGCGCCGCGGCGACGCCGGTCGCGCTCGTCGGCGTGAGCGAGCTCGCCATGGCGCCGTCGCCCAGCTCCCCTACGTCGCCGCGTCCCCAGCACTGCACGGCGCCGGAGACGACGGCGCACGTGTGGTCTCGACCCATCGCGACGCGCGCGCCGCCGGCCCCGATGGGCGTGACGGGCGCGAAGGCGTCGTCGGTCGTCCCGTCCCCCAGCTGCCCCTCCCCGTTTTCGCCCCAGCAGCGGATGGATCCGTCGCCGAGGACCGCGCACGTGCTCGTGTCCCCCGCTCCCAGCGCCACGACGCACCGCCCTGGATCGGCGCACGCGACGCCGCCGCCGGCGCCGCTCGTGCTGCTGGTGGCGGTCGCAGCGGCCGCCTTGGTCGTGGCGCCGGCGCCGCCGCCCGAGCCGCCGTCGTCCCCGCACGCGGCTGCGAGCGCGACGGTGAGGCCGAGGAAGGGAGCAAGGAGAGACCGCATGGTGTCTCCATGGTAGCGCCACGAGCGCCTGCCCGGCGAGCCGTCGGCGAGAGCGCGACGGGCGGAGCAACCGGCCCCGCCGCCGCGCGCTAGCCTTGCTTCAGACCCTGCGCGTCGCGGACCTCGGCGTTCTTCGCGTCCGCTCTCTTCAGCGCGGGGCGCTCCCCGAGCCGCTCCGCGTACCCCGTGAAGCTGGGACGCGGCTCGACCAGCTTGAACGCGAGCATGTACCGCAGGGTGCCTCCGAAGATGACGTCGGCCATGGAGAAGGTCTCGCCGAGCAGGAAGGGACCGTCTCCGATCGCCCTCTCCATCGCGCCGAGCACCGCGTCGAACTCACCCCAGCCCGCCTGCGCGGCCTTGTAGGCCCACCCGCCGGCCTTGGCGATCGCGGCGGGCTCGATCACGGAGGGCGCGAAGAGTGACCACCGGAGGTAGGTCGCGCGCCTCGGATCGTCGAGCGCCGGCGCGAGGCGCCCCGGGGCGTAGCGATCGGCGAGGTAGAGGCCGATCGCGCCAGACTCGGTCACGACCGCGTCGCCGTCCGTTAGGATCGGGAGCTTGCCCATGGGGTTCAGGGCGACGAGCTCCGGCGCCTTGTGGGCTCCGGCGAAGAGATCGACGAAGCGCAGCTCGTAGGGCACGCCCACCTCCTCGAGCATCCAGACGACGGTCGCCGCGCGGGAGAACGGGTGGTGGTAGAGCAGGATCGACACGGGCAGCTCCTCGATGGGGTCGAGCCCGCGTCATAGCAAAGGGCGCGGCGGCGACAAGACGCGGAGGCTGCTCAAGCCGCGGTCGTGGTGAGCCCGGCGGACTGCGCAGTCTTCCGATCGTTCCAGTCCACCTGGAGCGTCGGCTGGCCCGTGACGGGCTCGAGCGGCTCCGCCTCCCGCGCGCCGTCGAACTCGTCCCACCAGGCGTTCGCGTCGTCCTCCGACCAGGCCTCGAGCGGCACCTGCTCCAGCAGCCGCCGGAGCTCCTTGGCGGACGCCGGGCGCTGGTCGGGCTGTTTCGCGAGGCATGCCAGGATCGTCTCGTCGAGCTCGTGCGGGAGATCCGCACGGTGCCGCGAAGGCGAGACCGGCGGGGTGTAGAGGTGGTGGGCGAAGACCTCGATGACCGTGCTCGCGCTGAACACCGTCCGTCCGGTCAGCAGCCAATACGCCACGGCGCCGAGCGCGTAGAGATCCGCGGGAGGGCCGACCTTGTCGGGCGCGTTCACCGACTCTGGCGCGATGTACGCGGGCGTTCCCGCGATCGTGTTGTCGCTCGTGGCGGCGCCAGCCTCCGCGAGCTCCTTCACCAGTCCGAAGTCGAGCACCTTCGTCACGTCGGGCCTGCTTCCGAGCCGACAGAGCATGATGTTCGCCGGCTTGATGTCTCGGTGCACGAGCCCCCGGTGGTGGGCCTCCTCGAGGGCGCCGCACACCTGCACGAGGATGTGGACGACGCGCGCCGGCGGCAGGGGGCCCCTCTTCCGCACGAGCTGCTCGAGGTCCACGCCGTCGAGCAGCTCCATCGCGTAGTAGAACACCCCGTCGGTGCTGCGGCCGTAGTCGTGGATGGCCACGGTGTTCGGGTGGGTGAGCGTCGCCGTCAGCTGCACCTCGCGCTCGAAGCGGCGCAAGCTCTCTTCCCCGACCTTCTCGACCGGCAGCATCTTCACCGCGGTCGGTCGGCGCAGGAGCGCGTGTCGCGCCCGGTAGACCACGCCCATCCCGCCAGCGCCGATCTTCCCCTCCAGCGTGTAGGGGCCGAGCTGCTTCGCCCGCTCCTCTTCGAGGCTCTCCTCCAGCTGATCGGCGCGCGCCCGCTGGCTCTCGGCGCTCTCGGCGAAGTAGCTCGCGAAGAAGAAGACGACCAGCGACGACACCGCGAGGTTCATCCCGAAGAACAGCGTGCGTGTCGCCTCGTCGACGACGAGACCGTGGCGACGGAACGTGTCGTCGAACACGAGCGTGACACCGAGGTTCACGAGGTAGAGCGCGAGCCAGAGGAACGCCTTGCGGAGGGGAAAGAACGCGAGGGCGGTGATGGGACCGATGAACGCCCACACCATGACGAAGCCGGAGGCGAACAGCTCGCCGATGCTCCACTGGATGAACGCCGTGATGTAGATGATGCACAGGATCTGCGCGTACACCGCGTAGATGTGGGCTCTTCGGACGTGCGACACGGCGAGCGCCGTCCCGACGATCAGCACGAAGGCGAGGGGCAGAGCGGTCGTCAGCCCCCAGCCGAACACGAGCCAATACATCGCCGTCCACACGCAGCCGGCCACGCAGCAACCTCCCGCGACCACGCCGATCGCGGACTTCTTCCGGCGGACGGCCTCGTCGTCCTCCGGATCGTACGCAAACCGCTCGATCCCTCTGGGGCGCCTCGTCCGACCGCTCGATCCTGCCACCGACCCCACCTCCGCCTGGGCTCGAGGGCCCAACACGTCATGATATGAAGACAGCGCGCTCTCTCGCCCTGACGCCGTTCGGCCACCCCATGGCCGCTCATCGGCCAGCGCCGCTCTGCGCGGACTCTCCGCCTCACGCCTCGAGCGAAGCGAGGAAGGCGTGCACGCCTTCGACGAGGGTCCGCGCCCGGGCGTCGACGTCGACGGGGAGCGGAGAGAGGAGCCGCATCGCGTCCTCGTCGGCGAGCTGGTCCTCCAGCACCGTGACGACCGGCTCGGGCCCCGAGAGGATGATGGGATCGGCGGAGCCGAGGAGGATCCCCAGGCCCGCCTGCATGGCGCGGTGGAGGAGCTGAGCGTTGTCCGACACCAGGACCGGTTCGACGGCGACGGCGCCGCCGGCCCACGCGTCTCCAGGTGAGGGGATCGCTTCCAGGGCGGCGCCAGCCAAGAGGGTGTGGCTCGCCAGATCGTCGGTCGACGTCGGGCGACCTCGTGAGGCGAGATAGGCCTCCGAGGCGAGCGGCACCAGCTTGAGCCGGCGAAGCGTCCTCGAGAACCACTGCCCGTGCGCGGGCGGCGGGCCCAGGTGGAACATGAGCTCGAAGGGCTCGTGGAGGTGCGCGAGTGGGTCCGACACTTCGCGCTCGTGCACCGAGAGCGCCGGCGCCGACGCGATGAGCGAGCGGAGGAGGGGAAGGCGCACGGCGTCGGGCACGCCGAGCGGGAGGATGACCCGGATCGTCCCCGCCGTCTGCCGCTCGCCGGCGCGGGCCGCCGCGAGCATCCTGGCGGCTCGCTCGAGCAGATCGCGTCCCTCCGCCGCGATCACGGCTCCCGCTGGTGTCAGCACGACGCCCGACGGCGTCGCGACCAAGATCTCGCAGCCGGCCTCCAGCTCGAGCGTGTCGAGGCGGCGCCGGAGCTGAGACCGCGACATGCCGAGCTGCCGCGCGGCGGCGACGACCGAGCCGAGCTCGACGACCCGCAGCAGCAGGCGGATGTTCTCGAGATCCAGGCGGACAGCCTAGCAGGTCGCCGGAGAGCTCCGTCAGCGTGCTCGACGAGGTTCGAGCCGCCAAGTCACGTACCTCGGTCCCCCTCGTCCGTGGTGGCAGGGCCGCGCGTGGGTGGTACGATGGCTCGGTGCATTTCACCGAGCGAATCTGAGCCCGGGTCCTCTCCGCGTCGGTCGCGCTCCTCCTCGTCGAGCTCGGTGACGAGCTCTGGAGCGGCGTGGCGGTCGTCGCCGCTCCCGAGGTGGAGCGGTCGCACGGCCTCTCGCACACCACGTACACGGTCGCGATCTTCTCGATCCCGCTGCTCCTCTCCGCGGGGATCGAGGCTTGCCTTTCCATCGCGTCCGATCGCCTGTCGCGGAGGCGGTTCCTGGTCGGTGGGCTCTTCGCCCTCGCGTCGGCCCTGGTGCTGGCGGCGTGGGCGCCCAGCGTCGGCTGGCTGACGGCGGCGCTCGCGCTCGCGGGCGCCGCGAGCGGCGCGTGCTGTGGCGCGGCGCAGGCGGAGCTCGTTCGCCGCGGGGACGCGGAGCGAGCGCTCGCGCGGTGGACGCTCTTCGGATCGCTCGGCGACGCGCTGACGCCACCGCTGATCGCCGCCGCGTCGCTCGCCGGCGGCTCGTATCGATCGGCCTTCGGATCGGTGGCGCTGCTCGTCGCGCTGCTCGCGCTGCGCGTGGCCTGCGGCCCGACGTCGGACGCCGCGCGCTCGGGCGGCGGGGCGGAGCCCGCCGAGGAACCGCCGACGCCGAACGTCCTCGAGGCGCTGCGGCACGGCGTGCGGAACGGCAGGCTCTGGCTGTGGTTGGGCGGCGTCGCCTGTTGCACGCTGCTGGACGAGCTCGTGGCTGCGCTCCTCGCGCTCCGGCTCGAGCAGGATCTCGGCGCGGGAGCGGGGATGGTGACCACGTCGCTCACCGCGCTCTCGGGCGGGGCGGCCGCGGGCGCGGTCCTGACGGAGCGACTGCTCTCGACGTGGTCTTCGCGGAAGATCCTCCTCGGCAGCGCGGTCGTGTGCGCCCTGGCGGTGGCCGCCGCCGCTCTGTCGCCAGCGGGGTGGACGGTCCTCCTCGCCGCGGCCGTCCTCGGCGCGACCGCGGCGGCTCACTACCCGCTGTTGCTCGCGCGTGCCTACGCGGAGGTCCCCCGCAGTCCAGGCCTCGTGAACGCCCTCGGCCAGGTGTTCGTGATCTCCGACCTCGGGGTGCCGCTGCTCGTGGGCGCGCTGGCGGATCGGTGGGGGCTCGGCGTGGCGCTGCTCTGCCTGCTCCTTCAGCCGCTCACGGTCGGCGCGCTCGCCGTGTGCCTGGCTGGCCGCCCCGCGGCTTCGGCCCCTTCGCCTCCTGCGTCCGCGTGAGCGGCGGGATCGTCTCGCCTCGCTCGTGCCGCTCGACGAGCACCACCAGCCGCCGCTGCCGGGTCAATTCGGTCTTCGCGCTGACGACCCACCACGTCGCGGCGCGCCGGTACCACGGCGGCCGGGCGTCGAAGTCGCGCGCGGCGGCGGCGCTCGCGTCGAGCACCCGACGGAGCTCCGCCGGGAGCCCCGCCGGCCGCTGCTCGTACGAGTACACCCCCGACCGCGCGTCGCTCTTCTTCGCGAACGCTGCGCGGCCGGCGTCGGTCATTCGGCCGGCCTCCTCGAGCGCCTTCATCTTCGCGACGTTGACCGCGCTCCACGTGCTCGTCGGGCGTCTGGGCGTGAAGCGAATGGTGTAGCGGTCCGCGTCGACGCTCCGTCGCACACCGTCGATCCACCCGAAGCAGAGCGCCTCGTCTACGGACTCGGACCACGTCATGCTCGGCGCGCCGGTATGGCGCTTGTGAAAGCCGACCAAGAGCTCGTCCTTCGTCGCGTGGTGTCGCTCGAGCCACCGCCGAAAGGCGGCGGCGGAGGGGAAGTACCTCGCGGCGCGCTCCGTGCGCTCGCTCGGGGTCGGATCGACCGGCATGCTCTCGATCTTTGCCCCGGCTCGCGGCGCGGGTCCAGACTACTCCGCGCAGCGGGTGATCGAGACCGTCTGCATGTGGACGGGCGTCAAAGGCGCGTCGTTCGCGTCCGTCGGGACCTCGGTGATCGCCTGCACGACGCTCACAGGATCACACCTGCCGAAGATCGTGTACGAGCCGTCCAGGAACGTCGCGGGAGCCTCCGCGACGATGTAGAACTGGCTCCCGTTCGTGTCGGGGCCGGCGTTCGCGTAGGCGAGCGTCCCGGGCGAGTGCGTCTCCGCGGCCACCTCGTTGTCGAACTCGTATCCCGGGCCGCCGAAGCCCGTCCCGAGGGGATCTCCGCCCTGGGCCACGAAGTCGTCGATCACCCGGTGGAACGTGAGCCCGTCGTAGAAGCGACGCCCCTTCCACCACTGGCCGCCCTGGAGGAAGGGTCGCCGCCCTCGGGCCAATCCGACGAAGTTTGCGACGCCGGTCGGGGCGATCTCGGGGAAGAGCTCGCAGGTGATCTCCCCGTGCTCCGTCTGGATGATCGCGCGAAGCGGGCCGGGGCCCTCGGGGAGCCCGTCCAGGGCCTCCGTCATGTCGAACGCGCCGGCCTCGGGATCGGGGCCCGACCCGAGGGCCTCCTCCGGTACGTCGGTGTCCCCGCAGGGGTCGATGGTGCCGCCTGCCCCGGTCGTGGTCGATCCCGTGGTCGCGCCGCTGGTCGTGGTGGGCCCGGCGCCGCCGCCCTCGCCGCCCTGCGCGCTGGTGTCGTCGCCGCAACCCGTGAGGCTCCAGAGGAGCGACGCTCCGACTACGATTGCCTTGGCCCTTCGCATGGGCGCGAAGCTACCACGGCGCCCCTCACCCGGCGCTCCCGTCGTCGGCGGTGCGGCGTCCTGGGTTCAGCGGGATCTTGAGGTAGCGCATGCCGCTCTCGTGCGGCGCCGGGAGCCGCCCGGCGTCCACGTTCACCTGGATGCTCGGGTAGAGCAGCCTCGGCGGGTCGAGCGTGGCGTCCCGCCGGGTTCGAAACGCGACGAACTCTTCCAGCGTCGTCGACGCTCGCAGCTGCACGTTGGCCTCCCTCGATCGCGCGATGGTGGTCTCGTAGCGGAGGGGGCGCCCGTTCGGGAGGTAGTCGTGGCCGACGAACACGCGCGTCGCCGGCGGAAGGGCGTAGAGCCCGTCGTGCACGGAACGATAGAGATCCCTCGCGCTGCCCTTCGGGAAGTCGCAGCGGCCGGTGCCGTAGTCCTCGATGAAGAGCGCGTCGCCGGTGAAGACGGCGTCGCCTATCACGTAGGAGACACACGCTGGGGTGTGCCCCGGGGTGGAGATCGTGCGGATCGACAGCGACCCGGCCCCGAGCACTTCCCCGTGGGAGAGCAGGCGATCGAACTGCGAGCCGTCCGTGGGCACCGCCGGCCCGAGATCGAAGAGCTCGCCGAAGGTCAGCTGGACCTCGCGGATGTGCTCTCCGATCGCGATCTTCGCGCCCAGGTGCCGCTTCAGCCACTGGGCGCCGGTGAGGTGGTCGGCGTGCGCGTGGGTCTCGAGCACGAAGTGGAGCCGCAGCTCGCGCTCCGTGAGGAACGCGGCGACGCGCTCGACGGTCCGCGTGCTCGTGCGCGCCGCGAGCGGATCGAAATCCAGGACTGGGTCGATCACGACGGCGTCCTTCGTCTCCGGATCGAAGACGACGTAGGTCAGCGTGAAGGTGGCCGGATCGTGGAACGCCTCGACGTGCATGGCTACCTCGGTTGCGTGACGCGCAGGACGTTCGTGCCGTCCGGCGCAGGGGTCGACTGGGGGGGAGAGACGAGGTGTCGCTCGAGGAGCATCCCGGCGAGCATGGCGGCGACGAACGCGATCGGCTCGAGCGAGCCGACGCCGACCGAGGTCAACGCAGGGCCGGGACAATAACCCGCGAGCCCCCAGCCGACCCCGAAGATCGCTGCACCCGAGAGGAGGCGCGCGTCCACTCTCGCCTTCGCTGGGACGTAGAAGCTCGCGTCGAAGAGCGGCGCCGCCCGCCGCATCACGAGGCGGTGGAGGACGGCGTACGTCGACACGGCGCCGAGCATCACGAACGCCAGCGTCGGATCCCAGGCCCCGCCGACGTCGAGGAACCCCTGGACGCGCGCCGGCTGGGTCATGCCGCCGAGCGAGAGGCCCGCGGCGAACAGGGCGCCGGCGATCGCGGCGGTGAGGCTGCTGACGATCCGCGTCATGGCGTCGCTCCTTGGCCGCGCAGCGCGACCGTGACCGCTCCGGCGAGGACGAACGTGAGCGTCGCGGCGATCGAGCGCGTCGAGAGCCGCGCGACGCCGCACACGCCGTGGCCGCTCGTGCAGCCGTTGCCGAGCTTCGTCCCGAAGCCGACGAGGAGCCCAGCCACGATGACGCCGCCGAGCCCCGCGCCAGCGGGCCCGAAGGCGGCTGGCCACAGGAGGGCGGCCGCGACGCCGGCGCCGATCAGCCCCACGAGAAAGGACGCCTGGACGCGCGCGCTGGGGGCGCGCGCGAGGACGCCGGAGACGAGGCCGCTGATGCCGGCGATCCTGCCGTGCGTCAGCAGCAGCAGCGCTGCGGAGACGCCGATCAGGGCGCCGCCCGCGGCGGCCTGGAGGAAGGGGAGAGGCTCGGTCTGCACACCCGCAGCCATGCACGCATCGTTCCAACCTCTCGCCCGCCGAAAGGTCGGCCGCGATGTTTCATGGTGTTTCATGATGTTTCATGCGTGCAACATCCAGCGCGCCGCCGTCCTCGCGTCGCAGCGGCTCGTCGCCCGTGGGCAGAGGGCACGAGGCTTGCTACGACGCCGAGCATGGACCCCACGCTCGCGCTCACGGCCGCGCTGTCCGTCTTCGTGGGCGTGGCGCTTGGCCTGCTCGGCGGCGGCGGGTCGATCCTCACCGTGCCGATCCTCTTGTACGCGGCGCATCTGCCGGCGCACCAAGCCATCGCTACGTCGCTGTTCGTGGTGGGGGTGACGAGCGCGGCGGCGCTGGTGCCGCACGCGCGCGCGGGGCGGGTCAGGCTCCGAACAGGCCTGGTCTTCGGCGTCTCCAGCATGTTCGGGGCGTACCTCGCCGGCTCCGCGGCGAAGTTCCTCCCTGGATACGTGCTGCTCCTCGCGTTCGGCACCATGATGCTCGTCACCGCGGTCGCCATGCTCAGGCGCCGCCCTGCGACCGATCCTTCGGCCCCTCCGGCGGCGCCGCAGGCCCTCTGGAAGATCCTCCTCGAGGGGCTGGTCGTTGGCGCGGTCACCGGCTTGGTGGGCGCCGGCGGCGGTTTTCTGGTGGTGCCGGCGCTGGTGTTGTTCGGCGGGCTCACCATGCGCGACGCCGTGGGGACCTCCCTCCTGGTCATCGCCATGAAGGCGTTCGCCGGCTTCGCCGGCTACGTGGGGTCGGTGTCGATCGACTGGACCATCGCGCTCGTGGTCGCCGCCGCCGCGGTCGCGGGGAGCCTCGTGGGCGGCCTCTTCGTGAGCTACATCTCCCAGCGGGCGCTGCGCAAAGCCTTTGCGTTCTTCGTGCTCGTCATGGCGGTGTTCGTCCTCCTCCAGGAGCTCGCCAAGCTCCTCCACGTCGGCCCCTCCGACACGTCGTGGTGGCTCCTCCTCGGCGCGCTCCTCGCGCCGGTCGTCGGGCTGTCGGTCCGCGAGATCCGCCGCGCGCAGCGGGAGCGGTCGGCCGCCGGGGCGCCATCGCCTCTGGCGCCGGACACCGTCCCTCGCTAGTCAGCCGAAGCGAGTCTCCACGAAACGACGCCGGGTCGCCGACCGATCGAGCCGCTGCGCCCTTGCCTCCAGCACGGCGCGTCGCTACCCGTGAAACATGCCGCCTCGTGTTGCGAAACCGTTGCGCGCCGATCTGCTGCTCGCGGCGCTGGAGGCGCTGGGCGGCGCCGCGCTGGTCCTCGACGCCGATCTCGTGGTCCGCGCTGCGAGCCCCTCTGCACGGCGGCTCCTTGGCGGCGAGCCGGTGGGGGCCTCCGCCGCGCGCGTGCTCTGCGGCGACGGGCCGGCGAAGCCCGTCGCCGAGGCGCTGGCGGCGGGGCGGCCCGTCCACGCGGTCCTCCCGCACCCCTCGCGCGGCGCCCGGCACCTCTCGGTGCGGACCATCCCCATGAAGGGCTCGGCGCGCGCGGGCTGGGTGGTGCTGCTCGACGAGCTCGCGGTGCACGGAGAGGACGGGGTCGTCGAGTTCCACGGCATGTGGACGGGCGATGCCGGCATGAAGGAGGTCTTTCGGCTCGTGACCCGCGTGGCGCGGGGGACGACCACCGTCCTCGTGCGAGGCGACACGGGCACCGGAAAGGAGCTCGTCGCGCACGCAATCCACGCGCTCTCCCCCCGGGCCGCGGGGCCGTTCGTGGTCCTGAACTGCGCGGCGCTGCCCGGCACGCTGCTCGAGACCGAGCTCTTCGGTCACGCCCGCGGCGCCTTCACCGGCGCCGTGAGCGCGGTGCCCGGGCACGTCCAGCTCGCCCACGGCGGTACGCTCTTCCTGGACGAGGTCGCCGAGCTGCCGCTCGAGCTGCAGGCGAAGCTCCTGCGCGTCCTCGAGACGCGCACCGTGATCCCGGTCGGTGGGCGCACCCCCATCCCCGTCGATGTCCGCTTCGTGTCCGCCACGCACCGCGCGCTGCGCAAGGAGGTGGAGGCGGGGCGCTTCCGCGGTGACCTCATGTATCGGCTCCGCGTCATCCCGATCTTCCTGCCGCCGCTGCAGGCGCGTCGCGGCGACGTGGCCTTGCTCACGCGGGTCCTGCTCGCGGAGGCGCGCGCGAAGGGCGAGACGACGCTCGAGCAGGTGTCGCCGGCGGCCCAGCGCGCGCTCGATCGCTACGACTGGCCAGGGAACGTGCGCGAGCTCAAGAACACCCTGGCTTACGCCGCGGCGATGGCCTCGGGGCCGGTGCTGCTCCCCACCGATCTTCCGCCCGAGATCACGTCGGGCTCGGGTCGGGAGGCGCCCCTCTCGGGCGCGCGCGAGGTCGCGGCTCGCGCGGAGGACCCCGAGGCCGACCGCATCTCGCGCGCGCTCCGCCGCGCCCAGGGGAATCGCGGGCGCGCCGCCGCGGCGCTCGGCATGAGCCGCGTCACGCTGTGGCGCCGCATGCGAGAGCTCCGCCTTCCACGCGACGGCGCGTGACGGCCCTCCGAGCGCTTCGCGACCTCACATCATGGAGACGGGGTCGACGTCGATCACGGCCCTCGCTCGCCGGTCCACCTTCGCGAGCTCGGGCTCGATGGCGGCCAGGCACGCGCGGAGAGCGGCGCGCTGCGTCGCGCGGATCATCACCCGGAACCGGAACCTCGCGCGCAGCCTCGCCAGCGGAGCCGGCGCCGGCCCGAGCACGTCGAGGTCCCCGCGCCTCGCGGGGGCCGTGGCGAGGCAGGCGCGGGCCAGCTCGGACGCGGTCCTCCGCGCGACGCCCGCGTCGATGGCCTCCACCCGGAGGAGCGCGAGGCGCGAGAAGGGGGGGTAGCCCACCTCCTCGCGATCCGCGAGCTCGCGCTTCAGGAACGCCTCCACGTCGTGCTTCGCGGCGAGGACGATCGCGGGGTGATCCGGGCTCCGCGTCTGGATGAGGACGCGGCCGGGCCGCTCGTGTCGGCCGGCGCGCCCGGCCACCTGCACGAGGAGCTGGAACGCCCGCTCCGCCGCTCGGAAGTCCGGCAGCGCGATCGCCGTGTCGGCGTTCACCACGCCTACCAGGGTGACGTTGGGGTAATCGTGGCCCTTCGTCACCATCTGCGTCCCGACCAAGATGTCGATCTCCCCGCTGCGCATCTTGGCCAGGATGCGCTCGCCCTTGGTCCCGCCGGCTACGTCGCGGTCGAGGCGCGCCACGCGGGCGGCGGGGAAGGCTTCGGCGAGCGTCACCTCGAGCTTCTCCGTGCCCAGGCCCTCGATCGCGAGCTCCGGCGACCCGCACCGCTCGCACGTCTTCGGCACCCAGTCGTCGTAGCCGCAGTAGTGGCACCGCACGCGCCCGCCGAGGGGGCGGGCCGCCTCGTCGGCGCCGGCGGCGCGACCGCGGTGGTACGTGAGCGAGACGGAGCACGCCTTGCAGGTGTTCACCGTGCCGCACGCGTCGCACACGAGGGTGGGGGAGTGGCCGCGCCGGTTCAGGAAGATGATCGCCTGCTCTTTGCGGCCCAGCGTCTGCTCGAGCGCGCGATGCAGCGGGAGAGAGAGGAGCGGCTCGCCCGTGGGGCCTGCCCCGAAGCGCTTGAGATCCAGGATCTCGACCGCGGGGAGCGAGGCGGCTCTGCTCGCGCGGTCCGGGAGGCGGAGCAGCGCGAGCCTCCCCCGGCGCGCGAGCTCGAAGCTCTCGAGCGAGGGCGTGGCGGATCCGAGCACGAGCGTCGCCCCGGCCCTGTGCGCCCGGAGCATGGCCATGTCACGCGCCTGATAGCGCACCCCGTCCTCCTGCTTGAAGGAGCCGTCGTGCTCTTCGTCGACGATGACGAGGCCCAAGCTGGGCACCGGAGCGAACAGCGCGGATCGCGCGCCGATCGCGACCCTCACCTGGCCCGAGAGCAGGCGCTTGTGCATCACGTGCCGCGCCTTGTCGGAGAGCCCGCTGTGCACGACCGCGACGTCGTCCCCGAACCGCGCTCGAAACCTCGCGATGAGCTGCGGCGTGAGCGCGATCTCCGGGACCATCACGAGCGCCCCGCGGCCGGCCTGCAGGCACGCCTCGATGGCGCGCAGGTAGACCTCCGTCTTCCCCGACCCGGTGACCCCGAAGAGGAGGAACGCCCGCTCCTTCCCCTCCTCCCGGAGCGCGGCGAGGACCCGCTCGACCGCGGCCGTCTGGGGCTCGGTGAGCTCTGGCGGGACGTCGCGCTCGGCGAGATCGGAGAAGATCGCCCCGGACGCGCGCGCGCGCCGCTCCAGCCGGACCAGGCCGAGCGCCTCGAGGCGCTTGGACGCGCTCCGCGCGCTCCGGAAGCGCTCCTCGAGGCGGGTCACGGCCTGCGGCCCCGCGCCCCGCACGAGCGCCAAGATCTCGCGCGCCTGACCGCGGAGGGTGCCGGGCTCCTCCACCCCTTCCGTCGGGACGACGACGACCTCCCGCGCCTCTCCGATCTGCTTGGTCCGCGACAGCACGCCGTCGAGCTCGCCCTGCGTCTCCATCCGCTCGACCTCGCCGCGCTCGAGCGCGGGGAGCGCCATCCGAAGGACCTCTCCGACCGGCGCGTAGTAGTAGGCCGCGACCTCGAGCAGGAAGTCGAAGAGCTCCTTGGGCACGACGGGCGTGGCGTCGACGAGCGCACGCAGCGGCTTCAGCGACAGGTCGGGGCTCGGCTCGCGCTCCCCGAGACCGACGACCACGCCGATGACGCGGCGCCGATGGAAGTCGCAGAGCACGCGCGCCCCCAGCACGAGGCCCGCCGAGAGCGCCGCGGGGACCTCGTAAGAGAATGCCCGCGCGAGCGGGACGGGCACGGCGACCTCGGCGACCAGCATGGGCGCCGGAGCGTAGTCCGTGCGGCGAGCGGGTGCACCCTCCCGCTCGGGCGCGCGCTACGGAGACGAGCAAGAGGACGGCGCCAGCGTCCCTTCGGGACAAGGGATCGCGTCCGTGTCGCAGAAGGGCACGCCGCGCTCCCCCGCCGGGCAGGCGCTGTCGCTGCAGGTGCACTCGAGGTCGACCGGGTCGAGGCAGCAGTAGAGCCAGGAGGCGCTGCAGTAGGACTGCGTCGATCCCGTGGTCGCCCCGAACGAGCAGAAGCAATAGCTCGCGTCCTCGACGCAGAAGCGCTCCTGGCAGATGCACAGGGTGCCGACGTCGGGCCAGTCCGCCGAGGCGCAGCAAGCGCTGTCGTCGGCCGGGGAGGCCTCACAGGTCACGTCGTTCCCAGCACCCGGCTCCGTCGCGGTGCACTCGCAGAAGAAGTCCTCGTCCACGCACGACGTCGCGCTCCCCGCGGCCCCGCCTCCTCCTCCACCCGAGGCGTCGCCGCCGCCCACGTCCAGGAAGAGGATCGTGCAGTCGACGAGGCACCGGGCGTGCGCGCAGGCGGCGAGGTCCGGCGGCGTGTCCGGGTGCTGGAAGAAGTCCGTGCACGCGAAGCTGCTCCCCGTCGCGCAGTCGTCGAGCAGGCCCAGATTCGCGGAGCACGCGACGTCGCCACAGCAGGCGTCGATGAGGTTCCCGCAGCCCTCGAAGAGGCAGATGCCGCAGAGCTCGTCGTCGTAGCCGTCGAACAGGCACCTGTCCCCGGTGTCGCTGGACGCGTCGAGCACGAGCGCACAGCCCGGCAGGAGCCCGAGCCACAGCGCCACCCGAGCGCGCCGGAGGAGGGGTCGGGGCTGTCCCGATCGCATGCCTCCGAACGTTACTCCTGAAAGGCGCGGGCGACGAGGAAGCCGACCACCAAGGCAGCGGCGGCGAGGAGCGCGAGGGCGCTCCGCGAGAGGCCCAGCCACGCGGCCTCGGGGGGGATCGCGAGAGAATCGGAGGGAGCGGCGCACTCGGGCTCGGGCTCGGGCTCGGCGGCGCCGACCATGCCGACCACCGG
>CAZBJI010000020.1:0-66027 GCA_964492175.1 uncultured Polyangiaceae bacterium | reverse complement strand
GGCGGCGGCGCCGATCCCGCCGCCAACGCCCGCGCTCGGCCCGCTCGAGGCGATCCCCTCCGGCGCCACGCTGATCGTCACGGTGAACCTCGACGCCCTGCGTGCGTCTCCGATCGCGGCGCCCTACCTCGCGGGGGACCGAAGCGTGGAGGGCATCGGGAAGATCCGTGACGCGTGCGGCTTCGATCCCCTCACGAACGTCCGCCACGTGGCGCTGGCGGTCCCCGAGAAGTACGGCGCGGAGTTCGGCGTGGTCGCGGTCGGCTCGGTCACCGAGCAGTCGGTCATCGACTGCGCGACGAAGGTGATCGCCGCGCGAGGCGGCCGCCCCGTAGCCTCCTCGCTCGGCAGCTTCCGGACGGTGCGAGACGTGGAGGCGCCGACCGAGGGGGAGATCGCGGTCCGCTCGAGCGGGCCGATCCTCTTCGGCGGCGGCGCGTTCCTGCGGGCGATGGTGGACGCCGCCGACGGCACCCTGCCGACGGTCGCCGGCGACGCGACGCACGCCGCCCTGCGCCACGATCTGGCGGGCTTCGAGAGCGTGCAGGCGACCCTCGTCCTCACCAAGGAGCAGCGCGCCACCGTCGCGGAGGAGATCGCGGGCGCGCGCGGCGACGTCCCGAAGGCGATGGCGTCGGTCGCGGCGGCCGGGGCCGGCGTCTCGTTCTCGGGCGATCGCGCCAAGGTCCGCGTCGTCCTCCTCTGCGACGACGCCACGACTGCGCTGGCGCTCGCCACGTTCATCCACGAGGCGCAGAAGAGCGCCGGCAAGAGCGCCCAGGCTTCGCTGCTCGGCGCCGAGGCGCTGCTCGCCCGGATCGAGGTGCAAGCCCAGGGCACGCGCGCCATCGCTACGCTCGACGCCTCCGGCGTGGAGATCGAGCAGATCGCGGAGCGGGCGAACCAGATCCAGGCCCTCCTGGCGTCGCCGCCACCCACCGCGACCGGCGCTCCCGCAGCGCCTCCGTCAGCGAGCGCGCGGCCGTAGCTCGGAGCCGCGCCCGCGCGCGCCCGCGAGGACCGACACGCGGCCATCGACGGCCTCGACCCTCGCGGCGCCGCCCGTGGCCACCTCGCCGCTTAGCAAGAGGTCGGCGATCGGCGCCTCGATGAGCTGGGCGATGACGCGGCGGAGGGGGCGGGCGCCGAGCTCTGGATCGAACCCGCCCGCGTCGAGGAGGGCGTCCACGACGCCCTCGCCCACGTCGAGGGAGACTCCCCGCTGCGCCATGGCGCCGACGAGCGCGGAGAGCTGCCGCTCCGCGACCACACCCACATCGGCGCGGCCGAGGGGCGCGAAGAAGAGGATCTCGTCGATGCGGCCGTAGAGCTCCAGCGGGAGGTGCCGCTTGGCCTCCGTGATCGCCACGGCGCGCAGCCGCTCCGTCTCCGATCGGTCCTCGCGCGTGAACCCGACCCGCGCGCCCCGCCTCTCCGCGGCGATCTCCCGCGCGCCCAGGTTGGAGGTCATCGCCACGACGACGTTCGTGAAGTCGACGCGGCGACCGCGGCCGTCCGTCATGCGTCCCTCGTCGAGCACCTGCAGGAAGGCGAGGAGCACCTCCGGGTGCGCCTTCTCGACCTCGTCGAGCAAGACGACCTGGTACGGGCGCTTGCGGACCGCCTCCGTGAGCTGCCCGCCCGCCTCGTGGCCGACGTAGCCAGGCGGCGCGCCGATCAGCCGAGCGAGCGAGTGCGACTCGGCGAACTCGGAGAGATCGATCCGGGTGAGCGCGTCCATCGATCCGAACAGCGCGTGCGCCATCGCCTTGGCGGTCTCGGTCTTGCCGACACCCGTCGGCCCGAGCAGCAGGAACGACCCGAGCGGCCGGTCATGCCGGAGGCCAGCGCCGCTCTTGCGAAGCTGCAGCGCGATCCGCGCGAGCTCCGACGCGTGGCCGACGACGCGCTCCCGCAGCGCGCGCTCGAGGCCGAGCAGCCGCTCGCGATCGTTCTGGAGCAGCCGCTCTACCGGGACGGCACCGAGCTCGGCGACGACCTCCGCGACGACCTCGACCGTGAGCTCGCGCCCGCCGCGCGCCCTCGCCTCGGGGGCGATCCGCCGCGCGCGGGCGCCGGCCAGATCCAGCGCGGAGATGGCCTTGTCGGGGAGCGCGCGGCCGGGCAAGTAGCGGACGGACCACGCGATCGCCGCGGTGACGCAGGCGTCGTCATACGTCACGTCGTGGTGCCGCGCTAGGTGCTCGACCGCCACGCGGACCATCGCGAACGCGGCCTCCTCGTCGGGCTCCTCTACCTCCAGCGTCACGAGGCGCCTGCCGATCTGAGGGTCGGACTCCACGTACCGCCGGTGGCCCTCGGGGCTGGTCGCCAGGATCATCTGTACGTCGCCGCGAGCGAGCTCCGCCTTGATCTCGAGGGCGGCCTCGTCCCCGCTCCCGAGCAGCTCGTGGACGTCGTCGAAGAACAGCACCACGCCGCCGGCGCCTCGCGCCTCGTCGAACAGCGCCGCGAGCCGGTCGGCCACCGCACCCCGCGCCGCGGCGCCGGAGAGCAGCGCGCCCGGCGCGACCTCCACGACGCGCCGCCCGGAGCCGCTCAGCCGCAGGCCGAGCGACCGCGCGATGGTCGTCTTGCCCACGCCCGCCGGGCCCGTGAGGCACGGGGCGTTGGCGCTGTGCTTGCCGATGACGTCGAGCGCCCGGAGCTCGAGCTCCTCCCGCTTCACGACGGGCGAGGGGAGCCGGCCACGCGCAGCGCGGTCCAGCGCGTCGAGGAGCGGCGTCGGTCCGGCGTCGGGCTTGCCTCGCTGCGCGGCCTCCGACCTCTTGAGCGCGCGCCGCGGCGGGGGCATCGACGCCGACTGCAGGCTCGGGGGCGGGGGAGCGTCGGATCGACGAGCCGGGGGCGCGGCGCGCGACGCCGGCTGCGCGGCGGGCGCGGGGGACGCGCCCGCCGCAGGACGCGGCAGGAGCGGGACCACCGCGGCGTCGCCCGCGCGCTTCGGCGCGCCTACGACGACTGGGGCTTGGGCGCGGACGTCGACCCGCCTGGCCGCGACGAAGCCCGACGCGCGCGCGAGCGCCACGGCGCGCAGCCGCGTGACGTCGACCCCGGAGAGGACGAGCGCGCGGTGCGCGGCGCACCCGCGGTCCGCGAGCAGCGTGACGAGCACGTGGACGCCCGAGGGCTCCACGTGGCTGAGGCGGGAGTCCGGGGAGAGCGTGCCGCGGTCGCGCGCGGCGTCGGTGGACACGGAGCCGCGCGTGCGCTTGGCGATGTCGCGCGCGTCCGCGAGCGCCTTGCCGATCGCGTCGGCGAGCTCCTCGTCGAAGGAGCGACCCGCCTTCAGCACCGTGTCCTTGTCGAGGCCGCGATCGTGGAGCAGCTCGGCCCCCGCGCCGGGGCGCGACGAAATCGCGGCGAGCAGGTGCACCGTCGTGGGGGTCTCCTTGCGACCCGCCGCGAAGTCCACGGCCAGCTTGCGGAGGATGACGAGCTCGCTCTCGGATCGCTCGGCCCGGGCGGTGCGATTCACCGTGCGGAATTCGCACGCTCCGGCGACACCGGGCAACAAACGCGGTAGAACGCCCGTGCATGAAGCGCTCCGCGTCCCTCCCCGCTCTCCTCCCCGGCCTGCTCCTGGCCGTCGGCTGTCAGGTCACCGTCCGCGACGCGGATCCGCCGGATCCGGAGGGCCCGACGGCCCCCGCGGCGACGGCGCAGCCGACGGCGCAGCCCACGTCGTCGGGCGGCGGGCTCAGCGACGCCGACAAGGACGCGCTGCAGAAGAAGCTCGCCGGGCAGAAGATCTGCACCCAGATGGGGTGCATCGACGGCTATACGCTCGAGGTCTCGCCCGCCGCGTGGCCGAAGGGCAAGTACGTGCTCTCCCTCGAGGCGGACGGGAAGAGGTCGACCTGTGAGGCCACGCTCCCCCTCCCCGCGTGCGACAAGGGACGCGCGGTCACGTGCAAGGGCGACGTGGAGGTCCTCGTCGGCGAGTCCGGGTGCGCGCTCCCGCCCGAGCAGCAAGGCCTCGGGCCTCTCACGTTCAAGGGGGCGCCGGCGAAGGTGAGCGTCGCGATCACCCGCGGCGGGAAGGAGGTCGGCAAGGGCACCTTCACCCCGACCTACAAGACCGTGCAGCCGAACGGTCCCGACTGCGCGCCCACCTGCAAGCACGGCACCGACTCGCTCACGATCAAGTGAACGGCGTCTCTCGGGATTCGGCGCGAGCCGAGCCCTCGCCTCGCACCACGAAGATCGCGCTCGCGGACGCCCTCGTGCGAGGCGGAGCGCCCAAGAGCGCGCCGCCGAAGAACCCCGTTCCACGGCGCGGGGCCTTCCGTTACTTTGCTCGGTCATGCGCGCTCCGCTCCTCTGCTCTGTCCTCTCGCTGACGCTCCCCCTCGCCGCCGGCTGCGGCGACCAGGGCGCGACACCTGGCGCCTCCGCCAGCGCCTCCGCCGCAAAGGCGCCTCCCCCGAAGTCCAGCGCCACCGCAGCGGCGACCGCGAGCGCCGCGCCTGCGTCCTCGGCGCCGCTGCCTCCGCGGAGCGACTGCCCCAAAGACTCGGCGGGCGCCGGCACGCCGGAGCAACCCTGCCTCGGCAAGGGAACGGCCCGCCTCGTGGAGGCCAAGTGGACGGGCAAGATCGACGACGAGAAGGGGCCTTATTTCACGGTCACGAACAAGGCCACCCTCCCCGTCCTCTACGGGAAGATCGCCGTCTACTTCTACGACAAGGCCGGCAAGCAGCTCGAGGCGAAGGACGCGACGGGCAAGGCGATCCCGTACCTCGTCTGCGCGGGGACGAACCTGTTCAGCGGCGCCCTGAAGGTCGCGGAGAAGGCGACGCTCACGTTCTCGTGCGTGAAGAAGGCCAGCGTGCCCGAGGGCGCCACGGCCATCGAGGGCGAGCTGGTGATGGTGGGCTTCCCGGACGCGGCCGAGAAGAAGTCGGAGTTCTTTTGGAGCAACCCGGACCTTGCGCCGGACGCGCGCCCGAAGGGCGGCGTGAAGTAGGGGGCTCGGCGGTCCCGAGCGGGTGAAGCCGGCGGGCGGGCTGGCCTCCGGAGGCCACTTCCTCTTGATCAGCTTGGACTTCCGGCAGGGTGGATTATCGCGTAAGAGCGTGGTTCATCGTGGGGCCTGGCCCCCCAGCTGGAAGAGGCATGAACGTGGCAAGGCTCCGGAGCACCCTCGCGATCACCTCGGGTCTCGTCTGCATCGGCATCGCATCCCCTGCCCTCGCGGAGGACGCGCCGGCCGCGGCGCCTGCCCCGAACCAAGGGAAGCGGCTCGCCGCGACGGCCACGGTCGGCGCGAAGGCCGGCACGGAGGGCGTACAAGGCAGCGCGGGCGCCTCCGCCGACGCCCCCACCACGCAGCCATCGGGCGAGTGGGAGGACACCTGGGTCCCCTGGAACACGGGCGAAGCAGAGGCGGACATGGGCTTCGCCTTCTTCGGGCACCTGGGGCTCGGCCACCGCTTCAACGAGGGCCCCGTCGGGCAGATCGAGGCGCCCAACGGGCTGCGCATCGGCATCACGGGGATCTTCCGACCCATCCGCTACTTCGGCTTCGGCGTCGGCTTCGAGCACGCCGACCTCGAGCGGACCCGCAACGACACGGGCATCGACGAGACCGGCGCCACGAAGGCGTTCCGCACCATCTACCGGGATCTGAACACGCTGTGGATCGACGCGCGGGCCTATCCCCTGCGCTTCGACCCCTTCGCGATGTACGTCAACATCGCGGGCGGCCCGACGTTCCAGACCCTCGACACCAACTTCGCCACGGGCGGCGCGGGCGCGTCCGTCGCCGGCAAGTGCTCGGGGAGCGCGTCGGCTGGCATGGGCATGAAGGGCGGGGTCGGGGCGGAGCTCGCCTTGGTCTCCGGCGCGATCCTCTGGGGTGAGTTCGGGCCCGACTACCACCTCCTCTCCGAGGAGCAGCTCGACGGGTGCGACCCGGGCGCCGGCAACGCGTTCCTGTTCGGGTTCCGCGCGGGCATCGCGATCGGCTTCGAGCACACGCGGGCGCAGAAGCAGGTGCTGGTGCCTCCCGCCCCGAAGGACGCGGACGGCGACAAGATCCTCGACGACGTGGACGCGTGCCCGAGCGTCGCCGGCGTAGCGGACCCGGACCCGAAGAAGCACGGCTGCCCGCCAGACCAGGACGGCGACGGCTTCCTGGACGCGGTGGACGCGTGTCCCACGCAGCCCGGCATCGCCAACGAGGACCCCAAGAAGCACGGCTGCCCGCCTCCGGGCGACAAGGACGCCGACGGCGTCACCGACGACGTCGACGCGTGCCCGGACATCCCGGGGATCGCGACGACCGATCCGAAGACCCACGGCTGCCCCGGCGACACCGACGGCGACGGCTTCCGCGACGACCAGGACGCGTGCCCGAAGGAGAAGGGGCCCGATGATCCCGATCCGACGAAGCGCGGGTGCCCCAAGCTCGTCCGGGTCACCGAGAAAGAGATCATCATCCTCGAGCAGGTCCAGTTCGACTTCGGCAAGGCCACGATCAAGAAGGAGAGCGACCCGCTGCTCGACTCGGTCGCGGAAGTGCTGAAGGAGCACCCGGAGATCCTCAAGGTCGAGGTTCAGGGGCACACGGACGACAAGGGCGCCAAGGCCCTCAACGCCAAGCTCTCGCAGGACCGGGCGGACGCGGTCCGCAAGGCGCTGGAGAAGCGCGGCATCGAAGGCGGCCGCCTCGTCTCGAAGGGCTACGGCCCCGACAAGCCCATCGCCGACAACAAGACCGACGACGGCCGCGCGAAGAACCGCCGCGTCCAGTTCATCGTCACCGACAAGAAGGCGGCGCCGCTGCCGGCGCCTCCGTCCGCGCTGCCGCAGCCTGCCGCGCCGGCGCAGCCGGCTCCTGCGGCGCCGGCTCCCGCGGCGCCGGCGCCCCCCGCACCGAAGCCCTGAGCGTCGGCGCGGACCGTCTCCACCGGCCCCGCGGCACGCGCGATCGCCCCGCAGCGGGCGATCGCGCATGAGCGGGCTTCGCGCGGCCGTGGCGTGCGGTCCGACCGCCCGCTCGCCCTCGAGCGTGCCCCGACGTCGACGCACGGGGCCGGCCCCGCGAGGTCTGGCCCGGCGAGGCCGGTCGACAACCGGGCCTCATCCGTCTACAACGGGCCCCCCGGGGGATCCCCCGTCGAGGGGATCCGTATCAAGCGCCGCACGAACGCCGACCGCAGGAGCACGCTTCCATGATGGGACCGCACACGAACGAGCCGCTCAGCGCCGCCACCCACTCGCCCTCGGGCGGCTACGGCCCGCCCCCCGGCGGTCCTCCGGGCGGCGGCTACGGCCCTCCCCCGGGCGGCGGCGGCTACGGCGCTCCGCCAGGCGCGCCGCCTGGCGGCGGCTACCCGGTCCAGGCGCAGCCCCCCGGCGCGCCTGGCGCCGGCGGGCCCCCGAAGAAGAAGGGCGGCGCGGGCCTCATCATCGGCCTCCTGGTAGGGCTCTTGGCGCTCGGCGGGGCCGCGGCGGCCGGCTGGTGGTTCTGGATGCGCTCGACCGGCCCCGAGCTGGCGAAGTACATGCCGAAGGACACGCAGGTCTTCGTCGAGGTCCCGAGCGTGACGAAGGCGCTCATCGGGTTCGTCGACGTGGACGCGATCGACGACAAGGAGCTCGATCCGGACAAGACGCGCGGCGAGGTGTTCGAGGCGTTCGCGTCGTCGTTCGACGTGTCGAAGGACGAGGCCGAGGCGTTCATGAAGAGCATCAGCTCGGTCGCCGTGGGCGTGCGGGACGTGAGCAAGGAGACCGAGGGGGGCGTGCTCATCGCGTTCGGCTCCAAGGGCGACGTCGAGCCGGTCCTCGGCTCCAAGCGCTTCGACAAGGACGGCGACCTCGCCGGCGGAACCAAATACAAGCTCACGCGCCGCGACATCGACGACCCCGACAAGCTCGAGAAGATGTCGAACTACGAGAAGGCGTTCAACGACGTCGGGTCCCGCAAGAAGGAGAAGGGCGAGGACGACGACGAGGACGACAAGAGCAAGAAGAAGAAGAGCGCCTGCGTCTGGTGGGAGGACAAGAAGATCCTCGGCTGCGGCGAGGTGGACTGGATCGAGGACGTCGGCAAGGTGATGAGCGGCGACAAGGAGAGCCTCGCGAAGGGCAACGAGGTCTTCGCGAAGGCCAAGTGGCCGGCGGGCTCGGCGCTCTTGGTCTACGTCGACCCCGAGGTGGTGGACGACAAGGACGCGAAGAAGGACTTCCTGGACGGCGTCGGCCCGATGCTCGGCTCGGCCCGGTTCACCGACGCGGGCCTGGTGATGCAAGCCAAGGTGGAGCTCAAGGGCAAGAAGCTCCCCGACGACAAGATCTACGGCGCGCCCGCCGACCTCACGCTGTACGAGCGGCTCCCGACCGAGACCGTCGCGTACATGGCGTTTTCGACGAAGACCGACCTCTCGTACAAGGACTTCGAGAAGGACCTCTTGAAGTCCATGGACGAGGCGAAGGACGGCTCGTCGAAGGAGTTCGAGAAGGTCATCGAGAAGATGGACAAGGAGCTCGGGTTCGATCTCGAGACCGTCTACAAGTCCGTCGGGGACGAGGGCATCCTCGCCTTCACGGCCGCCGAGAAGATCGATCTCAAAGAGGCGATGAAGGACCCCAAAGAGGTCGCCGACGAGGTCGGCTTCGTCCTCGCGCTCCACGTCAAGGACAAGGAGGCGGCCGAGAAGATCGTGAAGTCCTTGAAGGACAAGATCGGGGAGGAGCTCGACAAGTTCGTCGAGGTGGGCAAGAAGGACGGCGGCTTCTCCGTGAAGCCGACCTCGGGCGAGCCCGCCGTGGAGGGCGCCCTCGTGCTGCTCGAGGACAAATACCTCGTGCTGGTGGGAGGCGGGAAGAAGCGGGTGGAGGCGATCTTGGGGGCGTTCGCCAAGGAGGGCGACACGCTCAAGTCCGACAAGGCGCACGCCAAGGCCCACAAAGCGCTCTCGGGCAAGAACGCCCTCTTCATGTGGATCGACACGGGCCGGATCGCGCAGGCCGCGCTCGACATCGACGACAAGGCGAAGAAGGAGCTCAAGAAGGAGGGCGTGCCGGTCGACGCGCTGATCTTGAAGGGCGACAGCCGCATCACCGGCGCCATCGCGCTCCGCGTCGAGGTGAAGGAGGGGCTCTGGACCCTGGAGATGGAGGACCTCAACGCCACCGGCGCGGCCGTCATCGGGGGCCTCGCCAGCTTCGGGCTCAAGCGCGCGCTGGGCGGGCCCAAGCGCCTGGACCCCGACGACGACGACGGCGGCGACGACGAGCCGAAGAAGCAAGGGGGCGGCAGCCTCCCGTCGGACATCCCCTCGGTCGGCATCGCGGCGTGCGACGACTACGTCAAGCACACGTGGAAGTGCGCCGACAAGATGGGCGGGCCGACGGGCCAGTCCCTGAAGGACAGCGTCAAGCAGGCGGCCGAGGCGTGGAAGAAGGCCGCGTCCTACCCGTCGGCGCGCGCCACGATCGAGGACGGCTGCAAGAAGGCCTCCGAGAGCATGAAGGCGCTCTGCCCCTGATCGATCGACCGCGGGCGGCAGCTCCACGGCGAGCGGCCGCTCCCGCGACGCGCGGCGCGTCGGCCGCTCAGGCGCGAGCGGCGGGCCGGGCGGTCCGCCCCTTGCCGTTCTGCGAGCCCGCGCGCCGGGCCGAGCGGGGCGCGGGCTCGGCGCGCATGCCAGCCCAGAGCGAGGCGATGTACCCGCGCACGTAGTCGCCGCGGTCGATGGTCGGCAGCCCGCGCTGGCGGACGGTCATCTCGGAGAACACGTACCCCGAGATCGCCCCCATGAGGGCGCGCGCCAGGATGTAGGGCTCGACGGGGCGCACGCGCCCGAGCGCCATCTCCCCCGCCAGGTACTCCGCGAACAGGCGCTGGAGCTTGAGCGGCGGAGGCTCCGCGTCGTTCGGGAACGGGACGCAGTCGTTCACCTTCGGGTTCGACCACGACATCATCGCGATGGGGAAGATCCGCTCGACGTAGGCGATGGCGTCGAGCCCCGCGCGGACGAGGTTCTGGTCCACCGCGCCCTTCCCGACCAGGCTCGGGAGCTGCGCCATGAGGCGCGGGGCGTCATCCAGATCGAGCCCCATCGCCGCTCGAAAGAGCTCCGCCTTGGTCCTGAACCGCTTGAAGAGCGAGCCCTCCGACACCCCCGCGCGCTGGGCGACCTCGGCCGAGGTGGCGAGGATCCCCTTCTCGAGGAAGACTGCGCGGGCGGCGTCCAGGATGTCCTCGTTCCGGATGACGGTGGGTCGGGCCATGCAGGGATAATTGAGCGCTCACTCATTTGAAGCAAGCAAAGAATCGTGAAGACGGCCGCCCGCGCCGGTTGGCTCGTTCGGTCTCGGTGGCGCCGTAGTAGGAGCGTGCCGTGCTGCTCCGCGCCCTCGACGTCGCCGCGTCCTCTCTGACCTCCGGGCTCACCTGGGCTCGGGGCTACCGTGTCCGCGCCGTGGCGCGCCAGCCCCCCGAGCTCCTGGAGCTCTACGAGTTCGAGTCGTGCCCGTTCTGTCGCAAGGTGCGCGAGACGCTGTGCGAGCTCGATCTGGACGCGAGGATCCTGCCTTGCCCACCCGGCGGCGAGCGCTTTCGGCGCGAGGTGCTCCGCCGGGGCGGCAAGCACCTGTTCCCGTACCTCGTCGATCCCAACGCGGGCACCGAGCTCTACGAGTCGGAGGACATCATCCGGTACCTCAGCGCGACCTACGCAGACGGCGAGTTGCCTCTTGCGTTCAAGCTGGGGCCGCTCAGCACGCTCCGCGCGGGGCTCGGCTCCGTCCCCCGGCTGGGGAGGGTGCGCGCCACGCCGTCGAAGGCGCCGGCGCGGGACTTGGAGCTGTGGAGCTACGAGGCGTCCCCCTTCTCTCGCATCGCGCGGGAGGCGCTCTGCAACCTGGAGCTGCCCTACGTGCTCCACAACGTCGGCAAGGGCAGCCAGAAGCGGAAGGCGTTCACGGAGCGGTCGGGCAAGATGATGGTGCCGTTCCTCTTCGATCCGAACACGGACACCAGCATGTTCGAGTCCGCCGACATCGTGCGCTACCTCCACGCGACGTACGGCGCCTGAGCGAACGGTGCAGGTCCGGGCACGCGCTGGCCGTGGGCCTCACAGGCCCGTCGGCCGCGGCGGGCCTCACCAGGGGAGCGCTTGCCCGTTTGCGTGCCAGAAGCCGCCCGTCGTCTCGAGCGTGAGCTGGTCGATGCGGGCGAGCAGGTCCTTGGCCGCGGCCTCCGGCTCGACCTGACCGCCTCCGCCGACCATCTCGGTCTTCACCATGCCGGGGTGGAGGATCGCGACGGCGACGCCGTGGGGCTTGAGGTCCACCGAGAGCGACTTCCCGGCCATGTTGAGCGCCGCCTTGCTCATGCGATACCCGTAGAACCCGCCCGAGGTGTTGTCGGCGATCGATCCCATCCGGCTCGTCACGAGGGCGACCTTCGAGCCCGACCGGAGGCGGCCCCGCAGCGCGTCCGTGGTCCTGAGGGGCGCGATGGCGTTCACCTCCAGCTGCTTGCGGAGCCCCTCGACGTCCAGCGCGCCCAGGCCGTCGCCCCAGAGGAGGATCCCTGCGTTGTTGATGAGGAGGTCGATCGACCGCTCCCCGACGGCCCCCACGAGCTTCGCGACGCCGCCTTCCGTCGCCACGTCCACGCCGGAGACGACCTCCACCCCGAGCGCGTCGAGCTCTTTCGACGTGGAGCGGCAGGCGGCGATCACCTCGGCCCCCCTCGCGCGAAGGGCCGCCACCAACGCCAGCCCGATGCCTCTGTTCGAACCCGTGACCACCGCGAGCGTCATGCGCTCTCCATGCGCCGCCTGGTCTGCGGGTGCAAGCGCGACCGGTCAGAGCTCGCCGGTCTCGATGGCGGCCACCGCCGCCGCGGAGAGCAGCCGCACGCCGAAGATCATGGCCGCGAACCGCTCGTCCTTCGTGAGCCCGGCCCTGTAGCGCGCGTAGATCTGCTGGGCCACCACCGCGTTCTTGAACAGGGAGCAGGCGTAGTAGAAGCGGAGGTCGTCGATCCGCGCCTCGGGGCGCCTCGTCGCGTACGCGTGCACGATGTCGGCGCGCGTCGGGCTGCCGGGCAGGTTGGTCGGACCGAACGCGAACTGCTGGAGCGGCAGGGCGTCCTTCTTCTCCACCCACCAGGCCAGCGCCGTGCCGAGGTCCATGAGCGGGTCGCCGATCGTCGACATCTCCCAGTCGAGCACGGCGACGACACGCGTGAGATCTTCCGGATCGAGGACGAGGTTATCGTACTTGAAGTCGTTGTGGACGATGGTGGGCGCCGGCGACGCCGGGATGTTCGCCGAGAGCCACGCGACGGCCCGCTCGATGTCGGGGATGTCGTCCGTCCTCGCCGCCTGGTACCGCTTGGCCCAGCCGCTCACCTGTCGCTCGACGTAGCCCTCCGGCTTGCCGAGCTGCCCGAGGCCGAGCTCTCCGTAGGGGAGCGAGTGCAGCTCCACGAGCGTGTCGACGAACGCCGCTCCCAGGCGCCCACACACCGCGGCGTCCAGCACGAGCCCCTCGGGGAGCTTGCGGCGGAGCACCACCCCGCGCCTCCGCTCCATGACGTAGAACGGCGCCCCGAGGACCGACTCGTCGTCGCAGTGGAGCAGGGGGGCGGGCGCCTTGCTCCACGCCTTCGACAGGGCGGTCAAGATCGTGTGCTCCCGCCCCATGTCGTGCGCCGTCTTCACGACGTTCCCGAAGGGCGGGCGCCTGAGGACGAGCTCCACCTCCTCCCCCGAGGGCGATCTCGCGGTGACGAGGTAGGTCAGGTTCGAGTGACCGCTCGGGAACTGCGCGACCGTGATCGGCCCCGCCACGCGATCCGGCAGCGCCCTCGTGAGGTACGCGCCGAGCACGGCGGCGTCGAGCTCCTCGCCCGCGCGCGGCGGCCTCGCGGCGTCGAGCTGCGCGGTCACCGCTCCGCCCCCGCGCCGTACGCCCTCAGGATGCGCTTGGCCAGCGCGGTCTTGTGGACCTCGTCGGCCCCGTCGTAGATGTGCGCCGCGCGCTCGTGCCGCCAGAACCACGCGAGGATCGTGTCGTCGGTGAGCCCGAGCGCGCCGTGCACCTGGACGGCGCGGTCGAGCACCTTCGTCAGCACGTCCGCGACGAAGAACTTGATCGCGCCGATGGCGTCGCGCGCCGCGCTCGCGCCCTCCTTCTCCATGCGCCACGCCGTGTGCATCACGTAGAGGCGCGCGGCGTCGATCTCGGCGCGGCTCTCGGCGATCCACGTCTGGACGATCTGCTTGTCCCCGAGCTTGACCCCCGGCGCGACGGGGCGCGCGGCGGCGCGGCGGCACATGAGGTCGAACGCGCGCTCCGCGATACCGACCCAGCGCATCGCGTGGTGGATGCGGCCCGGACCGAGCCGCTCTTGCGCCAACAGGAACCCGGCGTGCTCGGGGCCGAGCAGGTTCCCCACAGGCACCCGACACGCCTCGTAGGCGACCTCGGCGTGGCTCGCCCAGTCCTCCCCCGCCTCACCCATCACGGCGATGTTGCGGACGATGCGGAACCCCGGTGTGTCGGTCGGGACGATGATCTGACTGGCGCGCTGGTGGGGCGGGGCCTCCGGGGCGGTCACGGCCATCACGATCGCAAAGGCCGCTCCGTCCGCGCCGGTCGTGAACCACTTGCGACCCGAGATGACGTACGAGTCGCCGTCCCGCACGGCAGAGGTGGCGAGCCACGTCGGGTTCGAGCCGGGCAGGTCGGGCTCGGTCATCGAGAAGCAGCTGCGGATGGCGCCGGCGGCGAGCGGACGCAGCCAGCGCTCCTTCTGCTCGGGCGTGCCGTACGCGAGCAGGAGCTCCATGTTGCCCGCGTCGGGCGCCTGGCAGCCGAACACGAAATGCCCGAGCGGGCTCTTGCCGAGCTCCTCGCTGACGCGCGCGTGCTCCATCAGGGTCATGCCCGCTCCACCCCAGGCGACGGGGAGGTGCGGAGCGTAGAGGCCGAGCGCCTTCACCTTCTCGCGCGCCCGCGCGATCTCGGGGAGGAGCGCCTTGAAGCCCCGCTTCGCGAGCAGCTCCCGCTCGAGCGGGAGCACGTCGCTCTCGAAGAGCGCGCGAATCTTCGTGGTGATCTCGTCGATCCGCGGCGACAGCGAGAAGTCCATCGGCCGCTTTATACCAGCGCCCCGGCCTCCCGGAACCTCAGCGCGTCTCGGGGATGCTCTTACAGCACCGAAACCCGAGGTGGTAGTTGAGGTGGCTGTCGTGAGCCATCACCTTGGTGCCGTGCCAGTCGGGCGCGCGCCAGCGGCAGTCGTCGGTGTGCGCCTCGTACTTCTGGAAGATGAACCAGCTGCCCTTCATCTCCGTCTCCCCCATCCCACCACGGCTGGCCAGCTGCTCGGGCTTGAGCGGGAGGTTCATGTGCTCGGCGACGTTGCCGTGCTGGTCGTAGACGCCGAGCGGGCTCCGACACTCGGGGAAGGCTCCGGCGGGATAGGTGTTCGAGCCACACTTCTTCCACCCGCTCTCGGTGCACTTGTCGCTCTTCTTGGACCCCATCGCGCACCTGCCGTGGTCCTTCTCCGCGCCGTACGCCCACACGATCGGGCGATCCGCGTTGTGCCGGTGCTTCGACTCCTTGCGCGGGACCTTGAAGTCGTACTCCGCCTCCACGGCGCGGACGGCCCCGGCGCAGCCGCCCTCCCACTCGTGCGCATCGCAGAGGCGCTTGCCGACGGCGGTGCAGAGGAGCGCCGCGTCCCGAGCGCTCACCCACGTGACCGGGTGCTCGCAGGGCACGCCGGGGAACTCGTAGCGGTCGATGCAGGCGGCGGCGGGCCCGCCCCCGTCCGGCGGGAGAGGCACCATGAAGGGCGCGCCGCACTCCGGCGCGTCCACGTCGACGACCTCCGCCTTCTCCCGCTTCTCGCGGCACGCCTTGCGCGTCATCGCGTACTCCACGATGTCGGGGTTGCCCTGCCCCATCACCGGGGAGCTCTGGAGGAGCGCGCGGACCGCGTCGATCTCCGCCTTGCCGAGCCCGAGCATGACCTCCATGCGGCCGAGCATCGCGGCGCGCTGCTCGTCGAGCGTCCTCGGGTAGAGATCCTCGTCGGGCAAGCTGGCGCGAGCCCTCACGGGCAGCGCGCTCGCCGACGGAGGGGGCGCCGCGGACGCGGAGCGTTGGGGCGGAGCGTCGCGTTCAGCGACCGCCGACGCGGTACCGCGGGCCCCGGACGAGCTCGCGTCGTCGCAGGAGAGCAGCGCGAGGGTGACGGACCCGAGCCAAGCTCTCGGGGCGGCGGCGCGGAGCACGGACTGCATCGCTGACGTTGCTCCTAGTACCTTGGAAACGAAGTTTCCACGCAAACAGCCCGCGGTCGAAGGTCGGGGCGAGCCCGTGCGCCCGAGCCTCCCGCGGGGGCTCGTCGCCAGAGACTCCCCCGGAGAACGCGGCCGAAGCCCGCCGCGTTCCTTCTTCAGCGATGGAGGCGGCTGGCCCCAGCCAGGCGCACGGCGCGCGCCGCTACTTGCACTTGTCGATGAAGCCCGTCTTCTTGCACGGCGGCTTCTTGCCGGTGCCCGTCGGGCCCGGGCCGGGCGTAGGGCCCGTCTTGGGCGTGGGGTCGGGGGCCGCGACCGCCTCCTTCTCGAGCTTGAACGTCTTGATCACGGGGGGGCCGCCCTCTTTCACCTCGATGTCCCCGCTCTGAGCCACGTACCCCGCCTTGGTGACCTCCACGGGGTGCTTGCCCGGGGCGAGCTTCAGATCCTTCAGCGTCTTGGGATCGACCACCGCTCCGTCGACCTTGATCTCGTCACACGCGACCGGCTGGCAGATGATCTTCACCGCGATCGGCGGCGCCGCGGACGCGCTCGAGCTCGCCGTAGCGGTCGGCGGGGGAACCGGATCCGCCGTGGGGGCCGCCGTCGGGGCGGCGGCCGCCGAGGGAGTGCCGCTCACGACGAGCTGCGACGAGTCCGCGGGGGCGAGGTCGTTCCACTTCAACGCCAGCACGGTCCCCACCGCGCCGAGGAGCGCCACCGCCGTGAAGCCGATGACGATGGGGACGGCCTTGCTCCCTCGCGGAGGCGGCGGGCTCCCCAGGCTGGTCAACATCCCGTTCGGGCCCGGCGGCGGCGGGTACCCCTGGTCGCGGCCGTAGTCGTACATCCCGGCCGCAGGCATCCCCTGCTGCGAGACCGACGCGCCATGGTAGCCGCCGTGCATCGCCTGCATCCCCTGCTGCGACGCCGTCGCGCCGTGGAAGCCCCCCGCCGCGGCGCCCATGACGCCGCCGTGCTGCACCATCGGCTGACCCATCGGGCCTCCCATGGGTCCTTGCATCGGCTGGGGGCCGGGGGCCTGGATGTAGCCGCCGGTGAGCTGCTCCACCGAGAGCGCGAGCGTGGCGCCCGAGGCGAGGTTCGGGTTCGGCGGCGCAGGGGGCGGGCCCCTCTCCGGGTTCCTCATGTGGGCCGGCAGCGGAGAAGCGGGCTCGCCGACCATGGGCAGCGCCATGGTCGCCGAGGCGGCGCCCTTCGACTGCGCCCGCATCGAGTCCTCCATCGTGCTCGCGAACTCGCCGATGCTCTTGTAGCGATCCGCCGGCTCGTTCGAGAGGGCCTTCCACAGGATGACGTCGAGCGTGGGGCTCAGCGGCACGCCGAGCTCCGCAGCCCGCGCCGAGGCCGGCGTGCGCGCCGACCGGAGCTCCTCTTGCCAGCCCTGGAGATCGAACGTCTGCCCCTGGCACGACCGCCAGTAGCTACGACCCGTCAGGGCGTAGAAGCAGAGGAGGCCGGTCGAGAAGACGTCGGCGGACGGGGACACCGAGCCGGTCTGCGCCTGCTCCGGCGCGATCCAAGGCGCGCTCTGGACGAAGCCCTCTTGCGTCGGCACCGCCGCCTTCGGCAGGTTGGACGCGAAGTCGGTGACGATGACCGGGTTCGAGCTCGGACCGACGAACACGTTGGTGGGCTTGATCGCGCCGTGCACCACGGTGCGCACGTGGGCGAGATCCAGCGAGCGCGCGAGGCCGTTGAGCAGCGTGACCACCTCCTCGGGCGCGAAGCGGCGCTGCTGGGCCGCCAGGGACGGCAGGCGGATCAGCTCCGTGACGCTGTAGGGGCCGAGCGTAGGCTGATCGTAGCCGGCGTCGATGATCGGCGCCGCGGAGTTCGCGGGGAGCGCGTTGGTCGCCGCGTACGCCTGCTCGAGGGACTTCATGACCGTGGTATGCGAGGCCACCGCGGGGTCGTAGAGCTTGACGGCCACCTCTTGCCCCTGAGGGCCGACGCAGTGGTAGGTCACCACCGCGCCGCCGTTCCCGAGGATGTTGCGAACGGTGTACTTGCCGCCAATCACCCCACCCGCGGAGAGCCTCGGAGCGGTCACTGATAGGTCCCCGGCCCGAGGGTCTCGAGCGACTTGCCGATGGCCTCGACGCTCTTCTGATCCGACTTCGGCGCGAACGCGACGCCCATGATGCGGCGCTTCCCGCCCGGCTCCGGCGCCACCAGGATGAGGAGGTAGCCGCCCTCCCCACCGCGCTTGGCGTCCTCGGCCTGCCAGAGCTTGAGGTCGATCTCGCCCGACTTGCGCTTGTCGTCCTCCTTCGCCCAGTTCGGCGCGTACTTCTTCTTGAACTTCTCGGGGACGCTGATCTCCAGCTTCTCGAGGAGCTTCTGGTAGTGCTCCTCGTTCACTTTCTTCTCGTCCCCCGTGGCCTCGAACGAGGTCATCGCCAGGACGCCCCCGGTCTCCTTGGCCTTGGTCAGGGTAAGCTCCGCGCCTTGCGCGTAGACCCACCCGTCGGGTGGGATGAACACGAGGTCCACGCCGGCGATCTTGGCCTGCGTGTCGGCCGTCGCCTCGCAGCCTTCGGTCATCTCCTCACACTTCGGCTTTGGTTTCTCTTTTGGCGTCGAGGTCGGCGTCGGCTCGGGCTCTTCGACTTCTTGTTCGGCTTGCTTGGGTCCGCAGCCCGAAGAGGTCGTCGTGCCCAAGGCGAGCAAGCCTCCGACGAGCACCGCCGGGACGAGCGCACGCATGGTCATTCTGCGCATAGGTTTTCAGGAGTCCGGGGTTCTCGCAAGGTCCTGTGCAGACCGGCACCCACCTGCTACTGATGGGGCCGCGCCGTGTCCTACACCTTGCCATGGTAGCGCGGAGCCCGCTTTCCGCACGCCTCCGGGAGGTCAAGACCGGCCGACCCGAAGAGCTCCTGGACGCTTTCCTGGGCTACACGACCGAGCAGGGGCTCAGCCTCTACCCAGCCCAGGAGGAGGCGATCCTGGAGCTCTTCGAGGGCCGGCACGTGATCCTCGCCACGCCGACGGGGAGCGGCAAGTCGCTGGTCGCCATGGCGATGGTGTTCCGCGCCCTCGCGAACGGGGGCCGCGCCTTCTACACGTGCCCCATCAAGGCGCTGGTGAACGAGAAGTTCTTCCAGCTCTCGGACGCGTTCGGCGCGAAGGACGTGGGCCTGATGACCGGAGACGCGACGGTCAACGCGGAGGCCCCCGTCATCTGTTGCACGGCAGAGATCGCGGCGAGCATGGCCCTGCGGAGCGGGGTGGACGCGGCGATCGACGCGCTCGTGATGGACGAGTTCCACTACTACGGCGACAGGGACCGGGGGGTCGCTTGGCACGTGCCGCTCCTCATCCTGGCGCGGACCCATTTCCTCTTGATGTCGGCCACGCTCGGGGACGCGCGGCCGTTCCTCGAGCGCCTGGAGAAGCTCACGAACCGGAAGGCCTCGCTCGTGGAGAGCCGCGTGCGGCCGGTGCCGCTCGACTTCGTGTACAGCGAAGAGCCCCTCCAGGACGCCGTGAAGGGGCTGGTAGAGAAGGGGCACGCCCCCGTCTACGTCGTCTGCTTCACGCAGCGGGCGTGCGCCGAGGAGGCGCAGAACCTCACGAGCTCCAACTACACCTCGAAGGAGGACAAACGCGCGATCCTCGAGGCGCTCGAGGACTTCCGCTTCGACAGCCCGTACGGCAAGGACGTCGCGCGCTTCGTCAAGCACGGCATCGGCCTGCACCACGCGGGTCTCCTGCCGAAGTATCGGCTCTTGGTGGAGAAGCTCGCGCAGCGCGGGCTGCTCCGGGTCATCTGCGGCACCGACACCCTCGGCGTCGGCGTGAACATCCCGATCCGCACGGTGCTCTTCACGCGGCTCTGCAAGTTCGATGGGGAGAAGACCGTGCTGCTGTCGGTCCGCGAGTTCCAGCAGATCGCCGGCCGAGCCGGGCGAAAGGGCTTCGACGATCAGGGGAGCGTGGTCGTTCAGGCCCCCGAGCACGTCATCGAGAACCTGCGGATCGACCGGAAAAAGGAGACCGACCCCAAGAAGTACAAGAACCTCCAGCGCGCGAAGCCCCCGATCCGCGGCTACGTCCCGTGGGATCGAGCCGTGTTCGATCGCCTGGTGGGCGGGACCCCAGAGGACCTGGTCCCGCGCTTCTCGCTCTCGACCGGGATGATGGTGGACGTGCTCGACAACCCGACCACGGGCAAGCGAGGCGGCTACGGAGCGCTCCTCGATCTCATCGCGGTGTCGCACCTGTCGGACCGCGACAAGCGCCGGGAGCGGAAGCAGGCCCCCGTGCTGTTCCGCGCGCTCCGCCGGGCCGGCCTCGTGGAGCTCGTCCCCCGTGAGGGCCACGCGCGCGGGAAGGAGGCCCGCGTCTCCGCGGCGCTGCAGCGCGACTTCTCGCTCCACCAGACGCTCTCGCTGTGGCTCGTCGATTTCGTCGCGGTCCTCGCGGACGGGCGCGAGCGGGACCTCGGCTACGCGCTGGACGTCCTCTCCGCCGTGGAGGCCATCCTCGAGAGCCCCCGCGTGATCCTCGAGCGCCAGGTCGACAAGCTGAAGGGGGAGAAGATCGCGGAGCTGAAGGCCGCGGGGGTCGAGTACGAGGACCGGATGAAGGAGCTCGAGAAGATCGAGCACCCGAAGCCCAACGCGGAGCTCGTGTACCAGACCTACGAGGCGTTCGTGACGTTCCACCCGTGGGCGGGCGCGGAGAACATCCGACCCAAGTCGATCGCGCGCGAGATGATCGAGCACGCCGCGTCCTTCGACGAGTACGTCCGCGAGTACGATCTCGTCCGAGCCGAGGGCGTCCTGCTCCGGTACCTCTCCGACGTGGTGCGGACCCTCGAGCAGACCGTCCCCGACACGTTCAAGACGGACGACCTCGACGAGATCTATCTCTTCCTGCGGCAGGAGGTCCGCGGCACCGACTCCTCGCTCCTCGACGAGTGGGAGGCGCGCGCCTACGGGCCCGTCGTCGAGCGGGCGGGCCCGCGAGAGCGCGCCCCGGCCAAGCTCTCGGACGATCCCAAGGCCGTCCTCGTTCGGGCGCGGAGAGAGCTGCACCGCCTCGTAAAGGCGCTCGCGGTGAAGGACTGGGACGCCGCGCTGGCCGCCGTGCGCCCCGGCGGCGCCGTCACCGTCAAGACCCTCGAGGCGTGGATGCAGCCGTACTTCGCCGAGCACGGCCGCCTGCTCTCGCACCACGAGGCGCGCAAGGCGGAGTTCACCACGCTGAAGCAGGCGGGCGAGGCGACGTGGGAGGCGTGGCAGACGCTCGTGGATCCGGAGGCCGCGAACGACTGGGTCATCGAGGCCCGCGTCGATCTCTCGGGGGACGTCGACGAGGCGTCGCCGGTGGTGGAGCTGGTCCGGGTGGGTCCGGCCTAGTACCTGGCCCCACGGATTTCGATCGGTCCTCCCACCCCCGCGACGCGGCGAGGGGGATGGGAGGAACGTCCTGATGCCGCCTCTCCGTGCTCGCTCCTCGGTTTCCCTTGGGCAACGCGACGCATCGAAATCGATGGCTCGCGTTACGAGCGGGTCTCCCGACCCGCCGACGCTGATCCCCGCGCGGCCTCGCGCTCCTCGCGTGTGAGCACCTGGACGGGGAACCTCGGCTCGCCGGTCGACCGCTCGAAGTAGGGGTGCGGCCACGAGCGCCCGCGGAGCTTCCACCCGAGGATGGTCACGATGGTGTGCCCGAGGAAACGGAGGTTCGTCTTCACCGACCCCGGCGGCGGCTCCCCGATGGCGTCCTTGCCGTTGATCGCTGCCCGCGGGGGCCCGAACAAGTCGTCTCGCCGCGCCGGATCGCGGGCTTCGACGAAGAGCTCCGGCAGGATGCCGACGAAGGGCACCGAGGGCTGGATCGTGTTGCCGAGCGGCGTCTTGCAGCAGGTCGCGTACCACCGGTACGGCCCCTTCGGACCGAGGCGGACGGCGGCGATCTTCTCCGTGCCCTTGTCGTACGTGAGGCTGGCCGGCGCGACCTGGATGACGTCCGAGCCGCCGTGCTCGTCGAGCAAGTCGGCGCGCCCGAGGTGGTGCGCGAACGTCTGGCAGTCGATGCACAGGCAGATCACGCGGTTGACCGTGTCTCCCGACACGTCCCGCGCCAACCCATGGAGCGCGCCGCACTTGCACTCGAGCTCGAGGTCCCGACCCATGAGGCGTTGCTAGCACGGACGGCGAGCGCCGGCGCCGCTCGGGGCGCGCGCCGGACGTGAGCGACCTCCGCTTCTCCCCCCGCCCAGCACGTGGTACGCGTTCCCTCGCCGTGAGCTCTCCGCCTTCGGGCGGTCGGCGGGCAGCAGCCTGCCGCGGGAAGCCAGTGTGAACCTGGCACGGAGCCGCCGCTGTAACCCACCGTGGGAGCTCCCACGGATGGCGTCACCCACGGGGCAACCTGGAAGGGGCCGTGCCGGCGAGAGCCGGTTGGGGAGTCAGAATACCGGGCCACGGCACACCTGGGGCGCGTGCTTCGCCCGGAGGGTACCTGCATGCGTCTGGTTCTGTTGGTGGTCGCCGGCGTCACGGCGGCTCTCGGGTGCGGAAGCAGCGGCGACGGCGACGGCGACGGCGGGGACGACGACGCGAGCGGCGCGACCTCGTCCGAGGGCTCGGGCGCCGAGCCTCGGGCTTGTGACGGCTTCGCGACGGAGGTCGTCACGGTGGCCTACGGCCCCGGCGCGGGCTTCGGGCAGGACGCCATGCCGGGCATCGTCCTCGGTCCGCCCGTCGGCGCGGGCGACGCCGCCGGCTCGCTGGACGTCGTCACGCTGGGCAACGGCGGCTCGATCACCCTCGCCTTCTCGGGCCAGGTGACCGACGGCCCGGGGCCCGACTTCTTGATCTTCGAGAACGTCTTCTACGCAGGCGGTGATCCGAGCGCGCCGTACGCCGAGGTCGCGTCGGTCGCGGTGAGCGCCGACGGGGAGGAGTGGCGGGAGTTCCCGTGCACCGCGGCCGAGCTCCCCTTCGACGGGTGCGCGGGCTGGCACCCGACGTACGCGGGGTCGGACCCCTCGATCGACCCGCGCGATCCTGCCACCGCTGGAGGGGACGCGTTCGATCTCGCCGACGTGGGCCTGCCGAGCGCGCGCTTCGTCCGCGTGACGGACCGCGCCGATCTGGTCGGCTTCCACGGGGCGTTCGACCTCGACGCCGTTGCCCTGGTCCACTGGGCTTGCGACGCACCGTGATCGGCCTCGCGCTCGGCGCGCTTGCCCTCGCCCGCGCGCCCTCCGTCGCGCGCGCCGAGGACGCGCTCCAGGTGGAGGTGCGCGGCGAGCCCCTCCGCCGCGCCGAGGACCCGACGTCCGCGTCGACCTCGCTCGGGGAGGAGTCGCTCGGGCTGCCAGGCGAGTCGCTCGCCACCGCGCTCGCCCGCGTCCCCGGCGTCCAGGTCGCGCGGACGGGGAGCGGAAGCGAGCTCGCGACGCTGACGCTCCGAGGGGCGTCGAGCGCCCAGACGCCGGTGTACCTCGCCGGCGTACGCCTCAACGACGAGCTCTATCGGGCCGCGGATCTCTCGACGGTCCCGTCGTTCTTCCTGCGCCGAGCGGACGTGTACCGCGGCCACGCGCCGATCCACCTCGACCGCACCGGGCTCGGCGGCGCGGTCTTGCTCGAGCCCGACGTCCCTACGATCCCCTCTGCGAGCGCGGGCGTGGGCGCCGGCAGCTTCGGGGAGCGCGCCGCGTTCGGTGTCCTCACCGTGGGCGCGCGCCCCGCTTCCGTGGCCCTCGCGGTGCGAGCCGAGCGCTCGCGCGGTGACTTCTCGTTCGTGGACGACCGCGGCACGCGCTTCGACCCGTCCGACGACCGAGAGGTCGTCCACCAGAACGCCGACGCTTCGTCGATCGACGCGTGGGGCGTGCTCCGCGTCGCCCTCGGCGGCCGCGGCACCTGGAGCACGGTCGTGAACACGTTCTCTCGAGAGCAAGGCGTGCCGGGCCTGGGCGTCGTCCCCGCGAGCGAGGCTCGCGCGAAGACGTCGCGTGCCCTGCTCTCGTCCCGGGTCTCCGTGCGCTGCGGGCAAGATCGCGAGGACGCGTGCACCGTCGGAGCGTCCACCTTCGCCAAGCGCACGCGCTACGAGCTCTCGGACCCGCACAGGGAGCTGCCGTTCGGTACGACGCGCCAGCTCGTGACGGCGACCAGCGTCGGCGGAGCGCTCGCGTTCACGGACGACCTCACGGACTGGCTCGAAGGAACGGTCGGCGCCGGGCAGGCGCTCGAGGGGCTCGCCACCGATCCGGATGGCCCCGGCGAGTCCCACGCCCGCCGCTTCTCGGCGCGCGCGTTCGGCGAGCTCGTGTTTCGTCCGGTCCATCGACTGGAGGTGCGCGCGGCGGCGGCGGTGGCGTCCGAGCGGACGGACGCCGCCGGTCCCTCCCAGCTCCTCCTCGCCCCCACGGGCCGCGTCGGCGTGGCTGCCGACCCCACCGACTGGCTGACGTTCTTCACGACCGGTGCCTACTACACGCGAGCGCCGTCGTTGGGCGAGCTCTACGGAGCCTCCGCGTCGTTCCTCGGGAACGCGACGCTCGAGCCGGAGCGAGGCCCGTCCTTCGACGTCGGCGCGCGCGCCCACGCTCGGCACGAGAGGGCGGTCGACTTCGGCGCCGAGGTCGTCCTCTTCGCGCGGCTGGCGGACGACCTCATCGAGTACCGGCGGAGCGCAGCCGGCACCGTCCGGCCTTACAACGTCGGGAGCGCGCGGTTCCTCGGCGGCGAGGCACTGGCCGGCGCCACCTTCGCGGACCTCGTGCGCGTCCAGAGCTCGCTCTCGCTGACCGATCCCCGCGACGTCACCGAAGGCCGCGGGCTCACGAACGACGTCCTGCCGTTCTACGCGCGGCTCGTCACGGGCCACGAGGCATCCCTCCTCCTCGCCGATCTCGGCCCCGACGAGTGGATCACGGCGGCGGAGCTCGGCGCGGCGTTCCTCTTTCGATCGCGGCGCGTGGCGGATCCTGCCGGGCTGGTCGCGCTCCCCTCGCAGGCCTTGCTCGACGCCTCGCTCGGGGTGACGCTCGCGCGCGGGATGCTGCGGGGCCGCGCGCGGGCCACGAACCTGCTGGGCGACGTGACCACGGATCTCGTCGGGTATCCGCTGCCCGGGCGCGCGGGGCACCTCGAGATCGAGGGGAGCTGGCCATGAGACGCTGGTGGATCCTCCCGCTCCTCGGCGGCGGCTGCGACGCGCAGGAGGCGCCGCCCGTCCCCGGCGTCCACGTGGAGGAAGGCCCCTGCGGGCGCGCGCTCTACGTGATCGCAACCGACTATCAATCGTCCAGCGTCTCGGTCGTGGGGTGGGACGGCGCGGTCCTCGGCCGAGGTCTGATCGACTCCGGCTCGGAGGACGCGGGCCTGAGCGTGGCGCTCTCGGGCGACGTCGTGGCGCCGACGGATCGCGTGGGCGCGCCTTGGTTGCTCCTCCTCGACCGCTACCCCGCCAGCGTGGTCACGATCGTGGACCCGGCCCGCGCCGCGGTGGATCGGCAGATCAACGTCCAGACCGGCTTCGCGTCGAACCCCCAGGACGCCCTCCTCGCGCGACCGGGCGCGCTCTACGTCACGCGGTACGAGCGGAACCCCGCCGCCGGCGCGGCCCCGTTCGACGCGGGGAGCGACGTCTTGGTGGTGGACGTGGAGGCGGGAGCGCCGATCGGGCGCGTCGATCTCGCGCCCGCGATGGCCGGCGCGCCCGCGGGCATCTTGCCGCGCCCGTGGCGCATGCTCGCGCGCGGCGGCTATGTCTACGTGCTCCTCGGGGCGTACTCCGCGAGCTTCTCCGAGACCGCGGACGCGCGCGTCGCGGTGATCGATCCCGAGACCGATCGGATCCTCCACCACGTGGTCCTCGCCGGGAGCCGCGGCTGCGCCGGGCTCGCCGCTTCGCCCGACGCCTCACGCCTCGCGGTGACGTGCTCGGGGACCTTCGCGGGCACGAGCACGCCGAGCCTCGCCGGGGCGGGCGTCTACCTCCTCGACCGGGCGCCGGATGGCGCGCTCACCCCGCGCGCGACCTTCCCGGCGGCGGCGTTCGGCCACGCCCCGCCCTCGTTCAGCGCCGACTTCTCCGGAGAGGCCCACCTGCTCTTCGCGACGTTCGGCGAGCTCGACGATCTCGGCGCGGCGGTCCGCGAGGATCTCCTGCTCGATCTCGATCTCGACGCCGGCACCGCGACGGAGGTGCTGTCCTCCGATGGCGCCCCCTTCTCCCTCGGCGACGTCCGCTGCGGGCCGGCCTGCGGGGCGTGCTTCGTCGCCGACGCGGCCCGCGGCGTGGTGCACCGCCTGAGCGTCGAGGCCGGGGGCGCGATCGGAGCGTCCCGAGAGGTCGCCCTGGACGACGGCACCGGGCTGCCGCCGCGCTACCTCGGAGCCTACTGACCGCGCCGCATCAGACGATGATGTTTCTACCGGCCCTCTTGATGTCTTCGGCGCTGGCCGTCGACGCCGGGACGGCGCGCCCCCGCTGGACCGCCTCTCGGCCCCCCACTTCACCCAGCCATCGCTCGAGCGCGTCGAGGCCCCTCACGTCCACGCCGCTCCACGCGTAGGTGTGCGCCCAGCACCAGGTGGCGATGTCCGCGATGCTGTAGTCGCCCGCCAGGTAGCGCTCCTTCTGGAGCTGCCGGTCGAGGACCTCGAAGAGCCGCCGAGACTCCCTCTGGTAGCGGTCGATCGCGAAGGGGATCTTCTCGTCGGCGTACCGGAAAAAGACGTTGGCCTGGCCCATCATGGGGCCGACGCCGCCCATCTGGAACATGAGCCACTGGACGACCCGCGAGCGTCCCTTCACGTCGGACGGGATGAGCTTCCCGGTCTTCTCCGCGAGGTAGAGGAGGATCGCGCCGGACTCGAACACGACGAAGCCTTCGGCGTCGCGATCGACGATGGTGGGGATGCGCCCGTTGGGGTTCAGCGCCACGTAGTCCGGCTTCCGCTGGTCCCCGGCGCCGAGGTCGATCCGATGGACGTCGTACGGCAAGCCGAGCTCCTCGAGCGCCACGGACACCTTCCAGCCATTGGGCGTGGCCGCCGTGTAGAGATCGATCATGGGGGCTCTTCGCAGGACTCCCGTTCTGCAGCAAGGCTAGATCGAGATGCCGTGGACCGTGCTCGCGCGCGCCGCGCTCGACTTCGACGCGTAGGTCTCGCCGCGGCCGATGATCTCACCGTTCGCCGAGACCCACGACGCGAGCTCGGCCGGATCCGCCGCCCACGTCGAGCACGCCTCCCACGCGCCCTCCGCCCTCGCGCCCGCGGGCTCAGGCGCCGACGACGTCCGCCATCGAGTAGCGTCCGGCGGGGCGCCGCGCGATCGCCTCCGCGGCGCGAACGGCGCCACGCGCGAACAGCTCCCGGCTCGTCGCGCGGTGGGTGAGCTCGAGCCGCTCGCCTGGACCCAGGAGGTGCACGGTGTGATCGCCGATGACGTCGCCGCCGCGCATCGCGAGGACCGCGACCTCGTCGGCGAGCCTGGCGCCCGGCCTCCCCTCCCGACCGCTCACGGCGCGCGCCTCGCGCACCTCCCGGACGGCCTCGAAGAGTCGCTTCGCGGTGCCGCTCGGCGCGTCCACCTTGGCGCGGTGGTGCGCCTCGACGATCTCGACGTCGTACGCGGGGAGCGCCCGCACGGCGGCTTTCACGATCTCCGCCAGCACGTGGACCCCGATGCTCATGTTCGGCGACCAGAGGACGGGCGCTCGGAGCGCGGCGTCGGAGAGCGCGCGCTCCGCCTCGGGCCCGATGCCCGTGGTGCCCGAGACCAGCGCGACCTTTGCCCGCCCCGCCGCAGCCGCGACCGCCGGCACGGCGTCCGCGGTGGAGAAGTCGATCACGCAGTCGGCGCCGAGCAGCCCAGCGCTCAAGTCCGCCGAGACCTCCACGCCCGCGTGCCCCGCCGCGGCGAGGTCGCCCGCGTCCCGGCCGAGCGACGCCGACCCGGGGCGGTCCACCGCGCCCACGATCCGATGACCGGCCTCGACGGCGGCCCGGACGACCGCCTGGCCCATGCGCCCGCCGACGCCGATGACCGCGATGCGGAGCGCGCCGGCGCTCACGCGGTCCCTGCTTCGTACCGCGCGAGCGCGTCCTTCAAGCGCCCCACCAGCGCCTCGGTCGCTGGGACGAGCGGGCCGCGGACCGACGGAGACATGAGGCCCCGCGCGGCGAGCGCGGCCTTCGCAGGAGCGGGGTTCGGCTCCACGAAGAGCAGCCCGTGCACCTCGAGCAGTCCGAGGTGCGCCTTGCGCGCCTCCTCCACCTTCCCGGCGCGCCACAGCGACGTCACGCGGCTCGTCGCCGCCGGCAGGACGTTGGACGTCACGCTGATCACGCCCTTGGCTCCGACGGACATCATCGGGAGCGTGAGGGCGTCGTCCCCGGAGAGGACGGTGAGCCGGTCCCCGAGCCGACGGACGAGCTCCTGGCATCGGGTCACGTTCCCGGTGGCCTCCTTCATCGCGACGACGTTCTTGGCCTCTGCGCAGATTCGCTCGGTCGTCTCGGGCAGGAGATCGACGACCGACCGCGCCGGGATGTTGTAGAGCACGATCGGGACGTCGACGGCCGAAGCGACCTCGAGGACGTGGGCACGCATGCCCTCCTGGGAAGGCTTGTTGTAGTACGGCATCACGACCATCACTCCGTCGGCGCCCGCCTCGACGGCCGCCTTGGACGCCGCGACGGTCTTCTTCGTGGAGAAGCTGCCCGTGCCCGCGACGACCGGCGCGCGGCCTTTGGCGCGCTGGACGACGCGCCGGATCACCGTCACCTGCTCCTCCTCCGAGAGCGTCGGCGCCTCCCCCGTGGTCCCGCAGGGGACGAGGCCCGTGACACCGCCGGCGAGCTGCTCGTCCACGAGCCGATCGAGCGCCTCGAGGTCGAGGCTCGATCCGTCCGCGGAGAACGGGGTGCAGAGGGCGGTGAACGTACCCGACAGGACGATCTCTCTCATGGCTTCTCTCTGGGCGAGCGCGCAGGCGCGCTCCGCACTCTTTCTCCGAGGTGGCCGCCCGCCGCAACGCCGAAGCGCGCCCGGTGGCTTCCCTCGCGGGGCGACGCGTGCTCTCGTACTTCGCGGATGATCGAGCGCCCCCCGCTGTCCTCGGAGCGTCCGGGGCGACCGACCCCCGGAGCGCTGGCGGCGGCGGCGCGGCTCGTACGACCGCTGGTCCGGGCGCTGTGGCCCGCGGACGTCACGGGCCTGCACAACCTGCCGAACCATGACGCGTATGTCGTGGTCGCCAACCACTCCGGCCTCGGGACGGTGGAGGTCCTCGCGCTCCTCGACGTGTGGATCACCCATGTGGGCGAACAGCGGCCCATGGCGGCGATGGTGCACCCTGGGATGCTCCGGACGCCGGGCCTCGGCGCGATGCTGCGGAGCGCGGGGTGCGTGGAGGCGACGCGAGAGGGCGCGGCGTGGGCACGGGCGCGGGGCGCGGCGCTGCTGCTGTTTCCCGGCGGAGATCACGAGTCCATGCGGCCCTTTTGGCGTCACCGCGAGGTGGACTTCGCGGGTCGTACCGGCTGGGTTCGCCTCGCCCGGGACCTCGGCCTCGTCGTGGTCCCGCTCGCCATCACGGGGAGCCACCACACCGCGCCGACCCTCGGCTACAGCCGCGTCTTGGCGTACTTGACGGGCGCGAGGCTGCTCGGGATCCGGCGGATCCCCTTCGCCGTGAGCTCCATCGTCGCGGCCTCTGTCTCGCTCGCGTGGAGCCGCGGCAGCCCGATGCCGCGGCGCGTCCTTCGCGCCACCATCGCGTACCTGCTCGCCACCACCATCCCCATCTTGCCCGCGCGGCTGGGCTTTTTCTTTCTCGAGCCGGTCGAGGTCGCGTCGCGCACCGACAGCGACGCATATCGGCACGTCATTTCCGTCCTCGAGGACGTGCTGAGGCGAGCACCGGCCAAGAGACCGAGCTAGACTGTAGCTGGCTCACCCCTTGCTTCGATCTCAGTGGGCCTTACGTTCGGAGAGCGATGATGCTGGTGGAAGCGGAACTCGTCGGGTTCGTGGAGCTGAAGGTCGGGTCCCTCGACATCAAGGTCCCCGTCCGCAAGGTGCTCGAGCCGTCGGCCGACACGCCGCTCGCGACCTTCGCGATGGAGGGTCCGCAGTACGCCATCCTGGTGCGCGACAAGGACAAGTCGGATCAGCTGATGGAGGCGGTCCACGAGGCCGCGGAAGAGGCGCTCAAGCAGCTCTCCCGCAAGCTCCTCAACTAGTGGCCGCCCCGGCGTAGGCGCGCATCGTCCGCCCGGACACGAACGTCCGTCGCGCTCGACATCGCAGGTGGACGCGCGCGCCGCGACCGATCGCCGGCCGCCTCGTCGCCTACCGAGCGCGTGCCCGCGGCCTATTGCCCGCGCCTATTGCCCGCGCGGCAGCCGGATCTCGCGGTCCGGATCCGGCACCTCGATCTCCACCGCCTCGTTCCCTGGACGCTTCGGGCGAGGCACGCTCACGGGCGCCGCGGACGCGGGGGTCGGCTTCTTCGTCACCATCGGATCGGTCGCCGCCTCCGCGCTCGGCGCCGAGGAGGCGGAGGGTGCCGCGCTCGCCTCGCCCGTCGGCTCCGTCGCGACCGGAAGCGCCGCGGCCCGCTCGGGCGTCGGCGCCGCGGTCGGCGCTCGCGGCGGAGCCGGCGCCGCCGCTGGCTCGAAGCCGCCGCGTGACCGCAGGACGCCGACCGCCACCGCGGCGCCGCTCACGACGAGCGCGACGGCGACGAACCACCCGGCCCTGCGCTTGCGCGAGCCGTCGAACTCGGGCGGCGCGTCCACCTCGCGGTCCGACGTCGAAGCGAGGCCGGTCACCGTGGACTGAAGGCTCCGACCGCTCGCCGGGCCGCGCGACACGGGGGGCGACGAGGACGACACGGGCGCGGCGAGGAACGGGTTGTCCTCGATGCCACGGCTCGAGGGAGGAGGCTCCTCCGGCGCGGCGCGAGGAGGCGTGGGGGTGCGGGACGACCGCGGGGGCGGGGGCGGCGGGGGCGGACGCGAGCCCTCGGTCACCTCGATGGCGTCGTTGCCGTCGAGCGTCTCTTCGCGTGGCTTGGAGATCGCGCCGCGTCCGGGGACGGGGGGCGGGAGCGGGCGCGCCGGCGCGGCGGGACGAAGCCCGGCGAGGCTGCCCCAGTCGAGGTCCGAGGCGTCCAGGTTCACGACCACCGGACCGCGCGTGCTGTTCGGCACCTCCGTGCCGGCGGAGCGGGCCAGCGCGTCCGCCATCTCGCGCGCGGTCTGGAAGCGATCGCCGGGCTCCTTCGCGCAGGCGCGCTTGAACCAGGCGTCGAAAGCGGGGGGCAGGTCCTTGAACAAGCTCGACGGCAGCCGCGGCGTGCTCATCGTGATCTTGATCAGCAGATCCCCGACGCCCTCGCTGTCGAATGGCAGCTGGCCCGTGACGCACTGGTAGCCGATGATCCCGAGCGACCAGAGGTCGGAGCGGTGATCGATCTCGGTCAGGCCCTTCACCTGCTCCGGGCTCATGTAGTGCGGCGTGCCGATGAGCGTGCCCACGCCGGTGCGGGTCATCGCTGCCTTGGCGGGCGTCGTCACCTTCGCGACGCCGAAGTCGAGGACCTTGGCGAACTCTTCGTCGTCGTTCTTCACGAGGAAGACGTTCTCGGGCTTCAGATCCCGGTGGATGATGCCCTCGGCGTGCGCGCGCATGAGGGCGCGCGCGACCTGCGTCAGGATCTTGGACGTCTCGGTGATGGTGAGCCGCTGCCGATCCTGGAGGCGGTCGAACAGATCCTGCCCCTCCAGGAGCTCCATGACGATGAAGGGCTGATCCCCGTCTATCCCGTGGTCCAGCATCTGGACCACGTGAGCGCTCCGGAGCTTGGCGGCGGCGGTGGCCTCCCGAGCGAAGCGCTCGCGGGCGTCCTCTTGCTTCGCGAGCTCGGGGTCGATCAGCTTGACGGCGACTTGCGAGCCGAGGGCGAGGTGCTCCGCAGCCCACACGAAGGCCTGAGAGCCCTGGCCGAGAGGCCGGAGCAGCTTGTAACGCCCGTTCAGGACTTTTCCTGCTTGGATCACCAGTCAGTAGCCGCGCGAATTGGGCCCACCGAAAGCCTACCAGGTTCCGGCCACTCGGGGGATTCCCCGACGAATTTTCTCATGAACGGCCAGCCTGGGCCCTCCGCCCCCCGTCGGTTCAGGTAAGCGCGCCCGGACTCGCACGAGCCACCGAGGAGCGCGCGAAGCTCGGGCCTCCCTCGGTCGACCCTGGCGGGCCGAGGCGGTGTCCTCGGAGGTCGCCGGCCGCCGTTGTGCGGTTCGGCGGCTCGGGCCCCGTGGTACGCGAGCCCGCGCGGCCCCGGGGCCCGGAGGAGCGGAGAGACGCGTGGACTTCCAGAGCATGCTCGCGGACCTGTTTCAGGAGGAGGACGCCGCTCGCCACATGGCGCGTCAGCTCATGACGATCGCCAACCGCTCGCGCGAGGACGCCGCCCGTGAGCGCAAGCCCCTCCTCGAGTTCCTCCACGGGGCCATGGAGCGGCACATGCAGTACGAGGAGCGCTCGCTCTTCCCGAAGCTGATCGAGCGCGGGCTCAGCCCCGAGGTAGACGTCGCGCAGAAGCACCACGAGGCGATCCGCAAGTTTCGCTCGGAGCTCGAGGAGGCCGCCCCGGACGCGGACGTCGCGCAGATCGTGTTCAACGTGGCGCGCCTGATGCTCCACCACACGAACTTCGAGGGGGACTACATCTACCCGGAGCTCGACGCGGAGGACTGGCGCGAGCTGCTGGAAGAGACGATGCACTGACCGACTGCCGCGGTCCTCCCCGAGCGCTACCGTCACTCCTTCGAGGGCGCGACCGTCGTGACCCTCGTGAAGAGCTCCGCGAGCGCGGCCTTGGCCCGCGCTGACGCGCCCACCAGCTCCGGCCGTAGGAGCGGCCCCGCGACGCTCTCGAGCGTCACCTTCTCCCCGCTGGGGTCGAGCCGGAACGCGTTGTCCACCCTCCCCGTCGAGACGTCGCGGCTGAAGAGCACGACGTCGAACACGCCGTCCTTGTTGGTGTCGTAGTAGACCCACGCGAGATCGAAGAACCGGACGATCGCGATCTCCGCATCGAACTTGTCCTCCCCCACGAGATCTTGCGGCGCGCTCGTGGAGAGCTTCTTGGTGTCGCCGTCCAGATCGACGAGCGCGATGTACTCGTACTTCCCGGGGGCCTCGAGCACCTGACGATCCCGCTCGAGGGCCACGAGCTTCCACGGCTCCCCGGGGCCGAACGAGCCCACGCGGGGATCCGGGAACGCGCCGCGGGTGGAGGACATGCCGCCGGGGCCACGCTTCAGCACGAGCTGCGCGGTCGCGTCTCGCAGCAGGTCGGGGCGGACCAGGTGGCGCCCGATGGGGTCCCGGAGCGCCACGGGCGCGCGCCCCGGGGCGAGCTGGAAGGCGTGCGTAGCGTAATCGGGCGCGCGCGAGTACCGATCGTCGTCGACGGCCGGCTTCTTGGCGAACAGCGCGAGATCCAGCGTCCCGTCGGAGTCGGTGTCGTAGAGGGCCCACGCGCCGCTCGCGCGCTCGAGCGCGACGAACTGAGGAGAGAGGCGAAAGGGGTCCAGGACCGGCGCGGCCTCGTCGCCCTGCTTGAGCGCGGAGAGGCCCGGCGACTTGACGTCCACCAGGATCGACTGGTGGCCTGGCGCGTCCGAGCCGTAGATCATGTCGGGCTTGCCGTCGTCGTCCGAGTCCTGCGCGTAGCCGCGCTTTCCGAACGTCTTGCTGACGTCCGGGATCGGCGGGACCTCCGCGGAAGCGAGCGCCTCCTTCGAGGCGAGCTTCGCGACGCCCGAGCCGGCCGCCGCGGCGCCGAGCCGCGCCAGCACGGCGCCCTTGGGCAGCAGCGCGGGGTCGAGCGTCGCCTTCGGGAGGAGCGCTGGGTCGTTCTTCGCCGTCTTGCCGTCGAGGCGGTACGCGAGCTCGGGCCTACCGTCCGCCTTCTTGTCGCGGAGCATCACGTCGAACACCCCGTCGCCGTCCCTGTCGTAGAAGGCGTACGCGTCCCCACCCCGCAAGAGCAGCGCCACGTCCGCGTCGAAGGGGCGCTCCGCGGTGGGCTTCTTTCCCGCGCCCTTCTGGTCCACGTCGAACAGGTAGGCGCCCTGCGGCTTGACGGTCCCGCCGTCGAAGTGAGGGAAGCTCGGGGCGGACGCGGTGTCGATGACCCCATCGCCGTCGAAGTCGTCGACGTGGAACTCGAGGCCGCCCTCGCAGAACGGATCGGGCACCACGGCGACCGCGCCGTCCGTCGGCGCCCGCAAGAACTCCCGCATCTCGGCGACGTGCACGTGGAACGCCAGCGTGCCGCCCGCGAACCGCAGCGATTGGTTGAGCCCGACGACCTCCCCCCAACCGTTGACCAGGGGCCCGCCGCTGTCCCCTCCGTTCAGGCTGCACGTGGTCTGGATGCTGAGGCCCTGCGGAGACTGCTCGACGTCCTTCTTCACCTCGGCCTTGCGCGCCTCGCACTGCTCTCGTCGGCGCTTCGCCTCCCCGTCGTCGTCGCTCGGGTCGCGGAGCGAGCAGTCGCCTGCCTCCAACATGCTCGTCTCACGCGTGAGATCCCCCACCCGCGAGACGTTGCAGACCTTGGCGGCCCAGAGCAGACCGATGCCCGCGTTGCCCACGCTGAGGACGCGCTCCCCGACGCGCGGGTCGGCGGGCGCGAGCGACGCGACGGCCAGCTTGCGGGGAGGGTCGACGATCTTGACGAGCGCGAGGTCCTTCACCGCGTCCGTCTTCACCACCACGCCCTGGTACGCGGTCTTCATTGGCACCATGCGGCCCGTGGGCCCCACCTCACCGAGCTCCAGCGTGACCCTGATCGTGAGATCCGGCTGGAGGAACTCGTCCACCACGTGGTGGTTCGTGAGCACGAGCCCCGAGCCGTCGACGATCACCCCGCTGCCCATGCCCTCGCTGGTCCGGATGAGGACGGTCGCGGGCGCGACCGTCCCGTACGCGACCTCCACCGGGGGCGCCGGGCCGCGCTCGAGCTCCGGCTCGATCTCCGGCCTCGCGGTGGCGCGGTCCGCCTCGGCGGCGAGCGCCGCGTGCCCGAGCTCCTCGAGCAGGCGACGCTTGGCCAAGCACACCTTCGGGGAGGCGACCTCTCGCTGGCGCGGCGCGAGCGCGCCGCCGTCGGCAGCCCCGCCATGCGAGGCCGCGCAGCCCGGGGCCCACACCGACGCGATGAAGAGCGCGCAGAGAGAGCGCCACCCGAGTCTCATGGCGTCTTCTACCACGCCGGGCGCGCACCACGGCCCACACACCGCCCCCCGAGGCGTCAAACTCCTTGTCTTGCGGAGGGGTCTTTCCTATAGCGGATTCGGCCGCGAACCTGCGCGGCGGAGGCTTGAGCCAGATGGCCGATGCGTCTGTCGCACCCCGACGGGTGCGCTTGTTCCTGGCGACCGAGAGGAAGGACAACTGGTGGCTCGCGCCGGTCCTCACCTTCCTCGGGCTGCTGAGCTTCATCGTCTACGCGACGTGGGCCGCGCTCCAGGGCGACCACTACACGTTCGGGCCGTATCTCTCGCCGTTCTACGCGCCGGAGATCTACGGGACCTCGCCGCACGCCATCCTGGGGCCGCCCCCGGCTTGGTGGCCCGGGTTCATCCCGTTCTCCCCGGCGATCCTCATCCTGTGGGCTCCCGGTGGGCTCCGGTTCACCTGCTATTACTACCGCGGCGCCTACTACAAGGCCTTCTGGGGGGACCCACCCGCCTGCGCCGTGGGTGAGCCGCGCAAGACCTACTGGGGGGAGCGCAGCCTTCCGCTCGTCCTCCAGAACGTGCACCGGTACTTCCTCTACATCGCCATCGTCTTCATCGTCCTGCTCGCGTACGACGCTTACAAGGCGTTCTGGTTCGCGGACGGCTTCGGCGTGGGCCTCGGCACGCTCGTGCTGGTCGGGAACGTCATCCTGCTCGGAAGCTTCACCTTCGGGTGCCACGCGCTGCGCCACCTGGTCGGCGGCGGCCGGGACGAGCTGCCCAAGGGGGCCGTGGGCAAGGGCTGCTACGACTGCGTCTCGAAGCTGAACCGCAAGCACATGTTGTTCGCGTGGTTGAGCCTCTTCTCCGTCGGCTTCGCCGACGCCTACGTGCGGATGTGCTCGATGGGCATCCTCACCGACATCCGGATCCTCTGAGCCATGGCCGAGTTCGACACGCACGAGCACGACGTTCTCATCATCGGCGCCGGGGGCGCGGGCCTCCGTGCGGCCATCGAGGCGTCCGCCGCCGGGGTGAACGTCGCGGTCGTCAGCAAGTCGCTGCTCGGCAAGGCGCACACCGTCATGGCGGAGGGCGGCATGGCCGCGGCCATGGCGCACGTGGACGATCGCGACTCCTGGAAGGTGCACTTCGCCGACACGATGCGCGGCGGGCAATACCTGAACCAGTGGCGCATGGCCGAGCTCCACGCCAAGGAGGCCCCCGATCGCGTCCGCGAGCTCGAGGCGTGGGGGGCGGTCTTCGACCGCACGAAGGACGGCCGGATCCTCCAGCGCAACTTCGGCGGGCACAAGTACCCCCGCCTGGCCCACGTAGGGGACCGGACGGGCCTCGAGATGATCCGCACCTTGCAGGATCACGGCGTGCACCGCGGGATCCATTTCTACATGGAGCACACCACGGTCCGCCTCCTCAAGGAGGACGGGCGCGTCGTCGGCGCGTTCGGCTACGACCGGGAGCGCGGGCGCTTCCACGTCTACAAGGCGAAGGCGGTGGTGCTCGCGACGGGCGGCGTCGGGCGCGCCTTCAAGATCACGAGCAACAGCTGGGAGTACACGGGCGACGGCCACGCCCTGGCCTACGAGGCCGGCGCGGAGCTCATGGACATGGAGTTCGTCCAGTTCCACCCGACCGGCATGGTCTGGCCGCCGAGCGTGCGAGGCATCCTCGTGACCGAGGGCGTCCGCGGTGAGGGCGGCTTGCTCCGCAACAGCGAGGGGAAGCGGTTCATGTTCGACGACATCCCCGAGAACTACAAAAGCCAGACCGCGAGCGATCCCGAGGAGGGCTGGCGGTACGTCACGGGCGACAAGAACGCCAAGCGCCCGCCGGAGCTGCTCACCCGGGACCACGTGGCCCGCTGCATCCGGCGAGAGGTGAAGGCGGGGCGGGGCAGCCCCCACGGCGGCGTCTTCCTCGACATCGCCTGGATCAAGGAGAAGCTGCCGAACTCGGTCGAGCACATCAAGAAGAAGCTCCCGAGCATGTACCACCAGTTCAAGGCGCTCGCCGACATCGACATCACGGTGGAGCCGATGGAGGTCGGCCCGACCACGCACTACATCATGGGCGGCATTCGCGTCGATCCGGACACGCAGATGACGCCGCTGGTCGAGGGGCTCTTCGCGGCGGGGGAGTGCGCCGCCGGGCTGCACGGCGCGAACCGCCTGGGCGGAAACTCGCTCTCGGATCTCGTGGTGTTCGGCAAGCGCGCCGGGGAGTACGCCGCCGAGTACGCGAAGAAGAACAAGCAGGGGAAGGTGGCCGACGCCGAGCTCGATCGCATCGCCAAGGAGGCGCTCGCCCCCTTCGAGCGAGACCCCAAGGAGGGCCCGTACGCCGTCCAGCACGAGCTACAGGACCACATGCAGGATCTCGTCGGCATCGTCCGCACCGAGGACGAGATGAAGTCCGCGCTGGAGCGGATCGCCGAGCTCAAGGCGCGCGCCGCCAACGTCGGCGTGTCCAGCCACCGCGAGTACAACCCGGGGTGGCACACCGCCCTGGACCTCGACAACCTCCTCACGGTGTCGGAGGCGATCACCCGCGCGGCGATCGAGCGCAAGGAGAGCCGCGGAGGACACTTCCGCGACGACTACCCGGAGAAGGACCCCGAGTACGCGAAGTTCAACCTCGTCATCCAGAAGGGCCCAGACGGCGCCATGCAGCTGCGCCGCCAGGAGCCGCCGCCGATGCGGGACGACCTCAAGAAGGTCATCGAGGAGCAGAAATGAGCCGCAAGGTCACGCTGCGCATCTGGCGGGGCGACAAGGAGGGCGGCGACTTCTCGGAGTACGCGACCGAGACGGAGGAGGGGATGGTCGTCCTGGACTTGGTGCACCAGGTCCAAGCCACGCAGGCCAACGACCTCGCCGTGCGGTGGAACTGCAAGGCCGGCAAGTGCGGCTCGTGCTCGGCCGAGATCAACGGGCACCCGCGCCTCATGTGCATGACGCGCCTCTCGGATCTCCCCGAGGGCGAGCCCATCACGATCGAGCCGCTCCACGCGTTCCCGGTGATCAAGGACCTCGTGACGGACGTGTCCTGGAACTACGCCGTCAAGCGCAAGATCAAGCCGTTCAAGCCTCGGAAGCCAGACGCCGAGGACGGCACCTGGCGCATGGATCAGGGGGATGTCGACCGCGTCCAAGAGTTCCGCAAGTGCATCGAGTGCTTCCTGTGCCAGGACGTCTGCCACGTGCTCCGCGACCACGACAAGCACGCGGAGTTCATCGGTCCGCGGTTCCTGGTCTACGCGGCCGCCCTGGAGATGCATCCGCTCGACACGGAGGACCGGGTGCCGGCGCTGAAGGAAGACTTCGGGATCGGCTACTGCAACATCACGAAGTGCTGCACGCGGGTGTGCCCGGAGAGCATCACGATCACGGACAACGCGATCATCCCGCTGAAAGAGCGCGTGGTGGATCGCTTCTACGATCCGATCAAGAAGCTCTTCCGGGTGTTCTCCGGCGGCTGAGCCACGAGGGGAGGCGAGGATGACGACGCTCAAGGCCATCTCGAAGGACTCGATCCCCCGGGCGCTCGAGAAGGCCGAGCGCTACCGCCTGCTGAACGAGCCGTTCCTCGCCGAGAGCATCTGCCTCGACGTCCTCGCCGTAGACCCGGCCAACGAGCGCGCCCTCGTGACCTACGTCCTCTCGCTCACGGATCAGTTCGCGAGCGGGCTGGAGGGCGTGAACCGGGCGAAGGCCGCGGTCGAGAAGCTCACGCAGCCCTACGACAAGCTCTACTACACGGGCATCCTCACCGAGCGCCGCGCCGTCGCGCTGCTGGAGCGAGGCGGCGTGGGCGTCGCGGACGCGGCGTGGCACTACCTCACGGACGCCATGGCGCTCTACGAGCAGGCCGACGCGGCGCAGCCGGACGCGTCGAACGACGACGCGCTGCTGCGCTACAACACCTGCGTGCGGTTGATCGCGGCGCACCGGCTGCGCGAGCCGGCGCCGGACCGGGACGACTACCCGCTCGAGTGATCGGCCGGCCCGACCGCGGGCTCAGCGGACGTCGACCGCGCAGCCGTACAGGATGTCCACCTCGGCGTTCTCGTCGCTCTGGACCGTGGTGCAGGCGTCCGGGCAGAGCTTGATCTTGTCCGCCTCGATGTAGAAAGAGTTGGGCGTGCAGTCGGCGAGCGAGGCGACCTGGTCGAAGGTGGCGACCAGCTGCCCGCTCGAGCTGTACGTCACCTGCACGGTCGCCAGATCGAGCGTCTCGCCCGGCGGCGGCTCCGGGATGTCGAACTCGCACGGTACGGCGGCGCCCTCGATGACGCCGAGAGCCATCAGCGTGAAGATGTCCGTGAAGTCCAGGCCGCAGGTCGGGAAGCGGTAGCCGCCAGTCAGGAGGCTCAGGGCCTGGTACCCGGTGCCCGGGTTCACGGCCGAAGGGGTGCACTCCTGGGTGGTGATCGGGGCAAGCACCGGATCCGGCGGGTGGGGGCTCCCGTAGGGATCGCCGCCGCTCGGCATGTAGGGGGCGAGCGCGATGATGCTCCAGAACGAGTACCTGCGGGACGCGGCGTCGAGCCCGAACTGGGTGGGCGAGGCCGCGAGGAGCGCCGCGTCCCACGCCGTGTCGACGCCGTTGCCGTCGGCGGCGTTGTTGTCGTCGTACGGCCCGCAGCCCACGTTGTCGTCCGTGATGACGGCGAAGAACTTGAACGCCTCGGGGCGGAGCACGCCCTCGTACCCGGTGGGTTGGAGCCCGAACTGGTCGGCGGTGGTGAGCTGGGTCAGGAGCTCGCAGAGCGCGTCGTGGCTGGAGATGGACGCGCTGTGGTGGAAGAACTTCGCCGTGTTGACGGGCTGGCCCGGCACCGTGTCGCAGTGCCCGTCCATGTCGGCGTCCGGGATGCCGCCGAGAGGCGCGGCGACGCAGATCTCCTGGTTGCCGCTGTCGCCGAAGGCGCTCACCATGATGACGCGGTAGTCGATGGGGGGGAGCGCGCCGTCGATGATCGCTGCGAAGGTCTGGTTGATCTGCTTCTCCACCTCGACGATCTCGTCGGTCATGCTGCCCGAGTTGTCGATGACGAAGACGATGTCGACCGGCTGGCTGATCAAGGTCGCGTCGGCGGACTCTTGGACGCAGGCGTCCGCTCCCCCGCTTCCGCCGTCCCCGCTCTGGAAGCCTCCGCCGGCGCCGCCCTGCCCCGAGGGCCCCTTGCCTACGCTGGCGCTCTGTCCGGCGCCCGTGCCGTCCGCGTCGGTGGCGCCGCCGTCACAGGAGCAGCCGGCACCGCTCGCGGCGGAGACAGCGGCCGCGCCCCCCAGCGCGAAGAAGACGATGCGACGAATGTTCATGAGGCCTCCACAGGATCATGGGACAGGCGCGGCGAGGAGGACGCAAGCACGGATCGGCGCCGAGCCAGGCCTTCCGGCCCGGGAGGCGCCCCAGTAGAGTGCGTCGAGTGCCGAGCCGAAGCTTCGCCGCCATGGCACGAGTCGCACGCCGGCTTCGGTGGCGTGGAGCCCCTCCTGCGCGCCTGGCAGCAGAAGCGCGGCGGCGGCGGCGGCCGCGGCGATCCGCCCAGGCGGTAACGCCTCCCTCGAGGCTGGGGTCCAGGTGACGTGGACCTAACGGAGGCTTGGCGGCGGACCTGGAGGGCGCTCGGTGCAGAGCCCCCGTACGGCTCCCTCGACGAGCTGGTCGCTCGGTATGACGAGCCGCACAGGGCCTACCACGCGCGGCCGCACCTCGAGGCGTGTCTCGCGGAGCTCGTGGGCTCCGGCGCGACCATCGAGGACCACCCCGAGGTCGCGCTCGCGCTGTTCTTCCACGACGCGATCTACGATCCGCGCGCGAAGGACAACGAGGAGAGGAGCGCCGAGCTCGCGGCCAGCGTGCTCGCGCGCGCCGGCCTCGCGCCAGCGGCGGGCGCGCGCGTCGCCGAGCTCGTCCTGGCGACGCGCCACGACGCCGTGCCGGCAGACGAAGAGGCGCGCCTCCTCGTCGACGTGGACCTCTCGATCCTCGGGGCCGACGCAGAGACCTTCGCCGCATACGAGCGCGAGGTCCGGCAGGAGTACGCGTGGGTGCCCGAGCCCGCGTTCCGCGCCGGGCGGGCGGCCGTGCTGCGGAGCTTCCTCTCGCGAACCACCATCTTCTCGACGCCCGGGTTCCGCGACCGCCTCGAGGGGCCCGCACGAGCGAACCTCGCGCGCTCCCTGGCCGCCCTGGCCGAACCAGCGGACGCGCCGTGAGTCGGCGCGCGCTCGCGGGCGCCCTGACCGCGTGCGTCGCCGCGTGCGGCGCGCGGACGGAGCTCCTCTCTCCCGAGCTCTCCGAGGAGGGAGGTGGTGGCCGCGGCGGCGGCGAGCCTCGGTGCGAGGTCGCGCGCGACGACCCCGAGCTCGTGGGGACAATCCGCGACTTTCGGGCCGACCATCCGGATTTCGAGCAGGGGGTCGTCGGGGCGGACCGCGGCATCGTGGCCGGTGAGCTCGGGCCGGACGGCCTCCCCGTGTACGCGAGCCCCACCTCGACCCCCACCACGACCGGGCGCGAGAGCTTCGATCAGTGGTTCCGCGACGTCGAGGGAGTGAACCGGTCCGCACCCTTCCGCCAGGAGCTCACCCAGAGCGGCGACGCGGCGATCTTCGCCGACGACAGCTTCTTCCCCATCGACGGGGCGCTCTTCGGGGACGAGGGGCTGGAGCACAACTACCACTTCACGCTCCACGCCACCTTCACCTTCGAGCGCAGGGGGGGCGAGGTCTTCTCCTTCTCGGGCGACGACGATCTCTGGGTGTTCGTCGCCGGGCGCCTCGCCCTGGACCTCGGGGGCGTGCACCCCACGGAGACGGGAGGTTTCCTGCTCGACACCCTCGCGGCCGACCTCGGGCTCGTGGTCGGCCAGCGCTACCGTGTGGACCTCTTCTTCGCCGAGCGACAGACCACGGGCTCTACGTTCCAGCTCGGCCTCGGCGGGTTCGCCGTGTGCGAGTAGCGGTCGCCGGCGATGTTGGCCCCCCCGCGCGGAGCGACCTAGGGTCGGGGGACTCACCTCCTCGACCATGACCACGACCACCTCGACCCGACCCTGGATGCGCGCCCTCCTCGGGGCCCTCGCGCTCACGGTCGCGCTGACGGCGCCTACCGACGCCTACGCGAGGGCCAAGGTCGAGGTCGGCACCGTGGAGTTTTCCGACGGAGCGGCCGACAAGAACACGCAGAAGCGCCTCGCGCAGGCGATCCGCCGCAGGGCGAGCCGCGCCTCGAAGCAGCTCGACTTCGGCAAGACGGGCAGGATCGAGATCTCGTTTCTGGTGCGGGACCTCAAGATCGAGGACGACGGCGAGGTCGTCCAGGTCACCTGCACGCTCGTGGGCAAGCTCAAGGGTGGAGGGAGCGCTCGGTCCAAGATCCGCTTCGGCGGAAAGCCCGATCAGCGGCGCAAGGTCGAGCGCGACGTGATCGCCGCGGCGACCGAGGGCGTCGTGACCCGGCTGGCGGAGCTCGCGCGGCAGAAGGCGAAAGAAGACGCGAAGTAGGCGCGGCTCGGCCTACCCCGGGCCCGCCGCGGTGGTACGCTCCGCGTCCTCATGCGCCCTCGCAGCTCCGCCTCCGCGCGCCGGCGGCCCCACGTCTTCGTGCTGTCCCTCGGCGCGCTCGCGCTCTCCGCTTCGCTCCCGAGCGACTCCGCGTTCGCGCAGCAGGGCGGGCCGGGGCAGATGCAGCCCCTCCCCAAGCCGGCGCCCGACACGACGCCGAAGCCGAAGGGCCCGGACGCCGCGCCCAAGCCTGCGCCGCAGCTCCCGCCCGGCGCCCCCAAGCCGGCAGCTCCCAGGCCGGGCGCGCCCAAGGCGGGCGACGACAAGAAGCCGGCCGACAAGCCGGCGACAGAGGAGACCGTCCCGCCGGATCTGCGGTGGACCCACGGCACCGCGGACGCGATGGTCGACCACGCCCTCAAGCGGGCACAGCACGGAGGCAGCGAGGGCCTGGCCGGGCTGCTCGTCGGCTTGGCGATGCGCGATCACGCCTCTCCCGACCGGCTCACCCGCGGGCTCGCGGCGCTCGCCCGGATCGACAAGCCGATCGCGCACGAGGCGCGCCTGCTCCAGCACTGGGTGACGCCCGCGCCGTTCGGGCGGAGCTGGGAGGGCCTCGCGAAGGCCAAGCTGGACGTCCCTCCCCAGCCGACCGGCCTCGTCCGCGCGGTCACCGTCGTCGGCCCGTTCCGCGACGAAGGCGGCGGCCTCATGAAGCAAGAGGGGCCGGAGGCCGACGGGGCGAGCTTCGCCGAGATGTCGGCGGACTACTCCTGGGGCGACTTCGAGGTCAGGCCTCGGCGCGCGCTTCCCGACAGCGTCACCACGCAAGGCCTGCCGCTCGACCTCTACGTGTCTCCACGCACCGAGGCGTGCACGTACGTCGCGTCTCGCGTGTCCTTCCCGACGGCGCCCAAGACGGTCGTCGCGCGCGTCGCGGCGAGCGGGGCGGTGCGCCTGATCTGGGACGGCGACACCGTCGCGTCGAGCGAGGAGGTGCACGCGCGGGGGATCCTCGATCGCGTGGCCGTCGCGGTAGAGCCGGAGGCTGGGACCCACCTCGTCGCCATCAAGGTGTGCTCTTCGCCGCTGCCCGACGATGGGCGCGTGCGCCTCCGCTTCACGGACGAGGCCGGCGCCGCCGTCCCCGTCGAGGCTTCGAGCGATCTCGCGCCGCTGCCCGCGGACCGAGCGAAGAGCCGACCCCTCGCGGCTCCCCCGAAGGCTGGGAAGCCCGGCGCGCCCAAGGCGGGGCCCGCGGCGCCCGCCCCCGCCGCACCCAAGCCAGCCGCAGCGGCGTCCGCGAGGCCCGCCGTGAAGGCGAGGCGTGTCCAGACCTCGCTCGAGGGCGCGCTCGCCCTCGGAGACGGCGCGTCGCCCTCCCGTGTCCTCACCACCATCGTGATGCTCTCGCTCGGCGGCGCGGACGACAGCCGCTCACCGCGGGCCCCCGGGCTGCTCGACCGCGTCGCGAAGGACGGGAAGGTCACCGCAGACCAGCTCGCCGTGGCGGGCTGGCTGTCGAGCTTCGGCGCGAACAAGTCCGGTTGGTTGAACCAGGCCGTCGAGCGCGGCCGCGCCTCGGGCGACGCGGACACGGCCTCCTTCGCGCTGCGGAGGCTCGTCGAGGCGCAGCTCGCCAAGGGGAGCGTGGACTGGGCGCTCCGCACGCTGAACCAGGAGCCGCTCAAGAGCGCCACCGACGTCAACGCCCGCATGCTCCGAGCGAGCGTCAAGGCCCGCGCAGGCACGGAGGGGTCGCTCCTCGCCGCGCTCGGGGAGCTTCGCCAGCTCGACGACGAGCAGAAGCACCGCGTACCGACGGCCGCGCTCCGCGAGCTCTTCAGCCTGAGCTCGGGGCGCCCGGAGCTCCGCCTCGGCTACGCGCGTCGCCTCGCGGCGGCCGCCAACGATGGGCGTACGGCGTCGTACGCGAGCGCTGCCGGCGTCGAGGGCGCCGCTGCCTTCGAGGCCGCCGTCGCGGCGCTCGTGCCGCACCAGACCCAGGCCGGGAGGCTCGTCGACCTCGGGCGGGAGCTCCAGTCCCTCGGGCGGCATACCTGGGCACGGGAGGTCCTCTACACGGCGACCAAGCTCTCGCCCAACGACGGAGAGGGCTGGGAGGCGCTCGCGCTGGCCCGCGACTCGGTGCTGGCGGCGGAGCGGGCCGCCGGGCTGCCCGTCACGGACGATCCGAGGCACGCGCAGGCGGCGCGCCAGCGGGCGCTCGATCTCCGGCGCGGCGACGCCAGGATCAAGGCGGAGATCGCGTTCCGCGACCGGACCGGGCCGAAGGAGTCGGACGCGCTCGCGAAGAAGCCCTCCCCCGACGAGCGGTTCCTCGCGACCTCGCAGACGATTGTGGACCGCGCCAAGCGGTCCTCCGCCAAGCCTGGGGAGGTGTTCGAGCGCCAGCTCCACTTCCAGCGCGTGGTCACCTACCACCAGGACAAGCGGGTCTCCCAGCTGATCCACCAGGCGCGGGAGATCGTCGTGGAGCCGCGCACGCAGCAGGAGCTCTTCGAGCGCAACATCCCGCAGGAGGGCGATCAGGTCGAGCTCGTGTTCGCGCGTCTGCACCGGAAGGACGGCACGGTGGTGCAGCCGGACGAGCAGAGCTCCGCCGGCGCGTACATCAAGTGGCCGGAGCTGAAGAAGGGGGACATCGTCGAGTACGCGGTGCGCTCCTGGACCAGCGGGCCCGTCGGGCGCCGCGGCGACGCGCCGTTCTACTTCATCGACTACGTCGGCTCGACGATCACGAGGCCGGTGCTCTTCAACGAGGTCATCGTGGACTCGCCCGAGGCCTCGCCGCTCGGCGTCGACGTGATCAACGGGAAGGCCGAGAAGGCGGAGGACAAGGTCGAGAGCGGGCGGCGGATCATCCGCCTGACATGGGAGAGCCCTACGAACCTCCCGGACGAGCCGTTCGCGCCGAGGCCCACGGAGCTCTTGCCCATCGTGGTCGGCTCCACCTTCCGATCCTGGGCGGAGTTCCGCGAGTGGTACCGCGAGGCGATCAAGGGCTTCTCCGAGCCCGATGATCAGGTAAAGCGCCTTGCGGCCGAGCTCACCAAGGGCAAGAAGACCGAGCAGGAGCGGCTGGAGGCGTTGTTCAACTACGTCGCCGACGACATCCGGTACGTGAACTACATGTCCGGCGAGTACTGGCTCCCGAACAGGCCCCAGCAGTGCCTCGCGCGCAAGCAGGGCGACTGCGACGACAAAGCCATCCTCCTCATCTCGCTGCTCAAGGCCATCGGCGTCGAGGCCACCCCGGTGCTCGTCCAAACGCGGATCACCGGGATGCCAAGCGTCCTCATGGGGACCAAGGCGGCCGTGCCGCTCTTCGATCACGGCATCGCCTATCTGCCTGGAAAGGGCGGCAAGCCGGGGACGTGGCTCGACGCCACGAGCCCCCAGAGCCGCCTCGGACCGCTGCCTTCCATGGACGCGCGCGCCAAGGCGCTCTTCATCTACGACGGCGAAGCCAAGATCATCGACACCCCGAGCTCGCAGCCCTCCGACCATGGCGTCTCGATGGACTGGACCGTGAAGCTCGACGCCTCGGGCACCGCCGAGGTGACGGGGAAGGAGAAGCACCTCGGGGATTGGGCCTTCGAGCTGCGAAACAACCTGGTGGAGGAGGACGCGCGGGCGCAGTGGCTCGAGCAATACCTGTCGGCGCGCTGGCTCCCCACGGTCGATCTCGCCCCCAAGATCGACTACTCGCCCAACGCCGGGACGCTCGGCTACTCGGCGAAGGCCGAGGGCTACGGCCGCAGGGAGGGCGACGAGCTCGCCGTTCCGGTCCTCGGAACGTACAGCTTCATGGCCGCGTTCGCGGCGCTCCCGAAGCGGACCCTCCCCCTCGTCCTGCCAGCGCAGCTCGGGCCGAGCCACCAGCGGCGCACGGTGACGCTCTTCGCGCCCACCGGGCACACGTTCAAGGAGCTGCCGGCAGGCGGCGAGGCGAAGAGCGCGCCGTTCGGCTCCGCCAAGGTGACCTTCAAGCCGGGCAAGCCCGGCACGGTGGTCATCGAGTCAGAGGTGATCTTCGACAAGTCGACCATCACCGTGGCCGAGTACCCCGCGTTCCGGGCTTGGCTCGAGGACGTGGACGCGCTCATGCGGCAGAGCGTTCGGCTCGGCAAGGGGGGCTGACTGCGCGCCGCGGCGCTGCCCCTGTGCGGGGCGCTCCTCGTGGGCTGCTTCCACGTGGACTACCTCCTCCAAGCGGCCGAGGGTCAGCTCGACCTGTCGTGCCGCGCGCGCAGCCTGGAGTCTGCGCGCGCCGACGACGACATCGACCCGCGCACGCGCGCGCTGCTCGCCGAGGTGCCGCGCATCAAGGCGTTCGCGAGCGGCCAGGGGCTGGTGCCCACTGGGTCCTACGAGGAGTTCGTCCCGCTCGACCGATCGGCGGTGGTGTGGGTCGTCACGGCCGCGCCCCCGCTCTCGCTCGATCCGGAGCGGTGGAGCTTCCCGATCGTGGGGAGCGTGCCGTACCTGGGCTGGTTCGACGAGCAGCGGGCGAGGGCCGAGGCGGCGAAGCTCGCCGCGCGGGGCCTCGACGTGGACGTGCGCGGTGCGTCCGCGTACTCCACGCTCGGTTGGTTCGCCGACCCCGTCTTGTCGACCATGATCGAGGACGGCGACGACGCTGCGGGGGAGCTCGCGAACACGATCTTGCACGAGTCCGTGCACGCGACGGTCTACGTGAAGGACCAGAGCGAGTTCAACGAGAGCCTCGCGTCCTTCGTCGCCGATCGGCTCACGCCCCTCTGGCTCGAGCAGCGCTTCGGCCCGCACTCGGACGAGCTCGCCACCTACCTCCGCGGCGAGGCGGCGACCGCGATCCTGCGCGCGCGCCTCCGCCAGGCCTACGCGGATCTCGCGGTGCTCTACGGCTCGAAGCGCTCGCGCCAGGACAAGCTCGCCGCCAAGGAGCGCTTGCTCCGCGAGGTGGAGGCCGAGCTAGGCCTCGCGCGGCCGCTCAACAACGCGCGCCTCGCAGGGTACGACTCGTACCACGGCGGCGCGGCGCCGCTCGAGGCGTTGCTGGAGGCGTGCGGAGGGGACCTCCGCCGCCTGATGGCCGCCGTGAAGGACGCCGCGCCCGAGGACTTCGGGGAGCGGCAGACGAGCGACATCGGTCCCGCCACCGAGAGGCTCGCGCGCCGGTGCCGCCGGTGAGCCGAGGCATCGCGCCCGCCGCCTTGGTGGCCCAGGTCGAGAACACGGCGGCGTGGGCCCTCGCGGCAGGGTTCGCGGGGGACGCCTCCTTCGGGCGCGCCCTGGCGGAGCTCCCGGTCGCCCTCGCCGAGGACTGGCCCGCGTCGGCCCGGAGCCCCGCGTACCTTCGTCTTCTGCTCGCCGCGCACTTCGTGACCGTCGCGACGTTCGTCCCCACCGACGTCGACGTGCGCATCCGCCACCACCACTGGGAAGACGTCGAAGGGGCCGACGCCCTCGACGCCTCCGTCGCGGTCGTGGAAGAGACCGAGGGCTGGCCGGCGCACCTGGTGTCGGCACGCGTCGCCGACGGCGGGCGGTACGGGGGCGTCTCGGGGCACGACGGAGAGTGGCTCGCGGTCCGCGCGGGGGCGCTCGGCCGCGCGCAGAGGCTCGGGGCGACGGAGGTCGCCGAGCGGCTTGCGGCCGGGATCGACCGCGAGCTCGAGCGGGAGGCGGCCGCGTTCGGGGCCGCGCTCGACGCGAGGCGCCCCGGCGGGGACCCAAGGCACGTGCTCGAGCTCGCGACGGTGCTCGCCCACAACGTCGGCGACCTGTCCCGCGTGGTCGAGGCGTGGCCGCGACACGACGACCTCGCGCCCCTACGGGCGCGATACGCCCGGCTCGGCCACGACGCGCCCGAGCGCTACGCGGGCCGCTTCGTCCAAGCAGGCGCGCTCAACAAGGCGATCATGGCGTCGGAGAACCACAGGTTCCTGGCGCTCCGCGCCGCACGAGGGCTGCGGAGATCGCGCGACCTGCTCCTGCCGATCGGCCCCTTCTTCGACGCGTGGGCCGAGCGCGTCGCTCGCCACCCCGCGCTGGAGCGCCGTGACCTCGGGGAGATCGCGACGGCGTGGCTCGTCTGCCTCGACGGCGCGCCGACGCAAGACGGTGCGCTGCGCGCGCTCGCCGGGCTGGATCGCGCGCTGCCCGGCGGGCTCGCGGGGCTCGCCGACGAGCTCCCGGCGCGTCGCCGCAAGCTCCCGCCCGCGGTCCGCGAAGCCTGCAAGACGAGCGAGGAGCGCTTCCTCGCCCGCGTCACGAAGCGCCTGGATCAGGCGCTCGCCGCCTCGTAGCCCTGAAGCGGACACCGGCCGAGCAGGTGCCTCGCCCCTCGGATGGTCCCGCCTTGCGGGCGGCCCATCGCGGCTCGCGCGTGAAGGTGGCCGCCCTAGGGCCGGACCGGCGAGGCGGAGCGCGTCAGGCTCGTTCCCCTCGGCTCGCCGTCATTGTCTCCCCGTGACGCGGACCGAGGCGCCCGTCACCGCGCGCGCGGCGTCGGAGAGGAGGAAGGCGATCACGTCGGCCACCGCGTCAGGATCGACCGCCTTGGCCCGGTCCCCCTCGCTCATCCATGCCCGGTTCTGCGGCGTGTCCATGGTACCGGGCAGGACCGCGTTCACGCGCACGCCGCGCTCCTTGGTCTCCGCCGCCACGCTCTGCGTGAACGAGAGCACGGCAGACTTGGCGGCCGCGTACGCGGCCTCGCCAGGCCCGGCGGAGATCGCAGCCAAGCTCGCGACGTGCACGATGCTCCCGGCCCCGCGCGCCAGCATGCCGGAGAGGACCGCACGCGTGCAGGCCACGGTGGCCCGCAGGTTCATCGCCAACATGCGCTCCCATTCGGCCCAAGGGCAGTCGATGACGGGCTTCCCGCCCAGGTAGCCGCCCACGGTGCACACGAGCCCTTGAACTGGCCCGAGCTCCTTCGACCCTCGGGCGAGCGCGTCTTCGACCGACCTCTCGTCCGTCACGTCCGCGACCTCCGCGCGGTGTCGGCCGGCTCGCAGGCCCTCCTCGAGCGCTCCGAGCGCCCTTCCCTCCGCCCGATCGAGGAGCACGAGCCGTGCCCCTCGGCCAGCGAGGAGCGTCGCGGTCGCAGCGCCGAGGTTGCCGGAGGCGCCCGTCACCACGATCACACGCCCGTCGATCTCACGCATGGTCCTCGCCCTCCGTGTAGCGGTAGATTGATACCATGGGTATGGAGCGGTGCGTCGCCGCCATGACGGCGCTCCTGGTCGGGTGCAACCTCGTCGTCTCGCTCGACGAGCTGCAGGACGGCGCGGGCGGCGCGGGGGCGACCGCGAGCGGCCCCTCCGGCCCAGGCGCCACGTCGACGGCGGCGGCGGCGACGGCCACGGCGGCCACCGCGACGGCGGCGACGGCGACCGTGAGCAGCGGCACCGGCGGGCAGGGGCCCACGGCGTACGACGCCTGCGTCGCGGCGTGGGCGCCGGTGGTGCGCCTGAAGTTGGCGGACCCGAGCGCCGACGGCGAGCCGAACCTCGGCACCTGGGGCGGAGAGGCCGCGTGGACCGGATCGGTGACAGGGCAAGCGCCGCTCGTCTCCGGGGGAGACGGCTCGGCGAGCTTCGACCCCGACGGCGGGCTCACGCTCGACCAGGCTGGCCCGGTCTTCGGGGGCTTCGCGGCCTTCACGCTGGAGCTCTGGTTCCGCGTGCCCGTCGACTACGACGCCGCCGTGTTTCAGGTGCTCGCCTCGGGCGCCGGGTCTCTCACGGTGCGGATCCAGGAGCGGCAGGATCCGATGGGCCTCGACTCCGTGCGCTTCCGGTACACGGGCACGATGATCGATCGCCTCGTCATCGAGAACCTCGATCTCTCGGATCTGAACGTCGCCCATCACCTCGTGGCGGTGTACCGGCAGACCGCGCAGACCATGTTCATGGGCGGCCAAGCCGACGATCTCGTGCTGTACGTGGACGGCGCGACGACGTCCCTGGCCAGCGGGACCGAGGCTCCGATTCCGGACCTCGCGTCCCCCCTCACGTGGGGGAACGGCTTCGCGGGGAGCCTCGACGACGTCGCGGTCTACGATCGCGAGCTCCCGCCGGACGTGGTCGCGGCGCTGTCGGCCCTCGGGCGGGGCGAGCGCGCGCCCTGTCCCCCTCCGTGACCACCCGAGGCCCGGGATCGGTTGTGTTCGGGCGCCGCCTTTCGTAGCGTCCCGCCATGCCCAATCCGACAGCGCTCTGCGAGACCTCTCTCGGCAACTTCCGGGTGGAGCTCTTCGTGGACAAGATGCCCATCACGGCCGGAAACTTCGTCAAGCTCGCAAAGTCAGGCTTCTACGACGGCCTGCACTTCCACCGAGTCATCGATGGCTTCATGCTCCAGTTCGGCTGCCCACACTCGAAGGATCCGAACAGCCGGCGCGCCGGCACCGGAGACGGCCCGGACGGCACCATCCAGGACGAGCACCCCCCGACCCTGCGGCTCTCGAACGAGCCCGGGACGCTCTCCATGGCGAACACGGGCGCGCCGAACTCCGGGAGCTGCCAGTTCTTCGTGAACACGGTGCACAACGCCTACCTCGACTACTTCTCGCCCGGCACCTCCAAGCACCCGGTGTTCGGCAAGGTGACCGAGGGCATGGACGTGGTGCACAAGATCGAGAAGACGCCCACGAGCCCGGATGATCGGCCGATCACGCCGGTGAAGATGATCAGGATCACCGTCCAAGAAGGCTGAGGCGCTCCACCACGCGGCGGCCGTCCGCGCTCAGTTGGCAGCGTCCTCCGCGAGCTCCTTGCCCGGGGCGCTCTCCGAAGGTGAGAGCGCCCCGTCTTCGTCCTCGTCCCGGAACAGCCGCGCGGCGGCGCGCAGCGCCTTGTCGAAGGCCGCCACGGTCTGCGGCGCGCTCGCGTCGTCGATCATGATCGTCGGCCCCGCGTGAGAGTCCAGGTCGAGCGACGCTACGAGCCCGTCGAGCTCGTAGCCGATGATGAGGGCGTTCTCCCCTGCGGCGATGAGGACTGGCTCGTCCTTGGCGTCGAGCCGGAACTCCGTACTGAGGTTCGTGCGCGCCGTGAACGGGACGCCGTCGCTCCGCCGCCCGGTGACCATGACCGCGTGCTCGGCGAGCTCCGCGGGCGCGCCCGGCGGGAGCTCCTCCAGCGCGACCTCGTGCAGGTCCAGCCGCACGCGGCAATACGGCCCGCTCGGCACCGCGAGCTCGGGCAGCGCCTCAGCCCGGACCGTGGAGAGCAGGTCCACGACCAGAGGACCGAGCACCTCGCGCTCCCCGTCCGCCGACGCGTTGCACTCCTCCCCAGGGCGGATTCGGAACCGCTCCACGGCGATCCAGAGCGCGTCGACCTCCACGCCGCTCGCCAGGACCACGCTCTGCGCTCCGCCGGCCGGGGGCGCCTGAAACCCCCGGACGTTGAACGAGACGGTCGCGCCGTTGCCCACGTCGGTGCCCCCTTTGGGGCCGCAAGAGAGCAGCGCAGCCGTGACCAGCGCCCCGAGGATTCGAACGGTGTCCGTCATCCGATGTCTCCCCGAGGCTACCAGAGGCGCGGCGTCCAAGCTCGCCTCGGAGCAGTGTCGCGACCACTTCGCGCGGTTTGCCGTGTTCCCGCGGAACACAGAAGCTTCCTCCGCGACCGTCCTGACCGCAACGAGCGGGGTAGACTGTGGATCTCGTGTCCGCGTCGCTCCCCAGCGTCTACGAGTACGTCGACTACCGCGCGTTCATGCGCGATCACTTCGCCGCGTCCAAGGCCGCGCTGCCCCAGTACAGCTTCCGGTACCTCGCGCGAAAGGCGGGCTTCACGTCCTCGAACTTCCTCAAGCTGGTGATGGACGGCGCGCGCAACCTGGGCCCGCAAGCGATCGAGAAGGTCGCGCGGGCGATGAAGCTCGACGCGCACGGCGCCGAGTTCTTCGCGCAGCTCGTGGCGCTGAACCAGGCGCAGACCGTGGCCGAGCGCAACCGTGCGTTCGAGCGCGTCGCGGCGAACCGGCGGTTCCGCGCGGCGCGCAAGCTGGACGGTCCCCTCTTCGAGTACCTCACGCGCTGGTACTACCCGGCGATCCGCGAGCTCGCCGCCCGAAGCGATTTCGTCGACGACCCTGCGTGGATCGCCGCGCAGGTTCAGCCACCCATCGAGGCGAGGCAGGCGAAAGCCGCGCTCGAGACCCTCCTGAAGCTCGGGCTCCTCGTCCGCGCCACCGACGGCAAGGTCGAGCGCGGCGACGCCAGCCTGACCACCGGCCACGAGGTGCGCAGCGTGGTGATCCCGGCGTACCACCTGCAGATGATCGAGCAAGCGGCGAAGGCGGTGGAGAGGGTGCGGCCCGAGGAGCGAGACGTGAGCGCCCTCACCGTCTGCATCCGCGAGTCGAGCCTGGCGGACCTGAAGGCCAAGATCCACCGGTTCCGCGAAGAGATGATGGACCGCTGCGACAGCGAGGAGGCGCCCGAGCGCGTCTACCAGCTCTGCATCCAGCTCTTCCCGCTCAGCAAGGGCAAGCCGGCGGCCCCGGACCCGATCCCCAAGAGGCCGCGTCGCTCCACGGCGTGACACCCTTGCTACCATGGGGAGATGACGGCCAAGCCCGCGGTGGAGCGCGCGTGCGAGGTGTGCAGCGCTCGGGTCGACGCGCGGACGTTGCAGCTCGACCTCGAGGGGCGCCAGATGTGTCGGGCGTGCCACGCGAGGAGCCTCACGCACCGCGCCGAGGAGACCGAGCGAAAGCACGGCGCGCGTCGGCGCTGCGCCCGCTGCGGCGGTGATACGTTGCTCCGTCATGAGCCGTTCACCTACGGGACGCTCTCCGGAGGCGGCCGGGAGGAGCCGTTCACGGTGGGCTACCACTACCGGTGCCCGTGCGGCCACCACTGCATCATCGGGGCCACCGGCGGCTTCGTGCTCGGCATCTTCACGACGGCGCTGTTCTTGGTGGTGCTGCTCTTCGGTGGCGATGGGGAGCACGCCAGGGTGGGGCTCGTCTTTCTCGGGGTGACGGTCCTCCTCGTGGCCCGCGAGGCGTACATGCGGGTCAGGAACCCGGTTCGCTGATCCCGGGCGCGCTGGACCACATCTCGGTCCCGCGGCCGCGTGCGGCGGTGCCGTGGTCTCGGACGCGGTCGCCTCGGCGCTCCGCCTGCGGCGCGCTCAGGCGAGCAGCTCGGCGAGCGGTCCCTGGACATACTCGGGGGCGCCGAACGTCGTGACGTCCGAGGCTCCCATCGCCTGCGCGAGCGTGATGAACAGATCGTTGTGCGCGCGGCCGTCGGCGTAGTCGACGTGCATCCCCGAGCTCAGCGCGCCCCCCATGTTGCCCAGCAGGACGTAGGGCATCTTGTCGAAGCGGTGGGTCGGCCCCTCGGAGATCTCGCTCACCCAGAGGATCGCGGTGTTGTCGAGCACGCTGGTTCCGTCCTCCTCCTCGTACTGCGCGAGCCGGTTCGCCAGGTAGGCGAGCTGGGTGGAGAACCACACGTTGATCGAGGAGAGCGCGTCCTGCGCCATGAGCTGCGTCGGATCCGGGTTCGGCTCCGACGAGCCCACGGAGAGGTGCGACAGGCCGTGGTGGTAGTCGTCGGTGATCTGCTCCCACGGCGCGTTCACGAAGTTGTTGAACACGGTGCCCGCCTGGGCGGTCGAGAACTGCAGCGTGCCGACGCGCGTGATGTCGCACGCGAACGCCGCGGCCAGCAGATCCATCTGGGACTGCGCCAGGGCCGGGAACATGTCGTTCGAGAGGATCTCGGCGTTCGTGAACGTCGGCTCGTCGGGCTTCGGGCACACGGCGCCGACGGCGAGCCGCTCCTCGAGCTCGCGCAGGAGCTGCAGGTGCTTGTCGAGCCGCACCTGATCGTCCTGCCCGAGGCGGCCCTGGATCGACGCGAAGTCGCCCTGGACGAAGTCGAGGACGCTCTTGCGGCGGTCGATCGCGAGCTGCAGAGCGGCCTTGGCCGCCTCGTCGTCGGGGACGTTCGCGAACAGGCGCTGGAAGGCGTTGCGCGGGTCGTCGTCGGAGGCGACGGCGTTCGTCGAGCCTCCGCCCTCCCCGTAGCTCATGTAGCTGTAGAAGTTCCCATACTGCTTCTGGGTCTGGACCCCGAGCTCGATGCTCGGGAGCTGCCCCACGTCGGCGACCTTGCTCGCGATGAGCTGGTCGATGCTGATCCCGGCGCCCCAGCCGACGTCGCCGAACTCCGTGGGGACGACCTCGGTGAATGGCCGGGCGGTGAGCATGCTGGTCATCCCGACCGCGTGGCCGTTGCCGGGGGTGTTCTGGGCCGAGGCCATGGAGATCCCGGAGAGGACCGAGAGCTTGGGCCGGAGGAGCGGCGTGTCGAGCGGGGCGAGGATCGGCGAGACCTGGTAGCTCGGCCCGGTGGTCGACGGCGTCCAGTTCTTGAGGACGGTGCCGTTGCTCGAGTACATCACGATGAGCCGCCGCGGGGGGCCGACCGGCTGGGCCCGGGAGGGCCGCGCCGTGAGGCTCTCGAGGAACGGGAGCCCGAGGAGCAAGCCGCCGGCGCCGCGGAGCACGGCGCGGCGCCCCGGGACGCCTCGCGGTCGGAACCTCGGGAGCTTCAAGGCGCCGCCTCCTCTCGCGTCCGGTAGAGGAACGCGTCCGTCTGCGTGAGGGCGATCAGGAGCTCGCGGAGGTTACCGTCGCTCTCCGCGAAGACCGCGTTCACCTGGTCCACGGTGCACCCGTCCGCCTCGGTGGAGTCTCGGCCGAAGGCGTAGCGGAACCAGTGGGTGACCATGCAGGTGCGCGCCTCTTCGCTGGCCGCCAGCCGCGCGAGCAGCTCGGTGTGGTTCGCGAACGGTCCCGACGCGTCCGTCCCGACGAGCACCCCGGACGGATCGATCGGCAGGCCGTGCTCGTCGTCGCGCCAGCGCCCGAGCTCGTCGAAGTGATCGAGCGAGAACCCGGGCGGGTTGATCACCGCGTGGCACGACTTGCAGGGCTCGACGCTCGTCTTCGTCTCGAGCTGCTGGCGCGCGGTCGACAGCGGGTCGATCGGCGGGAGCGACGTATCCGCGTTGCACGGCGGGGGCGGCGGCGGCGAGCAGAGCACCTGCTCGAGGAGGAACTTCCCGCGCAGGACGATGGACGGCTGCGCGGGGTGCGCGTGGAGCGCGAGCGGCGCACCGCGCGTGACGATCCCCGGGTAGCGGGCGGCGTCGAGCTCGACCCGCACGAGGTCCGTCGAGCCCGGCGCCGGGAACCCGTAGAAGGCCGCCAAGTCGTCGTTGACGAAGGTGACCGGCGACGTCATGAGCGTCTCGAACCGCCCGTCCTGCGCGCGCACGACGTCGTCGGCGAAGAGCCCGAGCTCCTGGCGCTGCAGCTCCGCGATCTCCGGCGAGTAGGGCGCGCTGCGCTCGATCTTGTCGAGGTCTCGGGCGCCCGACCACTGCTCGTAGAAGTTGCGGATGGCGCGCGCGCCTCGCGGATCGGCGAGCATTCGCTCCGCTTGCGCGCGGATCTGCGCGGCGTCCGAGAGCGCGCCCGTCTCGGCCGCCGAGAGCAGCTCCTCGTCGGGCATGGAGCCCCAGAGCAGGTAGGAGAGGCGCGAGGCGACCTCGTAGTCGGTGAGGCGGACCGCGGTCTCGCCGGCCGGGTCCGGCATGCCGAACTCGAGGCGGTAGAGGAAGTGGGGAGACTGCAGGAACGCCGAGACGAGCATCTCCACCGCCGTGGAGAGGCCGTGCGCCGCGTGGTTCAGGGCGAACGCGTCGCCGATCCGCTGCTGCTCTTCCGGGGTGAGCGGCCGCCGGAAGGCGCGGAGCCCGAAGCGGGGAATGAACTCCGCGACGCACTCTGCCTCGCCCACCACCGCGGGGTCACAGCCGAGCAGGCCGGGCATGTCCGTCACGGCGTCGCTCGCGAGGTCGTTCGCGGCGGTCTCGAACTGCTCGACGACGACCGCGCTCAGCGTCGCGCCGAGGGCGCCGTTGTCGAACCCGAACTGCACCGCCTCCGGGACGAAGCCCGCGGCGGGCGACGTCGTGTCACCGAGCAGATCATGCACCGTCTGGTCGTACTCCCAGCGGGTCAGCCTGCGCATGGGGCTCGGCCCCGGCTGGATCGCGGCGCAAGCCTCTGCCACGGCGGGCGGCGCGTCGACGTCCCCGATCTGGCCCGTGCACGCGCCGACGAGCGCGGCCGACAGAGCGACGGGAGAGAGGAGGAGGAGCCGGCGCACGTCGAGACCATCGTAGAGCACACTCCTCCGGAGGGCGACCTCAAACCGATGGCGCGCGGAGCCGCCGCCGCTCAGCGCGAGATCCGCGCCCGAAGCTCGTCCACCGCCCCGACGGGGTCGACCTTTCCTTCGAGCCGCGCCTGGAGGACACGAGCGGCGAGCAGCAAGTCGACGAAGGTCTCCTCGCCGTCGGAGAACGCCTTCGGGAACCCCGCGACCAGGGCGACGAAGGCCGCGTGGACGGCGGCGCGGGGCTCGCCGCGGTGGAGGTGCGCCCCCGCAGCCTCGGCGAACGCTCGAGCGAGCGCGCCCTTCCCGTCGACGCGGACGCTCGCCCGATCGAGGAGCCGCTCGACGAGCGGCTCGCTCGCGCCGCGGATCATCGCGAGCAGCGACATGCGTGCCGTCATCCAGCCGTGAGACACCTCTGCAGCCGCCTCGGCGATCTGCGCGAGCCAGGCGTCCGCGTCCACCGCGAGGCCCGGAGCGCCCGCGCACTCGGCGACGGCGGCATGGGAGAGCGCCCAGGCGGCGTGAAGCGGGTGCAGCGGCGCCCCGGAGAGGTGCGCGAGCGCTTCCTCGCGAAGAGCCGCGTCGGCGCGCGTCGCGATCGCCCACGCCTCGGGTCCCTCGAGCAGCAGGATCGCGGCGTGGTCCTCGCACCCCGGCAAGATGAGGGACGAGATCGTGTCCGCGCGGTCCTCCTCTTCCTCGCAAGAGCCCGCGTGCTCCAGCGACTCGGCGAGCTGCGCGCGAGCGACGGCGAGGACGCGCGCTCGATCCGCGAGGAGCAGCGGCCACGTGGTCGGCTTCGCCGAGAGGTCGGGCGCGTCCGGCGTCTCGATGCCGTCGAGCGCGTCGAGCGCGTACGCGTCGAGCGCCACGAGGGGCTCGCGCTCGAGGTACGGCCCCATCTCGACGCCGAGGACGTGGCCAGAGCCCACGTCGATCACGCGCCCGTCGATCCGGAACGTCCCACCGCGCTCCAAGAGGCAGAGGAGCGGCTCGTAGGGGTGCGGAAGATCGGGCCGCGGCGGAGCGCGCAGCGCCTCGAAGCGCAACATCGACGCGAGCAGATCCCGCACCGCCGCCGGGAGCGCGGAGACCGCGGCGTCCGGGAGGCGATAGTCGGCTCGGACGTCGAGCGCCGCGGCGTGCTTCGCGACGTCGAAGAACGGCCACTCCGGCTCGCACCCGAGGTCGCGGGCCCATATCGCGGCGCGGCGGAGGTGCTCGGCCATGAGCGCGACGCGCGACACCGAGAATCGCGACGGGTCCTCGCACGCCCAGCGGATCCGCTGCACTCGTCCGAGCACCTCGCATAGCATCGGGTCGAGCATACCTGGCGCAGATTCATCCGAGGGAGCCCGAACGCCGAGATGGTTCGTCACGAGCTCACGTGCGTCGACCTCGAGGGACACACGGACGTCGTCCTGGCGATCGCCTACGCGCCCGACGCCGCGCGCTTCTTCAGCGCGGCGGCAGACGGCACGGTGCTCTCTTGGCCGACGAGCGGCGGCGCCCCGCGCGCGCTCGCGGGCCTCCGCGGCACGCCCGATTCTCTCGAGGTGGACGGGACGGGGCAGCGGGTGCTGGCGAAGACCCGGCAAGGAGAGGTCTTCCTCTGGACCGCGCGAGATCTCGGCGCGCCGATCGTGTGCTCCGCGTTCCACGAGGACCCCGAGGCGGCGATCCTCCACGCGACGTTCAGCCCCGACGGTCGGACGGTGGCCGCGCTCGCCTCGAACCACGGCGTCTACCTGTTCCGCGCCGACGTGCCCTCCGATTACCGCGTCCTCTGGGCCCACGGCGACGACCCCGTCGGGCTCTGCTTCGGTCGGGAGGGCGACGGGGCCTCCCTCCTCGTCGCGGGGTTCCGCCGAGGTGGCGCCATCTCCTGGGACCTCGCCGCGCTTCCCCCACGACGGAGGCCCGACGAGCCGCCCGACGTCGCGCAGGCCCACTTCGTGGAGAGCCGTCTGCATGGGGTGGGGACGCGGCGCGCGCCGCCCTTCTATGACGACGTCGCCCTCAGTCCGGACGGCGCCCACCTCGCGCTCGTGAGCGGGGAAGACGTTCTCCTGCACGAGACGAGGCTCGGGACGGTGGGGAGTGAGCCGCGACTCGCGCCGCGCGCGACGCTCCACGGCGGGAAGGCGGTCCGGCGCGCTCGCTTCTTCCGCCAGGGCAACCAGATCCTCACCGCGGCAGGCGACGGCTCGGCGCGCATCCATCGTGTCGACCTGCTCGACTGGCCGCCGATCGTGCTCGCCCACCCGCGCCCGCTCTACGACACCGACGTCGGGCAGAGCGGCGCGGTCGTCGCGACGCAAGACGACCGCTGCGGGATCACGCTGTGGCGGACCGACGACACCCTGCCGCCCCTCGAGCTCAGCGACGACGAGCGATCGGCGAGCGCGTTCGCGCTCGACCCCACGGGACGGACCGCCGCCGTCGGCTACGAGGGGGGGCTCATCCAGCTCTTTCGCCTCGATCTCGCGTGGCAGTCGCGGTGGCGACCCCGTGGTACGCCGCTCGAGCCGAACCCCATCGCGGCGCACATGCCCGGCGTCACGGTCGCGCGCGTGCTGCTCGAGCGCGCGGTCCAATGGATGCGCACCGGCGACGCCGCGGTCCCCCTCGTCGCGATGGTGGACGGCCAGACCTTCGCCCTCCGCGCGACGGGCGCGGGCACGTCGCTCTCCCTGACGAACGCCGCGGGTGAGGTGCTCGCGAGCGTGAGCGAGTGGCCCGCAGGTTGGAAGCGCCCGACGTCGTAGCCGGTGCGGCGCTCAACGCCGCCGCTCGTACTCCCAGAGCTCGCCGAGCGGGCTCTCGCGCTCCCCGACGCGCTCCAGCCCACAGCGCTCCAGCACGCGCTGCGATGCGACGTGCCAAGGGGGAGTCGCCGCGCGGACCAGGTTCACGCCCTCCTGGAGGAGCGCCCAGTCGACGCACGCGCGCGTGGCCTCCGTGGCGTAGCCCTTGCGCTGGGACTCTTCCTCCACGCCGTACGCGACCTCCACGGTGCCCTGCGCGTCGGGACCGCCGTGGAAGACGACGCTCCCGACGACGCGGCGAGGCCGCTCGAGGGAGATCATCACGCGGTCTCCCCACAGACGCTTGCCTGGGTCGAGGCGGATCGCCTCGATCGAGGCGTAGAACGCCCGCTCGATCAGCGCGCGGTTCGGCCACGCGCTCGGGACCCGGGCCTCGAGGATACGCTCGGCGCGCTCGCGATCTCCGTCGAGCACCGCCTCCACCACCGGGACGGTGATCGGGATGAGCTCCAGCCGCGCCGTGACGATGCGTCCCACCGCAGAGGAGGATACCCGAATCCGCCGCTCACCGGGCCAGGGCGGGCGTCGGGCCGTGCGCGCCCAGGAGCTTCTTCTTCGTCAGCCCGCCGGCCATCCGCAGCGCCGCGTCGACCCAACGCGTCGGGAACACGCGCACGGCCCAGAGGGCCAGGTACGTCCGGCGCGGGGCCACGTAGCGATCGCTCGGGCGCCGCGCGACGGCGGCGCGGTGGATGGCGCGCGCGACGTGCTCGGGCCCGACCGCCGTGGACTCGAACTTGGCGCGCATGGAGTCCGCCTCGGCGATGGCCGAGGCCCACGGCGAGTCGGGGCGGACGGTGGCGCCCCCGATCGCCACATCGGAGAACTCGGTCTTGATCACGCCAGGCTCGATCAAGACGACGCGGACGCCGAACGGCGCGAGCTCCATCCGGAGCGCGTCCGAGAGCGACTCGACCGCGTACTTGGTGGAGTTGTACGCGCCCATGAGCGGGAACGTCATCTTGCCGCCCATGCTGCTCACGTTGATGACGCGCCCGCTGCGTCGCGCCCGCATCGCGGGGAGGAACGCGCGCGTCACCGCCATGAGGCCGAACACGTTCGTGTCGTACTGCCGGCGCAGCGCCTCGTCGGACAGATCCTCGAGCGGCCCCACGAGGCCGTACCCAGCGTTGTTGACGAGCACGTCCACGCCACGACCGCCGGTCGCCTCGTCGATGGCGGCCTTGGCCGCGTCGATGGAGGCCTGCCGCGTCACGTCGAGCGCGAGCGCGCGGACGTCGAGGCCGGAGGCCTCCCGCACGAGCGACGCGAGCGCCTCGGTGCGACGCCCGGTCGCGAAGACGGTGTGGCCTGCGCGCGCCAGCTCGAGCGCGGTGGCGCGGCCAATCCCTGCGGTGGCACCCGTGATGAGGACGACGAGACGGTTCATGGCGATCTCCTGGTTCTTTCCGCGATGTAGGAATGAATATTCATTCTCTCCCAACGCGCGCGAGGCCGCGGCCCCGGCGCGAGGGAGCGTCAGTCCTCGTGCCTCCGAAGCGCATCCCACAGCGCCTCTTCGATGGCGTTCTCCACCTTGGAGTCGAGGACGCACCGCCCCTCCCAGCTCGCCTTGAGCAGGCCCACGATGCCTCCCCAGACCATGGCGCCGAGCGCCTCCGGCTGGACCTTGCGCGTGACCTTCAGCCGCTCCGTCTGCTCGAAGAAGGCGCGCGCCGGCTCGAGGACGCGCTCCTCGATCTGCCGGCTCTCGTCGTCCAGGTACGGCGCGTGGTGGTGGGACTCCAAGAACTGGATGGCGAGCCGCTCCTTCTTCGCGAACTCGATCGCCCGCCGGAAGAAGTGGTGGAACTGCTCGCGGGGCGTCCCGGTGAACGGGAAGCCGCCCATCAGGCTCGCCCCGAGCGCCGACTTGTAGCGCTTGAACAGGGTGTTCACGAGCGCCTCTTTGCTGTCGAAGTAGCGGTAGATGGTGCCCGCGGCGACGCGGGCACGCTCGGCGATCGCCGGGACGGCCGTGCCGTGGAACCCGCGCTCGGAGAACAGCTCGAGGGCGGCCTGCAGGATGGCCTCCCTCTTGTCGTCCGGGCGCGTGGTGGTCGGCAGCACGGGGAGAATGAATATTCATTCATGTGCTGGCCGTCAAGGGGCCTCGCTCACTCCCCGCGAGGATCTTTCTGCGGCCGCCTCAGCGGAGGGCCTCACGGGGGGACGCGCCCGAGCGTCGGCCTCACGACCGCGCGTCGCAAGATGGCTACTTCGTGCGGGGCGCCGGGACGCCCGGACCAGGGAAGAGGACGCGCCCGGCCTCGATCTCGTCGTGGAGCCAGCCGTGGAACCCGTTCGCGAGGAGCCACTCGATCCGATCGCCGCGCCAGAAGATCTTCTTCCGCTCCACCGGAGCGCTGCGCCCCGCCGCGACGCTCTCCACGTAGTCCTTCACGCGCCCGAGGTCGGCCTGGACGATCGGCAGCGCGCGGAGGCGCTGGTACCAGGCGTGCACGCGAGGGAACCGCGCGGCGTCGTAGGGCACGCCGAGCATCCGGGTGCCGTTGAGCTGAGGAAACAGCGCGAGGTCGGCGATCGAGACCGGGCCGCAGAGGAAGTCGCGGCCCTCGAGGTCGCGCTCGAGCGCCGCGTAGACCTGGTCCATGTCGCGGCGACCGGCCTCTACCCATGCCTCCGGCCTGGTGTCGTCTCGCTCGGCCCAGACCCAGTACGACAGATCGACGAGGATGGCGTCGACGAGCGTGTCCGAGCAGCGCTCCCAGGCGCGCGCCTGCACCCACTCGGCGTGGTCCCTGGGGTAGATGGGCGGGTCGGGGGCGACGCGCTCGAGGTACGCGACGATGTCGGCGGACCCGACCACGACCACGCCGTCGTGATCCAGCGCCGGGACCTCGACGCGCCCGTTGACGCGCCGGAGCGCTTCCCGGTTGGGCACGGCGAGTCCGTCGGTGACCTCGTGGGGGATCCCCTTGTGCTCGAGCACGAGGCGGACCTTGCGGGCGAACGGGCTGAAGGCGTTGTCGTAGAGGCGCATCATGGGGACGCTGGGGAACGTACCCAACACTTGCGTGCGCCGTCATCGCTCGAAAAGATGCCCGGTCAGCCCCGACACGAGCTCGTCGAGCCAGTCTCCCTCGGCGCGGCGGATCGCCTGCCGATTCTGGCGCCGCCCCAGGCAGGCGCGGCAGAGTCGCCCGTGCTCCCAGAAGCCGAGGACGTTCGGGGCGAACCTCTCGCCGCAGTAAGCGCAGGGGAGCTGGCTCCGTTGTTCGCCGACCTCGGGCGCGGACCGCCGGTACGGATTCTGCGGCGCGGCCTCGCGGCGCTCCAGCGTGGGCGCCTCGCCGTACTCGCTCCCGTCGAGCCAGAGCCCGTGGCACCTCGTGCAGAAGTCCACCATCACGCCCGCCAGATTGATCTCGTACGGCGCCGCGGAGCAGCCAGGGCAGCCCTCGATGCCGCGACCACGACCGCCGGTCAGCTCCACCTCGCCCTTGTGCTCCGGCAAGTGGGACGCGGTCGGACAGACGAGCGCGAGCTGCGTGGAGGCGATGAAGATCCCTCCACACGCGGCGCACGCGAGCAGATCGATCTCCCCGACCTCTACCGCCGCGCGTGCCGCCGCGAGCTCGCGGCCCGACTCCTGCGCGCACCGCGGACACCGCTGGCCAGCCATGCCAAGCAGTAGGACGATCGAGGCGCCCCGGCAACGGGCCCGTACCCGCCCGGCCCCGGGGGCCTCAATAGGTCACGCAGTGACCGTCCCGACACACCGCCTGGAGCGGACCGCAGTCACGCGGCGGACATGGCCCGACCTTGTTCTTCGCCCGCCGCGCGCGGCAGACGGCGTCGACGCGCTGGATCGTCGCTGGCGTCCCCCCCACGGACGCGCACGAGTCGCAGCACGCGAGGCGCCCTTGGATGCCCGTTTCGCTGGTGGCGCAGTCGGCGTCGACGCTGCACCCGTCCTCGAAGGGGAGGAACTCGGGATCGAGCGGGGTCGCTTCGGCGGATGGGTGCCGCCCCGGCCCCGCGTACGCCGGCGGCGGGCGGGCGGGCGTGGTGCCCGGGTCGGGGGGACGGGCGGTCTCGGAGCTCGCCGCTGTCCCCGGCGCCGACGGCGGAAGGGGCTGGCCCTCCCCGGGCGCGTCCGTGGGCGCTGGGCGCCCCGGCGTGGGCGTGGGGGCGGGCGTGCAGGCGCCCGACGCGACCAGGAGGAGCGCGGTCGTCAAGGAGCGGAGAGGCAGGCGGACCGTCGTGGCCATCGGACTCGTGACGTTAGCCGGCCACGCCCGGTCGCGCGCCGTCAATCGCAAGGCTCGCCCGGCGTCCCTGCGGACGGTACGCGCGGCGCCCCCGCCGCCAGGCCGGCGAGGAAACACGCGTAAGCGTGCTTCGGGGCGTCCGTCTGGAACACCACCTCGTGCCCGTCCTCGATCCCGTCCTCTGCGTGCTGCGTGACGACCGCGGTCGCCGCCACGCCGCCGGCTGAGGCCACGTTGCTGGCGGCGGGCAGCGCGATGGCTCCGCGACCGACGAGCGGCAGCAACGCCACGAGCGGATCGAGGGTCGCGAGCTCGGGGCTCTCGCCGTCGAGCGCGGGGCCCGCGAGGTCCAGCCCGAACGAGAGGCTCGTCGCGTTGGCGATGGGCGGCATGATGTAGTGGTCGACGATGCCTTGCATCATGAGGACGTGCCTCGGACCGCCGGTGAGCGGCTCGCGCACGACGTAGCGGCCGTAGGTCGGATCGTCGGCGGGCTCGCCGGCCCATTGGAGCATGGAGAGGACGGGATCGCCCTCGGTCAGCGGATAGCCGGCGGCGGTGAGCCCCAGGACGAGCTCGCCGAGGGGCTTCGTGGGGAGGGGCTTCTGCTTGTGGAGCATGTTGGCGAGGAAGCTGCCGCCGGCGCCGCTCAGGACGATGCCGCGGTATCGTGGCTCGAACACGAGCGCGAGGGGCGCGATCGACGCGCCCATCGAGTGCCCCATCACCGCGATCGCGTCGAAGCGCGCGGCGTCGTTCGGCGCGCTCGCGCCGGGGCAGTCGCTCACGTCGATCGTCACGCCGTCCAGGATCGCGGGCATGAGCGCCAGCTCGAGCGCGGACTGCCTCACGTTGTCGCGCAGGGCGAGCGGGTTCTGGAAGTTGAACACGAGGAGCTGCTCGTCCCCACCCGAGACGTTGCGCAGGCCACCGTGTGGACCATCCACGCTGGCGCCGGCGAAGCCCGCGCGCGCGATCTCGAGGGCGGGGCCGGTGCCCGGCTCGATCGCCTCCCCGCCCGGTGTCGCGCGGACGCCTCGGTCGACGAGCGGTCGATCGCCCCCGCCGCCCGTCCTCGAGAACACGAGGAGCGGGTAGCCGGCGGCGGGCATCTCGCGCTTCGGAACCGTGACGACGAAGTTCGCGCGCTCGTACCCTCCTAGGATGGGGAGACCCTGCGCGTCCACCGCGAAGCCGCCCCCCTCGCTGGAGTACGGTGGCGCGCCCTCCTGGTAGGTAGGCATGTCGATGGTCGTTTCGTAGACGCAGAAGGTCGGAAACTCTTCGTTGCGGACGAAGGCCGCGGCGGGGCTCGGGAGCGCCGTGGCGCGCGCGTGATCGATCGCCCGACCGAGCAGAGAGACGGGATCTCCGGTCGTGAAGACGGTGAGGCCGGCGATCCGGTCGGAGGGGATCCCGGCCGCCTCGGTGCTCGCGAAGATCCGGTGCGCCTCGGCGGCCTCCGCGCTCATCCCGGGCGGGACGTCACCGGACAGGAGGTCCGCCACCGCCGGCGCGACGCCGAGCTCTACGCCGCGTGCGTCGCGGAGCGCCCTCGTCACGACGACCGCGTAGCGCGTCTTCGGCCTGAGCGGCGCGCCCTGGAGCGGGACCACGGAGAGCAGATCCGGCGCCCCGAAGGGCCCGGGATCCGCCGCGAAGGTGACGCTGACCGGGTAGCGGACGAGGTGGTCTGGCGAGGTCGGATCGACGCCGAGGAGCTGCACCGGCGAGCTCGCCTCGGCGCTCCCGGCCAGCGTGGGGAGCGAGCCAGGATCGACGCCGCCGGGGACGCGAAAGAAGATCCCGGACGACGTGCCAAAGCCGTCGGCGTCCTGCGCGACGATCTCGAGGACGCGATCGACGAGGAAGATCGCGAACGGGTTCGGAAAGCCCGTGACGATCGGCTTGCCGCTCGCGTCGCGGCGCGCGTCGCTCGGGAAGGGGCGATCGAAGAACCCGTCCGTGTCGTACTCCATCATCACGACGGACGAGGAGGCGCACGCCCCCTCGCACGGCGGGTCGTCCGAGCACGACGGCGCGAGCGCGGCGACGCCGAAGAGGCTCGCGACGGCCCACCGCGCACGGAGACGAAGCATCCCCACATGAGACCACGGACCGCTTGCGCTCCCAAGCGTTGCAAGGTCACGCCGGCCCTGCTCGCATCGCGAGGATGACGTGGACCTACGAGCGCGCGCGGCGAGCTTTGGAGGGCGCGGCGCTGCCCGCGGTGATCGTGGACCTCGGGGTGTTCGACGCGAACCTCGCGAAGCACACGGCGGCCGCCGAACGAAGCGGCGTCCCCATTCGCTTCGCGACCAAGTCGATCCGCGTGTGCTCGTTGATCGAGCGCGCGGTCCGATCGCCGCGGGCCCGCGGCCTCATGTGCTTCTCCATGGCCGAGGCCGCGGCGCTCGCGACGCGCGGGCTCGACGACCTCTTCGTGGCCTACCCGACGCTCGACCCTGGGGCGCTCGGGGCGCTCGCCACCCTCACCGCGGACGGCAAGGACGTGAGCCTCGCGGTCGACTCGGCCGAGGGGGTGGAGCGCGTCGCGCGCGCCGGCGCCGCGCGTGGCGTCGCGCCGCGGGTCGTCCTCTGCGCCGACATGAGCCTCCGCGTCGGC